>NZ_JAWLID010000003.1:172422-559552 GCF_033042495.1 Vibrio sp. EA2 | reverse complement strand
CGATGTGACCCTATTATCTAAGCCTCAATACTGCATCGAAGATGTTTTCATCACTCCAGATCTTGACGCCTGCTATCGCGATGGTTCTTTATCTATCGTGACCCATATTTCAGCGCCAGACACATACCAAGTTCAGGTGCAGTTATTTGATGGCGAGGAGGCAGTAACGAAACCTCGTATAGACAAGCCAAACAACCGCCGTATTGACGAACGCGGCTCATGGAATGACGTTGTATTTCAAACCCTGCACGTGAATGATCCACAAAAGTGGACAGCAGAAACACCAAACCTATATCGCCTTGTAGTCTCTCTACTGGACGAAAACGGCACACATCTGGAAAGCGAAGCCTACCAGGTTGGTTTCCGTAAAGTTGAGATCACCGATGGTCAACTGAAGTTAAATGGTCAACCACTGTTGATTCGCGGTGTGAACCGTCATGAACATCATCCTGAGCTCGGACATGTGATGACCGAAGAAGATATGATTCGTGACATCTGTCTAATGAAACAACACAACTTTAATGCGGTACGCACTTCCCACTACCCAAACCACCCTCGTTGGTACGAGTTGTGTGACCAATACGGCTTATATGTGTGTGATGAAGCAAATATTGAGACGCACGGTATGCAGCCGATGAAGCGTTTGTCGAGCGATCCTCAATGGTCAAACGCCTACATGAGTCGTTATACGCAAATGGTCATGCGCGACAAGAACCACGCTTCCATCATTATCTGGTCTTTGGGTAATGAGTCAGGTCACGGTAGCAACCATAACGCAATGTACGCGTGGTCGAAGGACTATGACCCGTCACGTCCTATCCAGTACGAAGGCGGCGGTTCAAACACCACGGCTACCGACATCATTGCACCCATGTATGCACGCGTAAATACAGTCATTGAAGACGAAGCCGTACCGAAATGGCCAATCAAAAAATGGATTTCATTACCAAATGAAACGCGTCCTCTTATTCTGTGCGAGTACGCTCATGCTATGGGCAACAGTTTGGGGAGCTTTAACGAATATTGGGATGCATTCCGTGAGTTTCCTCGCCTACAAGGTGGCTTCATCTGGGATTGGGTAGATCAAGGCCTGAGTCAATGGGATGAAAAAGGCGAACACTTCTGGGCATATGGCGGTGACTTCGGAGATGAAATTAATGACCGTCAGTTTTGTATCAACGGGCTAATATTCCCTGATCGCACCGTACATCCAACTTTAGAAGAAGCGAAATATTGCCAGCGGATGATCACCGTTTCACTACAAGAACAAACAAAGCAGCGCTGTACTCTTCTAGTGAACAATGAAAACCTTTTCCGCTCAACGGATAATGAGCAGCTAAACTGGTCACTCTTGGAAAATGGAAAAGTGATTCAGTCTGGCTCAATACTGCTGGATATCGAAGCCAACAGCCAAGCTCTGCTTGAGATAGAACTAAGCTTCGAAACAAAAGCAGAAGCTGTGTATTACTTAAACACGGACATTACCTTAATCAAAGAGACACCATGGGCTCCCGCGGGTCATGTTTGCGCGACAGAGCAACTTTCTCTACGTAACCGCTCTGGACTGACGATACCGAAACTAAAAGTACAACCAATCCCTTCTTTGATTCAACAAGATGATGCAATTTTGGTCTCGAGCTTAGACGAGAAATATCAATGGCGCTGGGATCGACACACCGGTTTACTGGTTGATTGGCAAGTAGAAGGCAAAGCGCAGATACTGGCAGCGCCGCAAGATAACTTCTTCCGAGCTCCGTTGGATAATGATATTGGCGTAAGTGAAGTTGACAACGTCGATCCTAATGCTTGGATATGCCGCTGGGACATGGCTGGTATTGGTCAGTGGGAGCGTGAATGTGTCTCTTGCCAAAGCGAAACGCTTGAGCAGGCCGTACAAGTAACCTCGATCTATGCTTACCACTTCAATGGAGACGTGCAAGCTATCACAACCTGGGTCCATACCCTGTATAATGATGGCAAAATCCAGCTGGACGTTGATGTGAAATTAGCGGATAGCTTACCACCGATGCCACGTATTGGGTTAGAAATGCAATTGCCTCTGCAAGAGCAAAATACGATGGTCGCGTGGCAAGGTTTAGGCCCGTTTGAGAACTATCCGGATCGTTTATCTGCTGCACGCTTTGGGCTGCATGCCCAAACGCTGAAACAAATGCACACACCTTATATATTCCCTACCGACAGTGGTCTACGCTGTGGTACGCGGAGTTTAGAAGTTAGTAACTTGATCATTTCCGGCGATTTCCAATTTAGCGTTAGCCAATATGCGCAAGATATTCTGGCTGAGGCGAAACACACCAATGAGCTAGTCAAAGAAGAAAAGATATATCTGCGCCTGGATCATAAACATATGGGTGTTGGTGGTGATGACTCCTGGAGCCCGAGCGTACATAAAGAGTTCCAGCTTACTGACAATCACTATGCATACCGAGTATCGTTTCAGCCCGCTTAGTAAGGCGAGCTAGACCCTTTATCATTTCAATCCCCAAACTCCGGTTTGGGGATTTTTTATTCAAATCAATCCATAATGAGTACAAAACCTTGAAACACCGTCACTATTCTTATCTCATTCATTGAGTTCCTACTGCCTTCATAGTTAAATAGCT
This sequence comes from Vibrio sp. EA2, assembly GCF_033042495.1. Taxonomy (NCBI): domain Bacteria; kingdom Pseudomonadati; phylum Pseudomonadota; class Gammaproteobacteria; order Vibrionales; family Vibrionaceae; genus Vibrio; species Vibrio sp. EA2. The sequence continues at coordinate 556,928 of NZ_JAWLID010000003.1, read as the reverse complement.
GAAATTAAAGATTCTGAGTTCCCTATGGCTACCATCAAAGACGTCGCAAAAGAAGCTGGTGTTTCGATTGCTACCGCATCACGCGTGATCAATAACGCCCCTCATACCAGTGAAGCTGCCATTGTTGCAGTGAAAGAAGCAATGGAAAAACTGGGTTATCGACCGAATGCCAATGCTCGAGCTTTAGTCAGTAAATCTTCGAATGCGATTGGTGTGTTAGTCAACGACGTCTCAGCGCCTTTCTTCGGTACCATGGTTAAAGCCATAGACACCATAGCCAGTGAGCAAGAAAAACAACTTCTTATCGGAAGTGGATATCACGATGCAACCAAAGAGCGTAACGCAATAAACTTGCTGATTAACAGCCAGTGCGAATCTTTAGTCGTTCACAGTAAGGGGATGAGCGACTCAGAGCTTTGCAAGCTAGCAAAGGAAATTCCGGGTATGGTGTTAATCAACCGCATTGTTCCGGAGATTGCATCACGCTGTATCGCCTTAGATAACCATAAAGGTTCTTATATCGCTACCGAGCACTTGATTCGTAATGGACACAAGCACATCGGCTATATTTGCTCTAGCCATGATATCGAAGATGCGCGAGACCGACGAGAAGGTTATTTGGACGCTTTACGTGACAACGGTATCGATATTCGCGAAGAGTATATCGAGTATGGTGAACCTGACGAAACCGGTGGTGAGCAAGCTATGGTAAATCTGTTGGCGAAGAACATCCCTATTACTGCAGTAGCAACCTATAACGACTACATGGCCGCGGGTTGTATGACCCTGTTACAAGAAAACGGTATCAGAATCCCTGAAGATATGTCCGTGATTGGGTTCGATGATGGTCACATCGCGCGTTATATATACCCTCGCCTCACGACTATTCGCTACCCGATTCAAGTTATGGCCAATGAGGCAGTGAAGCTCTCTTTGCAATTGGTTAACGCGGAAGAAACAGAAAGAACCGAACACAAGCTCTTTATGCCTATCTTAGTCAGGCGTTCATCCGTGAGTAGTATTAAATAAACAGCACGTAAAACTCACGCTTTTTATAGGTTTAACCTAACTAACTTTGCGCTCAATTTATTTGTGCGCAAAATAAATCAACACATAAAATTTCCTACACCAATTGGTTACTATAATGCAAGTATAATTTGTGTTAAAAGCTTTGCCTTATATAAGTATCTACTGTAAAACAGAGTCTTGTTTGGACAAATGATTTACAATCCTATTCCATGAGTACTCAACCAAATTCAAGTCAGTTAATTTCATGTGAAGAATGTGGTCTCGTTGTCCGTGTTCCTGAGATAGAGCAAGGACAAAAAGCTCAATGCCCTCGCTGCTCCCATTCTCTTACTAAAGTTAACGCGAAACCCTATCAAAGCGTCATTGCCATTTCTTCGGCATGCTTGATCATGCTCGTACTCAGCATCTCGTTTCCATTTATGTCTTTCAGTGTGCAAGGCTTATCTCAAGAGATCACGTTACTGCACGCTGCAAAAATGCTGGCCGAATTCAAAAATATCCTGCTTGGTCTACTATTATTAGCAACGGTGGTTGTCCTGCCTACCATCTATGTGGGCTTAATTCTCTTTCTCCATTTTGAAGCATTGAAAACACTGAAACGCTCCCCCTCAAAAAAGCAACAGAGGATGGCGAAAGTCTTGTGTCGTATTCTGTTTAAAGTCGAGCCCTGGCTGATGGTCGACGTGTTTTTGATTGGTGTGTTAGTCAGTTTAATCAAAATTGCGTCGCTTGCGGATATCGGAATGGGAACCTCTTTCTGGGCTTTCTGCGTTTATACTGTTTTGGTCGTCAAGTGCATTTCGATGGTCGATAGAAGCTGGTTATGGGGTCACTTTATTCCTGCCGTAGAGGTGCCTGGAGTAGCAGAAGGTGATACCCACCACAATCACAATCATATTGGCTGCCATACTTGTCATCAGATAAACCGTATCGAAGATAAAGCCTGCATTCGCTGCAAAAGCCCGCTCCACAGATACAATCCTACCGACAACTTACAAAAAGCGTGGGCTCTACTTTTTGCGTCGATCGTTTTTTATATCCCAGCGAATCTCTACCCGATGATGTATACCGTTAGCCTTGGCCACTCAGAAGGCTCAACCATTATGGAGGGTGTGATTTTACTTTGGCACTTGGGCTCCTACCCAATTGCGATGGTGATCTTCTTCGCCAGCGTTTTCATTCCGCTGGCGAAAATGTTCGCCTTAGCTTGGTTGTACTACCAGGCTCAAAAAGCGCAGTACCTTCCACCAGAAGAAAGTATTTCACGCTTAAAGATATATCGCTTAACTGAATTTATTGGCCGTTGGTCAATGATTGATATTTTCGTCGTCGCTATTTTGGTTGCACTGGTTCAGTTGCAAAACCTGATGGCGATTTATCCCGGCCCTGCTGCGTTGTCATTTGCTGCAGTGGTTATTTTCACCATGCTCTCTGCCATGATTTTTGACTCACGCTTATTGTGGCAATCGCCACAGAATGATGTGCAAGAGCCGATGCCTGACTTAAAAGAGAAAGCCGAATATGAGTGATGAGAACAACACAACCGCTCAAATAAAACCGCAAAAGCAGGTTTCTGCTATTTGGATTGTTCCAATCCTTGCGCTAGTTATGGGGGCGTGGATGCTGTTTCAATACATCAACAGTACCGGCCCACAAATCACATTGCAGCTACCGACCGCCGATGGCATTGAAGCAGGCAAGACAGAGATAAGAGCGCTTAACGTCAAAGTCGGTGTCATTACCGAAGTCACACTCAGCGAAGATTATGATCACATCATCGCTAAAGCACAGATGAACAAAGATGCGGCGCGTATGCTGCGAGACGACACCATGTTTTGGGTCGTTAAACCACGCATTGGCCGTGAAGGCGTCTCGGGACTAGAAACCTTACTTTCTGGCGCTTACATTCAGCTACAGCCAGGTAAGTCAGAGGAAGAGAAAGACAAGTTTACCGTACTGGATGTTCCACCCGTTGCTGCTCCCGATGCAGAAGGTTTGCGCCTGGTATTAACTCACCGCGAAGCGGGAAAACTGGGGGTTGGCGATCCGGTTATCTTTAAAGGCTTTACCGTTGGCCGTGTAGAGAAAACCAGTTTTGATGTTGATTCCCGTCAGGCGCTTTATCAACTCTTTATCTTTAAGCCGTATGACAATCTAGTTCGTACACGCACCAAGTTTTGGCTCAATTCCGGCGTCGATTTACAACTCAATACCGAGGGCTTTGAATTAAAATTCGGTTCTCTTGAAAGCTTACTGACAGGTGGCGTAACTTTCGACTCCATTCCTGGCATGGACTCAGGTGAACCACTCACGGAAGAAATGGCGAGTTTCCGCTTATACGATGATGCTAAACAGCTTCGTGAAGGCATGTACGACGAGTACATTGAATTTGTTATGTTGTTTGATGAATCCGTCCGTGGTTTAAAAGCGAAAGCTCCAGTCGAGTACCGAGGCTTACGCATTGGCACAGTAATGCGCGTGCCGCTGCGTTTCCCGACTCAAGAAGAAAGTTTTTCAGTGAAAAGAATTCCGGTGTTAGTGCGTATCGAGTTAGGCCGCCTTTTTGAGCATTTTCATGCTGACTCTATGTCCGATTATGAAGACTTGCTGAAACAAGAGTTTGCTAAAGGTCTGCGTGGTACGCTGAAAACGGGTAGCTTGATTAGCGGAGCTTTATACATCGATACCGATTTCTACCCAGATGCAGAGAAATACGTACCAGACGAATTTTTGGGCCTCGAGGTATTCCCGACCATGCGGGGTGGATTTGCTCAGGTTCAGAGACAAGTGAATGACTTCCTGGACAAGCTCAACAATTTACCAATGGAAGAAACGTTAACCTCGCTGAATGAAACACTGAAAACCTCAGAGCGCACATTAGCGTCGGCTGAGCGTGTGGCTAGCAGTATCGATAAATTGTTAAGTCAAAAAGATACTCAACAGATCCCGGCGGACATTCGTCAGAGTCTGCAACAGCTACAAAAAACACTCGATGGTTACGGCCCGAACTCAACCATGTACAGCGAAATGGAATCTACGCTCAAGGAGCTCGAAAACGTGATGACAGAGTTTAAGCCTGTCCTTAAACAACTAAACGAAAAACCAAACTCACTCGTGTTTGGAGAAGACGAAACCAGCGATCCGGTACCTGTGAGAGGGCAAAAATAATGAAACGTGTATTTCTTTTAATTTCTGCGCTATTAGCAGGCTGTAGTAGCGCACCAGAAACGACAGGCTCAATGTATCTCTTACCGCAATCAGAGTCTCAGGTATCGAGTAGCTCAGTAGTGACTGAACGCCCTCTTCTCGTTGTTCGCCCTGTTGAGCTAGCCAGTTACCTGAATGACAGTGGAATTGTCTACCGCACGTCTGAGTCACAAATTATTCAGGCGAAACAGAATCATTGGGCGCAAAACATTTCAGAGCAAATTACCCAGCGAATCATCGCCGATCTGCGTCACAAGCAAAGCCATTACTGGCCAGTTAAAATGCATAGCCTCATTGACCAAAGTAGCGAGAACAAGCTGCAACTGAGTTTGAATAAGTTCAATGGTAATTACCAAGGTAATGCTGAGCTGGAAGGAGAATGGATGCTGATTAACGCCGATGGCAAAGTCAGACTTCGTTCTCAAGTCAGTATCTTAATGCCATTGCAGGATGACGGGTACGATGCATTGGTAAAAGCATTATCAGATGGTCTGAGTAACCTTACTGATAATATGGCCCAGCAATTTTAAGCCGCCAGATCAGGGCAAAATAATAGTAAGGGGAGCTAAATGCTCCCCTTCTGTTTTCATTCGCATGAATATCATTACAACCTAAGGTCAGTTTTGTGTACCGAACACATTGATCTTCGTCAGTTCATTATCTGAGCACTGGTGCTACTCTAGCGAAAAATATGACACTAGCGCCAACCGGTCAGTGTTGATTCAAAGAGAAATTTCAGAGTAGCAATGTCAATCACCATTTCAGACCTAACCAGTGCACTAAGTAAGGTTGAGAACGTTCATAAAGTGCAACTAGAAAATGTGCATCGTTTTTTAAAAGCCAACGAAGCTTTCTCGATTACAACGTTTGTTAATATCATCTCTAGTGATTCTATCGATGAACGTTTCAAAGCCATCGACCAAGCATTTTCTTCTTTAGGCGATGTAAAAACCTATCTTCTCGAAGCTTCTTATTTGGTTAGATAACAAGACGCATAGCAAAAAGTAAAAAGCCCTATCTCGTTGAGACAGGGCTTACATTTTAGTTGAAGCTAATACTACAACTTGTAACGGTCATCAACAACGCTAACTTCAGGGAATGTTTTTCCGTCGTTCATCGCCTTTTCCGTTTCTTTTTTCACGTCAGGATCAATCCAGAAGTTACCAATATCCATTGGATGAAGGATCCATTCTGTCGCTTTAGTCATGCCATCTTTTGGAATTTTCACCCAACGCCAATGAGCCACACGTGAATAAGGCACCATGTAACCAGGGACAATAATATTTGCTTTGGTCACATAGTCTTGAATCTGGTGGGACAGTTCATAACGTTTTTGCTGATCAAATTCAGAGTCATACGCTTCAATCAACTTATCCAACTCAGGGCTGCTGAAATTGGTGTGCGCGTTCGTCTGAGGTTTGTTCGCATTATCAGAGTGGAGGTATTCCCAGTATGCTGGAATCTCGCCTGAGCCCATGTTCAAGAAAGCCAGTTGATGTTTCTTCTCCAGAATATATTTAAACGCAGACGAACCATCGACCAAGTTAAGTGTAAACTCCAGACCCGCTAACTTCGCTTGCTCTTTGAGGTAAGCAATTCGTGGCGTCCATGAGTTGTAGCCATAAGTAATCGCAAAGCTCAAGCGCTGACCTTTGTCGTTCACACGAATGCCATCGGCACCAACAGTGTCAAACCCGGCTTTTTCAAAATGTTTAACGGCCGCAGCCACATCAAACTTCGGTGGCGTATTATTCGGATCGTCGTACTCACCATGCCCAAATCCAAGACCGTGTGGCTTACGGGAGTAGTCACCACGCATGATATTCTCGATCATACCGTCAAAATCGGTCGCAACCATGATACCTTTGCGCACCTCAAGGTTATCAAGCATCGGCATTGCCGTGTTCATCCATACACCACCAGCACCTTGTGGTGCTTGGTTGAAACCCCAATATTTCTCGATATAACCGTTTTTATATACATCGGTGTTGGTCTTATCGTGCCAATAGTTCGGCAACACCATTTCAAAGTAATCCAGGTTTCCTTTTTCAAAGTGCTTAAGCGCAATGTCAGGATCGCGAATGACAGTAATGCGGACTTTGTCTACGTTGTAACGGTTTTTGTAGTAACGGTTGTTGTAACCCCACCAATCTTCACCAACGTGCTTAAACGTAACACTTTTGCCTTTTTTCACTTTATCTAAGTAGTAGGCTGCTGCCGTCGGTTCCGCTTTGAAGTTAAACTTACGGACAAAGTTATCCGGCATACCGTCATTATTTTCGTCTTTTTCACCTTCGAAGAAATGTTTCGGGCGAGGCTGGAAACCATTACTCGGCATGTTGATCATCACCATCAGGGAGTCATGACTCTGAGCAACAGCAAGGTTCACTTGGATGGTATAGTCATCAATCTTTTCGACACTCACGATACTGTTGGTAAAGAAGTCATTGTACCAAGGGTCAATGATGTCTTTCGATGTGTAGTACTGCATCATAAAGACGTAATCGTCGGCAGTAATCTTCTCACCATCCGACCATTTTGCGGTTTCATCTAGCTGAAAATAAACCGTTTTATTGTCTTCACCAAACGCCCATGACTTAGCCAGTTGCGGAATCCATTTGCCCGTATTTGGATGGCGTTGCGCCATTTTTGGCGTACCATCCATTAAGTATTGGCGTAATCCTGAGTTTGCATCAGGACCAACACTACGTAATGTCTGTGGGAAGCTTTGAATATAAGTACGATAGGTGCCGCCGTGAACCGCTTCTTCTGAAGCAAATAGTGGCTCGTTATTGTTTGAGGTCCATTCAATATTAGCTGGCAATTCAGCCGCATTCAGCTGCAAGCTGGTCGCGGTTACTATTGCGAGTACTGAAAATGGCAGTTTCTTGGTCATTTTTCTTCCTTGTTATGATTTGCGATCTAAGGTAGATACAAGGAAGACCGTGAGTGAAGCTCACAAAATCCGCGAAGGCAGTCTCACGCAGATAGGAAAGTAAGAAGCGTATAATACGAAGTGACGTCCTGCCAACTTCTGCATTATTTTCAAAGAGATTCACCAGGTCATCCTAGACCTTACAACGCAGTAAATGCATCTCCGTCATAGTATTCGTAACCTATTTGTAACGCAACCCATCAATAACACCTGCTTGCATTTTCTGATTCTCACAGCGCTTTATGTTATCAAATTGTGACCGACATAGTGTTATGCCCTGGTTCAAAGTCGATTGACCGTAGAGCATTAAGCCTAAAACTTGCTAGCTTTAATAAAAAAGGTGAAGTATTACCACTTCACCTTTATAGACAACAAAACAATGAGTTACGTTGTTACATGTTCGCCAAGCTATCGTTAATTGACTTGAGTACCGCCGCTGGGTCAGTAGCCTGAGTAATAGGACGACCAATAACTAGGTAATCAGAACCGGCTTGGATTGCATCAACTGGCGTCATGATACGGCGCTGGTCACCTTGCTCAGAGCCAGCAGGGCGAATACCCGGAGTGACTAACTTAAACTCTTTGCCCAGCTCGCCTTTCAATAGCGAAGATTCTTGAGCTGAACAAACGACACCATCAAGGCCTGAGTTTTTCGTTAGTGTTGCCAGGCGAATCACTTGCTCTTGAGGAGCAACATTCAAACCAATCCCTGCCAAGTCACTCTGTTCCATACTCGTTAGCACAGTTACACCAATCAGCAATGGGCGATCTTTACCGTATGGTTCCAGAATCTCACGAGATGCCGCCATCATGCGTTCACCGCCACTTGCGTGTACGTTTACCATCCAAACGCCTAGCTCAGCCGCAGCACGCACGGCCTTTGAACACGTATTTGGGATGTCATGAAACTTCAAATCCAAAAATACAGAGAAGCCACGCTTGTGTAGCTCACGCACGAAATCAGGACCAAATAGCGTAAACATCTCTTTGCCGACTTTTAAACGGCATGACGCAGGATCAATGCGATCTACAAACGCAAGCGCATCCGCTTGGTTATCATAATCCAGTGCGACAATAACTTTTTGGTCGATCATTTCATCTCCTAATTATTTTCTTTCTTGCTATTTTTTACTTATTAAACATAAGGCTAAAAAAATGCAGCGGACAGAAAACCTGCCAGCTGCATTAAAATTATTCACCATCCAATCCACGGATTGGTTTGATCGTTCCCCACCCCTTACAAGATGGGCAATGCCAATACAGGGAATGGGTAGAAAAACCACACTTTCTGCATCGATAATGCGGTTTCACTTTTAACTGTTCACCAACCATGGCCTGTAGCGTTGAAAGACTGTCTTTTGCACGGCCATCTTCTGCCTCAGCAATATGGTAATCAATCAGACGATAGAAGCCTTTCATGGTCGGATTTTTCAGTAGCTGCTTGGTCAACAGCTCCTGTGCAGCTCCTACACTTTCGTGATGAGCAACGAGCTGTGCCAGCATCAATTCTGCAGACACACCCGCTTTTTTATCAATACAGGCGCGCAGGAATTCCACCAACTCATCTTCTTGTCCCAGGTGGTGGTAGCACTCGGCAATCGTAGGCAAAACATCACTAATAAAGTCTTTGTCTTGCTCCAGGATCGAAGTGAGATATTTAATAGTTTGTTTATAATCTTCTGACTCTAAATACATACGGCCCAAAGCAATACTGGCACGTACACATTTAGGATCTTCAGAGAGTGCTTTTTTAAAATGCTGAACTGCTTTGCTTTTGTTGCCATCAGCTTGGTCTAGCATGGCAATTTCACACCAGAAGTGAGCAATGTTTGCCCGCATCCGAGAGCGTTTGTTACTCACTTTTGCCAATTGGTTAGCGTAGTGAATCGCTTTTTCCCATTCACGCGTTTGCTGGTAAATAGTTACAAGCTGCTGAAGGGCACCGTCCCGATGCTCCGGCTCTTCCACTAATTGCTCGAATATCTTTTCCGCACGATCTAAAAAACCAGAAACCATGTAGTCTTTAGCGAGCTGCTGAAGAGCAAGGTTTTTCTGGTCAAGCGTCAAACCTGAGCGGGAGATAAGATTTTGGTGAATACGAATCGCTCGGTCCACTTCTCCACGAGAACGAAAAAGATTGCCCAGCGCAAGGTGAGTATCTATGGTTTCGTTATCAACTTGGAGCAACTCAATAAAGTGGTCTACGGCTTTATCTGATTGATCAGAGAGCAGTAAATTCAGACCCGTCATGTATTGACGAGAAATTTGATGTGATTGCTTCTGCTTGTCTTGTTGAGCGCTGCGATGCCCCATATACCAGCCATACGCAGCAGCTATAGGCAATAACAAGAAGAGTAATTCAAGCATTAAAGTGAAGCCTTATCCTTATGCCTGTTTGTCAATAGCAGGCTTAGCAGAGGTTTCTGCTTGAGCTGGCTCGTACTTTTTCAGTTTCTTTTTAAGACGTCGAACTTGAAGTTGAGTCTTTAATTGGATGCTAGCGAAGATTACCCATGCCAAAGCAAAGCCAACAACAAATACCACGCCTAGAAGCGTTGATAAGTGGAACTCTCCTTTTGCTAAAAGATAATTAAAAGCCACAACTTCTTGGTTTTGTGAGCCTAATGCTAATGCAATTAAAAAGAGAGCAAAAATAGCAGCGATTTTTATAATTTTCATATTACATCACCCTTAAAGGAGTAAGTAGGTCAGATTATGCAGTAAAATGTTTCTTCAGACTACGTATATTAGCAATAATCTATACCCAAGTAACCTCTAGAAACCCGGTTTGTAGACACACAATTAAAGTTAACACCTATCTAGGGCAGTAAATTTCTCAACTTAACGTGTCGGAAAATCATCCTGGTAAGGTAGATTGGCAAATGGCTTGGGTATATTACAAAAAAGCGGCATACACAAAAGTATGCCGCTTTTTCAAACTAATCAGAGAGCATTAGCCAATATTTACACGCTCACGAAGCTCTTTACCTGGTTTGAAGTGTGGGACGAATTTACCGTCTAGTTCCACTTTATCACCCGTTTTAGGGTTACGACCTACGCGAGGCTCACGGTAATGAAGAGAAAAACTACCAAAGCCGCGGATCTCGATACGGTCACCACTCTCTAATGTAGAGGCCATGTGTTCTAGAATATCTTTTACAGCATCCTCTACCTCTTTCGCTGATAAATGCGTTTGCTCAGCGCAGAGTCTTTCAATCAGTTCAGACTTAGTCATAGTTGCCCTCTTTGAGTATCTTTCTTACCCATTATAGTAAGTAATACTAATTCCAACAAACACTTGCTCGTATTTCTAGACAATTTTTACGCAAAGTATGCATGGAAGAAATGTCTTTTACTAAGATAGTTTACCGATATTAGTATTACTACTTTTTTTGCAATAAACATAAAAAAGGAGCCTTGCGGCTCCTTTTTTGCTTAAGCGAGTATATTATTCGCCTTTAGCTGCTTTGAAAGCGTCAGCCATTGCGTTACCGAATGCATTATCATCTTGCTTGTTGATAGATGCCATTGCTTCTTGCTCTTCAGCTTCGTCTTTAGCTTTGATAGATAGGTTGATTACGCGGTTCTTACGGTCTACACCTGTGAACTTAGCTTCAACAACATCACCAGCGCTTAGGATTAGAGAAGCATCTTCTACGCGATCGCGAGATACTTCAGAAGCACGGATGTAACCTTCAACGCCTTCTGCGATTTCAACAGTAGCACCTTTAGCGTCAACTGCAGTTACTGTAGCGTTAACTAGAGTACCTTTCTTGTTGTCAGCAACGTAAGCATTGAATGGGTCGTTTTCCATTTGCTTGATGCCTAGAGAGATACGCTCACGCTCAGCGTCTACTGCTAGAACAACTGCAGAGATCTCGTCGCCTTTCTTGTACTCACGTACAGCTTCTTCGCCAGCAACATTCCAAGAAATGTCAGATAGGTGAACTAGACCGTCGATGCCGCCTTCTAGACCGATAAAGATACCGAAGTCAGTGATTGACTTGATCTTACCAGTAACTTTGTCGCCTTTAGCTTGTGCTTCAGCGAATGACTGCCATGGGTTAGCTTTACACTGTTTCAGACCTAGAGAGATACGACGACGCTCTTCGTCGATTTCAAGAACCATAACCTCAACTTCGTCGCCAACATTAACAACTTTAGATGGGTGGATGTTCTTGTTAGTCCAATCCATTTCTGAAACGTGAACTAGACCTTCAACGCCTTCTTCGATTTCAACGAAGCAGCCGTAGTCAGTTAGGTTAGTTACGCGACCAGTTAGTTTGTGACCTTCTGGGTAACGCTTAGCGATTGCTACCCATGGATCTTCGCCTAGCTGCTTAAGACCTAGTGATACGCGAGTACGCTCACGGTCGAACTTAAGAACTTTAACTTGGATCTCGTCACCAACGTTAACGATTTCAGATGGGTGCTTAACGCGCTTCCAAGCCATATCAGTGATATGTAGAAGACCGTCAACGCCACCTAGGTCAACGAACGCACCGTAATCAGTAAGGTTCTTAACGATACCTTTAACTTCAGAACCTTCTTGTAGAGTTTCTAGAAGCTCGTCACGCTCAACACTGTTTTCAGATTCGATAACAGCACGACGTGAAACAACTACGTTGTTACGTTTTTGGTCAAGTTTGATAACTTTGAACTCTAGCTCTTTGTTTTCTAGGTGAGCAGTGTCGCGGATTGGGCGTACGTCTACTAGAGAGCCAGGAAGGAAAGCACGGATACCGTTTAGTTCAACAGTGAAACCGCCTTTAACTTTACCGTTGATGATACCAACAACAGTTTCAGCTTCTTCGTAAGCTTTCTCAAGTACGATCCAAGCTTCGTGACGCTTAGCTTTCTCACGAGAAAGTTGAGTTTCACCGAAACCATCTTCAACAGCGTCTAGAGCTACGTCTACTTCAGCGCCAACTTCAACTTCAAGTTCGCCAGCAGCGTTCTTGAACTGTTCAGCAGGGATAGCAGATTCAGACTTAAGACCAGCGTCAACAAGAACGAAACCGTTCTCGATAGCTACTACAGTACCTTTAACGATGCTGCCTTGTTGGAATTCTGTTTCGTTTAGAAACTCTTCAAAGAGTTGAGCAAAAGATTCAGTCATTTATTTAATCTTCAATAAATTAAACGTCCACGGGTATCCTACCGCATGGGGTTATTAAATTCGCCAGTCATCATCCTTGCGACCAACGCTCTTAGCCTAGTTGAGTATCGTTACTCAGCTAGCTTCGATTCGATATATTGTAGTGCCTTTTCTACCACTTCGTCGATACTCATCGACGTAGAATCTAGCACAAGCGCATCCTCTGCAGGGCGTAATGGCGCCACTGGGCGGTTACGATCGCGATCGTCACGCTCTTGGATCTCGCTTAAAAGGTCAGCAAATCTAACATCTAACCCTTTATCTTGCAACTGTTTAAGGCGTCTATTTGCACGCTCTTCTGCGCTCGCATCAAGGAAAATTTTCGCTTGTGCTTGTGGGAAGACAACCGTTCCCATATCACGACCATCGGCAACCAGACCCGGAGCCGTTTCAAAGGCACGTTGACGACGCAATAATGCTTCACGAACACGTGGCAGCGCAGCCACTTTAGATGCCGCCATCCCCGTTTCTTCTTTACGAAGCTCACCGGAGACATTTTCGCCTTCTAAGATAACCTTAACCAGGTCACCTTCAGCGATAAATTGAACATCTAGGTGTGTAGCCAGTGGGACAAGTGCATCCTCAGACTCAGTATCAACACCATGGTGAATAGCAGCGAGTGCAAGTACTCGATAAATCGCGCCAGAGTCTAAAAGATGGAAACCCAACTTTTCTGCTAGCAACATACACAAAGTGCCTTTACCTGCACCACTCGGTCCATCTACGGTTATAACCGGAGTTTGAGAGGACATGTTCTTCTCCACCTATTATTTCTTTTAGCAATTTGCTCGGTTTTCGAGGCGCGCATTATACGGGTAATTGCCTTCTGGAGCGAGGAAAAATGTCATTCAATGCATTACACTGCATGAACAACCTGATTCATAAGTAAATTTAAAAAATCAAATAAAAATGGCGAGAGCTCTCACCCTCGCCATGTTCAGATTGGATATCAGTTTTGTAGCAATGACGCTTGATTACACAATTGGCTTTTGACCACGCTCAGCCAATTTTAAGATGACACTGTCTGCCACTTTACCTGCAACACCCGCTAGCTTATCAGCCAGTTTTTTCTTCGGTACATAGTGAACAGATAATACGGTTTTGTCTTTGCATGCCGCCACAACGAGATCATCAGACGTGCATATTTCATCGACCAGACCACGTTCTTTTGCCTGTGTACCGAACCAGTGTTCGCCAGTTGCTACTTTCTCTAACTCTAGGCTTGGGCGGCGCTCACGGATGAAGTCTTTGAACAGTACGTGAGTTTCTTCTAGCTCTTGCTTGAATTTGTCACGTGCTTTATCGGTATTTTCACCAAACATAGTCAGAGTACGTTTGTACTCACCCGCGGTAAGTTGTTCGTACTCAATATCATGCTTTTTCAATAACTTATTAAAGTTTGGAATTTGTGCAATGACACCAATTGAGCCGACAATCGCAAACGGTGCCGAGACAATCTTGTCTGCGACACACGCCATCATATAACCACCACTTGCCGCGACTTTATCCACGGCGATGGTTAATGGCAAACCTGCCGCTTTAATTCGGTCAAGCTGAGAAGACGCCAAGCCGTAACCATGCACCATGCCACCACCAGACTCTAAACGCAGTAGGACTTCGTCCCCTTCACGAGCCACAGCCAAAATCGCGGTGACTTCTTCACGTAATGAGTTCACTTCTTTGGCATCAATGCTGCCTTTGAAGTCAAGAACAAAAAGGTGCGGTTCGCGTTTGCTATCTAGCTCGCCTTCTTTACTGGCTTGTTTGATCTCTTTCTCGCGGGATTTATTCTTTTCTTTTTCTTCTTTCTTGATGGCTTTATCACGAGCTTTGAGGAAAGCCTCATCGTGTAAATGATGCTCTAATTGCTCAACAGACTGCTTATGCTGCTCAGAAAGGTTGGTGATCTCGAGTTCACCTTTTGGCGCTCCTGACTTTCCACCAGCCGATTTAACAAGCACAATCAAGACAACGATTGCAGCAACAACGGTGACAATTTTGGCCAAAAATAGACCGTAATCTAATATAAATTCCAATGAGAGCTCCTTTATCTCACTCCAGCGAATATGTCGCTATGCTACACCGAAAAATCAGAGAGAAGGCAACTTGGTTTGTAACCAGTTGTTCTGATTGATAGCATACCTAACGGACGTTCTGGAATTGGTATAACATATGATTTGGTGTATTGTAACCATCTTGTCACGATTACCAAGATTTTCCATTGAGAAATCGGCGTAATTAACGCCAATTAACTATCATGGACCCACTTACAATAATAAGGATTAAACACCGTGGACTACTCCGTTTCAGCAGATGCCTTAAAAGATAAAGTCATTCTTGTTACCGGCGCAGGTAATGGTATTGGCCGTCAAGCCGCACTTTCATACGCAAAGCACGGTGCAACGGTGATTTTATTGGGCAGAAACGTTCAAAACCTTGAATCCATTTACGACGAAATTGAAGCCGCTGGTTACCCACAAGCCGCGATTATTCCTCTTGATTTAAAAGGGGCAACAAAGCAGAACTACATTGATATGGCAGAGACGATCGAAGGCCAGTTCGGACGCCTTGATGGTCTGCTACACAACGCGGGTGTGTTGAGCACTCTGTGCCCATTCGAACAGATCAATGAAGAAGACTTCGACGACATCATGCAAATCAACGTGAAAGCCGAAGTTCTGATGACTCAGGCTCTACTGCCTGTGATGAAAAAAGCGCAAGCAGGCCGTATTGTCTTTACCTCTTCTACCGTTGGTCACTCTGGCCGAGCTTTCTGGGGTCCATACGCGATCTCGAAATTTGCAGTAGAAGGCATGATGCAAGTCCTGGCTGATGAGCTAAGTGACACACCAATGCGCGTTAATGCGATCAACCCAGGTGCAACACGTACTCGCATGCGAGAAAAAGCCTACCCTGGTGAAGATGCAAACTTGCTGAAAACACCACAGGATCTGATGCCGTTGTATCTGTACCTGATGGACCCAAGTGTGACTGATGTGAATGGTCAGTGTATTGATGCGCAACCGAAGCGTAAATAATTCGCTCACTCTAGACATAAGCGATTAAAAAGGCAGCCAACGCTGCCTTTTTTCATTTTAATTGACAGACAACACACCCAACTATCCGCGCCTAATTGTCGGTACGGTGAGCAGCAGTGAGGTCACTTAGCTATAACCTAAATACGCCCATGCGTTCTTTTAAGTTGTGAGCAAGACTACTTATCTGCTGACATGCGACTGCCGTTTGAGAAGCACCTTCTGCCATTTCAGTGGAAGCACTATTAATATGCTCCACACTTCGGTTTAACTCTTCTGAAACCGAGTTCTGCTCGCTACATGCTGTCGCAATATGTGTACTCATTTGAGCGATATTATCTACCGAGTGTTCAATTTTGTTTATTTGACTGCCCGCTTCATTCACCTGACCAACACAAAGCGCAATCCCTTCCTGACACTCTTTACTCGATTGCCCCATTTTGCTGGTGTTTTGTTGCAGCTGATTCACAATATCAATGATCTGAGACGTCGAGTCTTGCGTTCGCTGCGCTAACGAACGAACTTCATCCGCAACAACCGCGAACCCACGTCCCTGCTCTCCAGCCCTTGCCGCTTCGATTGCTGCATTCAGTGCCAATAAATTAGTCTGCTCAGCAATACCACGGATAACATCGACGACAACATTAATATTGTTTGAACTTGATTCAAGCTCCTGCGCCATATCATCTGAATTCTGGATCGTTGCTGAGACTCTCTCTATCACCGCTATCGTTTGCTGCAGTGTTTCGGTTCCCTGTTTTGCCACTTCTGAAGCAGAATAAGCAGACGTCGCACCAACCTCAGTATTTTGTGCCACTTCGCTTACCGCGGCCTGCATTTCCGTCATCGCGGAAGCGACAGAGCTCAATTCGAGCTGTTGGTTTTGCATGCCAGATGCCGTCTGTGAAGAAATCGCACTGACTTCTTCTACTGCTGCAGTGAGCTGGATGGTTGAGTCGTTGATTTCTGACACTAATGAATGCAAGTTTGATTGCATGGTTCCAAGTGATTTAAGTAAGTGACCAAGCTCGTCTTTGGTCAACTCACTCTCATTAATCTCGTTGTTCAATTGGCCTTTGGCAATGTTTGCGGCGAATTTCAACGCACGATCAATAGGACCACAAATTGCGCGAGACAATAGCAAAGCAGACAATATCATCACCGCGATAATGCTTAACGCCCCGATCCCTGCACTCAGCTGTGTTGCAGACGCTTCATTTTTAACGTCACTCCCAATGTTTTCCACCGTTTTGTCGTTCAACTCTAACGAGCTATCTAAGCTCTGCAGCGCTTTTGAATAAGTAGGGAAACTCGACAAAATAAGGTCATTGGCACCTGCAACATCGCCTTGTTTTAATAGCGCATTGTAAGAATCCGTTTCCGCGATATATTGATTCCATGTTTGTTTAAATATTCTAAATGAGGCGGTTTCTTGTTCGTTAAGACCGAGCGATTCATAAGCAGCAATACCGGACTGTACATCCTGACGCCATTGGTCAAGATCGCTTAACCACTGTTCTATTTTGGGATTGCCACTGTTTGGTAGCAAAGAGAACTCATCCTTACGAATTTTCGTTATATCAACTTGGATACCTTTCAGAAGCGCTACCGACGGTAAGCTTTTATTCGTGAGGGTTTCAATATTTTTATTTAAGCTCAATAAACTCAGTATCAACATGATTGATACAATTACAAAAACTATAAATACCATTAAATAGCTTAACGATATTTTCTTAACAACACTTAAGTTCTTGATATTCATATCTTCCTCACGAAGGTCTTATCCAGTATTTCATTTTTGTACACTTCCTGTGTGCCTTTATGTTCAGTGTGCCTGCTTATTGGTGGCAGCATAACCATACCCAGTGCATCGGCAATGCTGACCATATCTTAAGTAACAAATCATCTAACCTTCGTTCCGGTTGCTAACTTCTGGGCGTAAGGCGTTGTATTAAAAACAATCTCTTTCGCAAAAAAAATTTGAAAAGATCGCTGAGGCGTTAATCCCGTTCACTTAAAGTGAGTGGCATTACCGCACTCGCTGCTTTTTTATTTTTCTCGCCACAAAAATCTTGCTACTTTTCACCATAGAAATATACTGTACATACATACAGGTATTTATTATGCAAGATATTATTCAGCACTTAAAAAGCCAACATCTTGTTTGGCAGGCAAATTTAACCAAAGCGGACTCGCATCAGTTCCTCAACAGCTCCGGCTTTCCAGAACTGGACACGCTGCTGGGTGGAGGTTTTCCACCGCATGGGGTGATCGAGATGGAATCGGTAGGCAGTGTCGGTGAATTGCGTCTGCTCGCGCCTTATTTACGATCCTCTTTGACCAGAGGTGTCACCGCGTTTATTCAGCCACCCGCTCTGATGAATTCACTCTTTCTGCACAGTATCGGCCTGGATATTAACCAGGTCTGGGTCATTACACCGGAGCACCAGCGTGATGCGCTCTGGACCGCAGAGCAGTGCCTGAAAAGTGGCGTATGTACCAATGTATTACTGTGGCAAGAAGAGCTTGAGATCCATCAGGTCAAACGTCTTCAAGTCGCCAGTGAGCAAGGTTCTTGCCCTCTGTTTATGTTGAAACCAGTCCGGGCAAACCGTCTATCTCTGCCTGTGTCACTCAGCCTCAAAGTACAAGGGAGCGAGAAAGGTGTCAGCATTGAGGTGTTAAAACGCAAAGGTGGCTGGAGTAAAGGCCAAGTCGAGATTAACTTCCGGCCTCATTACCCACAACTGGTTGTTCCAACTAAGGAAGATACTCCGTCGACAGTTGTGAGTTTTCCACTGTTAAATCAAGGGTAATGAGATGTCTTTGTGGATTTACCTGCACTTTCCTCGCTTGCAACTGGACACCCTATTTGGTGACACTCAAGAGCAGCCAGTGGTGATTGTCGAAAACCAGCGCTGCCGAATCATTCAATACAATGACATTGCAGAGCAGCAAGGCATCAAGATCAATATGGGGCTGGGTAGTGCGGCGTCTTTATGCCGTGACTTGCAAGTGCACCCTTACCACCCAAAAACCGAGCAGAAGAAATTGCAGGAGGTTGCCCAGTGGCTGTACCTGATCACTTCTGATGTCGTGCTGATGCCAAATCAGGGGATCCTGCTACGCGCAACGCCCATGCTCAGTCTCTATGAGGGGCTGGATAACTACTGGCAAAAAGTTTCAACCCACCTCGCCACACTCAAGCTAAGTGTTCAGTTTGGCTGTGGGTTTTCCCCATTCGCAGCCAAACTCATGGCTCTGTCTGGAAGTAACCAGTTGCTTGACGACAAAGCGCGTATTCAGCAATCACTCTCCTGTTTGCCACTCACACTGACTGATTTACCCAAGGCAACGGTGGAGAAGTTACATCGTGTCGGTGTGAGTACCTTACAAAGCCTGCTTGAGCTGCCATTGCAGGACATCGCGCGACGTTTTGATATTGATCTCGTGAACTATGTCGGACGACTGACCGGACAATTTAAACACCCTGTCGACTTTTATCATCCTACGGAATCATTCCAGGTCTATTTGGAACTGCTATTTGAGCTCGAAAATGTTCAATGGGTCGAGAAGCCACTTGTGAAGTTACTTCGTCAACTCGAAACCTTTTTGAAGTTAAGAGATAAAGTCGCCTTTGAACTCCGTTTGACGCTCCACCAGCGAGATAAACAAGAGCAGCACCTTCAACTCACTTCCGCACAAGGGGACTACTTATGCCATCGCTGGCAGCAACTTGCTAGCTTGAGCCTTGAATCTCTCACGCTCAATGGCCCTGTGATTGGCCTGACGTTACAGGTCATTCGTCAGGGCGAGCCCGTCAGCAGTACATGCGATCTCTTTGCCGGGCAGAAAGGTCAGATGAACGATTTGGAACTGCTTTCTTTATTGCAGGCCAAACTGGGGAAGCATTCTGTGCTCAAGCCAGAGATTGCTTGTGACCCAAGGCCAGAAAAAGCCTGTCAGTATCGCCCGGCCGACGAACCTGATGTCACGATTACGTCCACTCCGCCATTACTGCGTCCGGCCATGCAGTTACCCACTCCGGTGCCACTTCAAGAACAGATTTCTCTGGTTCATGGTCCTGAGCGGATTGTCTCAGGATGGTGGGATGGCGATGAGATCATGCGCGATTACTACATTGCGCACACCAGACAAGGGCGCTGGTTATGGGTATTTCGCGATCAGCACAAACATTGGTTTCTTCATGGATTTTTTTGTTAAGTCGTTATGAGTTACGCAGAACTGTTTTGCCAGTCCAATTTCTCTTTTCTTACCGGGGCTTCTCATGCAGAAGAACTGGTGCTGCAAGCTGCTTTTTTCCGTTATCAGGCCATTGCGATCACCGATGAATGTTCCGTCGCAGGTGTTGTAAAAGCACACACCACGATCCAGCAACATAAGCTCGATATCAAACAAATCGTTGGCAGCATGTTTTGGCTCAATGATGAATGCCAAGTGGTCTTATTATGCCCATGCCGTAAAGCTTATGCAGAGCTATGCCGCATCATTACTAACGCAAGACGGCGCAGCGAAAAAGGCCGCTATCAACTTTCCGAATGGGATTTGATGTCGATTAAATATTGCTTTGTTCTGTGGTTACCGACTCACCAAAACAGCGATTTTTACTGGGGACGCTGGCTAAACCAGCACCATAGCAACCGCTTGTGGGTTGCTATCCAGCGTCACCTTGGTGGTGATGATGCAGCCTATACCAACCATTGTGAAAAGCTCGCCCATGAGCTGCAATTACCGATTACCGCATGTGGCGGTGTGCTCATGCATTCGGTCGAACGCCTGCCCTTACAACATGTGCTCACCGCAGTGAAACACGGTTGCAGCGTTGATCAGCTCGGTTTTGAACGGCTTTCCAATGCTGAACGTGCTTTACGACCACTCAATAAACTTTCCCGCGTCTACAAACCCGAGTGGCTCGCGCAGAGCAAACACATCGCTAATTTGTGTGAATTTAAACTGGACGAGTTGAGGTATGAATACCCAGCCGAGCTCATCCCCGACGGTTATACGCCAGACTCTTACCTGCGTACGTTAGTCGAAAACGGCAAGAAAAAACGTTTTCCTGAAGGTGTACCAAAGGACATTCAACAAACCATCGAGAATGAACTCGCGTTGATAAAAGATCTGAAGTACCACTACTACTTTTTAACCATTCACGACATGGTGATGTTTGCCAAAAAACAAGGCATTCTCTATCAGGGGCGTGGCTCTGCGGCAAACTCAGTGGTCTGCTATTGTCTGGAAATCACCTCAGTAGACCCAAGGCAAATCGCGGTGCTGTTCGAACGTTTTATCAGTAAAGAGCGAGATGAGCCGCCTGATATTGACGTCGACTTTGAGCATGAACGCCGAGAAGAAGTCATTCAATACATCTATAAAAAATACGGTCGTGAACGTGCTGCACTGGCTGCGACCGTCATCAGCTATCGCTTCAAAAGCGCCGTCAGAGAAGTCGGTAAAGCACTAGGGATAGAAGAAACCCAGCTGGATTTTTTCATCAAGAACGTGAATCGCCGCGATCGTAGCCAAGGCTGGCAGGCGCAGATTATTGAGCTCGGATTACACCCAGAGTCGCTTAAGGGACAGCAGTTTATTCAATTGGTGAACGAGATCATCGGCTTTCCTCGTCATCTGTCTCAACATGTCGGTGGCTTCGTGATTTCGTCCGGACCGCTATACGAGTTAGTTCCGATAGAGAACGCCGCGATGGAAGATCGCACCATTATTCAGTGGGACAAAGACGATTTAGAAAGCTTAAAACTGCTCAAGGTCGATGTACTCGCATTAGGCATGTTGAATGCGATCAGAAAGTGCTTTCAACTGGTGGAAAAACACCACCAGCGATCGCTTTCCATTGCTGAGATCACCCGGCTTCAGGATGATCCGCACGTTTATCACATGATCCAGAAAGCAGACACCGTCGGTGTGTTTCAAATCGAATCCAGGGCACAAATGAGCATGCTTCCTCGCTTAAAACCGGCCTGTTATTACGACTTAGTGATTCAAATTGCGATTGTGCGCCCGGGGCCAATTCAGGGCGATATGGTTCATCCCTTTCTCAAAAGACGAAACGGTGAAGAGCCTGTCAGCTACCCATCAGAAGAAGTGAAAAGTGTCTTAGCACGAACCATGGGGGTACCGATATTTCAGGAGCAGGTTATCAAACTCGCCATGGTCGCCGCTGGTTTTAGTGGCGGTGAGGCCGATCAACTACGCCGGGCAATGGCTGCCTGGAAAAAGAATGGCAACCTTGCCAAATTCAGACCTAAGCTTATCGATGGCATGCGTGAGCGAGGCTACGATTTAGCGTTTGCTGAACGTATCTTCGAACAGATTTGTGGTTTTGGCGAATACGGCTTCCCGGAGAGTCATTCTGCTTCATTTGCGGTGCTGGCCTATTGTTCGTCCTGGTTGAAATACTACTACCCTGCTGAATTTTATACGGCGCTATTGAACAGTCAGCCCATGGGGTTTTACAGCCCTTCCCAATTGGTGCAGGATGCTCGCCGCCATAGCATTGACGTCTTGCCTGTCTGTGTCAATCTGTCACGATATCAGCATCATCTTATCCCGCGCCCTAACGGACAACTAGGCGTGCAACTTGGCTTTCGCTTAGTGAAAGGACTTAGTGAGGAGAGCGCGAACCGGCTTATTGAGCATCGTCCTAAAAGCGGTTATCGCACCATTCAGGAAGTAAAGCAAATCTTGAGAAATCGCCGCGATATCGAACTGTTAGCGTCCGCGAATGCGTTCCAGACATTATCGGGCAATCGCTACAGTGCTCGTTGGGCGGCCATGGACTCCCTATCGGACTTGCCTTTATTTCATGATGTGCAAGAACCTGCTACCGGCTATCAACCCCAACCTTCTGAGTATGAAAATCTAATTGAAGATTATGCCAGTACCGGGCTTTCTCTCAATCGCCATCCTATTACTTTATTGGAGCAAGCGGGTAAGTTGCCGCGTTTTACCCGCATGCAAGAGTTAGTCGAGAAAGAACATAAATCACTGGTGACCGTGGTTGGCCTAGTGACCGGACGTCAATCACCCGGTACCGCCGCGGGGGTTACCTTTATCACTTTAGAGGACGATACTGGGAATATTAATGTTGTCGTTTGGAGCGCCACCGCCCGAGCTCAGAAGCAAGCTTATCTCACCTCAAAGGTCATGATGGTAAAGGGAATTTTAGAGAGAGAGGGAGAAGTCACGCACGTCATTGCTGGCAAACTGATTGATTGCACTCATCACTTAGCAGCGTTACAAAGCAAATCACGCGACTTTTACTAGTTGACTTTCGCAATAGGCAAAAATAAAAGACAAATAACAAAAAGGGATGAAAACTCTCGCTTCATCCCTTTCTATATGTCAGATGTAAATGAATACAGGGTTAACCCTCTACGACCTTCATCAATAACTGTCCGTCATACAGCGCTTGTTTTATCAGTGCTGCACCCGGCATTGTCGCTTGTTTGTAGAAACGTGACTCTACCAATTCCAGATCCTGGTGATAAACCGGTAAGCTCTGCTCTTCAATACAACGTCGAATCGCAGGGTAAAGAATCTCTTTCGCTTGGTTGATAACACCACCAATCAAAATCTTTTCCGGGTTAAACAGGTTAATCACAATCGCAATGGCCGAACCTAAATAACCACCTAGTTTTTCGATCACATCTACCGCCAGAGGATCACCGTTAGCAGCGGCTTCACATATGCTCTCGATCGTCATCTCTTCTTGTTCAGCGAGGCTGGATTCCTCACCATCAGCAATACGTTTGACGACTTCTTCACGGATAGCCTGCGAGCTTGCCACGGTTTCCAGACATCCAATATTGCCACAATGGCAGCGCTTACCATTAGGATCGATCTGGATATGACCTAGTTCACCAATATTGCCGTGGCGACCTTGCAAAACGCGACCATCGAGAATAATACCGGCCCCTAAACCATGGTGAATCGAAATCAGAACAGAGTTTTCATTCTCTTGAGAGTGGCCAAATAGCTTTTCAGCCAGTGCCCAGGCCCGCGTATCGTTAGCAATAAATACGGGCAGACCTGTCGCCTTATATATTTCAGGCCCCAGAGCTAAATTTTCTACGTTGTAATGAGGCATTTGCAACACGATGCCTTGCTCTGAGTTCACAAGACCAGGAAGCGTAATGGCGATACTAGTCACTCGATCTAACTGATCAGCGTAGGTTTGGAAAAACTCATCAATTTCGTAAAGTAAGCGTTCAAGAACATCGTCTTGATCGAGTTCGTGAATTTCGATTTTTGTATCAATTAACACATCGCCGCCAAGTTCATGTAGCGCGATCGTTAAATAGCCACGACCTAAACGCATCGACAGGAACTGCCAACCTTCATTGTTAACCTGCAAACCGACAGCGGGACGACCACGACTGGTCGCTTCTTGAACGGTAGTTTCATGAATCAAGTGTGCTGCAATTAATTCTCGAGTGATTTTGGTGATACTTGCTGGGGCAAGCTCACTTTGCTTGGACAAATCAATTCGAGATATTGGACCCTTTAAGTCAATTAGTTTGTATACCCGACCAGCATTGATCTGTTTGATATGATCAATATGGCCCGGTTGAGCCATGTACATTCTGCACTCCAAAATTCTATAACAAGGTAATTTTTTTACTTTGCGAACTAATTGTGAAGTGAATTAATAGATCCCCGTGACAAGCATCACGCAGAAACCTGTTTGTTTGTGTATTCAATCAAATAACGGAAAATTTACACCTGTTAAATTGAGTAAAAAGTAACTTATTTTTTTAGCCAAATTAGCAAGCCACTTCAGCCAAACGGCGATGCCTGAAAATGCAAAGCGATGATATGCACCTGGTCTATTTTTAAAGATGAGTAACTTTTTGCTCGTGTTCATCTTAACCACAGCATTCTGTGCATATACTTAATTAAATTCGAGTTACCTTGTCCCACACTAGCATTCTTCGGAGAATCTATGACATCCAAATTGAGAAGAACAAAAATCGTTACCACACTTGGGCCTTCAACTGATAAAGACAATGTACTTGAGGAGATAATCAAAGCTGGCGCTAACGTTGTGCGGCTGAACTTTTCACACGGTAGCAGCGAAGATCACATTCAACGTGCCAACAAAGTCCGTGCTATTGCCGCAAAACTAGGACGACAGGTTGCTATCTTAGGCGACTTACAGGGTCCAAAAATCCGCGTATCTACATTCAAAGATGGCAAAGTTATCCTCAATGTGGGTGACAAGTTCACCCTCGACAGCGACTTACCAAAAGGTGAAGGCAACCAAGAAACGGTCGGTTTAGACTACAAAGAATTACCACAAGACGTCGCACCTAATGATGTTCTGTTACTCGACGATGGCCGCGTTCAGTTACAAGTCACCAGCGTAGAAGGCAATAAAGTACATACTCGTGTCACGGTTGGTGGTGCTCTATCGAACAACAAAGGCATTAACAAAAAAGGCGGCGGATTATCCGCAGAAGCCTTAACGGAAAAAGATAAGGCAGACATTCTTACTGCCGCAGAAATCAAAGTCGATTATTTAGCGATATCTTTCCCACGTAATGGCGAAGATATGCACTATGCACGACGCTTAGCGCGAGATGCAGGCCTGGAAGCGAAATTGGTCGCCAAAGTTGAGCGCGCCGAAACAGTAGAGAGTAGTGAATCAATTGACGATATCATTATGGCCTCTGATGTGGTCATGGTCGCTCGCGGAGACTTAGGGGTAGAAATTGGAGACCCTGAGCTTATTGGTGTTCAGAAGAAGCTCATTCGTCGTGCCCGTAGCTTAAACCGTATCGTCATCACGGCAACCCAGATGATGGAGTCAATGATCACGAGCCCAATGCCCACCCGTGCCGAAGTCATGGACGTGGCAAACGCAGTATTAGATGGTACCGATGCGGTCATGTTGTCGGGAGAAACCGCAGCGGGTCAATACCCGGTTGAGACGGTTAAATCGATGGCTGAAGTCTGTATGGGCGCGGAAAAAATGTCTGAAGCCAGTCTTTCAACCTATCGCCTTGAGCGCTCCTTCGAAACCGCAGAAGAAACCATTGCTATGGCAACGATGTATTCTGCCAACCATATGGAAGGCATTAAGGCGATGATATCGTTAACTGAATCTGGCAGAACCGCTTTAATGATGTCTCGCCTAAGCTCGGGGTTACCTATTTTCGCTTTATCTAGAAATGAATCGACGCTGAATCGCGCCGCGTTGTATCGAGGTGTAACGCCTGTCTATTTCCACTCCAAAGGAGATGCAGGGCTACCAACCGCCCAGGCGGCTATTCGCTGTTTAAAAGATCAAGGGTTTCTAGATGATGGAGACTTGGTCATTATCACACAAGGTGATGTGATGGATGTCGTTGGTTCTACCAACTGTATGCGTATTATGCCTGCATAATATATCAGCACAAAAATCCAGGGCTCCAATCGGAGCCCTTTTAACTTTCATCTGAAACGAGTGAAAATACTAGGCGCTTTCTCGCCCACCTAAGTCGAGATCAATATTCAGTTGGTCATAAAGCTGAACGAAGTTATAACCTGCCTGCAACCCTAATTGATAGTCATGCTCTAACGCTTCGGGATCGCTCAACAAAGAAGAGGCACGAAGCGCTTCTCTGGGTGCGATCTGCAAAATAAAAGTATCATCCGGCGGCGTAGAGAGAAACGCTTGAGTAAGCTCAAATGTTTGATAATGGATCATCAGCATATCCGCTAAGCCAGAGTCAAAGTTTTCTCCAATAAGATGGCTTAATCGGTACAAGTTATCTGCCCCGAACAGCCAGCGTCCGCCATTTAACAGCATTTCGCCAGCCAGTTTAGATTGATGGGCAGTATTAATTTTCTGTTGGAAAAAAGAGGTCCAATCCGATTTCCACTGACTCACTTTTTGTTGCCAAGATTGCTGAACGGAATTTATTGACTCTCGATACCACTGAACAGGCGTGTCCCCGATTTCACTTTGTACTCTTGCTTCGGTTTCAGAATAAGGTTCAGTTCGGATAACAATAATATTGCGTGCATTCTGCCTCCATGCTTCCTGAACGGGGATAGACGCAGAAACACCGCCATCGACAAACTTATGCCCACCGACATCAACGGGGCCAAGATATAACTTAGGAATTGCGCAGGTTGCTAACATGGTTTGAAACCACGCATCGCCCAACATGGGAAGATACTGATCGGAAAGCGTCTCGACATTGGTAACCGCCGCGAAAGCACCTCTCGTTCCCAGTGCTTTACGCCCCATATCGAGGTCCAGTTTGTAGGGGAAATCCTGAATTCTTTCCAGCGCCCATTCCAGCCCCAAATATTGCTGCTTACGAATGTAACGAAAAAGGTTAAAAAACTCAGGCGAGGTGGTCAATTCGGTAATAAACGCCTTGCCCATCCCATGCTGACGGCATAAATAAGGGCAAAGGTTTAGAGCACCTGCTGAAGTACCATAGAATTCATCGAAGGGATCAAAATTGGAAAGTAAGAAAGCATCAAGCACTCCAGCGGTAAAAATTCCTCTCTGCCCTCCTCCTTGCGTCACAAGGGCAGTCTTGCCATGCCTGAAATGTTCGTAAACATTGATATCGAGCTCAGTATGGCTATCTGTAATTATACCGCTGTTACGTATCATCGGCTTACGCCTTCTAAATAAAGCTAAACTTAGATTAAGCCGACGTAATCGCAATAATTCCGTATGACAAGATAACTGCGAAGACTGCGGCAACGATGATGAGTGCGGATTTGAGATCGTGTTCCATAGACACCTCCATAAACTGTAACAAATTAATAACACCAGTGTGGAATATGTTCAAGATTTGCTTGGTTTGTTCGCACAGTTTTGACTCATCCATCACAATTAGCGTAGGTATAATAAGGAGATAGGTCATGAGGAATAAATTCGGCTACTTAGTTGGAAGTATCTTGATGAGTATTGCTGTTAACGCCCAAGCAAATATCACTGTTACGCCATTTATTGGCTATACCGCGGGTGGTCAGGTAGAAGATGAAAGTGCCAATACTTACGATATCGACGCGGCAGCAAACTATGCTCTGGCGATAGAAACCCCTTTTCTCAACGGTAAAGTGGGTCTTTTTTACTCTTATCAACCAACCGAGCTGAAGGAATTGTCAAACTCAGCAGACATTCATTACCTGCAGTTTCAAAGTAGTCTCTCCTACCCTATCGCTCAAGGCTGGCAAACATACGCAGGATTGGGGATCGGCGGGTCCTATAATGACGTTGACTGGGCAGATAAAAAGGTTGGTTTTTCTGCAAGCGCATTTGCGGGGATTGAATATGAGTACACAAAAGCATTTGCTCTGACCGCTCAGCTCCGTTGGCTGGGTACCGTTGTTGATAATGACACGTCGGGTGCCTGTACATTACCGTCTGATGGTTCCAACTGCGTCATCAAGTATGACACGGATTGGATGAACCAATTTCAATCCAATGTCGGAATTAGTTTTCGCTTTTAACTGCAACACATTGACGAAACATCTTCTAGGTGGTGTACAAAAGCTAGACATACCCCCTAAACAATCAAAATAGTCCTTATAACCAACCTTTAGGCTATATAGTAGTGATTTATTTTGAACTTAACCTTATTCAGTGAAAATAAAATCCATGAAAGGCAAATTTAACCAGATTATAACCAGACAAAATACTATTATTAACATTTAGAATCTGTTGCGCTTGTCATTATTAGAAGTTAGTCTGAATAGTGAAAACAGATAAATATTTCAGTTTTATCAAACACACATCAACAATTTAAGAGTTAAACTCTATATTCTTTCATGTAAAGCAGAATAAAAAACGGCAAATCAATAACAACTTAGAATTTAGGTCATAAAAACTGACGGATAGCAGTTTCCCTAACTTTTAAAAAATTGCCCTGATTTACTGAAAGAGCTTCATTCCTTAGGGAGTTGTACAGGAGTCAAATATGAAGCGAGAACAATGGGGATCCCGCGCTGGATTCATCTTAGCGGCGGTAGGATCTGCTATCGGTCTGGGTAACATCTGGCGTTTCCCTTATATGGCCTATGAAAATGGTGGTGGCGCATTTTTTATTCCTTACCTTTTTGCCATGATCACTGCTGGTATTCCATTCATGATCTTAGAGTTCAGTATGGGTCAAAAATACCGTGGCTCAGCACCAAAAACACTAGCAAAGATTCATTCGAAATTTGAATGGCTTGGTTGGTTTCAGGTGGGTGTCGCAGCAGTCATCGCCGTCTACTATGTTGCCGTAATTGGTTGGTCTATTTCTTACTTTGGTTTGTCGTTCAGCCAAGGTTGGGGAGCTGATACGAATACATTTTTCTTCAGTGAATACTTGAAGTTAGGTGACAATTCACCAACAAATCTAGGTAGCATCCAATGGAAAATTGCGCTGTCTATGGTGATCGCTTGGGCAATCACGTATGTTGCGATTGCGAGTGGCGTTAAATCGGGAATCGAACGTGCATCTAAGATCATGATGCCAGTTCTGTTCTTCATGGTGCTGTTCCTTATCGGGCGTATGGTGTTCTTACCAGGTGCACTTGACGGCGTGAACTACATGTTCGAACCGGACTTCAGCAAAATTTGGGATGTAAAAGTTTGGGCAGCCGCTTATGGCCAGATCTTCTTTACCCTAAGTATCGGCTTTGCCATTATGCTGGCCTACTCTAGCTACTTGCCAGAAAAGTCAGACATCACGAACAATGCGTTTATGACGGTATTGATTAACTGTGGTTTCTCTATCCTTTCCGGCATCATGATCTTCTCTGTATTGGGCTACATGGCTCAAGAGCAAGGTCAACCGCTAACAGAGGTGGTATCCGCTGGTGTTGGTCTTGCGTTTGTAACGTTACCTGCGGCAATTAACCTATTGCCAGCACCTTATATTCTTGGTCCACTGTTCTTCTTTGCTTTGGTTGTCGCTGGTTTAAGCTCTCATATTTCAATCATGGAAGCCGTCACCTCAGCAATTATCGACAAATTAAACTGGACTCGTAAGAAAGCGGCAAACGTTGTGATCGGTACTGGTTTTGTTGTATCCATGGCATTCGCAACCAACGGTGGATTGTTACTGCTTGATCTGGTAGATCACTTTGCAAACAACGTAGGTATCATGGTCGGTGGTTTGATCGAAATCGTATTGATGGCATGGCTATTAAACCGCGTTGCAGAAGTTCGCGGCTACGTAAACGAACGCTCTGATTTCTCTATTGGTCAATGGTTTGAAATCTGCTTACGCTTCATCACACCAATCATGCTAGGAGTCATTTTAGCAACCAAACTTTATGCTCTATTTACTGACGGCTACGGTGGTTACGATTTGACATTAGGCTGGGCATTAATTGCTGCGCTATTTATCTTCGGGCTATTAATTAACGCTGTAAACCGCAAGGAGACAACAAAATGACAACCAGCGCAATCATCATGATGGTTCTTGGCTTAGGAATTACTTGGGGTGGTGCAGCCATTTGCATCAAGCGAGCAATGAATAAGCAATAACCCTTGTTACCAACAATAAAAATGCCGGCTACTGAGCCGGCATTTTCATATGCTATTTCTGACCACGTACTTACTGTGATTAGTATTAGAAGCTGTACTTCACGCCAACTGCACCGCCAACCTGTAAATCTACACCTTTGTAAAGGTCGAGCTCGGGATGAAGCTGAGCGTACACGTCCCAACCCTGGGATAGATCCCAATTGACACCTAGTGGTACACGCACACCGAATTCATCGTCCCATTCATACCAGCCACCAACTCCGACATACCAAGTGACCGGAACATTTTGATCGAACGTACCGCGCTTGGCAATGTAGTCAAAAGCCATACCGTCGTTCCCAATAATCCCACGGTAAGTATTATCAACCTCTACAACAACGCTCAGTTGTTGATCGACTGCCATACCAACCGCTAAATCAGAAGGTTCATTAGCCGCCATCGCAGCGCTAGACATCAGTCCCGCTGCCAGTATTAATTTCATCTTCATAAACGTTATCAATTCTTAAAAAAACATCGTGCATAATTCAAACACGACAGGATTTTATTATGTCAATGATGGGTAAGAAGGATGTATGGAAACACGCAAAAAAGTTAAGATGAGTTTAACGTCACACGAATATGAAAAAGGAGGCCGAAGCCTCCTTGTCTGAACTGTCATGGACAACTGAGATTAGCCGTGGTTACGAATCCACTCATCCATTTCTGTTTTTAAGTTATCAGACTTAGTACCGAAGATAGCCTGAACACCACCAGCCACAACAACAACACCTGCTGCACCTAGCTGTTTCAATTTATCTTGGTCAACAGCTGCAGTATCAGCAACCGCGACACGTAGACGCGTGATACATGCATCTAAACCAGTGATATTCGCTTTGCCACCGAATGCAGCGACTAGTTCACCACCCATGTCTGAACCAGACGTTGCCGCAGCACTTTCAGATTCATCTTCACGGCCCGGTGTTTTTAGGTCAAGAGCAGTGATAACTGCACGGAACACAACGTAGTAGATAACCGCGTAAACCAGACCGACACCAATCATCAGAACCATCTTTTGAGCATTACCAGACAACACTAAGAAGTCGATAAGGCCATGAGAGAAAGAAGTACCGTGTACAAAACCTAGCGTGTTCGAAACAACGTATGCAGAACCAGCTAGTAGTGCGTGGATTCCGTATAGTAGCGGAGCAACGAATAGGAAAGAGAACTCGATTGGCTCAGTGATACCAGTCAGGAATGATGTTAATGCAGCTGATGCCATGATACCCAGAACTTTCGCTCGGTTTTCAGGCTTAGCACAATGAGCAATAGCAATCGCAGCTGCTGGTAGACCGAACATTTTGAACATGTAACCACCCGCTAGCTGACCGAAGCCATTACCCGCTGCACGAGACGCTTCATCAGCAACAAGGTAACAAGTTAGTACACCGTTCTGAGCTTGACCTGCAGCGTTTACACATTTACCTGCTTCGAAGAAGAAAGGTACGTTCCAAACGTGGTGTAGGCCAAATGGAATTAGAGAACGCTCTACGATACCGTAGATACCAAATGCCAATTGTGGGTTTTGATCCGCAGCCCAGTGAGAGAACGCACTGATACCACTACCGATTGGCGGCCAGATTACAGAAAGGATAACACCTAGAATAATCGCACCGAAACCAGTGATGATTGGCACAGCACGTTTACCTGCAAAGAAACCAAGGTATTCAGGCAACTGGATTTTGAAGAAACGGTTGAATGCCCAAGCAGCAAGTCCACCACTTAAAATACCACCTAGTACACCAGTATCGATTTTTTCAACACCCATGACACCAGCCATTACACCTAGTGTCGCGGTCATGATGCCGTAACCAACGATTGCAGCCAGACCCGCCACACCGTCGTTATTTGTGAAGCCTAGCGCAACACCGACAGCAAATAGCAAGGCCATTTGGCCAAATACAGAACCACCAGCCTGTTCCATTAGGTTAGAAACAATCTCTGGAATGAAACTCAGATGGGCAGCACCAACACCCAGAAGAATACCTGCGACCGGCAATACTGATACTGGAAGCATCAGTGATTTACCGACTTTTTGCAGGTTAGCAAAAAGGTTTTTGAACATGTTCAAGCTCCTGATAAGTATATAAGTATTATTTGGGTACTAACGGCCACCCCCCGTAGCCTAAATGTTAGCACCCAATTAAGATGTAACCACAAATCGAGTATATTTTATGGTTCAAAATATATTATTGATGACCTTCAAAGTTCGAAAACAATAATTCTTTACAGATCACGAAAACAACAAATTAACTGGTGAATTTCTCTGGTAAATGAGCGTAAGTCATATTTGTGATCGACCATTTCTTGTTAACTACAAAACCATTAACTTTCATAAACATACAAAACATAGTGGTTACAACACCACAACGAAAACCGAATCCAAGCATCATCTTATTTATAAAGTGATGAAAAATTCTAACAGAAGCATAGGCGAGAAATGGCTCTTACGAGAATAAATTGAGCGATAAGAGTAGATTGGAAGTTGAAGAATAGTCAATTTGGTAGTTTAAGAATGTAAAAAAGCCCGCTAAATAATAGCGGGCTTGAATTAGAAAGTTTGATTACTTCTGAGCTTGCTGAGCATGCACCTCATGTAAAGGTTCTCTCTCATACATATAAAACTGTATTGCCGAGTAAGCGGCATAAAGTCCCAACGTTGCAAGGAAATAAACAATTTTTTCTCTTTCTCGAGATAAATACGATGACAAATCAAGCTGTTCAATCCCGCGACTGTTCTCTACTTGAAGCAGGTACTTACCTAGTGACTTGTTTATCATTTTATAACAAACAGTACAGTACCCGAGGTAGATGCCGATATAGGTCAACAGCATAATCACCACTGTTGCCAACAAAACCGGCAGAGCAATATCATCATTTAATGATAAGCCCGTTACCTTGTCGCCCCATAAACTAGACACGAGAAGAGCAAAAACAGACAGAGCGACCTGAGTAAACATCTTAGCTATCATCAGGTCGATAACGAAGGCGCCTGTTCGACGAAATTTGTCACCAATACTCATTATTTACCAAGTAGTGAGTTAATTTGAGCTTTGTAACCAGCTGCTTCAGCACCGTAAATAGCCTGAATACCAGTGTCGCCAACTTTCACCAGACCACGAGCACCAAGCTCTTGAGTCCAGTAATCGTTTTCTTTTACTTCAGCACCATTCTTAACGGTAATACGTAGGCGAGTAATACAAGCATCAACGTCAACGATGTTATCAGCACCGCCTAGCGCTTCAATCATGTCTTTTGCTTTTTGGTTGTCGCCAGCGCCGCCTTTTGCTGCGTGGTAATCTTTCTTAGAAACCACCGCTACAGCACTACCTTTACGACCTGGAGTTTTAACGTCGAACTTAACGATAAACCAACGGAAAACAAAGAAGTAAACAAATGCGTATGCGATACCAACTAGAGGGATGAAGTACCAGTTGTTTTCAACACCCGTTACACCTGGAAGAATACCAAATAGCGAGAAGTCAATGAAACCACCACTAAATGTCATACCAACTTTAACATTCAGCATATCCATCAGCATGAACGAAATACCAGCCAATGGCACGTGAATCGCGTAGTAAAGCGCTGGAGATAGGAATAGGAATGTAAATTCAATTGGCTCTGTGATACCAGTTAGGAATGCAGTTAGCGCAACTGAGAACAGTAGACCACCCGCTGCTTTCTTGTTTTCCGCATCCGCTAATGAGTACATAGCGTATGCAGCTGCTGGCAAACCAAACATCATGAACGGGAATTTACCAGTCATGAAGTTAGTAGAAGTAAACTGAGAGAAATCACCAGACGCTAGAGATGCGAAGAATACGTTTTGTGTACCTTTGATCACTTCACCAGCAACCTCTGCTGTCGCACCAATTTCTGTCTGCCATAGTGGCAAGTAGAATACGTGGTGTAGACCGACAGGAATTAGAGAACGTTCAATAACACCGAAGATGAAAGAAGCAATGTAGCCGTGGCCAGATGCTGTCATTTCACCTAGTGCCGCACCGATAGCACCGAATGCTGCACCAAAGAATGGCCAGATGAAAGTCAGAACGATACCGTAGAAAAGCGCAGCGAACGCACTGATGATAGGAACAAAACGAGCACCACCGAAGAAACCTAGGTAGTCAGGCAGTTTTGCATCGTGGTATTTGTTATGAAGAACAACTGTGATAGCACCAGCAATCAAACCACCGAATACACCCATACTTAGCGTATTAGAAATACCTAGCGTATCCGCTAATACACCAGCGTATTCACTACCCATCAGGATAACGGTATTCGCGTCAGTGTTGATCATGTTCGCAACAACTAGCGTTTTAGCGATAGCGACATTCATAACCAAGT
Source organism: Vibrio sp. EA2 (assembly GCF_033042495.1). Taxonomy (NCBI): domain Bacteria; kingdom Pseudomonadati; phylum Pseudomonadota; class Gammaproteobacteria; order Vibrionales; family Vibrionaceae; genus Vibrio; species Vibrio sp. EA2. Next base: position 522,657 of record NZ_JAWLID010000003.1, on the reverse strand, counting down.
AAGAGATAAGAGCAGCTAGTGCAGCAGCACCTTTCTCAGCACGTGCGAAACCAACAGCAATCGCTAGCGCAAACATTACAGGAAGGTTTGCGAATACAATACCGCCAGCGGCAGTCATAACTTGTAGGAAGCTGTTTAACAGACTTCCGTCTTGAAGCACACCGATATTGTACGCTTCGATCATTGTTGGGTTAGTAAAACTACCCCCGATACCCAACATGATACCCGCAGCTGGTAGCAAAGCGATGGGCAGCATAATGGATTGCGAAAGTTTACTAAAGAAACCTTTCATTAGTTTTGCTCCTGATAGAATTTTTAGAATAGTTAGAGGACTAGCGGCACACCCCCGCAGCCTGAATGCTAGCCTCTAAAGAAAATAACAAGCGGACGCTATATATTTTCCAGCTCTAAATATATCGCGTAATTGGTACCGGTTTCTAGCGGATGCTGGAGTTTAGTTTCAAAGTAATAGACAGATCACAGTATAAAACCCTTCAAGTAATGGATTGCATCGACATTAAGCTGTTGTTTTTAAACAAATTAATAAATAACAAGATTAATTTTAAAGGGTAAATAAAATAGGGCTCATTGTTACTTTTTATCACAAAATAAACTTAGATTAATTTGACAACACAAAACCAACAAATTTAGTTAACTAATCATAACTTCATGCGGAAATCGTTTCTTAGGTAAGAAAAAAGGAGCAAGCGCTCCTTTTTTAATCGAAATCTTTTTATCTATCGTAAAAAAAGATTTCTGAAGTTTTCGGTCGTTTTTTGCGCGACCTCTGAAAGAGAAGCGCCTTTGAGTTGCGCGATGTAAGCCGCCACTTCAACGACATAAGCAGGTTGGTTCTCTTTGCCTCGGTGGGGAACCGGTGCTAGATAAGGCGAATCTGTCTCGATAAGTAATTTGTCCAAAGGAAGTGTTTTGACCACCTCTTTAAGTTCTGTTGCCTGGCGAAACGTTACGATCCCTGAAATAGAGATGTAAAACCCTAAATCCAGCGCCGCCTCAGCAAATGCGAGATCCTCTGTAAAGCAGTGAATCACACCACCACACTTCTCTGTACCACCGCTACGCAGAATATCTAACGTATCAGCACGTGCATTTCTTGTATGGATAATCAGTGGCTTGTTAAGATCGACAGCCAGTTCCACATGCTGCTCAAAACGTTCTTTCTGTAATGCAGCAGTATCTGGCTTGTAGTGATAATCCAGACCCGTTTCACCAATAGCGACAACCCTGTCATGTGAAGCATACTTTTGCAGCGTATCTAGTGAAAATGCGCTTTCTACATCCAACGGATGCACACCACACGAGGCGTAAACATTCTCATAAGGTGTAATCATTTCCATCATATTTTCAAAGGAATCCAACGTAACTCCAACAGAGAGCAGCTCTGTCACATTGGCCTGCTTTGCTTTGTTAATAACGTCTTCCACGTTGGTGTGGAGATCGTCGTAATTCAATTTGTCTAAGTGACAATGCGAATCTACGAACATAATGCCTCTCGTGATTCAATTAACCAATTCATTGATAATAGCTCAAGGTTTAAGCCCGGAAATGCTTGTAGTTGAGCCTTGATGTCCATCAGCTGCTTCGCTGATGAATATAAACCGTTGTAGTTTTTGTGCTGAAGCTGATGAGCGCCAGGTAAAATATCACCTTCAGAAACGCCAAACTGAACCTTCTGCGCATCAGTAAGAAGATACCAGGCCCAATTGATTGCGTTTTCGGGATGCTTCGCCATATAAGAAACACAGGGTGATAGATCGGCCACAACAGATGACATAGCGTCTATGAAATCGTGTTCGAATGTCAAATACTCTTCCAGTTGACCACTATTTTTTGCCTCCAGCGTTTTTATAGGCGATCCGCTATTAAGTTTTAATGCATAAGCAGGAAGATCGGATGCCCCGTTCTCTCTCAGCCACTGCATGGCTTGCTCAGTTGATGGTGGGCTAACGACCCACTGCTGGCATCGACTGCGTATCGTTGGCAGTAAGCGCTCTTGATTAGGCGTGACAAGTAAGAACAGACACTTCTCGCCTGGCTCTTCTAACGTCTTTAACAATGCGTTAGACGCCGACTCATTCATCATGTCCGCCGGTTCAATAACAAATAAGCGATAACCGTTGAGTTGTGATGACTCATGCGCAAGGCGATTACAAGCCCGGATCTGATCAACCGTTATTGCTTTGCCCTCTTTCTCTGGTTTAACCCAGTGCAAGTCTGGATGACTGTGCGATTGAACAAGCTGACAGCTATGGCAAAAACCACAAGCTTCACTGCTGTAATTCTGACAAAGAAGGGCATGACTGAAACGCTCAACAAGCTGTTCTGCAGCCAACCCTGGCGCACTTTGTATCAGCAAAGCGCCAGGAATTCGGTTTGAGTCTAATCCTGCCTTGAGGTTACCCCAAACCGGGGAGAGCCATGGAAAATCGTTAAACATGAGTTATCTAAATCCTCGTTCGCGATTATTGATACGATAACCACTCATTTAAAGCCTGTTGAATATCCTGAGACACTTTCTCGATCGACTGCTCAGCATTGATCACCACAACAGAGGGATCATTGTTGGCAATCTCCAAGTATCGTTCACGAGTACGCTCAAAGAAACTAATGTCCATCTTCTCAATACGGTCAAGCTCACCGCGACCACGAGCACGTTCCAGACCAATTCGAGGGTCGATATCCATATAAAGCGTCAGAGCCGGTTTAAAATCACCGAGAGTGGTGTTACGAAGATTTTTCATTAATGATGCATCGATCTGACGACCACCACCCTGATAAGCCTGAGAAGACATATCATGACGATCACCAACAACCCACTGTCCCTTCGCTAACGCTGGCTTTATGACGTTCTCTACAAGTTGAACACGTGCCGCATAAAGAAGCAGTAACTCTGTCATATCCTTAAGTTCTTCACCCTCGTGTTCTTCTTTGACTAATGCTCGCATTTTCTCTGCCAGTGGCGTACCACCAGGTTCACGAGTATTAACAATATCGTGGATACCCGCGGATTTGAGTGTCTCCAACACGGTTTGAATGGCCGTACTTTTACCCGCGCCTTCCAGGCCCTCTATGACAATAAAGTTTGCTTTCATCATTTGTTCTTTCTTAGTTCTCTTAAATAGGCTCGTACGGCACGATTATGCTCGGCAAGGGACTTGCTGAATACATGTCCACCCTTGCCGCTTGCAACAAAGTATAAATAGTTACTCGCTTCCGGGTTCAGAGCCGCCACTATTGAGGCCTCTCCTGCCATTGCAATTGGCGTTGGTGGTAATCCATTAATAACATACGTATTGTATGGCGTTGGAGTGCGCAGATCCTTTTTACGAATATTGCCGTCGTACGCATCGCCCATTCCATAAATAACCGTTGGATCGGTTTGCAGACGCATTCGCTTATTCAGGCGATTGACGAACACCGATGCAACTCGCTCACGCTCCGAATCAATCGCGGTCTCTTTTTCGATGATAGAAGCCAAAATCAACGCTTGATACTTATCTTGAAGAGGTAGCTTTTCCTGACGTAATTCCCACTGAGCATCAATGATGCTATTTAACTTCTGATGCGCGCGCTTGAGCAGCTGGCTCTCGGGAGTGCCGGCGGTGTAGTGATAGGTTTCAGCCAGAAAGAGTCCTTCTAACTTTTCACGTTCAATACCCAGCTTAGCAGCCATCTCTTTTTCAGATAGCGCGGTCAAATCATGGTCGACGTAAGGTGCCTCTTTGAGCAACTCTACCCACTCAGAAAAACGACTGCCTTCGACAAAAGTAATCGCGAACTGATGTTCTTTTCCTGTATTTAGATGCTCCAACGCTTGATAGAGCGACAGGTTAGGCTCGAGCTGATAAGTACCCGCCCTAACTTGCACGAGTTCAGGATAAAGGCGTGGAATGAAACGAGTATAATCAGAAGACTCGATAACTTGTGCGTTCACCAAGTCGCGAATTACCTGATGAAAGCTCGTGCCAGTTTCTACTGTAAATAGCTGAGGTTGCTCGAGTAGAATCGGCTTATTCACATATTGCTTCGCCTGTGAAACAACATAAAAAACACCTGCTGCGCCAATCAAAGCAATCAGCACAACAACAGCCAGCAGTTTTTTAATCACGTAGTTAGATTTCCTTGCAGTCGTTGAGTCAGTTTTCCTATCGGAAAGTCAACCTTTTGGTTTGGTGTTGCAATACTCGTCACCGGAGCTACACCTAACAATGAATTGCACATCCATACTTCGTCCGCGTCGAGCAGATCAGAAAGTTGGAACGTGTCTACCTTTACGTTAATGCTATTCGCTACGCAAAATTCAAGCACCTTTCGACGCATGACACCGGCAACACCAGACACACTTAAATCTGGCGTATAAACACTATTATCTTTAACCCAAAAAAGGTTGGCCATTGTAGTTTCAATGACATGATTTTGCACATTTAACGTTACTGCATCAGCAAAATCAGTGCCTTCAATTTCGGCTTTGGCCAGAATTTGCTCTAAACGATTATTGTGCTTGTGTCCCGCAAGCAGAGGCTGAATCCCTAATCTCGTTTCACACACACCAAGGCTGACACCATTAGTTTGCCAGTCGGCGTAATGACCAGGGAAAGGGAAGTTAGAAATGGTCACCGTTGGGCCTTCTATCCCATTTGGACTGTATCCACGCCCACCAGTACCGCGGCTGATATGTATCTTCACACCAGCGTAATCATCTGACATGGCAGCATCAGCAGCCCACTCAAAAACGGCTTGCCAATCGGGGAAAGGAATGTGTAACGCTTTGAGACAGGCTTCCATTCTTGCAATATGTTCAGGCCAGAGCACCAACTCTCCCTTCTTAGTCAGGATGGTCGTGAAACAACCGTCTCCATATTGAAAGGAACGATCGCTTAGTGAGACATGTGTTTGTGGAATTCCATTTACCCAAAACATTCGGCTACCTTTAAAATTGCGGCTATCAGATAAAACAAAACGGCTCAATGCTAAGCATCGAGCCGTTAGAATACAAGTTCCATTATCTAAATAATCTTAGACAGTGTTAATCTGAGAACAAATGTTATTCAGCGAACTTTTTGAATACCAAAGAACCGTTTGTGCCACCGAAGCCAAACGAGTTACAGATTGCGTATTCCATGCCATCAACTTTGCGCGCAGTGTGCGGCACAAGGTCGATATCTAAGCCTTCTTCTGGATCATCTAAGTTGATGGTTGGCGGAACAATTTGATCAACCAAAGACATCACCGTGATAATCGCTTCTACAGAGCCTGCAGCACCCAGTAGGTGACCTGTCATAGACTTCGTTGAAGAAACGAGAACTTGCTTAGCGCCCTCTTCACCAAGAGCACGTTTCACACCCTTGATTTCAGCCACATCACCTGCAGGCGTCGAAGTACCATGTGCGTTTACATAACCCACCTGAGTACCTTCGATGTTTGCATCACGCATTGCAGCTTCCATCGCTAGTGCACCACCTGAACCATCTTCACTTGGAGAAGTCATGTGGTAAGCATCGCCCGACATACCAAAACCAACTAGCTCTGCATAGATCTTAGCGCCACGAGCTTTAGCATGTTCGTACTCTTCAAGTACCATGATGCCTGCACCGTCACCAAGAACAAAACCATCACGGCCTTTGTCCCATGGACGAGAAGCTTTTTGAGGCTCGTCGTTGCGAGTAGATAGCGCTTTAGCAGCACCAAAGCCTGCCATACCTAACGGTGTTGACGCTTTTTCAGAACCACCAGCAACCATAGCATCAGCATCGCCATAAGCAATCATGCGAGCCGCATGGCCGATGTTATGTAGACCAGTAGTACATGCTGTAGAGATCGCGATATTTGGACCACGAAGACCGCGCATGATAGATAGGTTACCTGCAACCATGTTTACGATGGTCGAAGGAACAAAAAATGGGCTAACCTTGCGAGGACCTTTTTCTACTAACGCAGTGTGACCTGATTCAATCAGTTCCAGACCCCCAATGCCTGAGCCGATGGCAACACCAACTCGAGCCGCGTTTTCTTCGGTAATTTGTAAGCCAGAGTCATCAATTGCTTGCATACCTGCTGCGACACCGTACTGGATAAACAGATCCATTTTACGAGCATCTTTCTTAGACATGTACTCTGTGCAATCGAAATCCTTCACAAGACCTGCAAAACGAGTTGAGAAATTCGTAGCATCAAAGTGCTCGATATTCACAATACCACTTTGACCTTCTAGCAGGGCTTTCCAAGATGATTCTACTGTGTTGCCTACCGGTGACAACATACCCATGCCAGTGACAACTACACGACGCTTGGACACGATATAATTCTCCGGGAATTGAATATTTCTATGAGAGGATAGAAGAAGTTAGAAAGAACACAGGCGGTCTAGGAGACCGCCTGGGAGAGATAATTACTGAGCGCTGTTTACGTAGTCGATTGCAGCTTGAACAGTAGTGATCTTCTCAGCTTCTTCGTCAGGAATCTCAGTGTCGAATTCCTCTTCTAGAGCCATAACTAGTTCTACAGTGTCTAGAGAATCAGCACCTAGATCGTCAACGAAAGAAGCTTCGTTTTTAACTTCTGCTTCGTCTACACCTAGCTGTTCAACAATGATTTTCTTTACGCGTTCTTCGATGTTGCTCATTTTTTCTTTTCCTTTACAGATTTCGCCTAATGCGATGATTCCGTAGTTTATTCGAACTATTGAAAGTTGCAAGGGGGTCCTTGCTGGTCAAACCACAAAATTAGCGAATTTAACCGAATTTCAATACATTTTTGACTTAAATCATGCACAAATCTTGCGCATCAGCATGACAAGTTCATGACAGTAACGTGCAACTATAAGCCATTCTTCACAATGTAAAATAGCTTATTTTGCCAAAACTGTCGTATTAAACCATGTACATGCCACCATTTACATGCAAAGTTTCACCAGTAATGTACGCTGCTTCAGGTGAAGCAAGGAACGCGACTGCTGATGCAATTTCACGAGGGTCACCCAAACGACCAGCTGGCACGTTCGACAAAGTTGCCGCACGTTGCTCGTCATTTAGTGCCTTAGTCATGTCGGTTTCGATGAAACCAGGAGCAACAGTGTTTACCGTTACACCACGAGAAGCCACTTCACGAGCCATCGATTTCGTGAAACCGATCACACCCGCTTTTGCTGCTGCGTAGTTAGCTTGACCAGCGTTGCCCATAGTACCTACAACCGAACCTACGTTGATGATACGACCCGCACGCTTTTTCATCATGCCACGCAATACCGCTTTAGACATACGGAAAATTGGCGTTAGGTTCGTATCGATGATGTCATTCCACTCATCATCTTTCATACGCATTAGCAGGTTATCACGAGTAATACCTGCATTGTTGACTAGAATATCGATCGCACCAAACTCATCGTTGATGGTTTTTAGTGTCGCTTCGATAGACTCAACGTCAGTAACGTTAAGTGCCAAACCTTTACCGTTTTCACCAAGGTATTCGCTGATAGCGGCAGCGCCACTTTCAGACGTTGCAGTACCAATGACGGTTGCACCACGTTCAACAAGAAGTTCAGCAATCGCACGACCAATGCCACGGCTTGCGCCTGTCACTAGAGCGATCTTACCTTCTAGATTCATCATGTTGTTTTTCCTTTTATTATCGTGTCTAACGCTAAATTACTTAGCCGCTTCTAACGACGCTACGTCGTTAACCGCCGCAGCACTTAGTGTTTTCACGATACGTTTAGTTAGACCTGTCAATACTTTGCCAGGACCAAGCTCAAGAAGATTTTCTACGCCTTGTTCACTCATCAGCTGGACGCTCTCAGTCCAACGCACTGGGCTATGTAGCTGACGAACAAGTGCGTCTTTAATTTTTGCAGGATCCGTTTCAGCTGCCACATCAACGTTGTTGATCACTGGAAGCTGAGGCGCATTAAACTCAATAGATTCTAGAGCAACAGCCAGTTTTTCTGCCGCAGGTTTCATTAGCGCACAGTGAGAAGGCACTGAAACAGGTAGAGGAAGCGCACGCTTAGCACCTGCTTCTTTACACAAAGCACCAGCACGCTCTACTGCGTCTTTGCTACCAGCGATAACAACTTGACCTGGAGAGTTGAAGTTTACCGGAGACACTACTTCGCCTTGAGCCGCTTCTTCACACGCTTTTGCGATCGACTCATCATCTAAGCCAATAATTGCATACATTGCACCAGTGCCTGCAGGTACGGCTTCTTGCATTAGCTGACCGCGCAACTCAACCAGTTTGATTGCTTGTTTAAAGTCAATCACACCTGCACATACAAGTGCTGAATACTCACCCAAGCTGTGGCCTGCAAGATTTGCAGGTTGCTCGAGACCAAGCTCTTGCCATACACGCCAAATAGCCACAGACGACGCTAACAATGCAGGCTGTGTACGGAATGTTTGATTGAGATCTTCAGCAGGGCCATTTTGAACAAGCGCCCATAGATCGTAACCTAGTGCGTCAGATGCTTCTGCAAATGTTTGTTTTACTACGTCATATTGTTCGCCAAGCTCAGCCAGCATACCTACTGCTTGAGAACCTTGGCCTGGAAATACGATAGCAAACTTGCTCATGTTGTTTTCCTTTAAGCAATGTAAAAAGAAATAAGATGCACTGAGTGCATCTTAAATTTTGAATTCTCGTGAAACTTAGAATTTCACCAGAGCAGAGCCCCAAGTGAAACCGCCACCAAATGCCTCTAATAGCAAAGTTTGTCCACGCTTGATACGACCATCACGCACCGCCTCGTCCAACGCTGTTGGAACGGTCGCTGCCGATGTATTACCGTGTCTGTCTAAAGTCAATACGACTTGATCCAGAGACATTGAAAGCTTCTTCGCCGTCGCTGAGATAATTCGGTAGTTCGCTTGGTGCGGTACTAGCCAGTCTAGCTCAGACTTGTGCATGTTGTTGGCTTCAAGTGTGTCTTTAACCAATTTAGACAACTGAGTTACAGCAACTTTGAATACTTCGTTTCCTGCCATGTGAAGCCATTTATCGGCATCTTGGCCACGCACTGGCACTGGTAAGCTCAATAACTCACCAAATTGACCATCCGAGTATATGTGGGTAGAGATGATACCAGGTTCTTCACTAGCACCAACGACAACCGCACCCGCTCCGTCACCGAACAGAATAATGGTCGAACGATCAGTCGGGTCACATGTTTTCGACAAGGCGTCCGCGCCAACCACCAGTACGTTTTTACACATACCTGATTTGATGTGCTGATCCGCGACAGATAGCGCATATACAAAGCCAGAACAAGCAGCGGCTAAGTCAAACGCCGGACAACCTTTAATGCCAAGCTTTCCCTGCACCTGACACGCAGATGAAGGGAAAGTATGGCTACTGCTGGTAGTAGCTACAATGATAAGATCAATGTCGTTCTTATCTATACCTGCCATATCGATAGCGTTTTCAGCTGCGTAGAATGCCATGTCAGCAACAGTTTCATCTTCTGCTGCGATTCGACGCTCTTTAATACCCGTGCGAGCAACAATCCACTCGTCACTTGTATCTACCATTTTCTCTAGATCTGCGTTAGTACGCACCTGAGATGGCAGGTAGCTGCCAGTACCTAAAATTTTGCTATACATGAAGACTAATAATGCCTCTCGAGTAAAACCGCTTCCAAACGATCGCTAATACGGCTTGGTACTTGTCGTTTGACCTCGTGTACTGCCTCTCCAAGTGCATTGACAATTGCAGATACATCAGCGCTTCCATGGCTTTTAATGACAATGCCGCGCAATCCTAGCAAACTTGCGCCGTTATACTGGTCGGGGTTCAGTGTTTTTAGTTCATTAAATAGCCGAGAAAACAACTTTCTAGCAATCCAACCCTTTATCGTAGACGCCATCATACTGGTTTTAATTTTTTCGATAAAAAGTTGTGCTGTTCCCTCGCTGGCCTTTAAGCATACGTTACCAACAAATCCATCACAAACGATGACATCAGCAACATCATGCAATATTTGATTACCTTCAATATAACCAACAAAATTGATTGCGTCGGTTTGAGAAAGCATTTCTGCACAGCGCTTAACGAGATCATTGCCTTTTATTTCTTCTGCACCAATATTGAGAACCGCCACACGAGCAGGATGACCCAAGTGCTGTTCAGCCAACGCGCTACCCATCACAGCAAACTGGAACAAGCTGTCTGCGTCACAAGATACATTCGCACCGAGATCCAACATCCAGGTGCGTTTTCCACTGATGGTCGGTAAGGCTGAAACTAAAGCAGGGCGATCAATACCAGGCAACAATTTGAGAATAAAACGGGAAAGCGCCATCAACGCGCCAGTATTACCACCACTGACACAAGCGTCTGCTTTTTGTACTGAAACAAGATCGATGGCTTTGCGCATCGAACTATTTTGGCTATTTCGTAATGCTAGAGAGGGTTTTTCTGAATTAGAAATCACTTTCTCACTGTGGAGAATAGTCAAACGGGAACTGGTAGAAGTACCGAGTTGAGATAATTGAGACGTGATCAGAGATTGATCACCAATAAGGATCACTTTTAGCTCAGGGAAATGAGACAGTGCCTGCACGGCGGCAGGCACTGTTACGCGAGGACCGAAGTCCCCGCCCATTGCATCAAGTGCAACGGAAATAGTTTGCAAAGGTTCAACCTTACTTGTTGATAACCTTGTTGCCACGGTAGTAACCTTCAGCAGTTACGTTGTGGCGTAGGTGAGTTTCACCAGAAGTCGCGTCTACAGATAGTGCAGCTGTAGTTAGCGCATCGTGTGAACGACGCATACCGCGCTTAGAACGAGTTTTACGGTTTTTTTGTACGGCCATTGACCCTACTCCTATACTATTGGGTTAAAAACCTGAATAAGAATCGGCGACCACACCTATTACTTTTTCAGACTTTTCAAAACGTCGAATGGATTCGGTTTCTTTTCCTCAATTTCTTCAGGAAGCTCACCAAAAACCATATTATTTGAATCAACGCTACAATCCGCTTCATCGTGCATCGCAATTTGAGGTAATGCTAAGATGAACTCGTCTTCAATCAATTGTATAAGGTCTAATTCACCATACTCATTTAGATCTACCAAATCATAAATTTCTGGTGCTTCCTCTTCTGTCTTCTCACCGAGGTAAGGAGTGTAAAGGAATTCAACTTCACACTGATGTGTGAATACCTCATTACAACGCTGACATTCTAATTCGACTTCGATGTTAGCTTTACCAGAGATAACAACGAGTCGCTGTTCATCTATCTCAAATGACAATGAGACTTCTGCGTCGCGTTTTACGCCTTCAGTTGCTTCCGCTAAGCGTTTGAAAAGACTGGTTTGGATGATGCCATCGTAGTCCAATCGTTTTTGTGCCGCCTTCGCCGGATCAACCGTTCGCGGTATTTTTACCTTTTGCATAGGGCGCGAATATTATCTTCCAAATCTAAATTAGTCAAAGAAAAAGGCAAAAAAGTTGTACTTTTTTACGCTTATCATACAGAGCATTAGCCAGAATCATTTTTGATCGATTATCCTATCGGAAATGCTCCTGCAAATTGTAATTCAAAATGAAAAATTACCAACTGGTTTTAGCCTCAACTTCCCCTTTTCGCCGACAACTGCTGGAAAAACTCTCAGTACCGTTTATTTGCGTCTCACCTGACTGTGACGAAACGCCATTAGACAACGAAAAACCGGTCGATCTTGTTATGCGACTCGCGGCAACAAAAGCAACATCCTGTTTAACAGAACAACCAAGCCTAATCGTCGGTAGCGATCAAGTTTGTGTGATTGACGATAAGATCGTCGGGAAACCACTCAATCGTGAAAATGCCATCGAGCAGCTACTTGCGCAAAGTGGAAACGTCATTACTTTTTATACCGGTCTTGCCGTACATAATACTGCGACTAACCATACCGAGGTAGGTTACGATACTTTCGAAGTTCACTTCCGGGATTTAACTCGTGAACAAATAGAACGATATGTAGACAGAGAAGAGCCATTTTACTGCGCAGGCAGTTTCAAAAGTGAAGGAATGGGGATTTGCTTGTTCAAGAAGCTTGTAGGGAAAGACCCGAACACGCTTGTAGGTCTGCCGCTCATTAACCTAATTGACATGTTGCGTGTTCAGGGGCTTGATGTTCTCTAATATAAGGACAAAAGGCTGTACTTAACGTCGTTCTCTTAGTGCGAACGACGTGTTCAAATCAATCAGTCATCCTGAACAGCGACGAACGAGCGTGATTCAGGATCTACTTTCCGATTAAGTTGACGCTGTTGGTGCTGATGTCGGCAACGAGCTCAAAGTGAATAGATTCCTGATGTCGCTTTGGCTCCTCGGAATGACACTGGTGAGTACAAACTATGCTTTTCTCAAGCCAACGAGCACTTTTTCTAACTTAGGTTCCATCTTCGCGTTAATTTCCATCCATTCATCGTTAGAAGGATGCTGGAACTTGATATTAGCCGCATGAAGAAACAATCGATCCAAGCCATACTGTCCGGTATACGCATCAAAACGTCGGTCGCCATAACGATCATCCCAAGCGATCGGGTGCCCAGTGTATTGTGTATGGACACGAATTTGGTGTGTACGCCCGGTAATTGGACTTGCTTGAATCAAAGTGGCTTGTTCGAACTTCTCCAAAATCTTAAAGCGTGTTTCGGATGGCTTACCGTTTGGGTTAACACGAACAATACTGTTTACTTCATTTTTCAGTAGTGGCGCGTTCACGACTTTACAACTGCTCTTCCACTGCCCCATCACCAGTGCGAAGTAAAACTTCTTCACTGTTTTTGCTCGGAACTGTGCTTGCAGGTGACGAAGCGCTGAACGCTTTTTAGCGACAAGCAGAATGCCAGACGTATCACGGTCTATACGATGTACGAGTTCTAAAAATCGCGCTTCTGGGCGCAAAGCACGCAGGGCTTCAATAGCACCAAACTTCAGGCCACTACCACCATGAACCGCCGTTCCTGACGGTTTATTAAGAATGAGCATATGATCATCTTCAAAAATGATCATGTCTTCTAGCTCTGCGACTCGATTAAGTTTCGTGCTCGGCGCGACGTCGTCTTCTTTTTTCTCCATAGTTACAGGAGGAATACGAACCAGATCACCCGCTTTTAATTTGTACTCGGCTTTAATACGCTTTTTATTAACGCGTACCTCTCCCTTGCGCACAATTCTGTAAATCATGCTTTTAGGAATGTCTTTTAATTGGTTGCGCAAAAAGTTATCAATGCGCTGACCTGCCATGTCTTCGTCGATGTCGACAAACTGGACTTTCGTTCTTATTTCGCTCATGCGCGCTATTGTAAACGTAAATACACGTGACTTCACATTATTCTTTCTGCAAAAGAAATACTTGTCAGTGCAAACTGGTCTGAAATCACCCAAGCTTTTGTTTAAATTATTAAAACTCTTTATCAAGTTTTAAGCTTGTTTTGTGTCTTCTTCACTTTACTTGATTCAATTGTTTAGGAAACAGCCAGTTATAAATTACGAAATTTGAATTTTGTGGCAATTTTTCTATCGTTTGTACTAAAGCAGATTGCTGATAGCGACGCGCACTGCTATAGTTCACAGCTGCTAAGGAAGGTTTGGTTACATTTTATTCACTACCATTCATTACTCCTAAGGCAATGTGAGTAGAACGTTGAAAGTCAGGTGCTGCAATCGGCGTAAGACACTTTGAATTCAACACACTTGCCACCCTACTCCTCGCATATTCACGTTGAGTACCTACCGCCCAAATAGCGGGTCACAAGTCTTCGTTTCCGACAGAAACCAGAAGAGATTTGTGATAACTGAAGTGCCCTAGAGCATCCCCTTCCAGCCGGGAGGCTGCAAAATATAAGTCATGGGATCAGGCACCGTGAAAAAGTGAAAAAAAGTGGCAAGTCTACAAGAAAGATATAAAAGAAAAGACAACGAGAATTTTCAATGAAAAGAATGTTAATTAACGCAACTCAAAAAGAAGAGTTGCGTGTCGCTCTGGTTGATGGCCAGCGACTTTTCGATCTTGATATCGAGAGTCCAGGGCATGAATCAAAAAAAGCGAATATCTACAAAGGACGTATCACACGTATTGAACCAAGCTTAGAAGCCGCATTCGTTGATTACGGCGCTGAGCGTCACGGTTTCCTCCCTCTCAAAGAAATTGCCCGCGAATATTTCCCTGAAGGTTACACTTACCAAGGCCGTCCAAGCATTAAAGAAGTGCTGACAGAAGGTCAGGAAGTTATCGTACAAGTGGAAAAAGAGGAACGTGGTAGCAAGGGCGCTGCTCTGACTACTTTCATTTCTCTCGCTGGTAGCTACCTTGTTCTTATGCCTAACAACCCTCGTGCTGGCGGTATTTCTCGCCGTATCGAAGGTGACGAGCGTACTCAACTTAAAGCTGCACTAAGCACATTAGAACTGCCACAAGGCATGGGTCTGATCGTACGTACTGCGGGTGTTGGTAAGAGTGCAGAAGAACTTGAATGGGATTTGAACGTACTACTGAACCATTGGGGTGCGATCAAAGGTGCAGCAGACTCTAACCCTGCTCCATTCCTGATCCACCAGGAAAGTAACGTTATTGTTCGTGCAATCCGTGACTATTTACGTCGTGATATTGGTGAAATCCTCATCGATAGCAACACCATTTATGAGCGTGCAAAAGCGCACATTCAATTGGTTCGCCCTGACTTTATTAACCGTGTTAAGAAATACGACGGCGAAGTGCCACTGTTCAGCCACTACCAAATCGAAAGCCAGATTGAATCGGCTTTCCAACGTGAAGTGCGCCTACCATCTGGTGGTTCTATTGTTATCGACCCAACAGAAGCATTGACTTCTATCGATATCAACTCTGCTCGCGCAACTAAGGGTGGAGATATCGAAGAGACAGCACTGAACACTAACTTAGAAGCAGCCGATGAGATCGCTCGTCAGCTACGTCTACGTGACCTAGGTGGTCTGGTTGTTATCGACTTTATCGATATGACGCCAGTTCGCCACCAACGCGAGGTAGAGAACCGCCTACGTGAAGCCGTTCGCTTAGACCGTGCTCGCGTACAAATTGGCCGTATCTCCCGTTTCGGTCTGCTAGAAATGTCTCGTCAGCGCTTGAGTCCGTCTCTTGCTGAAGCGAGCCACCACATCTGTCCACGTTGTAGTGGTACAGGTGTTGTTCGTGACAACGAATCTCTGGCACTTTCTGTTCTTCGCTTAATCGAAGAAGAAGCACTGAAAGACAATACCGCGCAAGTGCTGGCGGTAGTCCCAGTACCGATCGCCTCTTACCTATTGAACGAAAAACGCCGCTCGGTTAACCACATCGAACGTATTCAAGAAGTGAAAATTACGGTAGTTCCTAACTCTGACATGGAAACACCGCACTTCGAAGTGATTCGTGTCCGTGAAGGCGAAGAGTTTGACCTGATTTCTTACCTACTTCCTAAGAAACTGGAAGCGCTGAAAGAAGCGGAAGGTAAGGAGCCGGTAGAAACAGACATGAAGCCTAAGCGACTAGAAGAACCAGTTCTTAAAGGCTTTGCTGCACCTTCACAATCAGCACCTACTCCAGCTTCTAAGCCAGCACCAGTAGCGGCGAAAAAGCAAGAAAGTGAAGAGGTGAAAAAAGAAGCCACGCCTGGTCTATTTAGCCGTCTGTTTAAAGCACTTAGTAGCTTCTTATTTGGTGGTTCTCAAGAAGTAAAAGAAGAACCAAAACCACAACAAGAAGAGCCAAAACCAAGCCGCGATAATAAGCGTAACAAGCGAGAGCGTAACGATCGTCGTCGTAGCAATCAACGTGATAACCGAGACAATCGCGACAACCGTGATAACCGTCGCCGTCGCAAGCCTCGTGATGAACAAGCTACCGAGCAGAACGAAGCTCAACAGCAGCAACCGACTGGCAATAAGCAGCAAAACCGCAACCAAAAGCGTAAGCCAAAAGCTCAACCAGCAGAAAAAGCGCAAGAGCAAAAAGCGAATGCAAAAGTAGCAGAAAAAGGCCTGCAACTTGCGGCGGAAGCTCGTACAGAAACGAAGCCAGAAGGCAACAAAGCGAAGCCAAATGCGAAAACAGAGAAAGTAAAAGAGCGTCGTCAACGTCGTAAACTAAACAAATCTGTTCGTGTTAAAGAACAACAGGCTGCTGAACAAGCGGAAGAGACACTGGTTAAAGCGCCAGAAGTCGTTGAAGCTCCGGTTGAAAAACCAGTAGTCGAGGCAGCGGAAACTCAGCAAGAAAACAAACAGGCAGAGTCGAAGCAACGCCGCAACCGCCGTTCTCCACGTCATTTGCGTGCAAGTGGTCAGCGCCGTCGTCGCGGTCGTGATCGTCGCCCTAACCCATTCCGCCTGCGTAAGGGTGGTGTTGCCTCTCCAGAGATGGCGATGGGTAAAGTGATGCCACGTTACATTCCAAAACCAGCGCCGAAGAAGGAAGAGCGAGTTAAGGAAGAAGCAGTTGTCCCAGCAGTACCAGCAATGCAAGGTGGTTTTGCTTGTCCTGAGATGGCCATGGGCAAAGTCATTGTCCGCCGTGAACTACCAGTAGTTGCCGAGCCTAAAGCTCAAGAAGCGGTCAAAGATGAAGCTCCAGTTACCGAACAAGTGGTTGTCGAACCAGCTGTTGCTGAACAGGCACCAGTAACGCCGCCAGTCGTTGAAACCGAGAAGGCGTCAGTTGCTGAAGCTGAAGTAGCTACTGAAGCCGCAGCGGAATCTGTAGCATCAGAGCAACCTGCAGAGCCAGTTGTTGAACCTGTAGCCGAGACGACTGAAACGGTAGAAGAGGTGAAATCGCCAGCTCCTGCTGAAACTCAAGAGATTGTCTTAGATGCTGCCGTTAAAGTGGTCACCAAACCAGGCGCTAGTGCACCAATGACGAAAGCACCAGGTCCTCAAGAGCTACGTGAAATCGAAGTAACAGCGGCACCATTTAAAGCGGAACGTTACCAGCCTAAAGGCGCAGGTAGTCAGGTCGCGAAAAACAGTGCTTCTGCGGCGATGACGAAACCAAACTTTAGCTAGTTTGAACGAGTAATCACCTGAAACGTAAAATAAAAGGCTGCCGAGAGGCAGCCTTTTTACTATCTGGTGATATCACATTTAATTGTTCACATTGATATCAACGACTGATCACATTTGTAGGTCAATATACCTGTCATTCTTGAACTTAATCACACTTTTCGGTAGCATTCGCCGACTAAAGTTTTCGACACCGTTCTAATGCCACTCCTTTATTGCTCCGATTTACACTGCTTGAGGGATAACAAACCCATCTCTCAGTGGCTTGTGCAATACGAACATGTGTCGGGATAAACTCATTTCAACGAGAACTTAAAACAAACATGTTCGAATTTCCGCAATTTTCAAAGCACTCTGTGAAAAATGATGTGCTCTCAGGTTTGACCGTTGCATTGGCATTGGTGCCTGAAGCTGTAGCATTCGCATTCGTTGCTGGTGTAGACCCGATGGTTGGTCTTTACGCTGCATTTATCGTTGGCTTGATCACTTCTATCTTCGGTGGTCGTCCAGGCATGATTTCTGGTGCAACTGGTGCGATGGCCGTTGTTATGGTCTCTCTGGTTGCAAGCCACGGCGTACAATACTTATTCGCAGCCATTATGCTGGCAGGTATTCTGCAGGTTGCAGCAGGCCTGTTCAAACTGGGTAAGTTCATCCGTATCGTTCCGCACCCGGTAATGATCGGCTTCGTAAACGGTTTGGCGATTGTTATCTTCCTGGCTCAACTTGGCCAGTTTAAAGCGCCTGACATCAACGGGATGCTCACTTGGCTACCACAAGACCAAATGCTGTTAATGCTTGGTTTGGTTGCACTTACAATGGCAATCATCCACTTCTTACCAAAGATTACCACTGCGGTACCTTCATCATTGGTTGCGATCGTAACGGTTACGGCATTAGTTGTCGGTCTAGATCTTGAAACTCGAACCGTTGTGGACTTCTTGCGTACAATGTCTGGTGATGAAGCAGCAACCCTAGCGGGCTCTCTGCCAACATTCTCTATTCCAATGGTGCCGTTCACGCTGGAAACTCTGCAAATCATCCTACCTTACGCGGTTATTTTGGCTGCAATCGGTCTGATCGAGTCACTACTAACGCTGACAGTATTGGATGAAATGACAAATACACGTGGCCAATCTAACCGTGAGTGTATCGGTCAGGGTATGGCTAACATGACTTGTTCAGTATTTGGTGCGATGGGTGGTTGTGCGATGATCGGTCAATCGATGATCAACGTAAACTCAGGCGGTCGTGGCCGACTTTCGGGTATCGTTGCCGCAGTCGCATTGCTGATGTTCATTCTGTTTGCATCGTCACTGATCGAAATGATTCCGCTCGCGGCACTTGTTGGTGTGATGTTTATGGTTGTAATCGGCACATTCGAATGGGCAACATTTAAACTTGCTCGCCGTGTACCAAAGCAAGACTTCTTCGTTATCATACTGGTAACCGTTGTAACTGTACTTACCGACCTTGCTGTTGCGGTAGCGGTTGGTGTGATTGCCTCGGCACTGATGTTCGCATGGCAGCATGCTAAACACATCTATGCTGACACCTGCATCAATGAAGAAGGCTCAAAAGAATACAAGATTCATGGCCCTATCTTCTTTGGCTCTGCTGCGAACTTCCTAGAACTGTTCAACGCGCACGACGACCCGAAAGATATCATTGTCGACTTTGCAGACTCGCGCGTCACTGACCACTCAGCGATTGAAGCAATTGAGACCCTGGCAGAGCGTTACGCCGCCTTAGGCAAGACACTTCATCTACGCCACTTGAGCCAGGATTGTCGTAAACTTCTCGACAAAGCAGGTAGTCTGGTTGAAATCAATGTCAAAGAAGACCCGAGCTACAAAGTCGCAACCGACCTGTTAGCTGGTTAATAAATAGAAAGATATGATGCAAAGGGATGAGTCTGACTCATCCCTTTTTTATTTTCCCGGCTGCACTGCATTCACACCTTTTTCAAAATGACTTCTGCCGCCTCTTCGATTAAATCCAATACCAACTCAAAACCATCTTCTCCTCCGTAGTAAGGGTCCGGAATTTCTTCATAATTGGAATCAGAGTGACTCAGAAACAGCGAAATTTTATGGCGATGCTCAACAGGGCAACTATCCAAAAGATCGGCAAAGTTGGCTTTATCTGCGGCGAGTATCAAATCAAAGTATTCAAAATCGTCATTTTTTACCTGTCTCGCTCGTATGCCGCTAAAAGAGTAACCTCGTTGCTTTCCTGCCAACATAGCACGCTGGTCCGGTAAGTTACCGGTGTGGTAACCAATTGTCCCTGCAGAGTCAATCTCTACGGCGATACCGAGATCGTTTGCTTTGGCTCTGAGCACCGCTTCCCCTGTCGGAGAGCGACAAATATTTCCCATACAAACAACGAGTATTTTCTTCATTTTATTCCCTGAATTATCGATGGTTTTTCTCAATCACTTGTTGATCTATCATAGCGACTTAATACGACTAACCCAAGTTAACACCCACGTCTTGGTGTAATAAAAGGAATTGAGGTACGAATATGTCTATCGAAGAAAACAAAGAGTCCCGTCACAAGGCTCGCCAACAGAAAGTAAAACAACAGGTAGACGCAAAAATAGCGGCCGCCCAGGAAGAAAAGGGCTTGCTCCTTATTATTACCGGCAATGGTAAAGGCAAATCAACATCTGGCTTTGGTACTATTGCCCGTGCCGTAGGACATGGTTTGAATTGTGCTGTCGCTCAGTTTATTAAAGGGACTTGGGATAACGGTGAACGCAATCTGCTTGAAAAACTAGGTGTTGAGTTTCAGGTTATGGCAACAGGCTTTACCTGGGAGACTCAAAACAAAGCAGCGGATACCGAAGCGGCACAATTGGTCTGGCAAGAGTGTAAGCGCATGCTGCAAGATGAATCACTCGATGTGGTTTTATTTGACGAACTGACTTACATGGTCAGTTACGGTTACATCGAATTAGATGAAGTTGTAGAGGCACTCAATAATCGCCCTAAGATGCAGTCTGTTGTCATAACAGGCCGAGGAGCGCATCGTACACTGATTGAAATGGCCGACACAGTATCTGAAGTGAAAAACGTAAAACACGCTTTCGAATCCGGCGTAAAAGCTTTGAAAGGCGTGGATTGGTAAAAGAAGGTCCTAGGGTGCTAGGTCCTAGGAAAAGATCATTTGGAATACAGACTAGGGATTAAATTTCCTCTTCCTGTAATCTGTATTCCGTCAGCGTAGCGTTCCGTACTCTGTATTTCCCCCCTAGGTCCTAGCTACCTAGGATCTAGGACCTTTTTCCCCTAGAACCTTCATTTACTTAACTTAATTAAAAAGACCTTTGATTAGGCTGTCTACCGCTTCTTTGGTTTTTTCATCTTTGATCTTGTCCGTCAGCTTTTCCACTCCACGGTCAATTTCTTTTTGTGCTTTTTGTTTAAGCACATCATCAAATACCAGTTTGAATTTCGGGTCTGCCCACTTACCAGACACATTAATCGGAATGGTAATGTCTTTCAGCTCATCGATATTCTTACCACCTTGCCCCTCTAACGTGCCAACAATAGAAGTACTGATAGTGAAATCGACGGTTTCGTTCAGGTAATTTGCTTTACCATTACCACGCACTCGAAGCAGTGGTGACTGCGCCTTCATATCATCCGTGGATACCACGCCTTTATTTAGCTTCAATGTGGCCGTCATTGCGCTGAAGTCCGTCTTCTTCACTTCCTTGGTGTTTTCAACTGGCTGACCTTTGAATTTTGCGTAGTTTTCTCGAATTAGCTGTGCCACGTTAATGCCGTGAACAGCACCATCAGCAAAGTTAATCGCCACTGTTCCAACAAGATTCTGTTTGATTCCGGTCGGTGTCAGGCTGCTGCCTTTCACATTGATATCGATATTACCGGTACCTTCCAGCTTATCGTTGTCAGCGATATCCACTAATAACGGTTGTACTTTCACACCTTTAACCGTACCAGCCGAAATGTATGTCGCTGGTGTTTGACGAGCATCCAACTGAGCTTTCGCGTTAATCGTGCCTTGATAAAGTTTCGAGCTGAATGAAGTGAGCTCAGCTACGCCACGGTTGACCGTAAAGCTTGCTTTCACGGCTTCCATTTTCGCGTTTGCCGCTTTGAAGTTGTCTATCGTGATGTCACCTTTAACATCCAGTGTCTTCAGTGCTGACAAATCAGGTTCTACTTCCGGGCCAGTTTGGCTGGTTCCGCTAGTTGATGCCGATTTGTCACCAGATTGTTGGTTGAGGCCCAGGAATTCATCCAAATCAATATTTGGACTATGCAGCGCAAAACGAACTTTCGGGATATCGCTCAAAGTCACATCCGCTTTGCCGTCTAGCTCGATAGCATTTGCTGTGAGCTTCTCCAACACAAAACTCAAGTGGCTTTTGTTCAGATCAAAAGACAAATCAGACAACATATCCACCTTCATTGGTGATTGAGGCAAAGTCTCACCTTCAAAAGTCGATTTAAGTGATAACTTGTCTAATTGTACTTTGCTGATCGCGTTGTCGATACTGAGCTGAGCGGCGCCTTGCATGTCCAACTTCATATCCGCAGCACTGCCTTTCAGGGCATAGCTAAGGTTATTAACGGTATCAAATGCAAAAGTATCCAAAGTGATGTTAGCCGATTCGATATTGTTGCTTGGATCAGCGTAAGTGGCATCAAACTTGATGTTCTTTAGCTCATAACTAGCGAGACCTTTAGCTAATTTAAAGTCCGCCTGACCTTGCGCGGTGAACTTCTGGTCATTCATCTCACCTTTTATACCGAAATCTGCAGTGGTCCAGTTATCAAAAGCAAATTCAGACAGGTTAAGAGAAATATCATACAGCTTGGTGTAACTGTCGGCTTGCTTATCCTGAATCTCTAAAGAACCATTAGATACGGTGACACCAGCAAGGTTGATCTGCCAATCAGAACCTGACTGCTGAGTTTCTGTGCTCTGTTCCGATGCAGCATTATCCGTTTGTTGCGACTGCTGCGCTTTTGTCAGAGCATCAATGTTTTTGCTGCCATCCTGCTTGGTTTCGAGATAAAACTCGGCACCATCAAGTGTGACATTACCGATTTCCAACTGCTTACTGAACAACGGAGTAACAGAGACATCAACACTCACGGTATCCACTTTGAACAGATTTGGCTGACTGAAACCTTGTGGATTTCTTAGTTCCGTACGACCCAGTTCAAGACCAATGGACGGGAAAAATTGCCAGCTAAGATCCCCTTCGATCACTAACTCCAATCCCGTTTGTTTTTGGGCTTGTTCAACGATAAGGGGCTTAAATTGATTAGGGTTTACAAAAATCGTTAAAGCGAGAATCGCCCCAACCACTAGCACAACTGGTATTGCAATAATTAAGAGCAGTTTCTTCATCTGTTTATCCTTGCTCGTGTGTTTTTAAAATCATAATAGTTGATTTGTTCTATCGCTGACAGTTCCATGAAAGCGTTAATTTATCCTTTATTGTAGTGCAACTGATTAATTTAAAAACAAAAAAAGAAGTGACACCTAAGGTGCCACTTCTTTTTACAAAAATAAAGCGATATAGCCGTTTAAAGACTTATGCTTTCAAAAGTCTTGCAATATGAGCTTTAAGTACATCAATCGCGATGCGGTTTTTACCGCCACGAGGAACAATGATATCCGCATATTGCTTAGAAGGTTCAATAAACTGCATGAACATCGGACGTACTGTCTGTTGATATTGCTTGAGTACGGATTCCATTGTGCGGCCTCGCTCTTCAACATCACGCTTAACACGGCGAAGCAGACAGATATCCAGTGGCGTGTCCATAAATACCGTCGCGTGCATTAGGTCGCGTAATCGAGGATCAGTGAGAAGAAGAATGCCTTCTAGAATGATGACTTTTTTCGGCGTCAATGTCGTCGTGTGACTGGTTCTGGTGTGATCAGAATAGCTGTACTCAGGTACTTCTACCGCTTCGCCACGAACCAGCTTTTCAAGGTGCTCGCACAGCAGATCGTGGTCCAACGCACTCGGGTGGTCGTAGTTCGTCTTTACTCGCTCTTCCATGCTTAGGTGGCTTTGGTCGTTATAGTAGCAATCTTCCGTGATGACACCGATTTGATGATCGCCTACTTTCTCGCGCAGCTCGTTGTAAATGGTGCTTGCGATCAGACTTTTTCCAGAAGCAGAAGCGCCAGCAATACCTACAATGACGCAATGATTATTATCAGACATGAATTTGCACCCGATGATGATTTCTAGTGACATAAAAAGATAAACCGCGTGATTATAGGGAGTTCACCTCTTAGTTACTAGCTGGAATTAGAGTTTAGTTGTAAGTTTCTAGCCGCCCGGAGGATTAACCTCCGAGCGCTCGTTAAAAAATGCAACTTTCAACCATAATTCTTAACATAAGTAGTTAAGAATTAGTTCACCATTGTAAAACTGATTGCATCTGGCTTGGCTTTACCATGCCAATACATTGTGCTGCATACCCGGTCTGCGAGCTGTTTATAGTAACCAGCGTGCTCACTATCCGGTCTTCTAGCAACCGTAGGAACCCCGGCGTCAATGTCTTCACGCATCGAGATATGCAATGGGATTTGACCTAACAACGCAATACCAAACTCGCGACACATTTTTTCTGCACCGCCCATGCCAAAGATATGTTCTGTCGCGCCACACTGGCTACAGATGTGATAGCTCATATTCTCAACCACACCAACCACCGGCACATTGACTTTATCGAACATAGCCGCACCTTTACGTGCATCAGCCAATGCCAGGTCTTGTGGTGTCGTCACCAATACCGTTCCTGTTACTGGAATTTGCTGTGACAGCGTAAGTTGTATATCCCCGGTACCCGGTGGCATATCGATAACCAAGTAGTCCAACTCTGGCCAGTCCGTCTCGGTTAACAATTGCGACAACGCTTTCGATGCCATTGGACCACGCCAAATTGCAGCTTCCGACTTGTCCACCAGATAGCCAATAGAATGAGTATAGATCCCATGCGCAAAAATAGGCTCCATCCATTTTGAATCACGCACTTCTGGTTTAGCGTCTTCCTGACCAAGCATCATAGGAACCGAAGGACCATAGATGTCAGCGTCCAACAAGCCCACTTTTGCGCCGGATTGAGCAATCGCCAGAGCCAAGTTTACCGCCGTAGTTGATTTACCTACGCCGCCTTTTGCCGAGCTGACGGCAATGATGTTTTTTACTCCTTTAACATCATTGGACACGTGCGTTTCCAGAGCCTTAACACTCAGGTCAATTTGAAACGGAAAAGCAGGTACAGTGCCAGAACTTTGCTGCTGCTTGATCCAATCGCGTAACGCGGTTTGAAGTTCATTACTTGCGAATGGCAAAGTAATATCGACACCACCTTGAGCAGTGATAGTCACGACTCCGTTAATATCTGACCAATTATCCACCAACTGTGGGTGTTGGAACTGGTTAAACCAATGACAAAAATCTTGTTTTGAAGTGAACTGATGCATACGCCCTCCTTTTGAGTCCCATGCTACCACCGACCTATCGTAATCAGAACCCCAAAAAAACTAAGGCATTCCACAGTTTGACACCTTGGAGTTAGTGAGCTCATGGGGTAGTATTATCCATCAAAAATCTTTATACCTATCAAGAAAAGCGAATATTAAGTATGGCAAACGATCCAAGACCTCTTTCTTCAAGAAAAATGCTGGTAACTTGTGCCCTTCCGTACGCTAACGGTTCGATCCACCTTGGCCATATGCTTGAGCATATCCAAGCGGACATTTGGGTTCGTTACCAACGCCTACGAGGCAACACTGTAAACTTCATCTGTGCTGACGATGCTCACGGCACGCCAATCATGCTTAAAGCGCAACAGATGGGTATTACTCCTGAAGAGATGATTGCCGCCGTTAGCGAAGAGCACCAAAAAGACTTTGCTGGCTTTGATATCAGCTTTGATAACTACCACAGCACGCACTCCGAAGAGAACCGCGAGCTGGCTTCGCACATCTACCTGGAACTGAAGAAAAATGGCTTTATTTCTAGCCGTACTATTTCTCAGCTATTCGACCCAGAGAAAGAGATGTTCCTACCGGACCGTTTCGTAAAAGGTACCTGCCCTAAGTGTAAGTCTGAAGACCAATACGGTGACAACTGTGATAACTGTGGTGAAACTTACAGCCCAACAGAATTGATCAATCCAAAGTCGGCAGTATCTGGCTCGACGCCAGTAATGAAAGACTCTGAGCACTTCTTCTTCGACTTGCCTCAGTTTGAAAGCATGCTAAAAGAGTGGACTCGCTCTGGCTCGCTACAAGCTGAAACTGCGAACAAGATGCAAGAATGGTTCGAATCTGGTCTGCAACAGTGGGACATCTCACGTGATGCGCCATACTTTGGTTTCGAAATCCCTGGTGAGAAGAACAAATTCTTCTACGTATGGCTAGACGCACCTATTGGCTACATGGGCTCTTTCAAAAACCTATGTAACAAACGCGACGACCTAGACTTTGATGAGTACTGGAACAAAGACAGCTCAACAGAACTGTACCACTTCATCGGTAAAGACATTGTTTACTTTCACAGCCTATTCTGGCCAGCAATGCTTGAAGGTTCTGGTTTCCGCAAGCCTAACAACGTATTCGTACACGGTTACGTAACAGTAAACGGCGCGAAAATGTCTAAGTCTAAAGGTACCTTCGTCAAAGCGAGCACTTACCTGGAGCACCTAGACCCAGAATGTCTGCGTTACTACTACGCAGCGAAGCTAAACAGCCGTATCGACGACCTAGACCTTAACCTTGAAGACTTCACTCAGCGCGTAAACGCAGACGTGGTTAACAAGATCGTTAACCTGGCATCTCGTAACGCTGGCTTCATCGCAAAACGTTTTGAAGGCAAGCTGTCTGACAACTTTGCAGAGCCTGAGCTGTACAACGAGTTCGTTGCTGCTGCTGACCGCATCGCTGAGCTTTACGAAACGCGTGAATTTGGTCGTGCGATCCGCGAAATCACTGCGCTAGCGGATAAGGCAAACCAATACGTTGATGAAAAAGCACCGTGGGTTGTAGCAAAAGAAGAAGGCAAAGATCAGGAACTACAAGAAATCTGTTCTGTGGGTATCAACCTGTTCCGCGTACTGATGACTTACCTCAAACCAGTCATGCCTGCACTTGCTGCACGTACTGAAGCGTTCCTAAACCAAGAACTGACTTGGGAAAACATCGCTGCGCCACTAACTGGTCACGAGATCACTAAGTTCAAAGCGCTGTTCAACCGTATTGATCCTAAGAACATCGAAGCGATGATCGAAGCGTCAAAAGAAGATGCAGCAGCAGAAATGGCGGCGAAAGAGAAAGCGGAAGCAGAAAAGAACAAAGCTAGCCAAACTGAGCTAGACAAAGATCCAATCGCTGAAGAAATTGAGTTCGACGCTTTTGCTGCAGTGGATATGCGTATTGCTCGCATCATCTCTTGTGAAGAAGTGCCAAAAGCAAACAAGCTACTTAAATTCCAGTTGGATATCGGTGGTGAAACTCGCCAAGTATTCTCTGGTATTAAATCAGCATACAAACCTGAAGAGCTAGAAGGCAAGTTAACCGTAATGGTCGCTAACCTAAAACCTCGTAAGATGAAGTTTGGTATGTCTGAAGGCATGATCCTGGCAGCTGGCCCTGGCGGTAGTGATCTTTGGATCCTTGAGCCACACGAAGGCGCTCAGCCTGGTATGCGCGTAATGTAATCTAACTAGTACGAGTTAGACTTACTTCACATAATCCCCGCCAAACTGGTGGGGATTTTTTGATCAATTTCACAATCTAGTGCATTTATCGCACCAAAAACGAGCATAGCTACCCATTTAGGTCTAACAGCCCCTGTTTATCTCTAAAGTCGACTCGGAATAAATCTTGCATAACTACCTTAGCTAGGTCTTAAGAACTAACAAGGAGTTAGTCATGTTTGTTTTGATTTCGACATTACTGTCTATAGTAATTCTCGCTGGCATTTACCACCTTTCCTCAAAAAGAGAGCAACAGCATGCGAGTAAATATCAGTTACTAAAACTACTACGTGACGTAGTACACCTACTTCGTCGTCACCGCGCTGCGACACACTACTCTATTCAATTCAAAAAAAATAAAGATAAAGAAATAGAGGAGCTCAATCAGGTTTTGACTCAAAAACTTCTTCAACTGGTGGAATCGTCACGCTTAGAAAATAAACCTATGTATCGAGTCTTACAGATAAAAGTAGGCAAGATGCTGGAAGAATGGCGAGACAACAGTGTCGCTCGAAATCAGATGGAGCATGGTAAGCTGATCCGTCATTGCTTGTTCTTAATGGATGAGGTCACTATCGCTTGGTTAGCGAGCGAGCAAAGAGACGAACTCCATGATGAATACCATATTAGTTGGCAGGCGATCATCGACAACCTTGAAACCCTCACCCAGTTACGTATCTGTATCAGAGATTTTGATGATGAGTCCGATCAAGAGCGCTTAAAGAGCACGGCATCTATCATGCTTCGTAAACTGAATCAATTAGGAGTGATTGCGCCCCTCAGTATAGCGTCGCCTGTCGCTGTCCGTTCGATACAAGCGCTACACGATTATGTTGAGGGTAGAGTGACAGGGCTGACAGAAGAGCAGCTCTACAATATTACCTCAGATTTGTCTTTGACGATTTTTAATACCTATGACCATGTGCTTTCTACTATTGTAGAAACGCTTTACTTACCCTTACCCAGACTCACATTAGCGTAATCGTCACCCGTTCACATTTAGCAATGATAATAAAAAACCGCAGACTTTATCTGCGGCTTTTTTACTCATTAGCAAGTGTCAAACTCAGCTATCATCTTCTGTGAAGTTAGTTGGTAGTTGCTTCTTCATCTCGTTCCAAATCAACGCACTTTCGATACCATAGTGGCGGATAACCACAGGAAGCTGGTCACGCTCAGCATTTTCGCACGTCTCCAGAAGTTGACGGTAGAACTTTAATGCAAGCTCGCGAGAGGCAGGATTAGAGAAATAGTAGCTACCGACTCGGTCATATAACTTCTTCAAGCCATTAAAGATAAGACCATAAATTTGGTTGCCAGAATGGAAGGCTAAGCGTTGAAACAGCATGTAGTCATAGAAGTTAAACGTTTTAGCGATAAGAATCTCTTGTCGCTTAGCTTCGTCTTTTTCGTTCTCTTCTTTAACGTTTTGCAGCACTTTCTCAGCATACGGGGAAGAAGCGATAAACTCATCCCAAGACGTGGCATTCATCAGGGATTCACAAGAGTCAATAACGTTCTTGATAGTGCGCTCAGAGCTTTCTTTATTGACCTTAAACGCGTAACGCATGAAGATTGGACTGATGTTAGTGCGTGCTGCAAGCAAATCTTCTACAATATTCGTCGCATTATCAACATCCAACGTCATCAAAGTATCCAAAATATGCAGACCTGATGTCTCCATGAATTGGTTTACTTTTGTTGGTTTGCCGTGCTGAATTGTCAACCACCCGTCTCGCGCTAGTCGTTGAAGAACTTCTCGCAACGTCGTGCGAGTAACACCGATAAGTTCAGACAGCTCACGCTCAGCAGGTAAAATTGAGCCTGGAGGAAAACGGCCGTTCCAAATGCTCTCGATAATGTACTTTTCTGCAAATCCAGCAGGGCTTTTCGCCTTTATGACCATTCTACGTTTTATCCAATGTTGATTTTTGAGGGTCGATACTACTCATCATACCACTAGTTAACGGTTTGAGAAAACTAACGAACAATATTTGAAACACTCATGACATAGAACAAAAACTCTACAAGGTGTCTCAATAGTGAATCATCAATATCCCTGCTCTAACAAGTAAAACCAACCTTTTACTTTAAAATACCGACCATAATTTCCCGGAAAATAACGAAACTTTGGTCACACTTTTATATTTAAAATATGAAAAATTAATTTGTACTTGCTCTACAATTTTTTCAGTTACATTATTATTTTTCGTACTTCGTCATCATTTAGAATCCCAAAGGGAGTTTTCTAAAACTTTCATGATATAATACCGCGCGTTCGATCGCGTTATTACATTAGAAAAGTTGTTTAAGTCAGAAGCCTTACGCTTCGTTATTGACTATTAATAACGTGAGTGTAGAGTTTGCGATCGAAAATGAGCGGTGCTTAAGTTCAAAGGAAGTCACTTGGCAAGACTACAATAAAACAAAGGATTGTTGTTTTACTAAGTTACTGTTTTAAAAGACTAGACAATAAGTCTAACAAACAGATACTTATGCACTATTTAGTAGTGTCTATTCATAAATTTTATTATAAAGAGATTTATCATGCCGATATCGCTCGGAAACGCTTTTATCAAAAACTTTTTAGGTAAAGCGCCTGATTGGTACAAAGTTGCCATTATAGCCTTCTTAATAATTAACCCTATTATTTTCTTTTTTATCAGTCCATTTGTTGCTGGATGGTTGCTGGTCGCTGAATTTATTTTCACGCTAGCTATGGCGTTAAAATGCTACCCATTACAGCCAGGTGGTTTACTTGCAATAGAAGCTATTGCAATTGGAATGACTAGCCCTTCGCAAGTGAAACATGAGTTGGTAGCGAATATTGAAGTGTTGTTACTTCTTATATTCATGGTTGCCGGCATCTACTTCATGAAACACCTTCTGCTGTTTATTTTTACCAAAATATTACTTGGCATTCGCTCAAAAACGCTTCTTTCACTGGCATTTTGTTTTGCCGCGGCGTTTTTATCCGCGTTTTTGGATGCACTGACCGTTATTGCTGTGGTTATCAGTGTTGCAGTGGGCTTCTACTCGATATACCACAAAGTGGCGTCAGGTAACCCTATCGGTGACCATGATCATACACAAGATGACACCATTACCGAGTTAACTCGTGATGACTTGGAAAACTACCGTGCATTCTTACGTTCATTACTCATGCACGCTGGTGTGGGTACTGCACTAGGTGGTGTGACAACTATGGTTGGTGAACCGCAAAACCTTATCATCGCCGATCAGGCAGGTTGGTTTTTCGGTGAATTCCTAATTCGCATGTCACCCGTTACGTTACCTGTTCTATTCTGTGGCTTGATTACTTGTGCACTGGTAGAAAAGCTAAAAGTCTTTGGTTACGGCTCACAACTGCCAAACAACGTTCGCCAAATTCTCGTCGACTACGACCGCGAAGAGCGTAAAACACGTACAAATCAAGATGTAGCGAAGCTTTGGGTTCAGGGCATTATCGCAGTATGGCTCATTGCCGCTCTTGCATTACACTTGGCAGCAGTTGGTCTGATCGGGCTTTCGGTTATTATTCTGGCAACGTCGTTTACTGGTGTTATTGATGAACATTCAATGGGTAAAGCGTTTGAAGAAGCATTGCCATTTACCGCTTTACTTGCCGTGTTCTTCTCTATCGTAGCCGTAATCATAGACCAACAGCTATTTAAACCAGTGATTGATGCGGTACTCGCTGTAGAAGACAAAGGCACCCAACTTGCTCTGTTCTATGTGGCTAACGGCTTGTTATCCATGGTTTCGGACAACGTGTTTGTCGGTACGGTTTATATTAACGAAGTAAAAACTGCGCTTATCGAGGGTCTGATTACCCGTGAGCAGTTTGATTTACTGGCAGTGGCGATCAATACGGGTACCAACTTACCTTCTGTTGCAACGCCAAACGGACAAGCAGCGTTTCTATTCCTACTAACTTCAGCACTCGCACCGCTAATTCGTCTATCTTATGGTCGAATGGTTATCATGGCATTGCCATACACTGTGGTGTTAGCGATTGTAGGTCTAATAGGGATTATGTTCTTCTTAGAGCCAGCCACCGCATCTTTCTACGATGCTGGTTGGATAACACTACACAATGCTGATTTAACCCCAGCAGTTTCAGGTGGGCACTAAGGCATGTCGACCTTTTGGGGTTAACATGTCCTAATATTTAAGTAGATTAAGAAACTTTTACACGATAAAAAGCTCTGAGTAATCAGAGCTTTTTCTTTTTTCAGACAGGATTGAAACCGTGAATATTTTTAGATCACTAAACCAGTTTTCCAAGGGACGCTTATCTTGGCTGCTTCTTCTCTTGTTTATCATTATTTTTGAAGCATGTGCCCTCTACTTTCAACATGTCATGATGTTGGCCCCGTGTGTCATGTGTATTTACGAGCGAGTGGCGATGTTGGGAATTGGCGGGGCCGCAATAATCGGCTTTATATCACCTAGCAATCCACTGTTCCGCTGGCTAGGTTTGATCACATGGGGTCTTAGCGCTTACAAAGGTTTGCTGCTTGCGCTACAGCACGTCGATTATCAGTTCAACCCATCACCGTTTGCGACCTGTGATGTATTCGTGACTTTCCCGAGCTGGGCTCCACTGAACCAATGGGCGCCTTGGATGTTCGAAGCTTACGGGGATTGTTCGGAGATTGTGTGGCAGTTCTTCACACTGTCGATGCCACAGTGGTTAGTGGTTATTTTTGCGGGCAACCTCGCTGTTCTTGCTCTTATCGTGATTGCGCAATTTTTCCCAGCAAGACGTAAGAATCCGATCCTTTAAAATTAGAGAAGCCGACCAATTGGTCGGCTTTATTTTTGTTGGTGAGTTGGAATAACCTAAGTTATTTACCGCAACACTGCTTGAATTTTTTGCCACTTTCACAAGGACAGGGATCGTTACGGCCAACCTCTTTAAATGGATTCAGGCTTTTCGCTTTGTTCCCTACCATAAGCTCATCCGCACCAAATGCGACTTCACTTACCATCAAATCAAGTTGATCAATCAGGTCACTCAATGCCGGTGGGTTCTCAATACCAGCATCACGCATATGCTGTTGAGTTGCAGCTTCATCGATTGCTAGCATCATAGTCGTTAGTAACGCTTGCAGCATACGCTGTAAACCATCATTAAGCTCAGCGCCTTGCCATTGTTCTTCAATCAGCG
Organism: Vibrio sp. EA2; assembly: GCF_033042495.1. NCBI lineage: Bacteria > Pseudomonadati > Pseudomonadota > Gammaproteobacteria > Vibrionales > Vibrionaceae > Vibrio > Vibrio sp. EA2. The sequence goes on along the minus strand of NZ_JAWLID010000003.1, from coordinate 490,698 downwards.
GCCAAACAGACATAAATCCTTCTGCGAAATCCGCTAATTGCTCCGAATCTTTATTGGTCAGGGCAAGTACTGAGTATTCGTTACGCAAAGTACGATTGTGCTGCTTATGAATCTGCTCTTCGACCGCTGGTTGAATCGCTTTAAAGTCTGTACCTAACAAAGGCTCTAGCCAAATCTCTGGCGACAAAGGCTTCGTGGTCAGGTTTGCGGCTAACACAGCCCCTTCAATGAACAGTGAAGATTCATCTAACTGAACTTCACCCTTTTCGATCAATGTGTATTGCATGACATCTGGTTTCCCATAAATTTGCCGGCATTATACCCTAGAGCTTTAGTCCGCGTAACCTCGCGATACCCGTTTGATAATATCGGCGCTTCGAGTCTTTTAATGACAAACTAGCTTTACATCGCTACAATCGCCCTCCTTTTATCACCAAACTGTATTAGGCAAACTATGCGAGTTGTATTAGGCCCAATGGAAGGCGTATTAGACCATTTGATGCGCCAAATTTTGACCGAAATAAACGACTATGATCTCTGCGTCACTGAATTCGTTCGAGTGATCGATCAGTTATTGCCGGATCACGTATTCCATCGTTTGTGTCCTGAGTTACTGCAAGGTTCTCAAACCACATCTGGTGTGCCTGTACATGTGCAATTATTGGGTCAAGAGCCCAATTGGATGGCCGAAAATGCTATCAAAGCAGCTGAACTTGGTGCTCGTGGTATCGATATCAACTTTGGTTGCCCTGCAAAAATGGTGAACAAAAGTAAAGGTGGGGCTGCACTTCTTCAACATCCTGAGTTGGTTCACCAGGTAGTAAAAGCGTGCCGCGAAGCAGTCCCTGAAAACATCCCCGTTACTGCTAAAATCCGTCTGGGTTGGGAAAACCCGGAAGACTGCTTTGAGATTGTTGATGCTGTCCAGTCTGCCGGTGCCAATGAGCTAACGGTTCATGCCCGAACCAAGCAAGGCGGATATAAAGCGTCAGAGATCAAATGGGAATACATTACGAAGATCCGCGAACGGTTCTCTATTCCGTTAATCGCCAATGGTGAGATCTGGAACCACGAAGACGGCCAACGCTGTATTGAAACCACAGGTGTTGACTCACTGATGGTTTGTCGAGGCGCGTTTAACATTCCCAACTTAGGCAATATGGTAAAACACAACCACCAGCCGATGTCTTGGCCAGAAGTGGTTGAATTGCTGATTTACTACTCTAAGTTTGAGATGAAAGGCGACAAAGGGTTGTACTACCCGAATCGGGTTAAACAATGGTTCTCTTATTTGCGTCAGGCTTATCCTGAAGCAAAAGATTTATTCCGTGAAATCCGCACATTTAATAAAGCCGCGCCTATCGTTGAGCATATTCAACGATATCAAGAAGAGTTGCTGTCAGGGAACTTACGAGTGGCTTAGGCTGTCACTGCCCCTAAAGCCTCTCTTTACTGATTAAGGCGAATCGATGCAGCAACAAAAAGTTGTCATTCGACTCGCCATAGTCTGCCAGTTTTTCCCTGAATAGTTAAACTAAGATTATTCTGATAATCAATAACTTCATTGCTATCCCATAAGTTATACAAGCTTGTAGGACTCAAGCCTAATTGCCATAGTGGTAGCTCAATGCGGTGCTCTTTACCGCTCATGTTAATTGCAACAACGACCGTTTCTTCTCCCAACTGCCTCGCATACACCAATGTATTATCACGGCAATACAACCATTGAATACTACCGGATTGCAGGCATTTGAATTGTTTACGGATGCTTATCCAGCGACGATAAATACCCAACCATTGAGATTTGCTCACTTCATGCCAAGGGAAACAGCGTCGGTTATCTGGGTCTAACCCGCCTTCCAATCCAACTTCACTGGCGTAATAGATACAAGGGGTTCCGACATAGGTCATTAACAACATTAGAGCGAGGTGCATTTTGTCTTCGCTGCCATGCACGAGCGTGAGAAATCGTGCCGTATCGTGACTATCAAGCTGATTAAGTTGAGACAACTGGTTCGCAAATGGAATCTTCGATCTCGCCTCATCTAACCACTCTTTGAACTCAATAGCATCGATCTGAATCGGGTCATACGTAATGTCTTGATCAGCAATAAATGCTCGTACCGGGTGAGCGAAACCATAATAATTCATTGCCCCATCTTCTTGATCACCTTGTAGCCACTGAGTGGCCTCAAAAAAATGTTCGCCAAGTACATACGCATTAGGATTAACGGACTTCGTTGCTTCACGGAACGCTTCAACGTAGCGAGTGTTGTTTTTCGCTCCTTCTCCTTCCCCGAGCATATGAATCACATCAAAGCGCCAGCCATCCACTGAGTAAGGAGCTTTTAGCCAATGTTTTATCACCGCGTGTTCGCCTTGATAAATGTAATCCCGAACCGCTTTATTTTCGAAGTTCAACACCGGTAAACTGCTGATGCCTTTCCAGCCAATGTAGTGGTTGCTGTCGCCGGCAAAAAAGTAGTAGTTGCGATATTTCGAATCCGGATTGCCGTAGGCGCCATCCCCTTGCATTTTTACATCGAACCAAGGGTGGTGAACTGACGTGTGATTAAACACCGCATCCAACACGATTTTCATCTGCTTAGAACGTATCTTGCTGCACAACTGAGCAAACTGCTCATTACTACCAAACATAGGATCAATGGTGAAGTAGTCGGTAGTATCGTATTTATGGTTACTCGGAGAACAGAAAACCGGGTTGAAATACAAAGCAGTAACGCCGAGATCTTCAAGATAATCCAGCTTCTGCGCAACACCTTGCAAATCTCCACCGAAGAACTCTCTAGCTCCGGTATTTTGATGGTCGCCAACGGTGTCTCCCCATGGCTTAACTATCGCCTCAGGATTATAGTCAGCATAGGCTTGTCGAATCGCTTGCTCATCCCGGCTTGCGGCAAAACGATCGGGGAAGATTTGGTAGAAGACTTGCTTTTGCACCCAGGATGGTGGCTGGTTTTTCACATTCAATTTAAAGTGAAATTCTTTCGGTGGCATCCGCTTTTGCACGCCACGCCCATCCAGCCAAAACTGTTGTGCGCCCTGAACTAGCTTAAACACATAGTGAGTCACGTCTCTGTCTTTATTTTGACAAAACGTTGCTTGCCAGAGTTTCAGTTCCCCACAACTGCCAGCGGGATGCATTGCGGTCAGATACTCCTCGTTGTCTGGCTCGGAACGGACATAGACACAATCAAAGTTGAGATTTTCCGTCTTCAACGTGACGGTTATGGTTTCTTCATCGAAAGAAAGTCCATCCGGTGTCTGACTATGGAAAATGAAAGGAAGGGTCATAGCAAGTAATCCTGTAACGGGCATATGCGATGACTTTACTATAGGATGTGAAAATAAAAATCCTCCTTGTGAAACTGCCAGCTAGCAATATTTCCCAAGGAGGATCACATTTGGTAGGCGTAGCTAAGCATGATTAAAGTTAGCTAACACACTAAACCAACTAATTGAGTAGTAAACTATCGTCAGAAAGTTCTTCACCACGGACTTTAGAGAACATTTCCAGCAAGTCTGGTACTTGCATATTGGCTCTTTGTTCTCCCGCCACGTCCAGAACAATTTCGCCCTGATGAAGCATCACGGTTCTGTCGCCACAAGCCAGGGCATCTTTCATTGAGTGAGTAACCATCATTACGGTCAAGTCAAACTCATCCACGATGCGTTTCGTCAGATCGATAACAAAAGCCGCCATTCGAGGGTCAAGCGCCGCTGTGTGTTCATCCAATAGCAACAACTTACTTTCTGACAAGGTTGCCATCACCAAACTAACCGCTTGTCGTTGACCACCAGACAATAACCCAATGCTATCCCCTAACCTGTCTTCTAGCCCTAAGCCAAGAATACTGATCCGGTCCTGGAATAGCTTGCGGCGTTTAGATGATAGTGCCAGTCCCCAGCCACGTTTTTTGCCACGCATATAGGCCAGCGCCATGTTTTCTTCTATGGTTAATTCGCCACAAGTACCGGCCAATGGGTCCTGAAAAACCCGCGCGCACTGAGTGGCACGCTGAGCCACTGATTGTCTGGTCACATCTTTGCCATCGATAATCACTTGCCCGCCAATCATCGGGGTTTCACCAGTGGTAGCGCCAAGTAACGTCGATTTACCGGCACCGTTAGAGCCTATGACGGTAAGGAACTGATGTTCAGGCACCTCAAGAGAGACCCCTTTTAACGCTCGGTTTTCCAGAATCGTTCCAGGGTTGAACGTCACTTGGATGTTATTGAGTTCAATCATAATGTCTCCCCTGAATCTTTTTTAGATACCGCCTGTTTCGCGTCAGAAACTCGTTGTTTGGCTTTCATACGCTGCTTTAGTTTTGGTGCTATCAATGCGACCGCAACCAATACAGCGGTAACCAAATTGAGATCCGATGCCTGTAGACCAAACATTCCGGAGCTCAAGGCAAAGGCAACCGCAAGACGATATAGTACCGAGCCAACGATAACAGCTAACACCGCCACCCAAATCTTACGGCCAGGAATCAGAGTCTGACCTAAAATCACCGCGGCTAAACCGACCACAATGGTACCGACACCCGATGTGACATCAGCAAAGCTGTTGGTTTGTGCAAACAGTGCGCCCGCAAAACCAACAAAACCATTTGACAATGCCAAACCAAAGAAAGTGTAGAAACCGGTACTGGCACCTTGAGCAGAGACCATTCGAGCATTAACGCCCGTTGCTCTTAAACCAAGGCCAAAGTCACTATTAAGCAGACGAACAACAAATAATGCGGAGAGTAAAACGAGTACGCCCACAACAAGTGGACGAACAAACATTGAATCACCCATTGCTTCAAAAGGCGTCAGGATTGTTTCCTCACCAAGCAACGCCATATTGGGTTTACCCATAATACGGATATTGATTGAAAACGCGGCAATCATGGTGAGAATTGACGCTAAGAGATGCAAAATACCGCAGCGGACAGCAAGGAAAGCGGTCACCCAACCCGTCATACCACCAGCGATAATTGCCATTCCTGTGGCAACCCAAGGGTTAATACCCGCAACGATGGCAGTAGCAGCAACAGCGGCCCCCATCGGGAAACTACCATCGACACTTAAGTCAGGGAAATCAAGTACACGAAACGTGAGGTACACGCCCAAAGCGACCAGCCCATAAATCAAGCCAATCTCAAGCGCGCCAAAAAATGCAAATGCAGACATAAAACGGCTCCTTTCTGCATGTTCAGATCAATATCGGGATCTGAAAGTAAGACTTCTCACTTAAGCCGGGACAAGCTTATTAACCAATGAAATAAACTATTTATTCGCTCAGGGTTCAGCGGGTGATGAGTGATTGAATCACCCGCTGAAAAAGTAATAAGCCTATTTCGCCCCAACAAAAAGTGACTTATTGCATGCTTGTCGCACGTTCTACTACTGAACTAGGCAGTTGGATACCCAGCTTTGAAGCGGCATCTTGGTTGATAACGAGATCTGATCCAGTAGCCACTTTGACATCTAGCTTGCCTGGCTCTTGGCCATCAAGAATGGCAGCAACATAATCAGCGGTTTGAACACCAACTTGGTAGTAGTCAAAACCAAGGCCCGCAATAGCGCCTTTTTCAACATAAGACGTAGCACCACCAAATACTGGCGTCTTAGCCTGATTCGCAGCGACGATCATACCTTCAATCGCACTGGCTACAGTATTGTCTGTCGGTGCGTAAATGATGTCGGATTTTGCAGAAATAGCCTGAGTCGCGGATTGCACGTCGGCACTTTTCAGAGCCGTTGCTTCTACAACTTCAATCCCTTTCGCTGCTGCACTCACTTTCAGAAGTTCGACCAAAGTTACCGCATTGGCTTCACCTGGATTGAAGACAACGCCGATACTTTTCACTTGAGGTAGGATTTCCTGGATAAGCTCAACATGCTGAGCCACTGGCGACAAATCGGAAAGGCCAGTCACGTTCTGTCCCGGCTGTTCCATGGTTTTTACCAGTTTTGCCCCTACTGGGTCGGTTACCGCAGTAAATACCACAGGAATAGAGCGCGTTGCGGATACGAGAGCTTGAGCCGATGGCGTCGCGATACCAACTAAAACATCTGGGCTTTCCCCGACAAATTGACGCGCGATCTGTACCGCAATCGCAGGGTTACCTTGTGCAGTCTTGTAGTCGAACTCCAGGTTTTTCCCTTGTTCGTATCCCTTCTCCTTCAACCCATCTAATAAGCCCTGACGAGTTGCATCTAATGCTGGGTGTTCCACAATTTGTGAGACCGCAACCGTTGCGGTGTTAGCAAGTGAACCAGCAGAAGAAAGAACGGCAGTCGCAGATAGTATCGCGGTGGCGAGTAAACGTTTCGTTTTCATCATAACTCCTTGATGTGTCTTCGTCCTTGTTCCGCAAGCATTAACCAATTGGTGAAAGCTCGCAAACCAAAAATAGGAAGGCGTTTTGTTGTGTTTGTAATAGAAATAATCGTGCACTTCTTGCGCATCTTATTTTTATTATTACTACTAAGTCTCAGTAAAGAAAAGAAACATTTAACAGCAAGACAACATTTGTGATCGCGGAAGAGTAATCTGGCCGGTCAAAAACAGCGTTAAAGAGGAAGATGTTTGCCAGAGTGAAGGAAAAGCGCCAAAAAGCAGTGGATCGAAAGGATGATTGATGAGTTATAAGCACAAAAAATGGAGTGCCTTTCGCCCACTCCACTTTCATTAATTCTCGAAGTTATCCGCTTATTTAGAACCAACGCTCTAGCGAGGATTTATCTAACTGACGAAAAGCACGATTTAGGATTAACGCTAGCTCTTTGTAGCGAGGCTTCGCTTTGATAGGTTCTAATGCAAAACCACTCTCAACGATTTTTTGGTGTAGCTCTCGATACCAGGAAGCCAAAGATGGAGGCAATGTGGTATTTGAACGAGTACCTAACCACCATATGCCCTGTAACGGTAAGCTAATCGCGAACAAGGCAACGATAATAGATTGAGGCAGAGCACTATAGTTGTTAAACGCCATTTGAGTGAGGACGCTGATCGCAGCAACAGCAGGCATGACTTTAATGCCAAATCGTGTGGCTTTTATGATTCTCTGCTCTGGAAATACGGCATTCAGTTCTTTACGAACCGGCCAGATTTCCATGTAATTTTGACCATCTTTCAGGCTATGGACTAATCCGACTTTATTACTCATACCACTCTCTCACTAAAAAATAGTTGAACGTTTCAACTGAAGGTGCAAAAAATTGATGAAAATTAATATTATTTCAAATTTTTTTTGTTATCATTGCCCATTATCGCTATCCTTTGCAGGCCCTCAACCTCATTGTTGCCGTTATTTACAATTTAAGCAACTATGAGGTCACTATCTGCATGGAACGCGTCATCGTGATGAGTGGGTTCATCACTACATCTTCATATGGAATTCGAACAATTTTTGACCAAGATTAGTACGCAGCATTGCTGGTATCGGCTATTCTTGTGATTAATTTTTCATTCTTTAACTGATTTTTATCAGACGAATAACAGGTAGTCATACATGTCTAAGCTAGTTTTAGTTTTAAACTGCGGTAGTTCTTCACTTAAATTTGCCGTGGTTGATGCCGAGAACGGCGACGAGCACTTATCAGGTCTTGCTGAGTGTCTCCACCTTCCTGAAGCTCGAATCAAGTGGAAACTTGAAGGTAAGCACGAAGCTCAACTAGGCGACGGTGCAGCTCACGAAGAAGCACTAGCGTTCATGGTAGAAACTATTCTTGCTTCTAAGCCAGAGCTTTCTGAAAACCTAGCAGCAATCGGTCACCGCGTAGTACACGGTGGCGAGCAGTTCACTCAGTCTGCACTAATCACTGACGACGTACTGAAAGGTATCGAAGACTGTGCAACTCTTGCACCACTTCATAACCCAGCACACATCATCGGTATCAAAGCAGCTCAAAAATCTTTCCCAGCACTGAAGAACGTTGCTGTGTTCGATACTGCATTCCACCAAACAATGCCTGAAGAGTCTTACCTATACGCTCTTCCATACAACCTGTACAAAGAGCACGGCATCCGTCGCTACGGCATGCACGGTACTTCACACCTATTCATCACTCGTGAAGTTGCAGGTCTACTTAACAAACCAGTTGAAGAAGTAAACATCATCAACTGTCACCTAGGTAACGGCGCTTCTGTATGTGCAGTTAAGAACGGTCAATCAGTAGACACTTCTATGGGTCTGACTCCTCTTGAAGGTTTGGTAATGGGTACTCGTTGTGGTGACATCGATCCTGCGATCATCTTCCACCTGCACGACGCACTAGGCTACTCTGTTGAGAAAATCAACACAATGCTAACTAAAGAGTCTGGTCTACTAGGTCTGACTGAAGTAACTTCTGACTGTCGTTTCGTTGAAGACAACTACGGTGAGAAAGAAGAAGCAACGCGTGCAATGGACGTGTTCTGTCACCGTCTAGCTAAATACGTAGCGGGCTACACTGCGTCAATGGACGGTCGTTTAGATGCAATCACTTTCACTGGCGGTATCGGCGAGAACTCTGGTCCTATCCGTGAAATGGTTCTAAACCGTCTAGGTATCTTCGGTATCCAAGTTGACAGTGAAGCAAACCTTAAAGCACGTTTCGGCGGCGAAGGTACTATCACTACAGCGGACAGCCGCATTCCAGCAATGGTAATCTCTACAAACGAAGAGCTTGTTATCGCTGAAGACACTGCACGCCTAGCAGGTCTTTAATGAATACACAGGCTAACCAATTGGTTAGCCTGTTTTTCTTCAAACGAATTTCTTTAGGGGCTTAGTTCCTATTCTTTGAGTTTCATGGAATAAGAGTTGAGCTTTTATCTCCCCCAATAGCAAAGGTACTCTACGAATGTCTCGTACTATTATGCTTATCCCTGCAAGTGCTGGTGTTGGTTTAACTAGCGTAAGCATGGGTGTTCTTCGCGCTATGGAGCGCAAAGGCGTTAAAGTTTCTTTCTACAAACCGATTTGTCAGCCTCGCAGCGGTGGCGATCAGCCAGATCTAACTTCAACTATCGTTGGTCACAACAGCGATATGAAGATCGGCCAACCAATGGCGATGTCTGTTGCTGAAAACCTGATCGGTAACGACAACATGGATGAGCTACTAGAAACCATCGTTGAGCGTTACAATCAAATCAATAAAGATGCAGATGTAACCCTTATCGAAGGTCTGGTACCGACTCGTAAGCATCCATTCGCTAACCAGGTGAATGCGGAAATCGCGGCAACACTTGGTGCTGAAATTGTTCTCGTAGCAACGCCTGGTACGGATAACCCAGCTCAGCTTAAAGAGCGCATCGAAGTTGCATGTTCAAACTTCGGTGGCACTAAGAACAAAAACATCTCTGGCGTTATCATCAACAAGCTAAACGCGCCTGTTGACGAAGCTGGCCGCACTCGCCCTGACCTGTCTGAAATCTTTGACGATGCAGACAAGGCGAAGCAAAATGAATTGAAAGTGATGGAAATCTTCAATACTTCTCCAATTCGTGTACTCGGCTGTGTGCCATGGAGCATTGACCTGATTGCTACACGTGCAATCGATATGGCGAAACACCTTAATGCAGATATCATCAACGAAGGTGACATTAAGACTCGTCGTATCAAGAGCATCACGTTCTGTGCACGTTCTCTGCCAAACATGATTGAGCACTTCAAACCTGGCTCTCTGCTAGTAACGTCGGCAGACCGTCCAGACGTCATCGTTGCGGCGTCTCTAGCAGCAATGAACGGTGTTGATATCGGTGCGGTACTACTAACTGGCGGTTACGACATCCCTAAAGAAATCGAAGGCCTATGTAAGCCTGCATTCGAAACGGGTCTACCGATCTTCAAAGCTCAAGGTAACACTTGGCAGACATCGCTAAATCTACAGAGCTTCAGCATTGAAGTTCCTGCGGACGATAGAGAGCGTATCGAGTTCATCAACGAACACGTTGCAGGTCACATCGATGGCAACTGGATCGAGTCAATGACTGAAGGTACTCAGAAGTCTCGTCGTCTAAGCCCACCAGCATTCCGTTACCAGCTAACAGAATTCGCTCGTAAAGCTGGCAAGCGTATCGTTCTACCTGAAGGTGACGAACCACGTACAGTGAAAGCTGCGGCTATCTGTGCGGATCGCGGCATCGCTGAATGTGTTCTACTTGGTAACCCGGCAGAAATCAAACGCGTTGCAGCTCAGCAAGGCGTGGAGCTTGGTGCAGGCGTTCAGATCATTGATTCTGATGCGATTCGTGAAAACTACGTTGCTCGTTTGGTTGAGCTACGTGGTGCGAAAGGCATGACTGAAGTGGTTGCTCGCGAGAAACTACAAGACTCAGTATTCCTAGGCACAATGATGCTTGAGAACGACGAAGTTGACGGTCTGGTTTCTGGTGCGGTTCATACCACAGCGAACACTATCGTTCCTCCGTTCCAAATCATTAAGACGGCACCTAACGCGTCTATCGTTTCTTCCGTATTTTTCATGCTTCTGCCTGATCAAGTTCTGGTTTACGGTGACTGTGCAATCAACCCTGATCCAACAGCAGAACAGCTTGCTGAAATCGCGATCCAGTCTGCTGACTCAGCAGCAGCGTTCGGTATTGAACCTCGCGTAGCAATGATCTCTTACTCTACTGGTGAATCTGGTAAAGGTGCAGACGTAGACAAAGTACGTGAAGCAACCAAACTGGCTCAAGAGAAACGTCCTGACCTAATCATCGACGGCCCTCTACAGTACGATGCAGCGATCATGGAAAACGTAGCGGCTTCTAAAGCGCCAAACTCTCCAGTAGCAGGTAAAGCAACAGTATTCGTATTCCCAGATCTAAACACGGGTAACACGACTTACAAAGCGGTACAACGTTCAGCAGACCTAGTATCTATCGGTCCAATGCTGCAAGGTATGCGCAAGCCTGTAAACGACTTGTCTCGTGGTGCACTAGTAGACGATATCGTTTACACCATCGCACTGACTGCTATCCAGGCTGATCAAGAGCAAAAGTAATTCTAGCTCAGTCTAACAATGAGCTAGTCTAAACTGGTAAATAGCAAAGCCCTCGATTCGTCGAGGGCTTTTTGTTGCGCACAATATTGTTAATATCCGATAGCGACGAACATCAGCCCACCAACAATTACACACCCGATCATCACAGGGGCAACCCGGTGCCATAGCCTCCTCTCACCTAAAGCCATCACCATGCCCATTTTTACTATCGTATTCACAGATGCGGCGATGATGATACCCAGCGCCGCTGTCGTCACACTCATGTACTGGACGCTTTGACGGCCAAGAGCAAGAGAAATGGCATCCACATCTGTGATCCCTGATACCGCTGCAAGAATCAGAACACCAGCATCGCCAAACCACTCTGAGAGCGCATGTGAGAGCAACATGATCACCGCCAGTATCACCCCAAAAAACAGAGCGGATTGTAGGGCAAGCGGGTTACTTTGCTTGTTCGATTGCTCAATCTTTTCGGTTTGGCTGTTTCTCCATATCCACCAGGCAGGTAAGTAAAGCGCTATCATCATTGCCAGTACAATTGGCCAGAGTATTTTCACCAGTGGCGGGTTAATGACGGACAATACAATCAGTAGTCGTGGAAACATGGTGCCACAACTGATCAAAATACCACTTGCGAGCAGTGGGCTGATTGTAGGTTGTTCGCGTGACAGATGAGAAAATTGCAGAGTCAGTGCCGTCGAAGAGCTTAAACCAGCAAACACGGACGTAAATAAGATCCCCCTCCTCGCCCCTCCAATCTTAATCGCAAAATAGCCGACAAAAGAAATACTGGCGATCAATACGACCATCCACCATATCTCGTAAGGATTTAGCGCGTTCCAAGGACCATACGTTTTATTGGGTAAGAGTGGTAGTAAAACGATAGAGATGAGAAGTAAACTTAGGGCCGCATCCAGTTCGTACTCTTGTAGCTTTTGCAATGCCTCGTGGAGCTCTTTCTTATTATCCAGCACCAGAGCTGTGATCACGGCGGCAGATGCAGCAAGCACCGCTTCACCGGCGACAGCTAGACTGCCTAAAACAAACGTCACCAACAGGCTCACTAAACCCGTAATACTGACATCACCGCTGTTCTTTTGCTTCACAAAAAACGCAATACACGCCAAAATCACCAGGGCGATCAACGCAAAACCGAGAAGCAAAGGCGAATAGTGACTCGCAAGTATCGCAACCAGACCACCAAGCAATCCCACCAAAGAATAAGTACGGATACCTGCGACACGACTGCCTTCGACACTATTCCGCTTAACCCAGCCACGCTGAATGCCAACAATCGCCCCTAAGAGAAGCGCAATAAGCAAATTCCAGATTTGATGCTCACCAGATGCAAACTCGCTGATATCCATACCTCACCTCGTTAAAAGATCGGTTCTATATCATTAGTTTATGCCATGTGCCGGAATTATCTGTGATGCCAAGGGGAATAACCAATAAAAATGCGCCTAAACGCATATACTCTCGGTTAGGAGATGAAAAAGCGCCACATAAGTGACGCTCTTTGAGAAAGACTAATTTGAAAGTTGTTCGCGCCCGTGTGACGACTCTAAATCTAACTCAGGGCCTTTTGGAACAACCTGTGTCGGGTTAATTCCTGTATGGCTGAAGTAATAATGACGTTTGATATGGTAGAAATCAGTTGTCTCTGCCACCCCATCAACTTGATACAACTCTTTTAAGTAGCCTTGGATATTAGAGTAATCCGCAATGCGTTTTTTATTGCATTTAAAGTGACCAACATACACAGCATCAAAACGTATTAGTGTTGTAAACAGACGCCAATCCGCCTCGGTAATCTGATTACCGGTTAAATAACGATGCGTGCCCAGATGTGCATCAATTTTATCAAGCGCAGAAAACAGTGAATCAAAGGCTTCTTCATAAGCTTCCTGAGTCGTTGCAAATCCACAGCGATACACACCATTATTCACATTCGGATAAATAAAATCGTTCCACTCATCGATAGCTGTTTGTAACTGCTCTGGATAGTAATCGTCGTCATTACTCGTTAATTCATTAAATGCTGAGTTGAACATACGGATAATCTCGGAAGATTCATTAGATACAATCGTGTTGGTTTTTTTATCCCATAGGACTGGAACGGTCACACGCCCCGTGTAATCTGGTTTCGCCTGGGTATAAATTTGATGCATACGCGTATGACCAAACAGTGGCTCAGGTAAGCCCATTTGCCAACCTTGACTAAGCATGTCGGGGCACACAACCGTGACATCAATATGTGGCTCTAGCCCTTTGAGTTTTCTGAAAATAAGCGTTCGGTGCGCCCAGGGACAAGCAAGAGAAACATACAAGTGATAACGGCCAGATTCTGGTTGGAAATCTGCATCCGGCTCATTCTTGATCCAATTGCGAAATCCTGCATCTTCGCGGACAAATTTACCACCGCTTGATTTCGTATCGTACCAGACGTCGTGCCAAACACCTTCGACCAATTTACCCATCTTCGCTCTCCTCTCGTTCTATTTTCCTCTATATTAGCGATTCGTAACGAACAGAAAACAGCCGGGCTTCGGACATGACGTTCAAGAAATTTGAATAAGTGCCCAATCGAAGACAATAAAAAAAGCGCGGCCCTAACGAAAGAGCCGCGCTTAAGCCCGTCACAGGCTGAATAACTTATACATGAACGTGTAGACAAGATACCGCGTGAACGTCGTTACCCTGGATTGTCGGTTTGGTCTTTGCACACTCTTCCGTTGCTTGCGGGCAACGAGTGCGGAATACACAACCCGACGGTGGGCTGATTGGTGATGGTAGATCACCTTCCAGCATCTGGATTTTCTTACTGCGCTCAATCTTTGGATCTGGAATTGGTACTGCCGACATCAACGCACGAGTGTATGGGTGTTTCGGGTCAGCAAATAGTGCGTCCGCCTCACCTAGCTCTACCGCATTACCCAGGTACATCACCAGCACACGATCAGAAATGTGTTTTACCACTGACAAGTCGTGCGCGATAAATACCAAAGAAAGACCCAACTCTTTTTGGATTTCTTTAAGTAGGTTCACTACCTGAGCCTGAATTGATACATCCAGTGCAGATACCGGCTCATCACAGATGATCATTTTTGGCTTCAAGATAAGCGCACGTGCAATACCAATACGCTGACACTGACCACCAGAGAATTCATGCGGATAACGGTTGATCACGTTAGGTAGCAGACCCACTTTCGCCATCATCTCTTTAACACGATCTTTCACTTCTTGCTTTGAAAGCTCTGGATAAAAGGTTTCTAGTGGTTCAGCGATGATGTCGCCGACGGTCATACGCGGGTTGAGTGACGCTAAAGGATCCTGGAAAATCATTTGGATCTCTTTGCGCGTTTCACGGCGCTGTACATCTTTCATCTTGGTCAGGTCTTGACCCAACCAAACGACTTCACCGTCAGTGGCTTCTACTAAGCCGATAATTGCGCGTGCAAACGTCGACTTACCACAACCTGACTCCCCTACAACACCTAGCGTCTCGCCTTCGTACAGACGGACATTCACGCCATCGACGGCTTTTAGATTTGAAGGCTTAGTCCAAGGCCATGCCGATTTTGCTGCGATGCTAAAGTGAACTTTAAGATCTTTAACATCTAATAGTAATGATTTATCTGCACTCATTTTTTCCAAGCCTCCCATTCAGAAAAACATGCGCGCTGACGACCATCACCAAATGGTGTCAGGATTGGCGCTTCTTGCTTACAACGGTTCATCACGCGATGGCAACGTTCCTGATAAGGACAGCCAGGTGGTAGACGAAGTAAGTTTGGTGGGTTGCCCGGAATGGTTGGCAGGATCTCACCTTCAGTATCTAAACGAGGAATCGCCTTCAGCAGGCCTTCTGCGTATGGGTGACTAGGATTGTAGAAGATTTCATCAACCGTTCCGTATTCCATTGTACGGCCAGCGTACATCACCAACACTTTGTCACAAGAACCCGCAACAACACCAAGGTCGTGCGTGATCATAATGATTGCAGTATTAAATTCGTCTTTCAGTTCGTTCAGCAGGTCCATGATTTGCGCTTGAACCGTTACGTCCAGTGCCGTAGTTGGTTCATCAGCAATCAGCAGTTTAGGACGACACAGTAGTGCCATTGCGATCATTACACGCTGACGCATACCGCCCGAAAACTCGTGCGGGTACATGGTAATACGCTTACGCGCTTCTGGAATTTTCACCGCTTCCAGCATGCGTACTGACTCTTCGAACGCTTCCGCTTTGCCCATGCCCTTGTGCAGCATTAGCACTTCCATTAACTGGTCACTGACTTTCATGTAAGGGTTCAGTGAGGTCATTGGGTCCTGGAAGATCATCGCGATCTGTTCCGCACGAACTTTGTTCAGTTCTTTTTCAGGCAAGTTTAAGATCTCTTTGCCTTCAAACTTCGCGCTACCTGAGATAATACCGTTCTTAGCCAACAGACCCATAATTGCGAATACGGTCTGTGATTTACCTGAACCAGACTCACCTACAATACCTAAGGTTTCACCTTGGTTCAGTGAGAAGTTCAGATCGTTTACTGCGGTTACAATACCATCTTGAGTGGTAAATTCGACGCGCAGATCTTGGACATCTAGTAAGCTCATCGTTGCTTCCTTAATCTATCTTTAGTTATCTGTCTTTTGGATCCAGCGCGTCGCGCAGGCCGTCACCAACGTAGTTGAAGCAGAACAGAGTCACAACCATGAACGCGGCAGGGAATGCCAATTGCCAGATTGCTACTTCCATTGTCTGTGCACCTTCTTGTAGAAGTGCTCCCCAACTTGTCATTGGTTCCTGAACACCAAGACCAAGGAACGATAAGAATGACTCTGTCAGAATCATGCTTGGAATAAGCAGCGTAGAGTAAACTGCTACGATACCCAATACGTTCGGTACGATATGGCGAGTAATGATCTTCCAGTTACTGACACCACAAACGTGAGCCGCTTCGATGAACTCTTTACTACGTAGGCTGAGCGTTTGGCCACGTACGATACGTGCCATATCCAGCCATGCGATTGCACCGATCGCTACGAAGATAAGAATAATGTTACGGCCGAAGAAGGTTACTAGTACGATAACTAGGAACATAAACGGTACCGCGTATAGGATCTCAAGGATACGCATCATGATACGGTCAACTTTACCGCCAATGAAGCCAGATGCTGCGCCGTAAAGCGTACCAATCAATACTGCTACGAATGCACCCATCACCCCTACCATTAGGGAGATTCGGCCACCGATCAACGTACGAACGTACAAGTCGCGACCTAAGCTGTCAGTACCAAACCAGTGGTCAGCGTTAGGTGCAACGTGCATTGCGTACCAGTCTGTATCATCAAATGCATAAGGTGCGATCATTGGCAGAACAATCACCGCCAACGTCATTAGAGCCAGGATAAATAAACTCACCATTGCTGCTTTGTTACGCATAAAGCGGATACGAGCATCCTGCCAAAGACTGCGACCCTCAATCTCTAAGTTCTCAGAGAATTTTTCAATCGCTTCAAGGTTTTCTTTTTTCGTTAACATAACCAAACTTCCCTGTTAGTAGCGAATTTTCGGGTCAATCATTGCAAGTAGAATATCGACAATCGCGTTGAATAAGATGAATAGGAAACCAATTAAAATGGTTACACCCATTACTAACGAGTAGTCACGGTTGAATGCGGCGTTAACGAACAGTTTACCAATGCCTGGTAGACCAAAGATGGTTTCGATAACAACAGAACCGGTAATGATACCTACGAAAGCAGGACCCATGTAAGAAACGACAGGGAGCAGTGCTGGCTTAAGCGCGTGCTTAAGAATAATGTAACGGTAGCTTAGACCCTTCGCGCGAGCAGTTCGGATAAAGTTACTGTTTAATGTCTCGATCATTGAGCCACGGGTAATACGCGCAAACGTCGCCACGTAAAGCAGTGACATACCAATCACAGGAAGTACGAGGTACTTGAAGCCACCGTCGTTCCATCCACCCGCAGGGAAAATATGCCAGTGAAGGGAGAATAGGTAGATAAGTGCTGGTGCCAATACGAATGATGGCATGACAACGCCTAACATCGCCGTTGACATAATGGTGTAATCGATCCAGGTATTCTGTTTTAACGCGGCTATTGTGCCGACCGTCACCCCCATAATCAGGGTGAAGATAAAGGCAATGAAACCAACTTTTGCCGATACCGGTAACGCAACAGAAATCAGCTCGTTAACCGAGTAATCCAGGTACTTAAATGACGGTCCAAAGTCGCCTTGGACAACGTTAAACAAGTAAGTCGTGTATTGCTCGAATACAGGCTTATCCAGGCCATATTTAGCTTCGATGTTCGCCATAACTTCTGGTGGTAATGGACGCTCTGTCGAGAATGGATTTCCCGGAGCAAAACGCATAAGAAAGAAAGATACGGTGATCAAAACCAACATGGTTGGGATCGCCTCAAATATCCTTTTTGCGATGAATTTAAGCATAAACTCACTCTTTCAGTCTGTGACAGTGTAATTTAAAACCAAATGTCCAAATTTTGGACACAACATAGGCACTACATGCGATTTCTCACATGCAGTGCCTGATTTTTTATAATTCTATCTGATTGAGATTTACTCAGTGATGTATAGGTCTTTAGAGTAGATCTTTTCTTCTGCGTTGTTAGCTGGGAAGCCACCAACTTTAGGAGACAGTAGACGTGATTTCACGTACTGGTAGATAGGTGCAATAGGCATATCCTTCGCCATCAACTTCTCAGCTTCCGCATATAGTGCTTGGCGCTCTTCGTCTGATGTAGAAGCGAATGCTTTGTTCATGATCTCGTCGTACTCTTTGCTATCGTAGTGAATACCACCAGTGGTGTTATTACTCATCATTAGCGTTAGGAATGATGAAGCTTCGTTGTAGTCACCACACCAACCTGCACGAGCCACTTCGAAGTCACCTGCATCTTTAGAAGATAGGTAGGTTTTCCACTCTTGGTTTTCTAGTGTTACGTCAAGACCCAACGTCTTCTTCCACATTGAACCTAGAGCAACCGCAATTTTCTTGTGGTTCTCTGAAGTGTTGTAAAGAAGGTTAAATTTCAGTGGGTTATCTTTACCGTAACCGGCTTCTTCTAGAAGACGTGCAGCTTCTGCATCACGTTCTGCCTGAGTCATCTTGCCGTAAGCTGGCATTTCAGGGTTGAAGCCTGCTGTGATTTCAGGCGTGAGGAAATAAGCTGGCTTTTGACCTTGAGCTAGGATCGCATCCGTTACGATGTTACGGTCAATTGCGTAAGAGATCGCTTTACGAACGCGAACATCATCAAACGGCTCTTTCTTGGTGTTGAACAGGTAGTAGTAGGTACATAGGTTACCCGTTACAGAAACTTCTTCTGGATGTTCTTTTTGCAGACGCTTGAAGTGCTCAGTTGGCAGTTCATTGGTAAAGTCGATTTCACCTGCTAGGAAACGGTTCATTTCCGCTACCTGGTTTTCGATAGGTAGGAAAGTCACTTGATTTAGCGTTGTGTTCTCGTTATCCCAGTATTGCTCGTTACGCTTCAATACCAAGCGCTCGTTTACAACCCAGTTATCAACAACATATGCGCCGTTACCTACAAAGTTCTCTGGCTTGGTCCACTGATCACCGAATTTTTCAACAGTAGCTTGGTGAACTGGCTTAACCGTTGTGTGGCCCATCATCATTACGAAGTACGGTACTGCAGTATCAAGCTCAACAACCAAAGTATGGTCATCAACGGCTTTAACACCCAGTTTGCTCTTGTCTATTTTACCCGCAACAATGTCTTTAGCATTCTTCATCTTGGTGTATTCCATGTACCAAGCGTATGGAGACGCAGTTGCAGGGTCGACGGCACGCTGGAAGCTATAAACGAAATCGCCAGCAGTTACAGGATCGCCGTTAGACCATTTTGCGTCTTTGCGTAGGTGGAAAGTGAATGTTTTGTTGTCTTCCGTTTCCCAAGACTCTGCAACACCAGGGATGGTCTTACCGTTTTCGTCTTGGTTTACAAGGCCTTCAAGTAGGTCGCGAATCACGTGAGATTCAGGAACACCTTGAGATTTGTGAGGGTCGATTGTCGCTACTTCTGTACCATTACCACGCACTAATTCTTGAACCGCAGCCAGTTTTGGTTCTGAAGAATCAGACTTCGCTTCAGGAGCTGGGGCAGGGACTGGCTGAGCAGCTTGCTTCTCTTCTGGCTTATCACCACCACAACCAGCAAGAGCTAGAGAAAGACCAGCGCCAATGAATAAAGCGCGCGTGATTTTATTCTTATACATGCGTAAAACTCCAAATTTTTTTGTTAGCATCCATGACCTCTTTGTAGGTTCACTAGAACGGGCTGTGATTTAGATAGCGCAAAAACTATGTACCAAAAACCTAAAACCCTACAAAGACTGCGGCACACATTAGCAATCATTGAAGTTATTTGCCATAAAAATGTAGTAAAAAGACCGATAATCCTGCATCTGTCGCACATTTCCAGCAAAAAACACTAATTAAAAATACTTGGTCAGCTATATAGAGAGTCAAACATCTCCTCCACAGATTAAAATTTCGATTAATCTACATTTAAACCAATTATTAGCATCATCTACTACCTTTAAGAACAAGGTTAACACTTATGACATATAAAGATTCGCAAACGTTTGCTTATATGTTGTTTACATGATCCAATATTGTGCAGAAAAGTCAGGGAATATAGTCGAGAAATTCGTGCTTGAGGTGGTGGTTAGTTACGCTAAGGATTACGTAAAAAGGGATAAATAAAAAAGCTAAGCACTTGTCATGCTTAGCTTTTTCTTTCCATTATGGGGATAATCAGCGATGCACTACTTTTCCCAGCGTTTTGCCGCTTTGTGATCAGTGTCTCGTGACTCAATCCAGCGACTTTCACTTGTTGTGCGTTCTTTTTTCCAAAATGGTGCTTGGGTTTTTAGATAATCCATAATGAATTCGCAGGCATCAAATGCTGCACCGCGATGAGCACTGGAAACACCAACAAAAACAATTTGATCACCGATATCCAAATCGCCAACACGATGGATAACCCGCACACCAAGCAACGGCCAACGCTCTTCAGCTTGATTACAAATGTCGATAAGGCTCTTTTCTGTCATACCAGGATAATGTTCCAGATGCAGGCCAACAACGTTATCACCTAAGTTCATATCGCGTACTTTACCGATAAATGTCACGACGGCACCAGAAGACGTTCCTTCGGACAAACCTTGGTATTCTTGGTCGACAGAAAAATCTTCAGCTTGTACAGAAACACGAGGATCCATCTTAACCTCCTGTCACTGGCGGGAAGAATGCCACTTCGTCTCCCGCTTTTACTTCAGCATCTAGAGGCACAATCGACTGGTTAACAGCCGCAAGTAGTTTTCCGGGTTCAAGGGCTAAGTCCCACTTACCCTCTTTTTCAGACCCAGCTTTAACTAAATGGGCGCGAACCGCTTCTACCGTTTCAAACTGCCCTTCTAAATCAACACTGTCGACTCCCACCAACTCACGCGTTTGAGCGAAGAAAAGTACTTTAATCATGATTCTGCCTTGAAGTGTCCCGATTTTCCGCCCGTCTTCTCAAGAAGACGAACCTGACCAATGACCATATCTTTTTGCACCGCTTTACACATGTCATAAATAGTCAACGCTGCGACGGAAGCCGCAGTTAACGCTTCCATCTCTACGCCTGTTTTACCTGCAAGTTTACAAACAGACTCGATACGAACCTTGCTTTCCGACTCAATCGCTTCTAACTGAACTTCAACTTTAGACAGTAACAGAGGATGACAAAGTGGAATCAGATCCCAGGTTTTTTTCGCGGCCTGAATACCTGCTATACGTGCGGTAGCAAACACATCACCTTTATGGTGTTGACCAGAGACAATCAACTCAAGTGTTTCTGGTGCCATGTGCACAAATGCTTCTGCTCGAGCTTCGCGAACCGTTTCTGTTTTCGCTGAAACATCGACCATGTTCGCTTCGCCGGACGCATTTATGTGGGTAAATTGGGTCATTGTTGTTCCTTCGCTTGTAAGAAAAGGTTAGACAGATAGGTGTGGCATAAAGTTACAAGGACGGTGACTTGCGTCCATCTGCTGCTTAATTATTTTCGTCCACCCGGTACGGCACGCGCCGGTAGATCCAGGCATAGCAAAAATAACAGTGTGGTTAGCAAAACCAGCAATGGCACGAGACTGGATCGTTGATGTGCCAATCTCTTCATAAGACACCATACGGAATAGTTCACCAAAGCCTTCTACTTCTTTATCAAAAAGCGGCTTAAGTGCCTCTGGCGTACTATCACGAGAAGTAAAACCTGTACCACCTGTGATCATGACGGCCTGGACGTTTTCGTCAGCAATCCATTGAGAAACGATCGCACGAATTTTATACATATCGTCAATCACGATTTGCTTATCAACAACATTATGGCCCGCTTCCTGGGCATGTTCTACAAGGTATCGACCAGAGGTGTCATTGTCTTCAGTACGAGTATCAGAGACCGTTAAAACGGCAATATTTGCAGGTTGAAATTTGCTTTCAGCGTGACCCATTAGTTCACCTATTCTCTAAAGTTAGCTTGGATTCGTTTTTATCGATTCAGGAAATATAATCAAGAAAGCCCACGAGAGCTTTCCCGATAAAATTTTTGTAATGTTAGCCGCCGATGGATGCGAGATGAGGTGTCATCCCGGTGTTGCCATCATGCAAGAAGTGACTGACAGATTTAGTCTGGAGTTGGGCTTGAATGCGCTCGATCAACTCATTTTCTTGTTCATCACCTTGCAAAAGGTCACGTAAGTCAATGCCATGCTCGCCAAACAAACATAGATGCAGCTTACCCATGGCAGAAACTCGGAGCCGGTTACAGCTCTCACAAAAGTCCTTCTCATAAGGCATAATTAACCCAATTTCACCCTTGTAATCCGGGTGAACGAATACCTGAGCAGGGCCATCATTGTGAGAACGGACTTTCAGTAACCATCCATTCGCAATCAGCTGATTACGGATTGCGACACCAGAAACGTGGTGCTTATTAAACAAATCATCCATCTCACCGGTCTGCATCAGTTCAATAAAACGCAATTGAATGGGTTTATCTTTGATCCAGTTGAGGAAAGCAGGCAGCTCTTGATGGTTGAGATCTTTCATCAACACAACGTTGACTTTTACTTGCTCATAGCCGACTTCGAACGCACGCTCGATACCATTCATCACTTCGGTGAACTTATTTTCCCCTGTGATTTGATGGAACATGCGTGGGTCCAGACTATCCACACTCACATTGATGTGCGAGAGACCAGCTTCGCGCCAGTCAGCCACCTGTTTGGCCATGCGATAGCCATTTGTCGTTGTTGCGACTTTCTTAATACCAGGTGTCGTTGCGACAGCATGGATGATGTCAGTAAAGTCTTTACGTAAACTTGGCTCACCACCGGTAATGCGGACTTTTGACGTGCCACAGTCTGCAAACGCGGTGACTACCCGCTTGATTTCAGGTAGAGATAAAAAAGACGAGTTTTTCTTGCCCGAAGGTTTATAACCATCAGGCAGGCAATAGGTACATTTGAAATTACACACGTCAGTAACAGACAGACGTAAGTAATAGAATTTACGATGAAATTTGTCTTCGAATTGTTGCGCCACGGAACACCTTTCCAAACACGGGAGGCATGCTCATTTCCAAACATGCCCTTGTGGCAGTATGCCACTGGCTCAGAACACCTATCCTTAATTGAACTTAGTGTTGTGAGCTCGGAGTTATGGCAACCAGAGAAATAAAACTCTGATAGCTTTGCAGTGTAAAATACTGAATATTTATACTGGAATCCAGACTTGAGGACTAAAAAATATCGTAAGTCACACAATTTACCGCTAAGTGAGTATCGTAAGAACACTCACTACGTTAAATTGTAGCCGTTTTTACGAATTTTATTAGAAGAATGTAACGTATGAATATCTATACGGATAATAAAGTAGTCGCTGTTGGCGGTGGTCACGGCTTAGGTAGAATGTTGGCGGCGCTTCGGGATTTTCGCGGCAATGCGACAGGCATTGTTGCTACCACGGACAATGGCGGCTCCACAGGCCGAATTCGGAATTGTCAGGGGGGCATTGCTTGGGGCGATATGCGCAACTGCATCAACCAGTTGATCACTGAACCCTCTATCAGCTCAATGATGTTCGAATATCGTTTTAAAGGCAGTGGCGAACTTGACGGGCACAATTTGGGTAACTTAATGCTCACAGCACTGGACAACCTTTCGGTTCGTCCATTAGATGCCATCAATCTTATTCGTAATATGCTTAAAGTCGATGTAAATATTCTGCCGATGTCAGAGCATCCATCCGATCTTTCCGCCTTATCAATAGATGGAAAATGGGTCACGGGGGAAACGAATGTTGACCATATGGAAACTGATCTGCGTCGTTTAGACCTTTCTCCTGAAGTGCCCGCAACAAAAGAAGCGGTAGCGGCACTGTCAGAGGCAAATGTCATTGTTTTAGGGCCAGGAAGTTTTCTGACCAGCATCATGCCGCCATTACTATTACCCGAACTGGGCAAAGCGATCGCAAACAACCAAAACGCCAAAGTCATTTTTGTGGCTAATTTAAGTCCTGAATATGGCCCTGCCGGTCGCATGACCATGGAACAAAAACTGGAATGGTGTGAACGCGCACTACAAGGAAGAAAAATTGATGTTGTGCTTGCTGAGCAAGCAGAACAAGAAGTCCTCGATAGATGGAATGTTGTCACGGAGTCACTGGCTTCAAGCAATCGAGACTGGCGTCATGACCGTAACAAACTTAAGCAAGCTATTGAAGCCCAGCTTCTAAACCACCGTTAATCCTATTCAGAAACCGTAAAGCCCTTCACTTTTGATGAGAGGGGCTTTATCAACTATTGGCCCCAGGATCGGTAAACCTCTTGTGTATCGCGCAAAACGTCGATCATGGTGGTGGCATCTTCTCCTTCGACCGCCAACTCTCCTGCTTTCGCTTTCTTATCAATCGATATTGCTAAGTCACACAAACGATCGGCACCAAAACTGGCCGCACTGCTTTTTAACGCATGGCTGATTTCTTTTAAATACGTCAGCTGTTCTGTGCCATCATATTGTGACAAGTTTGTAATATAGGTATCAATTTCGCTTAAAAAAATGTCAAGCAGTACAGGGACATTGTCACTGCCAATCTCCATGGAGAGGCTTTCAATTTTCTTATGGTTCAGAATATTTATGCTCATACTTTCTGCCTCTCTTCCTTGCTGTTCCACGCTTGTAATTTACGGTAAATCGTCGATGGACTCACATCAAGATATCCTGCTGCTCGAGGAATATTCCCGTCGCACGCTTCAATCGCTCTTTCAATCGCTATTTTTTCTGTAATCCACAGTGGCACAATATCCGAAGTCGTCATCTCTTTTGGCTCGGCCAAAGAAGCCAAACTTTTACGCTCTAGAGGTTGATTCAGTGGTGGTGGTAGCATATCCAACGTAATTTCTTTACCGTGGTTCAATACCACTATATTACGAAGCACATTTTGTAACTGACGAACGTTGCCCGGCCACTCATAATTATTAAATCGATCAATGACCTCTTGGGAAAAACGCACAAAGCTTTTCCCCTCTTCATGGGACATGTAACCCAGCAGCGAGTAAGCAATTTCCACAACGTCTTCACCGCGCTCACGCAAAGGTGGAAGATGCAATGGAATAACGTATAAACGGTAGTACAAGTCTTCCCGGAAACGACCTTCCTGAACCTCTTTCCACGGATCACGGTTGGTCGCACAAACAAAGCGCACATCCACACTCTTCATTTTTGATGAGCCGACTTTCTGAAATGTACCGGTCTGGATAAATCGCAGTAACTTGGTCTGTAAATCCAAATCCATTTCACACAGTTCATCAAGAAACAACGTACCACCATCGGCCAACTCCGCAGCACCTTGACGATCGTTAGCCGCCCCCGTAAACGCACCTTTTACATGACCAAACAGCTCACTTTCAATCAGATCTTTGGGGATAGCGGCACAGTTAATCGCGATAAAAGGTTTGTCACCTCGTTTGCTCGCAGCATGGATAGCTTCGGCACACACCTCTTTACCCGTACCACTCTCACCAGTAATAAAAATACTCGCCTTACTGGTCGCTGCTGAGTCAATCGTGCGGTAAACCTGCTGCATGGTTTGGCTACTGCCAATGAAGCCCTGATAATTCTGGTTTCCCGGATTATCGGCTTCATTTTTTAACTTAGTCGCTTTTCGTATCGCGTTATTCACCGTGACACGTAAGCGGTCGGCTTCACACGGCTTAATCAAAAAATCTTGAGAGCCGTGACGCATTGCTTCTACCGCAGTATCGATAGAACCGTGCGCGGTCATAAAGATGATTGGAACGTCTGGATGAGTTTGTTTAACGGCATGTAAAACGTCCATACCCGTCATGTCAGGCAGGCGAAGATCAAGCAGAATAAGGTCTGGAATACGATGTTTAAGGCTTTCGATCGCATCACGCCCCGTACCGACAATATTGATATCGATACCTAATGGCGTGAGGTATGAACGATACAGCGCCGCTACGGAAGCGGTATCTTCGACCATTAATAGATAACGAGACTTTGGATCTTGAGTAGTTTGTTGTTGCATAACCTAGCTAACTTTTTTGTAATCTTTTAAACAATAATCGCATTACGCTTTGCATTTTGCAAATAACAATGCGCAGATTAGGGGTATTTATGAACAATAAAAACCGAGATCAATAAGTTAAGAATTTGGCATAGATCATGCTGGCTTTATCCTGACCCCTCGGGTCACCTAGCCAACTGACGTTGTTAGTGAACGATATGTTCGCAAATAAAGCCAATAGGAACGACTGCCTATTGGCTTCTTTTTTTCTGACTAACTCGCTGAGTCCACGCTTAGCGGTAAACTTAGCTATTCACGATAAACTGTGCACGCAACTTTTCAATTTCATCTCGTTTTTCAGCCGCCAACTCAAACTCAAGATCTTGAGCATGTTGGTACATTGCTGATTCCAGTCGGCTGATTTCCTTTTCCAACTGCTGTGGAGACATCACTTCATAAGACTGAGACGGCTCAGCAACTTTCGACAATGGAACTTGTTTGCCAGAACGCTGACGCTTGGACTTGGTAATATCACCCAACTCCATAATATCTTTGATATTACGTTTCAGCGCTTGCGGTACAATCCCCATCTCTTCGTTGTACGCTTGTTGCTTCTCGCGGCGACGATTGGTTTCATCCATCGCTTTCTTCATCGACTTAGTGATAGAGTCGGCATACAAAATCGCTTTACCTTCGATGTTTCGTGCTGCACGACCGATAGTCTGGATCAACGAACGTTCAGAGCGCAGGAAGCCTTCCTTGTCGGCATCCAAAATGGCCACCAGCGAAACTTCCGGCATATCCAAACCTTCTCGTAAGAGGTTGATACCGACAAGAACGTCAAACTCACCTAAGCGAAGATCCCGAATAATTTCCACACGCTCAACCGTATCAATATCAGAGTGAAGATAACGCACGCGCACATCATGTTCATGCAGGTATTCCGTCAAATCTTCTGCCATCCGTTTGGTTAACGTCGTGACGAGAACTCGTTCATCTTTGGCTGCTCGAATACGAATCTCAGAAAGCAGATCATCGACCTGAGTCGCCACTGGGCGAACTTCCAATTCAGGATCAAGCAACCCGGTAGGACGAACCACTTGATCGGCAATATCGCCATCTGACTTTTCAAGTTCATAATTACCCGGCGTAGCAGAAACAAAAATAGTTTGTGGTGCTAGCGACTCAAACTCTTCAAATTTCAGCGGGCGGTTATCCAACGCTGAAGGTAGGCGGAAACCAAATTCTACCAAGGTTTCTTTACGCGAACGGTCACCTTTATACATCGCACCAATTTGCGGTACGGTTACGTGTGATTCGTCAATAATCAACAGACCATCATGTGGTAAATAATCAAAAAGCGTCGGTGGCGGCTCACCCTCGGAGCGACCACTGAGATAACGAGAGTAGTTCTCGATCCCCGAACAAAACCCGAGTTCATTCATCATTTCAATATCGAACTGGGTACGCTGGCTAATGCGCTGTTCTTCCAAAAGCTTATTGTTGTCCAACAACTGCTTTTTGCGCACTTCGAGTTCCGCTTTAATATTTTCAATCGCCTCCAAAACGCGATCACGCGGTGTAACGTAGTGCGTTTTAGGGTAGATGGTGTAACGCGGCAAATCGCGCTGTTTGACCACGCCGGTAAGGGGATCAAATACACTGATACAGTCGACTTCGTCATCAAACATTTCCACTCGTACCGCATCTTGATCGGATTCAGCAGGAAAGATATCAATCACTTCACCACGAACGCGAAATTGACCTCGTTCGAAGGCCACATCGTTTCGTGAATACTGCAGTTCAGCTAAGCGGCGGAGCATGTCACGCTGGTCGATGACATCACCTCGGCGCAAATGCAACATCATTTGCAGGTAAGATTCAGGATCCCCCAAACCATAAATGGCAGAAACCGATGCGACAATAATTGCGTCTTTACGCTCCAATAATGCTTTCGTCGCGGATAATCGCATCTGTTCAATATGGGCGTTTACAGAAGCGTCTTTTTCGATAAACGTGTCGGTGGTTGGCACATAAGCTTCTGGCTGGTAGTAATCGTAGTAAGAAACGAAATACTCAACCGCATTGTTCGGGAAAAATGACTTCATCTCTCCATAAAGCTGCGCGGCCAGAGTTTTGTTAGGTGCGAGCAAAATTGCAGGGCGTTGCGCTTGAGCGATCACATTCGCTAATGTGAAGGTTTTACCTGAACCTGTCACACCTAACAGTGTCTGGTGGGCTAAACCTGAATCTAAGCCATCAAGTAATTGCTTTATCGCACCAGGTTGATCTCCTGATGGTTGATAACCAGAGACCAGTTCATAAACTTTGCTCATACCGTTCCTTAACTTTACTGCGAACTAACTGTATATATGTACACTTTATATATACCTTAGTAAATGGAATATACGTCTATCGGGGTATTATCTATTATTACTAGGAAATTTCTTCCTTTATCCATATCGCTATAGCCTTACCTAGGACGCTCTGATATAGTACGTCGCCCTAGTCAATGATAGTTCCCAAATATCATTTATCATATTTCCACAAGTTTTCCCCAAAAAGCAGTATAAAGTTCCCTTATCCCTTAAAGTCTAAATTTTATCCACTTTCACTATTTCCTCTGATTCGCTAATAAATACCTGTATTATCTGCGTAATTAGTGCATAATCCTGCTTACAAATGCAGAAAAGATAAACTGTGTTGCATATAAAATAACTTTACTCAGAATTCATCAACACACTTATCCACAATTTTAGTGGATAAGTAACCCTAGCCCTTTACTGGTAAGCCATACAAAAAAGTAAAGAGCCAGCCGTGATATTTTTTCAAAAAAATGTATTTTATTCCTGTTGACAGTCGATTTTGGGGTATCTGTGAGAATTGAAAACTTGATCCACATAAAATGGGTAACCCTAATTTTATAAATCTATACGTTTTTTCATTTATTTTGAACAACCTCTCCCATTCACCACAGCTTATGGTTTAGACCGTGGCTCCCTTAACATTGATATAATTAACTGTCGCTTGATTATCACCGATAGTAGATGACACCCCGTTGGTGGAGAAAGGCATACTCTTTCTCGTCAATCATTGACTGGGCTTTGGATGTCCATTCCGGACGGATGTAGATACCTTGACCTTCACGCCACTCAATATCGGTAGAGGCGGTTAGCCAGGCTGCAGCAGGAGCTTTTTTTCCTGTCTGTTCGACATAAAGGGTTTGGTGGTCATAATCGACCAGAACTTTATCGCGAAGCGCTTTGGTCGCAGCGATAAAAGCTTGTGCACCATCAGCATCTAAATGCCAGTGACCGTCTGCAGTATCACTAGGTCGCCCATCAGGCGCTTTGGACTTGCCAGCAGGCAGCAGCTGATACCAACCATCATCATGCGTTGATAAGTCGGCAGTCAGTATCGCTAACGGCTCATTGCCCTTGTTGGCCGAGAGTACCGCTTGTGCGATTGGGTGAGGTGTAAAGGTATGTGTTTTCATGCCCTCCATAGTGAAGGGCATGCGGGGTTAGTTGTGATTCACGTTGGTGGGTTTAATTTTCTCTATTCCAAGGCACACATTTTTATAAGCATCGATACCAGAATCTTCAGGTTCATCAAAATCAATTTCGTCAACTACAAGCCACTCAGTTTGAAACAAAACACGCATTTTTAGAGAAAGTCTGTAATCAGGATCAAACTTAAATAAAGTATCGACACTCCGAATTATATCCACGAACTCAGATATAAAATTATGTAACTCCAAAGACGAACCATCTCCCCAAGGATCGTTCTCTCCTAACGAGGTGTGAACTTGAAGAGCGGTTTCATAGCGTAAATGAAACCTTTTCAAAATCATTGCTTTTACTTCATTTAAGTTGTAGAGCGCAGATTCATGCTTGTCTTGGTCAAAAAGTAAGGGGACAGACCTTACGAATAAGTTGATGTAGCGATCTAATCTTCGGATTTGCTTTCGGCTAACACTAAAGTTCCTATTCCGGCTATCCGGGTATAATGTCTGATGAAACGTCGTCATGCTCGATGTTATGAAATGTCCATTTTTATTGATTCCATCGACGTACTTGAAAAACTCTTCTCGGTGCTTGTAATAGTTAGAAAAGTCGTTCTGTACGCGAGCTTCTTCAATCTGTCTCTTAGTTTGTTCAGAACGGTGATTAGCCCCGATTAATCCCAGAACTGCTAGATAGAAAGCCAGTATGCTTCCAGGTACTTTCATTGCGTCGAGGAAGAAGAACTTGAGCCCATCGACATTGAGCTTCCAATCTAAAGCTGACGTATCCAACAACGTTACGGCAAGCGTAAAGAAAAAGACGCTACCAAAAATTACACTGACAAACTTTACCAGTCGCAATCCAAAGAATCTTACATCTGGTTGCTCTTCAAATAGCCGCATTGGGTTTTTCTTATCTGCCATTTCCTAGCCTTTGATTCCACTGACACACTCAAGATAATACAACTACGGCGACACACAAAAAGCCGTTTCAAACCCAAAAAACGCCGACTCGCTACTAACTCTCTGACGTCACTTTACCCATATGTAAATCAAGTGACGTATCATATGAGTGATCTTTTATTGTCGCTTTGCTAGTCCGCTGGAATCCGCTTTCAATAAAACTAAAGTCATCTTGATAAGTAAAATCATAGAGGTGAGCATGCAATATTTCTCTTAAAGGGAGAGTTACTGTAAACACATCCTCGTCAAATTCGGAACCTTCATCCCCTAATGATTCAAACAAATCTTGATATGGTGTAACCAACTTAAGCCTCAATTTTTTCTGCGTTCTATAACCACTTAAAATTGGACGGATGTGTATATCGTTGAAATCGAAAACGTTCATGCTCGTTATATATCCAATAAACACTTTTCGGTCTGACATTGTAAATAAAATAGGAAGCCCGAATTCAAGAGACCTGAAAAATAGCTCCGTAAACTCTGAACTTTCCGGATCATTCTCGTAAGAAGTTAAAAGTTCAGAATAGAAATTATCAACTGAGCCTCGGTATATCACTGTGGGCAAAAGTAAAGATAGGCAACCCATAACCATGCTGATATCTAACAGAGCAACATCAGAAGTGCTGGCATTGGTCTGAAGAATGTCATAGAGGATACATTTTGCTAGAGACCAACTGAAACCAGTTAGTTGATAAATCTGCTGGCCAATGAAATAAACAAAAATGGCTAAGAACAGGAGAAGCAACCCTGCACCACTGGACATTAAGAACGTATGATATCCATTACTACGTCTTAATTGGTGGTATTTATAATGAGTGCGGTATAGTAAAAAATATCCAGATAAACATAAAACAAGTACAAGTAGTAAAGATACTGGCCTAACCATAAAACATCCATGTGGTGAAAAGGCGCCTTTCGGCGCCTTCAAAAACTATGCTTCAGCTGCTTCCTTTCTCACAGCTCGTTTGGCAAGCCTAACCTGCCTCTTAACAACTTCACTGGTATTAAAGGACTCCATATCCATCTTGACAGTGTCAGGGCTTACCATTTGGGGTTTGATCTTATATTTTCGATGTTTTGCCTTCTTCTTAGGTGGCATACCCAATAGTAATCTAATCATAGAAACGCTCCATTAAAGACCCATTAATCATGGTCGATCCGTTGACAACATGAACTAACGATTCTTACCAAGATACTAGCAATTCGACCTGTTTATATCAATTTAATACTCACAGATTGTGACAAGTTCCACTCAGAGGTGTTTAAACCCCGTTTAAAATTGTTTATTTGGAATTTAACCGCCATCACATGAGGCATTGCTCCAATTATGCCGTTAACGCGCTTAGAATCGCTTACAGCGCGTTTTATTATTGGAGTAGAAACAGGTTTCAGCTTTGTGGTTTGACAGCTTGGCGCACCATCGAAGCTTACTTGATAACGAAAACACTGGTCGAGTTTAACCAGTGACCAGTCTGGTAATGCACAATCTTAAATAGGGCTTTACTATCAGTATGTTCATCTACGAACATTTCTGGCTGAACCATTTTAAATTTCCCCTCTTTCTCTTTAAATATAGGGAATTAAGAAACAATTAAAGTACCCCCCCCTCGTTCGAGGGCTAGATACTAGTCTGGAAAGTTCCTGACAAGTCTATATGTGATCTTGGTATTGTCTGCTTCTAAAACATCTATCACAGCACCTTTATATCCAATTTGATTCGATTCGCCTAAGTCATACTCGGCTTCATTATTAAAAGCAGGCCTTGCCCTGCTATTAGAAAACTCGCGATAACTAATGTTAATTTTATTACCTACTTTTCCACTGTATATCAAAGTTTGCTGAAAACTATCGTGGAACTCAGACACTTTTTTAGTAATAGAAAATTTTCCGTAAGCATCATCAACACAAGATTTCGCGCCAAAAATAGTCACAAAACAGACCTCATTTTGTTGGTTGTTCTCTACGGCAATACCTTGAATGGGGTCAGCTAAAGCCGCTTTGATAACACCAACAGGTGAGAAGAACTGTTGTTTGTGGTCATATCCAAGCTGATTGTAATCACCTTGAGGTATGTCATACGCTAGGCTTTTGATCATGTTTGTTACACGCAACACGCTCATTTCAGCAAGAGTCCCCTTACTAACCAAATGGTCACCCACATATGCGGTTCTTACCTCACCGACAGGAGGATAATCAATCTTAGTGACGGCATTCGCCTGTGAACCATTGTATTGAACCGAAGTACAACCACTCAATAACGCGAATGACAACCCAACGAAAAGCATTTTCTTATTAAACATAAATGTCCTTTATTATTAGTCCCACTGACCAAACCATCATATACGTTCTTAGTTGCATTTAAAATGAAAGCTATCTCATAATAAAACCATTTGGAGAGTGGGTTAGATTTTTCTTTTAGTAAATATTTGAGACGCTTTAAATTAGCTCTTAATTCGGTAAAGTTAAGGAGTTGTGGTAACAGATTCCTTCTATTTAGAACTTATATTCTTTATCAATTTGAGCTTTTTCTCATTTTTTGCGCTAACTAGAAAAATTTCAGCCGATTTTTTAATTTCTAGTGGATTTTGTTTTTTCGAGCTGATAGGATTCTCAGCCGTTGAAAGACGTGGCCTTCCGACTTATTTAGGCCAAATCCTATCTATTCCTTATGTTTTTCATATTAGATGGTAGGTTACAGGGTCGGTAAGATTTGCCCCGCTTTCAAGCAAAGCAATTCCCCCTTAGTTCAGTTGGTAGAACGGCGGACTGTTAATCCGTATGTCGCAGGTTCGAGTCCCGCAGGGGGAGCCAAATTCAAGAAAAAAGCTCAGTGATATACTGAGCTTTTTTCGTTTAAGACTGCGACAAGTTTGTTCCAAACTTTTGTCTCAGAGCTGACCGCCCGCGTCGAGTCCCGATAGGGGGAGCCAAATTCAAGAAAAAGCCGTGTCGAAAGGCGCGGCTTTTTCGTTTCTAAGCTGCGACTTACTTGTTCCTGGTAAATGTCTCAGACCGAAGTGTCGGAGTACTGAGCCGACAGCATCGAGTCCCGCAACGATGAGTTAAAGTTTCCCTATCAATAAAGATCCAGTCGTAATTTGGCTTACAAATCATTCACCAAACCTCTCATTCAGATAAAAATTCATCTATCTGAATCACATAGACGGCTATTTTTCCGCCGTGTATATAAAACCACATCGTTCACTGGTTGTTATTGGTGTCACAAAACACGATAATATTGGGATCGGATTTTAAGAACGTAAAAACTATGACCGAATATGTTTTGTTGTTAGTCGGCACTGTGCTGGTAAACAACTTTGTACTGGTAAAATTTTTGGGCCTCTGTCCGTTTATGGGCGTGTCCAAAAAACTGGAAACAGCAATAGGTATGGGCTTAGCAACCACTTTCGTGCTAACCCTCGCGTCTGTGTGTTCGTATTTAGTAGAAAGCTACATCCTCAGCCCATTAGGTATCGAATATCTAAGAACCATGAGTTTTATCTTGGTTATCGCTGTTGTGGTTCAGTTCACAGAGATGGTTGTGCACAAAACCAGCCCGACACTCTATCGCCTACTCGGCATCTTCTTACCGCTCATTACCACGAACTGTGCGGTACTTGGTGTTGCGCTGCTCAATATCAATGAGAACCATAACTTCATCGAATCTATCATTTATGGCTTTGGTGCAGCAGTTGGTTTTTCGCTGGTATTAATTCTATTTGCCTCTATGCGTGAGCGAATTGCTGCCGCAGATGTACCGCTTCCTTTTAAAGGAGCATCCATTGCGATGATCACTGCTGGCTTAATGTCGCTTGCCTTTATGGGCTTTACTGGCTTGGTGAAGTAAACGATGAGTACGATTCTAATTGCGATCATCGCACTCGCTGTACTAGCTGCGATTTTCGGAGCCATCCTTGGATTTGCTTCTATTCGCTTCAAAGTTGAGGCGGATCCTATCGTCGATCAGATCGATTCTATTTTGCCGCAAACTCAGTGTGGCCAATGTGGCTATCCAGGCTGTCGCCCTTATGCTGAAGCGATTGCCAATGGTGACCATATCAACAAATGTCCTCCTGGCGGTCAGGCAACGATAGAAAAGCTAGCCGATCTCATGGGCGTAGAGCCAGAAGAGTCGGCACACGATCTTGAGAATAAAGTCCCTACGGTCGCGTTCATTCATGAAGACATGTGCATTGGCTGTACCAAATGCATTCAGGCTTGTCCTGTCGATGCTATTGTTGGTGGCACCAAGGCCCTTCATACCGTTATCAAAGAAGAATGTACTGGTTGTGACTTGTGTGTTGCACCATGTCCGACTGACTGTATAGAAATGATTCCTGTGGCAACCACCACAGACAGCTGGAAGTGGCAACTTAATACCATTCCAGTCGTGGATATTACGGATGCTGCCCAAGACGCAGCGAACGTGAAAGATTCAATTAATTAAGGTTTCGTATGTTGTCTTTGATTGAACAAATTCGTACTGGGTCGCTTTGGGATTTCCCAGGCGGTGTGCATCCGGCAGAAAATAAAAAACAATCCAATAAAGCAGAATTACTCCGCGCAGCGATTCCGGCAGAGATCATCCTGCCCTTGAAACAGCATATTGGTAAAGCAGGTAATCTACTTGTTGCCGAAGGTCAAAACGTACTAAAAGGCCAGCCTTTAACACACTCCGAATCGGGTTTCACGGTGCCTGTTCATGCGCCAACATCAGGTAAGATCACCGCGATCGAGCCTAGAACGGTCGCTCACCCATCAGGGCTAAGTGAACTGTGCGCCGTTATTACGCCTGACGGTAAAGATACTTGGTGTGAGAAAACACCGGTTACTGATTACACTCAAGAATCTGCAGATTCGTTAATCGACGTTATCCGTCTTGCGGGTATTTCGGGTATGGGTGGCGCAGGCTTCCCAACTGCGAAGAAGCTCCAATCTGGTGTAGCCCGAACGGAAATTCTGATTGTAAATGCCGCTGAGTGTGAGCCGTACATTACCTCCGACGACAAACTCATGCAGGAACATGCCGATGAGCTGATCCAGGGCATTGAGATTGTCGAACATATGCTCAAGCCAAAACTGACGATCATTGGTATTGAAGATAACAAACCAGCAGCCATTAAGGCACTGGAGAATGCCGCATTAAACAAAGATATTGTTATCCGCGTCATCCCGACCAAATACCCCTCAGGTGGCGAGAAGCAGCTGATCAAAATTCTAACCAATAAAGAAGTGCCTACTGGCGCGATCCCGGCAGATATTGGCATTCTGGTTCAAAACGTAGGCTCTTTATATTCAATCAAACGTGCCGTCATTGATGGCGAGCCAATGATTGAACGAATTGTCACTCTGACAGGAAAAACCTTCAAGAAGCCTCGCAACGTATGGGCACTTTTAGGAACACCAGTTCAGGCGCTGCTGGATGAATTTGGCTACAAGGCTGACAAAAAGCTCCAACGTTTGATCATGGGCGGCCCAATGATGGGCTTTACCCTGCCTCACTCTCACGTGCCAATTACCAAAACGGCTAACTGTATTCTTGCGCCAACTCGCTTTGAGATTTCAGCCAGTCAGTATGAGATGGAATGTATTCGCTGTGGTCAATGTGCTGAAGCTTGCCCTGCATCACTGCTTCCTCAACAACTGCTTTGGCATTCCAAAGCGGAAGAATATGAAAAGCTTGAAGAGTTAAACCTCAAAGACTGTATTGAGTGTGGTGCTTGTGCATTTGTTTGCCCAAGTGAAATTCCACTGGTGCAATACTATCGCCAGGCTAAAGCCGAAATTCGCACCCGAGCGCAAGAAGCAGAAGCGGCTGAGCGAGCAAAACTGCGCTTTGAAGAGAAAAAAGCGCGTATGGAACGCGAAAAAGCAGAGCGAGAAAACCGCTTTAAGAAAGCAGCCGATGAACGTCGCAAAGATATGAAATCTAAAGGTGGCGACGATGCGATAGCCGCTGCGATTGCTCGTGTGAAAGCACAAAAAACTGACGCAGAAGAGAAAGCAGAACCCGCCGTGAAACCAGCGGTTGCTGCTGCAATAGCAAAAGCGAAAGCCAAACAAGCCGCTGCTGCAGAAGCAGGCGCTTCAGAGCCAGACAATACCGAGATGGCCAAACTACGTGAAGAACGTAAGCGTCAGGCTCGTGAACGTAAGGCAGAAAAAGAGCAGAGCGGCGATTCAAGCGATAAAACAGCTGACAAAAAATCAGCGGTTGCCGCTGCGATTGCTCGCGCCAAGGCGAAAAAGGCACAGCAAGAGGAAAGCACACCTTCAGCTGAGCCTGAAGACAAAAAAGCGGCCGTAGCTGCTGCTATCGCTCGTGCGAAAGCACGCAAAGCTCAGCAAGAATCAGAAGCAAAACCGGCTGAGGATAAAGCGCCAACTGAACAAGCAGACGATCCGAAAAAAGCCGCCGTGGCTGCCGCCATTGCTCGTGCAAAAGCACGCAAAGCACAGCAAGAATCAGAAGCAAAGCCTGCTGAAGATGAAGTGCCGACCGAGCAAGCAGACGATCCGAAAAAAGCCGCCGTGGCTGCCGCTATTGCTCGTGCGAAAGCTCGTAAAGCTCAGCAAGAATCAGAAGCAAAACCTGCTGAAGATGATGCATCGGCAGAGAAAGCAGAAGATCCGAAGAAAGCCGCTGTCGCTGCTGCCATTGCCCGTGCGAAAGCTCGTAAAGCTCAGCAAGAATCAGAATCAAATCCCGCTGAAGATGAAGCGCCAGCTGAACAAACCGACGATCCGAAGAAAGCCGCTGTCGCTGCTGCCATAGCTCGCGCGAAAGCACGCAAAGCTCAGCAGGAAGCAGAATCAAAACCTGCTGAAGATGAAGCGCCAGCTGAACAAACTGACGATCCGAAGAAAGCCGCTGTCGCGGCGGCCATTGCTCGCGCCAAAGCACGCAAAGCTCAGCAAGAAGCAGATAAAAATAATACCGAGGAGAACGAGTAATGTCGTTTTTTATAGCCAGCTCACCGCATACCCACAGTCGTCGTAGCACGCCTGATTTGATGAAATGGGTGGCACTGTGTGCGATCCCTGGTTTAGCGGCTCAAACTTACTTTTTTGGCTGGGGAACACTGATCCAGCTTATTTTTGCCATTGCTGTTGCGATATCTCTGGAAGCATTAGTGATGATCGCCCGCAAGCGATCTCCAATTCGAGCACTTCGCGATAACAGTGCCATTGTTACCGCTTGGCTGCTGGCAGTTGCCATTCCGCCTTGGTCTCCTTGGTGGCTGACTGTGATCGGCTTAGTGTTTGCTATTGTCATAGCCAAACATCTCTATGGCGGCCTTGGGCAAAATCTGTTTAACCCTGCGATGGTGGCTTATGTTGTGCTGCTCATTTCATTCCCGGTTCAAATGACAAGCTGGAGCGTGCCGACATCTCTTATTCCGGATCACGTCAATTTCGCTGATGTGCTATCTCTTATCTTTACT
The DNA here is from genome assembly GCF_033042495.1 of Vibrio sp. EA2. Lineage (NCBI taxonomy): Bacteria > Pseudomonadati > Pseudomonadota > Gammaproteobacteria > Vibrionales > Vibrionaceae > Vibrio > Vibrio sp. EA2. The sequence goes on along the minus strand of NZ_JAWLID010000003.1, from coordinate 453,131 downwards.
GGATTTGATAACGATGGTCTATCACTTCAGCAAGTACGAGCTGGTGTCGACGGCATAACCATGGCAACCCCACTCGATGCCTTTAAAACTGGCCTGCATACGGGTGCAACACCAGCTGAAATTCTGTCACAGCCTATTTTTTCCGGTTTGGCGGGGATTGGCTGGCAGTGGGTCAATGTTGCTTACTTTGTTGGCGGCTTGGTGATGATCAAAAAGCGTATTATTCAGTGGTATATCCCTGCTGGTTTCCTGGCGAGCCTGACCTTGTTTAGCCTGGTGTTCGCGCTGATCACTCCTGGAGAAACGGCATCACCAATATTCCACTTATTATCAGGTGCGACCATGCTGGGCGCTTTCTTCATCGCAACGGATCCAGTCTCGGCTTCGACTACGGTAAAAGGTCGCCTAATATTTGGCGCTCTAATTGGCGCACTCGTCTTTATTATTCGTAGTTGGGGTGGCTTCCCTGATGGTGTCGCATTCGCCGTTCTGCTGGCTAACATGTGCGTGCCACTGATTGATTACTACACCAAACCTAGAACTTACGGTCACTGAGGAAAACATGTTAACCGCAATTAGAAAAAATGGTCTGACACTCGCTATCTTTGCTTGTGCCACAACAGGTCTGGTGGCATTGACTCAGTACTTAACCGAAGATCAAATCAAACAACAAGAACGCAAACAGTTGTTGTCAGTGCTTAATCAGGTCATTCCTGAGGCCATGCATGACAACGCGTTAACCCAAGCGTGTACGATGGTTAGTTCCCCAGAGCTTGGCACACTGCACGCAATGCCCGCTTATATAGCGACTAAAAATGGCGAACCAACCGCGATCGCGATTGAATCTATCGCACCAGATGGCTACAACGGTGAGATCAAAGTCATCACAGGTATTGATAACCAAGGCAAGGTTCTGGGTACTCGCGTACTTAGTCATCAAGAAACGCCGGGGTTAGGCGATAAAGTCGACCTACGAGTGACAGATTGGATCCTGAGCTTCACTGGAAAAGAAGTCACGGAAGCAAACTGGAATACTTGGCGAGTTCGTAAAGACGGTGGTGATTTTGATCAGTTTACTGGCGCGACGATTACGCCAAGAGCGGTAGTCAAAGTGGTGAGAAACACCGTAAACTATGTCAATAACACCCGTAATGAGATTCTCAGTCAGCCCCTAGACTGCACAGGAGGCAACCAATGAGTGACAACAAACTGCTGATGAAAAACGGCATGTGGAACAACAACCCAGCATTAGTTCAGCTGCTTGGTCTTTGTCCTCTTTTAGCTGTATCTTCAACGATCACAAACGCACTTGGCCTCGGCATTGCTACCCTATTGGTGCTGGTTGGCTCAAACGTGACGGTTGCTCTTATCCGTGACTACGTGCCAAAAGAGGTCCGCATTCCGATCTTCGTTATGATCATTGCGTCACTGGTCACCTGTGTACAGCTGTTGATGAATGCTTACGCATACGGTTTGTACCTTTCTCTCGGTATCTTTATCCCGCTGATCGTAACCAACTGTATCATTATTGGCCGGGCTGAAGCCTACGCATCAAAAAACGATGTCCTCCCTTCGGCTTTAGACGGCTTATGGATGGGCTTAGGCATGACCAGCGTATTAGTAGTATTAGGCGCAATGCGTGAGCTCATTGGTAACGGTACGTTATTTGACAGTGCAGATTTACTATTGGGTGACTGGGCGGCTTCGCTTCGAATTGAAATATTCCACGTCGATAGCAGCTTCCTTCTGGCTCTGCTGCCACCAGGCGCTTTCATTGGTGTGGGCTTACTGATCGCACTGAAAAATATCATCGACAGTTCGATTCAGGCGCGACAGCCAAAAGAAGAAAAACCAACCATTGAGCGTGCCCGCGTCACTAATGCTTAGAAGCATAATAAAATAAGGCTCTACCATTTGTAGGGCCTTTTTCATAAACCGCCAAGACGGTATTGGAAGTCAGCAATGAACAAAGTCAAAAGAATTGAAATTTTACAACGATTAAGGGAAAACAATCCAAACCCTCAGACCGAGCTAAACTGGAATTCTCCCTTTGAACTGCTTATCGCTGTATTGCTCTCAGCACAGGCGACAGATGTGAGCGTAAACAAAGCCACTGACAAGCTGTTCCCTGTAGCAAATACGCCACAGAGCATGTTTGATTTGGGTGTCGATGGCTTAAAGGAGTACATCAAGACCATTGGCCTGTTTAATTCGAAAGCAGAAAACACCATTAAAACCTGTAAGATCTTGCTGGAAAAGCACAATGGTGAAGTTCCGGAAGATCGTGCAGCACTTGAGGCTCTGCCAGGCGTAGGAAGAAAAACGGCAAACGTTGTGCTCAACACCGCTTTTGGCTGGCCCACCATTGCCGTCGATACGCATATTTATCGTGTCTCTAATCGCACGAAATTTGCGATGGGCAAAACGGTCGATGATGTCGAGCACAAACTATTAAAAGTGGTGCCTAAAGAGTTTAAACTCGATGTTCACCACTGGCTCATTCTTCATGGACGCTATACTTGTTTGGCGAGAAAGCCACGCTGCGGTAGCTGCATCATTGAAGATTTGTGCGAATATAAAGAGAAAGTATACCCAGATAGTTAACACTATTTGAAAATGAAAGCTAGGAGTTAAAAATGTCAAACGGTCGAATTCTTCACACCATGCTACGCGTGGGTGATCTAGACAAATCCATCCAATTTTACACTGACGTTATGGGTATGAAGTTGCTTCGTACCAACGAAAACAAAGACTACGAGTACACACTTGCCTTCCTAGGCTTCGGCGATGAGTCAGAAGGTGCGGTTATTGAGCTGACTTACAACTGGGGTACAACCGAGTATGACCTAGGCAATGCTTATGGCCATATCGCAATCGGTGTGGATGATATCTACGCAACCTGCGACGCTATCAAAGCAGTAGGTGGAAACGTAACGCGTGAACCAGGTCCTGTTAAGGGTGGTACGACTCACATCGCTTTCGTAAAAGATCCAGATGGCTACATGATCGAGCTGATCCAAAACAAACAAGCAACGGCAGGTCTGGAAGGCTAATACGTCTCTAGTTAACGGTTGTTGAAAGCATGAACAAAAGGCAGGTGTGAGACCTGCCTTTTATTTATAAACAAAAAACTTTACTTGATAATAATTATCGTTTAGATTTAATTCCAACATCGATATGTGGGATAACGATAATGATCAGTGAATGGGAAAAACACACACTTCTGGCCGATACTGCCCTTCAATTAGATGACCCTATACGTAGTATTCTTCATTACCAGCAAGCGCTTAGATTAAGCGAAGATATCAGTGACTGTGTGGAGATTGAAGCAGACGAACGCCTGTTAATCTCCGTCATCTCTTGTCACAACCTGGCGCAGTTCTGGCGATGGGCAGGTGACACAGAATATGAACTCCGATACCTTCAACTGGCGTCTGAAAAAGTCCTGACGCTCATTCCTCAATGCCCAAATAAAGAGTGTGCCAGCTTTATTGAATCCATCGGTTGCTGTACAAAAGCACTGATTGATTTTATGAAACGTCACCCTAATCCGATGATTGCCAAGCAAGTTGAAAAAATCGATACCGCAACCAACTGTGAAATCATCGCCAAGTTCCGCCTGAATTAGCAACAACCCACAAAGTCAGTTTATGACTTTGATATTTGAACCGCGAACACTAAACTTGTGTTCGCCCCAGAGAAATGACAACGCGACGGTTTTTATCTTTGCCAATGGGTGAGCGATTGTCTGCGATAGGTCGACGCTTTCCATAACCTTGCACTTGAATGCGGTCTTCTGGCATCCCCAACGATTTGAAATAACTGCTTAGTGATTCTGCACGCCGTTCCGACAAGCTCTGACTGGCACTTTTGCCATCGGTCGAATCGGTATAGGTCGCGACCAGAACCAAATCAACGTCTTGGTTGTAACGAATATAATCTGCGATCTGCGCCAATCTTTTCTTCGATGCTTTAGTCAACTGATCGCCCTGACGCTGGTAGTGTAAGATTGTAAAGGCAATGTCTTCAAAGCTGTACTTCAGTAAATTGGCGATGCAGTCGCTGAAAGTGTTGTATTTACTTTGAAACAGTACCGACGATAGAGCGACTTCAATTCTTTGGTCACCGCTCACCCAGTCCTGATAACTAAACGTCGGATATCGCCCTTTCTCGAGTTCAGACAAAATCCCCCATGCAGTTTGACCACCAACATAGCCATCAAATTGTTGAAAAAATTTGAGGTTGGTAATTCGATCAGCATGCTCACCCGGGCGCCAGGGCGGTGGCATAGAAATCAGACTCACGCTACGCGTCTCGCCCATAGGGCGTCGCATCTTTAACTCAAAATCTAAATTGATTTTTTTACTCGCATGTGACGAAAACACCGCATCACCGAAGCTTGGGATAGGATGCACAAGTTGACATTCTAGTGGTGTGTTAACAACCATCTGCCATTGAGACTGCTGTGGAGTTGCAACATAGCGCTTACTCAACTCCGCATAACTGTTAGCGCTAAGCAATGAAGATATCACACCGCTGGTTATCAGCCATTTATTCATCGGGTACTTTCTCTTAAATGGCAGTCTTTTGCCGCCAATTTGCATCTATTCAAAACCAAGACTTGCAATGCAATATTCCCGCCAACAACATCGCTAAGCCTATTTTATTAGCCTTTACGGCGGAGATGATCGTAAGTATTCGTACGCAAAGCAAAACATAAAATCAGCACTTCGATAGTTAACATCAGCATATTTCGCGTCAAAGTGGCTTATCGACTAACTAAAAAGCAGAATTGCATTTTTATCCGAGATTGCGGTTTTTCTCATCGGAAGAATCTGTAATAATGCCGCCCTCGTCACACAAAAATAAGCCAACATGACAATAGAAAATGAAGCTCTAACCCTGAAAAAACGTTTTCGAGGTTATTTCCCGGTGGTTGTTGACGTTGAGACTGCGGGTTTCAATGCTCAAACTGATGCACTTTTAGAAATATGCGCCGTTACCCTTCGTATGGATGACGACGGCGTCTTGCATCCGGCCTCGACGATTCATTTTCACGTTGAGCCGTTTGAAGGTGCGAACTTGGAGAAAGAAGCATTAGAATTCAATGGTATCCGTGACCCATTTAGTCCGTTACGCGGTGCTGTGTCTGAACAAGAAGCGCTAAAAGAAATTTATAAGCTCATCCGTAAAGAGCAAAAAGCCGCAGACTGTTCACGAGCGATTATGGTCGCACATAATGCCGCTTTCGACCTAGGTTTTGTGAATGCAGCGAACGAACGTTGCAAACTAAAACGAGTCCCTTTCCATCCGTTTGCCACTTTTGACACTGCGACACTAAGTGGTCTTGCTTATGGCCAAACCGTTCTGGCAAAAGCATGTAAAACGGCGGGTATGGAGTTCGACAACCGTGAAGCGCATTCAGCACTTTACGATACACAAAAAACTGCAGAGTTATTCTGTGGCATTGTTAACAAATGGAAGGCCCTTGGCGGTTGGCCGCTTGTTGACGACAACAATAAGTAAACACAATATATTGGAAAAAGTATGAATCCTGTTGTTATTTCTGTTTGCGTCATGCTCGTATTAGCGTTGATGCGGGTAAACGTGGTGGTCGCCCTCACGTTTAGTGCGATTGTGGGTGGTCTTGTCGCTGGCATGAGCCTAGGCGATACCGTTGCAGCTTTTGAAAGCGGCCTGGGTGGTGGTGCAACTATTGCTTTGAGCTATGCGATGCTCGGTACATTTGCCGTTGCGATATCTAAATCAGGTATCACCGACCTGTTGGCTAAAGACGTTATTAAGCGTATTAATGGTAAAGAAAGCTCTGCCTCGACGACCGGTCTAAAATACGCGGTGTTAGTGGCATTGATCCTTGTCACCATGTCTTCTCAGAACGTTATCCCTGTTCATATCGCCTTTATTCCAATTTTGATTCCACCTCTTTTGGGCGTATTTGCGAAGCTTAAATTGGATCGCCGTTTGATTGCATGTGTGTTGACTTTCGGTCTGATCACACCATACATGGTTCTGCCTGTTGGTTTTGGCGGCATCTTCTTAAACAACATCCTATTGAAGAACTTGCATGACAACGGTCTGGAAAACGTGGTTGCTAGTCAGGTCCCAACGGCAATGTTGCTTCCTGGTTTAGGCATGTTGTTTGGCTTATTCATTGCGATTTTTGTCAGCTACCGTAAGCCTCGTATCTATGAAGAAACCGAGTTAACCGTTGTTCATGAAACCAATCATGTAATCAACAAACAGCATATCCTTGTGGCTGCAATCGGTATCGTTGCCGCATTGAGTGTTCAGCTGTACACAGGCTCAATGATCATTGGTGCACTGGCTGGTTTTATGGTCTTTACCTTTGGTGGCGTGATTGCGTGGAAAGAAACCCAAGACGTATTCACTAAAGGCGTACACATGATGGCAATGATTGGCTTCATCATGATCGCAGCAGCTGGTTTTGCCGCAGTAATGAAACAAACCGGCGGTGTAGAAACCTTGGTTCAATCACTTTCAACCAGCATTGGCGACAATAAACCACTTGCTGCGCTGCTTATGCTTGTTGTGGGCTTGCTGGTCACTATGGGGATTGGCTCATCGTTCTCAACAATTCCAATTATCGCGACCATTTATGTACCACTTTCATTGGCGTTTGGTTTCTCACCAATGGCAACGATTGCACTTGTTGGTACCGCAGCGGCACTGGGTGACGCAGGTTCTCCAGCTTCTGACTCTACATTAGGTCCGACATCGGGTCTGAACGCTGATGGTCAGCACGAACACATTTGGGAAACCGTAGTACCGACCTTTATTCACTACAACATCCCACTGATCATCTTCGGCTGGATTGCTGCAATGGTACTTTAGTTCCCGTGATCCATAAGAAGTATTGATACTCTTACCTTAGTTACGAAAAAACCGCTCATTGAGCGGTTTTTGTTGTTTAAGCGATTGCATTATTCAGCTGGCATATTCTCGATGATGCGCTCACGAATTACCTTCAACGTGGTTTCGGTCGATAGGTAATCCACTTCGATCGGGAAATAAGCATCATTGATTTGCAGAACCAAGCTCGGGTACGAATTTACACCCAGGCTTCTGGCTAAACTCAGTTGATCCTGGAATACACCCTCTAAAAACGCGCCATCCATATCGTTCTTAAACTGCTGTACGTTTAAGCCAATCTCTCTGGCTAATTGTAGATGCGTCGCCTCTTCATGAGGTGGCAGCGCTCGCAGGTAATATGCGTGCTGAATCGCCTCCAGCATCTGTTCATAGCTGTCTTGGAAGCCCGCAGCAATAACCGCTCGGCAAGACTGGTAAGTACTTCTTACTGGCGTACACAATTTCCAAAAGTCGTAGTTGAACTTAGTTCCTAGCTGACGCTCAATCTGTTGCCAAATACCTTCAAGCTTTTGTTGCATCTCTGGTGGCATTGGTAAATTTGTATCTGGTGCAAGCCCACCCACCACATACTCAAATTGAATCACACCTGGCAGTTGCTGCTTCAGTTTATCGATGGTTGGTTTGTATCCCCAACACCAACTGCACATAGGATCATGCACGTAGTAAAGCTTTATGTTCATTCCACTACCTTAAAAAAGAAAAAAGGAGCCAGTGCGGCTCCCTCGTATTCTATCGCTAAATGTGAGTATTTACGAATTACTCAGCTTCGCCTTCAGCGCGTGCTGCAGCTTCTTTGATTAGCGGCTGAAGTTCACCTTTCTGGTACATTTCCAGAATGATATCACAACCACCAATTAGCTCACCTTCAATCCATAGTTGTGGGAACGTTGGCCATTGTGCGTATTTTGGTAGCTCTGCACGGATGTCTGGGTTTTGTAGAATGTCTACGTAAGCGAACTTCTCACCACATGCCATAAGAGCTTGTGACGCTTGAGAAGAGAAACCACAGCTTGGCAGTTTCGGTGAGCCTTTCATGTACAGCAAGATAGAGTTTTCAGAAATCTGCTGTTTGATTTTGTCGATAGTTTCCATCGCTTCCTCATTCCTAGGTTTTAACTTTGTTTATCTGCCACATTCTACTCAATAACAGCAGAATAAAAACCATATAATTAATATGGTTTAAGCTAAGCTTGTTTAATGATGCAAAATTCATCACTTCGTCACAGCTAACATCTTAAAATATTTTCATATCGGGGTTTTAATAAAGTAAAAACTTGCTAAAATACCTAGCAAGTCAGTCGTATCGACTCAGAACGAATAAAAACACTGGAAGCAATCGAAAGGTTACCCTTTCATATCAATGGAGAATCGAGTAATGGCATTTGAACTACCAGCTCTTCCTTACGCGAAAGACGCACTAGAACCACACATCTCAGCAGAGACTCTAGATTACCACCACGGTAAGCACCACAACACTTACGTAGTTAAGCTAAACGGTCTTATCCCTGGCACTGAGTTCGAAGGCAAAACACTAGAAGAGATCATCAAGACTTCTACTGGTGGCGTATTCAACAACGCTGCTCAAATCTGGAACCACACGTTCTACTGGCACTGTCTAGCTCCAAACGCGGGCGGCGAACCAACTGGCGCAGTTGCTGACGCAATCAACGCAGCGTTCGGTTCTTTCGAAGAATTCAAAGCGAAGTTCACTGACGCAGCAATCAACAACTTCGGTTCTTCATGGACTTGGCTAGTTAAGAAGGCTGACGGTTCTCTAGACATCGTTAACACTTCTAACGCAGCAACTCCTCTAACAGAAGAAGGTGTAACTCCACTTCTAACTGTTGACCTATGGGAACACGCTTACTACATCGATTACCGCAATGTACGTCCTGATTACATGAACGGCTTCTGGGCTCTTGTAAACTGGGATTTCGTAGCAGAGAACCTAGCGAAGTAATTAACTTCCCCCTAGTTCAATTTAGTCTGATTCAAAAGCTCGCCAATACCGCGAGCTTTTTTATTGCCTCACTTTAAAAAACGCATTTAATCTCTTCTTTTTTCTAAAGTTCTTTCTTGCTAGGCCGCTATAAAAGCATCTCAAGAGGAACATCATGCAAATTCATACTCTAGACAAAGCAGCAATTATTAACGAGCTTCAATTTGGTAGCGGTATTAGTCATGCCGTTCATGAAGGTCGACGTTCAGATTTTGCTCTTATCTTGTCTATGTTCTCTAACGATGTTCGTGACGTCGTTCCTGTTGAAGAAGTTAAAGAGGTGAAAACAAGTGATGAGATCCTACGTCAGCAGTTTTTCCTCTCTCAACCGCAAACTTTACGATCCGACAGCAGTAGTTATGAACTTGCTGCCGTGCAAGCTAAACAGTTTCACGGTGCTGGATTGCCTTCCGCGAAGCTTAGTCATTACCTCAAACCAGATGCTCTAACCTACCTACCGGAAGACACTTTTAACCTTCCCGAAGAGGTCTATCACAATCTGTCAGGGCATGAACGACGCCGTTTAGGCAAAAGAAATCAGTCACTTGTGTCTGATGCTGGATTGTATAATCAGCTTGTCACCGCTCAGCGCCAATACCAGATCCAAGCTCAGGCTTAGTGTTCAAGTTTTCACCTGGTGGTTACACTTGTAACACATACGAAATGTGACGACTTACTAATTACTACACAATAGTCTTCCCTCTAAAGCGTTAGTTTGAAGCCTTTCACACTGAGATGTTTGAATTTAACCCATGCTGGTAGCACAGACCACTGGTTTATATGGAGCAGTGAAGGTGTTTATGGATATCAAAGAATCAATCATACTTGTCACAGCAGCAGGTTCAGTCATAGGCCGAACGTGTTCCAGCCATTTTGCTCATCTCGGTGCCACGTTGATTCTCTGTGATCAAAACGCTAGCACCTTAGAGGCCAGTTACGAACAAATTAGTGCGTTTACCGATAAAGTGTTCGCCATCCAAGTATGCAGTGACGATACAACGTCTATCAATTTATTGTTTGACCAGATTGAGTCTGAACTTGGCGCAACGCCCGATGTGGTGGTCAATTGCTGGACCAGTTCCCCGATGCCAAGCTTAATGGCACCAGAACCAATGAGTACTTACATCGATCACCTTTCTTCTGCTGCTCGTTTTCTTTATACCTACGGACAGGTTGCCGCAGAACGCTTCCGTAGACGCAATAAGAAAGGAGTTATCGTGAATGTGGTTTCCCATGATAACCATGAAGATCTGACAGGTGTAGAAAGTATGGCGGCGTTGGTGTCCGGGTTTACCTATAGTTGGGCAAAAGAACTAACCCCATTCAATATCAGAGTTGGAGGTGTTATCCCGTCAATCACTCATACCAAAGAAGATTTGGACGAGATCCATTGGGCGGAAATCCAGGACGAGCTGGTTCGCAATACCGAATATATTGTCGCCAATGAGTACTTTAGTGGCAGAGTCGTTTCGACCGAGGTTTAAAACGTAGCGTCTATCCAAAAGTGGATTACCTCCCCCTCCCTCGTTTCAAAACAGGATAAGATTAGAGGATAAAAAAAGCCCCAGTCATATGACTGGGGCTTTAACTTTTTCCCGATTAAGGTTTCGTGCTAGCGAAAACCTTGTTCAAAACAACGCTTACTTACGCGTCAGCTTTTTCTTTTTTAGCTTTTGGCGCAGCTTTTGCTGCTTCTTGGTCTGCTTTCTTCTTGATTACAGTCGTACCTTCGAAAGTTTCACCTTCAACGAAAGCTTTACCGTAGTAAGAAGCAGTCAGAACTTCTTTCAGCTCGCTGATTAGTGGGTAGCGAGGGTTCGCACCAGTACATTGGTCATCGAACGCTTCAACTGCTAGCTCATCTAGTTTCGCGAAGAAGTCAGCTTCAGCAACACCCGCTGCCTGGATAGACATTGGGATGTCTAGGTTAGCTTTTAGCTCATCCATCCATGCTAGTAGACGTTCAATCTTCTGAGCAGTGCGGTCACCAGCTTGGCTTAGGCCTAGGTGGTCAGCAACTTCAGCGTAACGACGACGTGCTTGTGGACGGTCGTATTGAGAGAACGCAGTTTGTTTAGTTGGGTTATCGTTCGCGTTGTAACGTACAACGTTAGAGATAAGCAGTGCGTTAGCCAAACCGTGTGGTACGTGGAACTCAGCACCTAGTTTGTGCGCCATTGAGTGACAAACACCTAGGAATGCGTTCGCAAATGCTACACCAGCGATAGTTGCTGCGTTGTGTACTTTCTCACGAGCGATTGGGTCGTTAGCACCGTTCGCGTAGCTTGATGGTAGGTACTCTTTTAGCATCTTAAGTGCTTGTAGAGCTTGACCATCTGAGTATTCGTTCGCAAGAACAGATACGTAAGCTTCTAGTGCGTGAGTTACGGCATCGTAACCACCGAATGCGGTTAGAGACTTAGGCATGTTCATTACTAGGTTCGCATCAACGATAGCCATGTTAGGCGTTAGCTCGTAGTCCGCTAGTGGGTATTTAGCACCAGTCTGGTCGTCAGTAACAACGGCGAATGGTGTAACTTCTGAACCAGTACCTGAAGTAGTAGTGATACATACAAGCTCAGCTTTTTGACCCATTTTAGGGAACTTGTAGATACGTTTACGGATGTCCATAAAGCGCATTGCAAGTTCTTCGAAGTGTGTTTCTGGGTGCTCGTACATTACCCACATGATCTTCGCCGCATCCATTGGTGAACCACCACCTAGCGCTAGAATCACGTCTGGTTGGTAGCTAGCCATTTGAGCTGCACCTTTCTCTACAACAGATAGCGTTGGGTCAGCTTCAACGTCGAAGAACGTTTGAACTTCCATGCCTTGTGCTTTCAGTAGTTTCACTACGTCATCTGCGTAACCGTTGTTGAATAGGAAACGGTCAGTTACAAGGAATGCGCGTTTTTTACCTTCTAGGTCGCCAAGCGCGATTGGAAGGCTACCACGACGGAAGTAGATTGACTTAGGTAGTTTGTGCCACAACATGTTTTCAGCTCGCTTCGCAACAGTTTTCTTGTTGATTAGGTGTTTAGGACCTACGTTCTCAGAGATAGAGTTACCACCCCATGAACCACAACCTAGCGTTAGAGAAGGAGCAACGTTGAAGTTGTACAAGTCACCGATACCACCGTGAGTAGTCGGGATGTTGATTAGGATACGAGCCGTCTTCATCTTGTCACCGAAGTAACGGATACGGTCTGCGTTAACGTCTTGGTTAGTGTATAGACCAGAAGTGTGGCCGATACCGCCGATTTCAACCATTGTTACCGCTTGAGCAACCGCGTCTTCAAAGTTGTCAGCACGGAATAGACCTAGCGTTGGAGACAGTTTCTCGTGAGCAAATGCGTCGTCGTAAGATACTTTACCTAGACCTTCACCTACTAGAACTTTAGTGTCCGCAGGCACTTTAACGCCTGCCATTTCAGCGATAGCAGCCGCTGGTTGGCCAACGATTTTCGCGTTTAGTGCACCATCGATAAGCAGCACTTTACGAACTTTTTCCGCTTCCGCTTTGTTTAGTACGTATGCTTTGTGAGTCGCGAAACGCTCTTTCACTTCGTCGTAAACTTCGTCAACCACGATAGCTGCCTGCTCAGAAGCACACACTACGCCGTTATCGAATGTTTTAGACATAAGGATAGAAGCCACTGCACGTTTGATGTCAGCCGTTTCGTCGATAACAACAGGAACGTTACCTGCACCAACACCGATAGCTGGTTTACCTGAAGAGTAAGCCGCTTTAACCATGCCTGGACCACCAGTTGCAAGGATAAGTGCGATGTCATCGTGCTTCATAAGAGCGTTAGAAAGCTCAACTGAAGGCTGGTCGATCCAACCGATGATGTCTTTTGGCGCACCCGCTGCTACTGCTGCATCCAGAACAAGTTTCGCTGCATCGTTAGTGGAGTTTTTCGCACGTGGGTGTGGCGAGAAGATGATACCGTTACGAGTCTTCAGAGAGATTAGAGATTTGAAGATCGCAGTCGAAGTTGGGTTAGTGGTTGGTACGATACCGCAGATGATACCTACAGGCTCAGCGATAGTCATAGTACCTAGGTTGTCATCCTCTTCCAGGATGCCACAGGTTTGTTCGTCTTTGTATTTGTTGTAGATAAACTCAGAAGCGAAATGGTTCTTGATTACTTTATCTTCAACAATACCCATACCAGATTCTTCAACCGCTTGCTGCGCTAGAGGGATACGAGCTTGGTTAGCTGCAAGAGAAGCGGCACGGAAGATTTTGTCTACTTGCTCTTGAGAGTAAGTAGCGAACTCTTCTTGCGCTTTCTTAACGCGGGCAACCATTGCATCTAGTTCAGCCATATTAGTTACAGGCATAGGGATTCTCCTAAAATTAACAAATATTAAAAACTTTTTAGTAAGGCTATTGTTTATCTCTTCTTGCTGCTTATCAGCCACTTAACAAACGACTTAGTAAATTGCTTTCATGGCTGAGTATAATGTTTCAAAGAATGAAAATAATTGACTTGGATCAGTTCTCATCCTCGAAATACCACCAAAGTGTAGTATAAGTGACAAGCCCAACTGTAAGCAATTGAAAATAAACAAATTTACACCTTACAAACCATAGAACAAAAAAGCAGCAAACAGACAAAGAAATGAAATTAACTACACTACACTGTAAAAAAGTTTCATTTTTAGACATAAAAATTACATGTAAGCCTAATTTAATGTGCTACTAATAGTATATCGAATTGCTTCACCCCTCTGCAATCAACCTTTGTTTTAATCAAAAATGCACCAATGTGAATGTTTGTGTAAAACACAACTGTTAAACAATAGCACTCTACGCAACATTTGATTTCCAGATTAGATACAGATTTTTAAAAAATTAGTTTTTCTCACAAATAGTATGGGAAATGCGTTAGTTTTTTTCATTTCTACTCGGTGATGTTTTCACTTACATTTAGCGCCCAATGTCATATCGTCTGAATAGAGCGTCTTTATCTTCAGACGATTGGGATACCCTACTCTCTCCATTTTTCACTTATGTGAATGTTTATGAGAATGCACTATGCAAACTTTCGAGCTCGCTATTTTCTTACAGTTTTTTCTAGGTCTGGTTGCTGCCGTTAACCCTGTTGGCATCATGCCCGTGTTCGTATCACTTACGGGTCATATGACACCAGAAGAAAAGAGCAAAACAGCCACAACCGCAAACATTGCCGTTGCGATTATCCTTTGTATCTCGCTCCTGGCTGGTCAACTGCTATTAGATATGTTCAGTATTTCTCTGGATTCGTTTCGCGTTGCAGGTGGGTTACTACTGTTAAGCATCGCGTTCTCGATGATGAGCGGTAAATTGGGTGAGGATAAACAAAATAAACAAGAGAAGTCGGAATACGTAAGTCGTGAACAAATCGGGGTTGTCCCTCTGGCTATGCCTCTGATGGCAGGACCCGGCGCAATCAGCTCAACCATCGTTTACGGAGCTCGTTACCCTACTATGCTGGATACTGTCGGTATTAGTATTACGATCGGTGTGTTTTGTTTCTGTTCATGGTTGTTGTTTCGATCAGCTCCGTTGATTGTTCGATTCTTGGGGCAAACAGGAATCAACGTGATCACCCGTATTATGGGCTTGATCCTTGGTGCACTGGGTATTGAGTTCATCGCCAATGGACTACGTAATTTATTTCCCGGATTAGCCTGACTTTCCATAAGCTTGTATGATGGAGCGATTCAACCATGGATCGCTTTGTCATGAAGAATCACTCTCTGAAAAATACGCTTTACGTTACTATTTTTGGTACACATACCAAAGCAGGCCGTACTTTTGATATCGCATTAATTATTGCGATCTTAAGCTCTCTAGTTGTGCTGATACTCGATTCTATCCCTGCAGTTCAGGCTATATGGGCAAAGGAGCTAAAGGTCCTGGAGTACACCTTTACCGGCCTCTTTACGATTGAGTACCTGCTTCGCCTGTATTGCTCACCGAAACCCGCCGCTTATGCAAAAAGCTTCTACGGGGTGGTCGATTTACTGGCGATCTTGCCAACCTATTTAGTCCTGTTCTTTCCTTCGGCCTCATTTATGGGCGTAATCAGAGCACTTCGTGTGTTACGGATATTCCGAATTTTAAAGCTCGTTCGTTATCTGCAAGACTCTAATGTTCTTCTTCGCTCATTGCTCATGGCTCGCAGAAAAATATTCATATTCTTCAGTGCGGTAGCTATTCTCGTAACCATATTTGGGTCACTGATTTTTATCGTTGAGGGGCCTGAAAACGGGTTTACTAGTATTCCGAAAAGCATTTACTGGGCCATTGTGACCATTACTACAGTGGGATATGGCGATTTGATCCCACAGACCAACTTAGGTAAAGCGCTCGCTTCTATCACAATGTTACTGGGTTATTCGATACTAGCGGTACCGACAGGGATTTTTACCGCCGAGCTGCATCAAGAAATGCAATCGCACAAAGAATTGGTCAAATGCCCTAACTGTTCACAAGCGGGTCATGACCCAGATGCCATCTACTGTAAACATTGTGGCAGTGAATTAGCGGATCCTGACAAACGCGTGGTGCAGGGCGAAGGCAAAAAAAAGAGCTCCTAAAAAGGAGCTCTTGATATGATAAATTGAAAACTTATGCTTTCTCTTGAAGGATAATTCTCAGAGTACGACGTAACGGCTCTGCTGCACCCCAAAGTAATTGGTCACCAACGGTAAATGCGTTCAGGAAGTCATCGCCCATCGCCATCTTACGCAGACGGCCAACTGGTACAGACATTGTGCCAGTCACTTTCGCTGGTGATAGCTCTTGTGCCGTAATGTCACGTTCGTTAGGGATCACTTTCACCCAATCGTTGTGAGTCGCGATGATCTCTTCGATTTCATCCATTGGTACATTTTGCTTCAGCTTGATAGTCAACGCTTGTGAGTGACAACGCATCGCACCGATACGTACACAAGTACCATCGATAGGAACCGGTGAGCTTTGAGAACCAAGGATCTTGTTCGCTTCAGCGCCCGCTTTCCACTCTTCTTTGCTCTGACCGTTATCGCGTTTTACATCGATCCACGGGATAAGTGAGCCAGCTAGTGGTACACCAAACTTATCCGTTGGGAAAGAAGCACTACGCATTGTATCTGCAACTTTCTTATCAATATCAAGGATTGAGCTTGCAGGGTTAGCAAGTTCTGAGCTTACTGAATCGTTGATAACACCCATTTGCGAGATCAATTCACGCATGTTCTGTGCACCTGCGCCAGAAGCCGCTTGGTATGTCATCGCGCTTGTCCACTCAACCAAGCCTTTCTCGAACAGACCACCAAGGCCCATTAACATCAAGCTTACTGTACAGTTACCACCAACAAACGTGTTAGTGCCACCGTGGATACCTTGCTGGATTTGCTGCAGGTTAACAGGATCCAGTGTGATGATTGAATCTTCTGCCATACGTAGCGTAGATGCAGCATCGATCCAATAACCTTTCCAACCAGCTTGACGAAGTGCTGGGTAAACTTTCTCGGTGTAACCACCACCTTGACACGTAATTACCGCATCAAGTTGTTTTAAACTTTCAATATCAAACGCGTCTTGCAGTAAGCCTGCGTCTTTTCCTAAGTTAGGAGCAGGAATACCAATTTGAGAAGTACTGTAGAATACTGGTTCGATTAGATCGAAGTCTTTTTCTTCAACCATGCGCTGCATTAGGACTGAACCTACCATACCGCGCCAACCAACTAAACCAACTCTCATCGCCTTAACTCTCCATGTATTAAAAACCTCCCCCATAGTTCAATTTTCGCAGAGAAATCTCAACCCCTATTTTGTAAATAAGCTCAATTTTTAATGTTTTCTTCCGAAAAATCGTACTAAAAGTGATTTTTACGCGTTTGAAGTTGGTTAAATTACAATTTGCAAGTAGGAAAAGTTATTTAATAACCAGATTGGTCTTACCACTCGCCAATTTGTAACAATTGAAGCACATATTTTTCACACCACACAACATTTAACACCATTTTATTTAAATCAAACTAGAAAATAACTTCACATGCAAACGTTTAACCCGCACAAGATCAACATAAAAGACCAAAAGTTCGAAATATAGTTTTCGTTACTGTATGTTATGCCGCTATTACAACAAGGAGCGCCTTCTTTTACTGCTCCACGATATACAGAGGCACGTATGAAGCAAGTTACAACACGCCTTCCTAACCTGATACAAGTATTTGTCTCGTTGGGCTTATTCCTTCTTTTGGCATTTTCGTTCACTGCTAAACTCGATCTTCCAATCCAACTGGCACTGTACATTGGCTGGTTCATTATCATGCTATTGGGTATAAAACTGGGCCATCAGTATAAAGACCTTGAAAAAGCAGCATTAAATGGTATTTCCAACGGCCTTGGTGCGGTCTTAATCCTCCTCGCGGTAGGCGCGCTGGTAGGTACCTGGATATCAGGTGGTATCGTTCCGACCATTATTTACTATGGCCTAAAAGCGATTCATCCATCTATCTTTTTGCTTGCGACAATGATCATCTGTTCATTAACCGCATTAGCAACGGGTACATCTTGGGGCGCAGCAGGTACCGCAGGTATTGCGATGATGGGAATTGGTCAAGGCCTGGGCGTTCCAGCGCCAATTACTGCGGGTGCTGTACTCTCTGGCTGTTACTTCGGTGATAAAATGTCACCGCTATCAGATTCAGTGATCCTTGCGTCTTCTATGTCTAACGTGGAAGTGATGGAACACATTAAAGGTATGTTACCTATTGCTCTGATCAGCTACATCATCACTGGCATTATGTTCACAGCATTTGGCTTCCACTATGCAGGTCAAGTTGATATGACCCAGGTAGACTCTGTGATCCAAGCGATGGAGCAGCAATTCTACATCACACCTTATTCTTTTGTGCCTGTCGTAATCGTGCTTGGCTTACTGGCGATGCGTATGCCTTCTTTCCCTGTTATCAGCTTTGGCTCTTTATTAGGAATCATCTGGGCCGTCATGATCCAGGATGTTGATTTCCTGACTGCATTCAATACGGCATGGGCACCATTTGCGATTTCATCTGGTGTTGATTTCATTGACTCTATCCTAAACCGAGGCGGTATGTCGTCTATGCTAGGCTCCGTTGCCGTGATCGTATTTGGTCTGGGCTTTGGTGGTTTGCTGGATAAAGTCGGCGTGTTAGAAACCATTGCGAAGCTTTTTGAAAAGCGTGTCCAAAGCTCTGGTTCATTGGCAACCAGCACCATTGGTACTGCGTTTATGGGGAACGTATTTGGTTCCGCGATGTACGTGTCTCTTATCTTGACGCCAAAAATCTGTGCTAAAAACTACGACCGTTTAGGCTATAAGCGTAAGAATCTATCTCGTAACGCTGAGTTTGGCGGCACCTTAACCTCGGGTATGGTTCCTTGGAGTGATAACGGTATCTATATGGCAAGTATCCTGGGTGTTGCTACCCTGTCTTACGCGCCTTTCATGTGGCTTAGCTTTGTCTGTATTATCGTGACCATCATCAGCTCTTATATGGGTTGGTTTGTTGACAAGTGCGAACCAGTGGCAGAATCTTCCCAGCAGGAAGAAGCCGAACCACAACAACAAACCGCCTAATTTACTGATATTAAACATAAAAAAGAGCGCTAAGGCGCTCTTTTTATTTATGCTTAATTCTGGTAATTCAGTCGAACTAACTTTGTTTTACCTTTGCTTTAACGGATGCCCGCTTGCCCAGCACATAACCAAGCCCAAGCGGAGCAAAGAAGATCGCGATAATAAAGAGAATAAAGTAGACAATGGTGCTTTTCACCAGCTCAATCAACTTTGTCATTGCCAGATCGACAACCTGTTGAGAGACACGATCCATGTCTTGTGCGAACTTTTCGCGCTCATGAGTAATAATCAACGCGATTTCCTGACGCTCTCTTGCCACCATGTCTTCTAGCGCCTGACGCTCTTCACCTAACTGTGATAAGCGCGCTTCGGTTTTCATATCGATATCATCAACCAGTGGCTGAAGTTCAACCGCCATTTGCTCAGCTAAATAGCGCATGTATTCCGGATTGTTATCGATAAAGTCTCTCATCGAGTCGGCGGTTACTTGTAGACTGCTTAGCGCTGCGTTGACTTTTTCGATGCTGGCAGAACTGTTTAATGCCAGTAATTGTGCTTTCCAGGTCATGATTTTTGGTGTTTGTTTAGAGGCCAAACTCAAACGATCTGACACATCCCCCAGCGCTTCAGGCATTGTTCCTAAAGTAGTCACCGCTTCTTCTTCACTGATCTGATTAAATTCTAGCCACGCTCGATAAGCTGGCGTTCTGATCATGCTTAAGTCAGCAAAAGGATGCTGCTTAACGAAATCAGCCACAAAGCGTTTTGTACTGTCATACACTTCTTTTTTCAATATAGATTGCGCGAGCTGATCGACTTCATTCGCCAAATGCCCAGAGACGTTTTTGGCTTCATTCGTCGCAAACAGATTACTGCCCGCGCCCGATGCATAAAACTCGTCAACTTGATGGGCAAAAACCCAGGTATCAATCAGCCCAGCCATTGGTGTGACCTGAAAAGCGGCAGCCTGCAAGCCTTCTTCCGCATTTATCTTCCACAACAGGATGTAAGACTGGTTAATCTGGTCATTGGGATCATACTTAGCTTCCAACGCGTCAGCGGCTTGCTCTACCTGAGCAAAAAATTGCAACGCATATTCTCGCGTCAATATACGCATATTGAGTTCTTGCTTGGTAAGGGGAACGGTTTGACTATCGATTTTCACTTCTAAAAGTGAGCATCCAGAAAGCGTTATTGCCACCCACATAACCATCATTGAAAAAATTCGATGAGCAGACATGGAATTACCTTTAGTAAATTGGTGTAGAACAGGAATCAAAGCGAACTGAAAGGACAGTTCCGCCTCTGAATACCTCAACCTCTGACGCTTTAAGTCAGAGTAATATCAATCTGTTAGCGTTTTTTATATATTTTCATTTTTGAGAATGCGTAAACGAATAAAACCAAACACAAGCACAGGCCCTGTATTTAATGGCGGCAACTCGTCACTCTAACATATTCCCATTAATAACAAGGATATATCATTATCTCTCAATATACAGGATTCCGCGAGTAACACAGGCGTAAGCTTAAGGAAAAATGCCATACAATCGCCGGCTCTTGCCACCTTCTTTAGGTTTAGCGCATTAACTTTATCCGTCGCACATAAAAAAGAGAGCCAGGGGCTCTCTTGATTTGAATTTGGTAATACGCGTTTAGACTTAGCTACGACTCAACTGGTCTTTTAAGTTTGGTGGCGTTCCTTTGATGGTTAGTGTATCAGTCTCTGGATCATAAAAAATACGCTCACCCAGTAGTAAGCTGTCAAAGCTGATATTCAAACCACCGCCCGCACCAACGTACTTGGTCAGTTTACGAACCGTTGCACGATCACCGGGGAATGACTCTTCAAGCTCATAGCCCTGCTCTTTAGTAAAGTCGATAAAGCTTGTACCATCCTGACTTGGTGGCAATTCGCCAGAAAGCTCAGAGACTTGTACTTCGTCGCCAGATTTAATCTGTTCATTACAGTAGTCGTAAACTTGCTTCTTGTACTCGTTCACTTCCTGCTTTTCTAATTTTGAATCAGCACAAAAATCATCAACGGCTTGCATCAATACCAAGTTTTGTTGCTTCGTATCTAATCCAATGTCCGCTTGAAGAAAATCAAGGAAGAAGTCTGCCACTTTGCGCCCTACTCGCCCTTTGATGTACGACAGATAGCGGTTTGACTCTTTGTCGGTTTCATAACTCGATAAATCAATACGTGCCGCGATATCCATTTTAGTAATATCTAGATAGTCGGTCGCACTGATGTCCAGACCTTCGGTCACTTTTAGGCTTTGATTCATTGGCAAAATACCAATAAACAGATAGTCCGTCGCAAGGCTTTGATACTCAGCAAAAACTAAAATACCTTCATCCGCAAAAGGGTATTTAATCAACTCTTCTTTCAGTCGATTTGCACTAATCTGTGAGAAATCATAAAAATCTCGCTCACCTTTGCGCATTTCTTGAAGCCAAAATTGAAATTCGCTGTCTGACTGGAAAGACCCAAAACCTTTACCAGCTTTAGAATGGAACACTCGATGAAGTTCAGCGACGAGGTTTTCAGTCGATGCATCATTTTCTAGTGATGCTGGACGAAAGTTAACAACCAGTTCGTCCTGATCGTTTTTGCATAATTGATGCAGAATAACGTTTGAAAGATGAAGGCTCATAGTGATTTTATCTTGCTACAAGGTTTTAGTTGATGGGCATTGTAGGTTATCATAAGCCGCTTTTACTATCATTATTAGAGTCTTTATGCCGATTACATCTAAATATACTGACGAACAAGTAGAGAACATTCTTGCGGAAGTCGCATTAGTTCTTGAAAAACATGCAGCTTCACCTGAGTTAACACTAATGATTGCAGGAAATATCGCAACCAATGTCTTAAATCAACGAGTTGCCGCTTCACAACGTCAAGCGATTGCTGAAAAATTTGCTCAGGCACTGATGTCTTCATTAGAAACACCAAAAACACATTAATCACGGATAATTAGACACATACATGGTAGACAGCGGAAACTCATACGGCGAACGCGTATCCCGACTAGTAGGTTGGGGACATTGGTTTGCATTCTTCAACATTGTTGCGTCAATGTTGATAGGCACACGCTATATTACTCAATCGCCTTGGCCCGAGACCTTACTCGGTCAGTTTTATCTGGCAGTTTCTTGGGTTGGTCATTTTGGCTTTCTGGTTTTCGCTCTTTACTTACTGGTTCTATTCCCGTTGACCTTTGTCCTGCCATCTCGGAAGCTATTCCGCTTGGTGGCAGTGATATTCGCTACAATCGGTCAAACGATTTTGTTGATCGATACTCAAGCGTATCAGTCGATCAACTTACACCTAACCCCCGTAGTGTGGGAGCTTTTATTTAGCGATGATAAAAGCGTTCTGAGCTCAGACCTGCAACACTTATTTGTTGTGATGCCATTCATTTTTCTGATTCAGCTCGCGCTTTCAGAATGGGTGTGGCGAAAACAACGCAAACTCTCTCATAAACACGTGGGTCGCCCTCTGGCTATCCTATTCTTCTTGAGTTTTATCACCAGCCACTTGGTCTACATTTGGGCGGATGCATATTTCTACAACCCAATCACCAGTCAACGAGCTAACTTCCCGTTGTCCTATCCAATGACAGCGAAAAGCTTTATGGAAAAACACGGCTTATTGGACCGTGAAGAGTACCTAAAACGCTTGGCTGAAAACCAAGGCAATGTAGAACTGGTTAATTATCCGCTTGAGAAACTTGAGTTCAACCGCCGTGTGAACAAGCTCAATGTTCTGATGATCAGCGTGAATAATTTAAGAGCGGATGCACTCAATGAACAAGAGATGCCCAATCTTTATGAGTTTGCGCAGGAAAATCAGAATTTCCGTAACCACTACAGCTCGAGCAATGACACCTATGGTGCCTTCGGCTTATTCTATGGCTTGCC
Organism: Vibrio sp. EA2; assembly: GCF_033042495.1. Taxonomy (NCBI): domain Bacteria; kingdom Pseudomonadati; phylum Pseudomonadota; class Gammaproteobacteria; order Vibrionales; family Vibrionaceae; genus Vibrio; species Vibrio sp. EA2. Next base: position 430,688 of record NZ_JAWLID010000003.1, on the reverse strand, counting down.
AACCAGTTACGCTTCAAGCATTCAGGCCCAAGGTTCATCACCAGTCATGCTTGATGTGCTTAAAGAGCAGGGATACAGCTTTGGTTTATTCAGTGGCAATGGCTTTGAAGATGACCTGTATCCAGAGATCATCTTTAGGAACTTAAACCTGGCAGAGCAGCTCGAAGAAAAACAAACACATTCCGACAAACAATCCATCTCCGACTGGAATACATGGTTAGTCGAGAATGCAAAACAACCTTGGTTTAGCTATATCGAAGTCACAGCCGTAGATAATTTTGAATCGATTCCTTCAAATACAGATGAAGAAATGCCAGCAAGTGAACGATTCAAAAAGGCGTACGAGTTTGCGGTTAAATCTGCAGATAACACCGTTGCCAGCATTATTGATGAGTTAAAAGAAACGAACTTATTGAGTAACACCGTGGTTATTATCACTTCAAATCACGGCAGTGAATTCAATGAAACCAACACCAATAGCTGGGGTGCGAACAGCAACTACAGCCGTTATCAGCTGCAGGTGCCAATGGTGATTCATTGGCCAGGCAGACTGGCAGGTAATTTTACTCATAGCACCAGCCACTTGGATCTTTCGGTAACGTTGCTACAAGACATGCTGGGGGTTTCATCGAACCCTTATGATTACAGTAGTGGCCGCAACTTATTCGATGAAAGTCGCCGACGTTGGATATTAGCCGGGGATTCTAAAGAATTAGCGTTAATAACCAATACGCAAACTACCGTGATCGATAAGTTTGGTAACTATAAGTTGTATGACAACGACTACAAGCGCCTGCGTGATGATAGCCCTAAAATGTCAGTGCTCATGCAGGGTTTAACGGAGTTACAGCGGTTTTATACCAAAGAAAACTAAGCAAGTAATATCCAATCAGCTTGTCCCTATACCCCAGCCCCCAAAAGAGAGTGTTGCTTTCCTTTGGGGTTTTTTAATCTTCTCGTAATAGCATCATTCTATTCCTAGTTACTCACCTACTCACTGCGCATTTAACGTTCTTTTAAATCTGACCTAAGTACAAAACAGTGAAGAATCAGAACATAAGGTGTGCCGGAAAATACCACATCGAAGTAGCAGCAGATTAAACCTCTGATACTCCCCTAAAAACAAAAGGAGCGTTAAAGGCAAAGGATTTCTAGGGTAAGTAATTAAGAACCGATCTGATTCGATAGCATGGATTAATTGAAGTTAAGTTTAAAATTCGTTCTAGCAGGTGGGGAGATAAAGCCAAGCAATGTTCTCTAGCGTAAATTTATCTGACAAAGCGCTCCTAATGCAATACGCATAAAAAAGAGTGAATGATATGGATCATTCACTCTTTTTAGCACTAGTAGTTACAAGTTTCGTTATTTACGAATGGCTTTCTTCAATGTAGGTCCTACCGCTACCGCAACAGTCAGGCCGACCAAAACCAAGCTAGTCGTATTTTCGAATAATACACGCCAATCACCGCCGCCTATAAGTAGCGCAAGCCTCAAGTTCTCTTCTGCGAACCCTCCAAGGATGAGACCTAGCACCACAGGAGGTAGAGGGAACTTAAACTTATCCATCACATAGCCGATTAAGCCAAATCCCAACATTAGATACACATCAAACATGCGCTCATTTATCGAATATACGCCGATAAACATCAATACCATGATGATAGAACCCAGAACCGGTCTTGGTAACTTAAGTAGTTTTGCAAAGCTATTCGTTGCGAGAGTGCCACCTAAGAATATCAACAATATCGCACCAAAAAGGAACTGCCACATGAAGCCGAACACGATATCTGGGTTATCTCTGAATAGCATAGGTCCTGGCTGTAGCCCGTGGACCAATAAACCACCCAACATAACAGCAGCAACTGCGGTACCCGGTATGCCTAAAGTCAGTGCAGGAATCAGCGCTGAAGCAGTGTCAGCGTTATTTGCTGTTTCAGAAGCCGCGATCCCTTCTGGCTCACCATTGCCCCAAGTTTCTGGTGTTTTACTTGCGCGCTTCGCTTCGTTGTATGACATGAACGCCGCCATGGAGCCACCTGCTCCAGGCAAAATGCCGATACAAATACCAATGAATGAAGAACGTAGCCAAGTCGCCCAAAACCTGAACATTTTTGGTAAAGAACGTAGTAAAGATTCTGTTTGTAGTGACTTGTTTAAGCCTTTTGTTTCTAGAGGCGTTTCCAACAAGTCAATCACTGGTGGCAATGCATATAGGCCAACCAATAAGATAACAATATTTATCCCATCAACCAGTTCGAGGTAACCAAAGGTGAATCGATCTTCACCAGAAATTGGGTCAACACCAACCATCGAAACGAGAACACCAAAGCACGCTGCTATTAAGCCTTTAAGCGGATCTTCTCCCAATAGGAAAATGATGCTACACAAACCGAAGACAGCGACCCAGAATACCTCTGAAGGACCAAATAGGAGTGTCACTTTCGCCAGAGGTGGTGCCAAAAGCATCAGAGCTAATGCGCTTGCAATCCCCCCTAGCGAAGAAGAAATAACCGCCACTTGCAACGCGAAGCCGCCCTTCCCTTTTTGCGCCATCGGATAGCCGTCAAAACTAGTCGCCACGGCTGCAGGTGTGCCTGGGATTCTCAAAAGAACCGCAGGAATCGCACCGCCATACATTGCGCCGTTATAAATACCAGCCATTAGTCCCAAAGCCACCAAAGGATCTAAGCCGAATGTAAAAGGAACTAATACGGAGATAGCCATCGTTGCACTTAACCCTGGCATCGCACCTACCGCAATGCCCGCAAGTACGCCAATCGTGATGGCAAAAAAGTTACTCATCGACGCAACATTGGATAAGGCAGAGAGTAAATCAAGATACATAGTTATTCATCCTTAAATTATCCAACCGGTCGGAAATTCCTTCGACATAGCGAAACTAAATACTAAATAGATTAACGATACGAAGATAACTGTTGATATAGCTAAAACTTTTACGTTCTTGCAGCCAAAGAAATAAGATATTAAAGGTACGAATACGATTATTGTTGGATAAAATCCAATAGCATCGATGCATGCGACTAGAATAACCATTGCTAATAGTGAAGAAAAAACTCGTATCGGTGATTTTAATACCGCCTTATGTTTATATTCCCCACAATATGCTTGCTTTGCTATCTTGAATAAAGAAAACAATGATAAACATACCAAAAGTACCAACATTAGTTTGGACAACATGCCCGACTCAGCACTAATCTCAATTGCTGGGACAAATAGAAATAATGCTGAAAAAACAATCAAAAAATATACTAATGATATTGGTTTAAGTAATACTTCCCTTACACTACTCATATATACCTCAGTTCTAAAATGAAATAATGTGGGTTTAAAAACCCACATGTTGTTTTATTTCCAAGGTGTTTTTTCCCAAACATCTTTCGCTAATTTATAAGTCTCATTGTTTAGAGACTCAAAATCTTCGCCGATAGATACTGAGACAGGGTTTGCTGTTGATTTCATTTTCGCTAGAAATTCAGGATCCTTAGCAAGGTTTTCAAAAGCAACGAGTAGTTTATTTTTAACTTCTTCAGGTAATCCTTCTGGGGCAACAAATCCACGCATTGAGCCATTAACCATATCAACGCCTTGCTCTTTAAACGTTGCTACAGAAGAATCAAACTCGGATCTTTCCTGATCAGAAATACCAATAATATTAAGTTCATCTTTAAATTCTGTGACTTCAGAGATGTTAAGCACTGCCGCTTTCACATGTCCGCCCAAGACGGCTGTACGCGCAGCTGAAGAACCTTTGAATGGAATAATATTAAATTTAGTGTCGGTTAAACCTTCAAATTTAATTAGGCCCAAATGATCATCTCCACCTAGGCTTGACATGCCGATAGCCAAAGGACGTGAAGACTCTTTTACGTCGCTAATAAATTTTTGCAGATCGTCGATACCACTTCTTTTTGAGGTAACAATGACGTTAGGGTCATTGACGATATTAGCTAGGTAAGTGAAACTCTCTGCACTGTATTTTGCTTCGCGATCTAATGTACGCGCCATCATACCAGGCAAATTATATGTTCCAATGGTGTAGCCGTCTGGATCTGAGTGTGCGACCTCGGTAATACCGATCTGACCACTTGCTCCTGGCATGTTTTTTACGACAACCGTAGCGTCATCACCAAGATATTTCTCTAGGTATGGGACAACGTTACGAGCCATAACGTCAGTACCACCACCAGCAGAAAAACCCACAATTAAAGTAATTGGCTTTTCAGGATAATTTGCCATTGCAAATGTAGAGGTAAGGCAGCAGGTAACTGTTAATGCAGATTTCAGTATCGAATTAAACATCCATTTCTCCGTCTTGTTATATTTGAATAGTTTCTTATTCAATTGATTGGAGATACGACTTTTACTCATGCTCTTTAAACGCAGGAAGAGCAAGATATAATCTAAGCGTATTCAAGGCATATGGGTACTCATTACCCACGATGCATAAAATCAATAATTAGAATAGGAAACATTTTCCTTATTTATATATTCACGTTAAGTATTTTTAACTGTGAATTCACGTCATTTTTAAAATTAAATTCTTAATTTATTATTAATAATTATATTTTCTTGAAAGTGATTGCCTATACTTCAAGACAACCTTTCTCTTTTAATGCTTTATCAACCCAAGTTCGATCGTTCAAACCTTCGCTGATCGCTTTCATTTGCTTAACTTCTTTGTCTTGCTTGACGAGAGTACTTTCAAGTATCCATTCAGCATCATCCAGTGGTACGGCTAAAACACCATCTGAATCACCAATAATGATATCTCCTGGATTAATGTGCATACCATCAATACTAATTGGAACGTTAATTTCTCCCGGTCCGTCTTTAAATGGTCCTCTGTGAGTCACACCAGCTGCAAAAGTCGGCAAGTTGATTTCTCGGAATGCGTCCAGGTCTCGAATGGCACCGTTTATAACGAATCCAACCACACCTTTTTTAATCGCATAAGCAAGCATCAACTCGCCCATTAACGCATTCGTGACTTCGCCACCACCATCAACAACAATGACATCACCTGGTACCGCCATATCAATTGCTTTGTGAAGCATTAAGTTGTCTCCAGGGCGGCTTCTTACCGTTATTGCCGATCCTATCAACTGACCAGAGGTGTGCATAGGGCGAAGAGTGGGACCAGCCGCAAATAAACGATTCATAGAATCGGATACGTTCGCGACAGGTAGCTCTTTATATGCATTCAATAACTCATCAGATGCTTTACGTGTCCGAGCATTTATTTTAAATCCTAATGTCATTCTCTATTCTCCAATCTTTACGAATTTGTCTGCGCTGGCCATCAACTTGTGATTGATTACGCGATAGGTAGGTAGTTTTTCATCTGCAATGATTGAAATAATGCCTTGTGCAGCACTTTCACTCACACGTGTACTTCCTTCATTAGTAACTCCGGCAATGTGCGGCGTTACCACAATATTTCTTTCTTGGAAAAAAGGGTGATCAGGAGAAGGTGGCTCTACTGAGAAAGTATCTAGCCCGGCTCCAGCAAGATGACCAGATTGAATCGCCTCTAATAATGCTTCTTCATCTATCAATCCACCACGCGCCGTATTCACGATGAAGCTGCCTGATGGCATCTTATTAATGGTATCTTTATTGATGATGTGACGAGTTTCTGGAGTTAAAGGTGAGTGCAGACTCAAAATGTTACTTTTAGATAACAATTCATCCAAAGTCTCACAGCGCTCAACGCCAAACTTCTCAAATACAGATTCGTCTGCGTATGGATCATAGCCGAATAGGCTCAAACCTAAACCTTTCGCAATTCTCGCGGTTTCTTGGGCAATCGATCCCATACCGAGTAGGCCTAGACATTTCGTTGCAACTTCGTAGCCGAAAAACCCAGGTTTTTCCCAAAGCCCACTGCGTAACCCTTTGTCCAACGGTTGAATTTGCTTAATTACCGTTAACATTAGCGCGATAGTATGCTCTGCAACTGAAACCGAATTTGCACCAGAAGCGACAACAACCGGGATACTATGTTCAGCCGCTGCTTGAATATCGATGTTATCAACGCCGACACCATGTTTAGCAATCACTTTAAGGTGGGGAATGCCTGCATCAATGATCGCTGGCGTGATCTTTCCCATGCGAGAAATAATCCCTACCGCTTGAGTATTCTTAACTAAGTCTATCAGCTCTTTTTCTTCGCTATATGGCGCGGTATGCACCAACTTAAATCCCTTATTATTTAACATCTCGACAGCTGAGCTTGCTAAATCAGGACCTGTAACAATTATTGTTTTTTCCATATTTTATTGTCTTTGTTGTAGTGGTATCAGCAGTACACGAAGGTTTAAGAAACAAATTTGGTGATACATGAATCATTTCTCTACCTTCTCAACCTTGAAACGTAGACTACAAAACAAAAAAATCTTATGGTAGCAAAAAAAATTTAACGTTTACTAAAAGAAAGGTTTACATAATGGACACAAGACAGCTCAAAACCTTAGTATCAATATGGAAGCATGGTACTTTCGCAAAAGCTGCCAATGATGTCTGCTTAACCCCAGCTGCCGTCGGTCAGCAAATCGCGGCTCTGGAACAAGAGCTCGATATCATATTATTTGACCGAACCAGCCGCCCTCCCAAACTCACTCCACAGGGCATGCAAACGGTAGAAATGGCAAGCCAAATACTAAGGTTGGAAGAAGATACAAAACTATCGTTAAAAGGAGATCTGGTTTCAGGCACCTTTGTCATCGGGGCTGTGCGCTCTAGTGCTCTAAATTTGCTGCCTTCAGCGATGGTAGAAATGAACAAAGGTTATCCAAACCTTAAAACCAGCTTAATAGTGGGCCTTTCCAAAGATCTCGTCTCTGACGTGGCTTCAGGACAGTTGGATGCTGCTATTGTTGCTGAACATATCAAAATACCGCCAAACCTAAAGTGGAGCCCCTTTATCAATGAACCGCTTTGGTTAATCTCCTCTCATGAGATAAGCGGTATGACATTACGAGAAATTCTTTCACAATTTCCATTCATCCGCTTTAACAGCAATGTCCCGCTTGCAAACCTGATTAATACCGAATTATCCAGAATGGAAATCTCAACCCTCGACGTCGCCGAAGTCGATAACATTGAATCGATCATCACTTGTGTGCATCACGGTCTTGGTGTTTCAGTCGTCCCTCAAATGTCTATCAGGCCTGAAATGTCTAACATTTACCGAGTCCCTTTTGGCGCCCCCCAGATTAAACGACAAATAGGTATAGTGGAGCGACAATCAAGTCCAAGGAAAGCGGTGATTGAAACTTTACACGATGTGTTAACAGCGAAAATTCGTTCAACTCATGAACGTTTGAACGTTATCCATAACACCAAGTGGGAAGCGCTTTCGGTAACGGATTCCTAGCCCTGAATACCCGTATTAACGCAGAGCTTCATCGAGTTTCACCGCTTGTATACCAAAAGCAATTAATACTATTTTTATGCGCTTGACGATAAAAGACTCTCAAAGAGGAGCTTTTTGTTTACTAAAACAACAAAAAACCCAAAATTGCGCGTTAAACATCCAAACAGATAAATTTAGGGTTTACAACATTTTCAAAGCCTTATATTATTCGCGTCAACACGGAGAGATGGCTGAGTGGTTGAAAGCACCGGTCTTGAAAACCGGCATACGTTAATAGCGTATCTAGGGTTCAAATCCCTATCTCTCCGCCACATTTAGAAAGCCTGCAAAGAAATTTGCAGGCTTTCGTCGTTTTAGCCAATGGGAAAATTTAACGGGATTTCTAAATCCCTAGTTGAACGCAACCCCGGCACTCAGCCACATTTAGTAAAAGGGCCGCTAAGAAATTAGTAATACCAATTGCTTAACGATTTTTCTCTGGGTCATTCCAGCGAGCCCTAGCGAGACTAGTAATCTAGTATTAGCGCACTGAGCAGTTATGAAATAACTTTAATCAAAAGTGCTTGGAAACGAGATCCTGAATCACGCTCCTTCGTCGCTGTTCAAGATGACGGGAGACTTAAACATGCTCCAGGCCCCCGCTTCTGCCTCCCTGCTAGCTCAAATCCTTTTCCATTATTGTATCCAGCTCTTTGGCAATCGACTCCGCTGCAAGTATGCCTCGGTTAAGAGACCAAAGCTCAGGTGAGACTTGCACCGCTTGTCCGGTTTTATTGAATTTTAACAGTTTAAACAGCGGGCTTTTCTGCCAGTTATCCAACACCGTATCGCCTGCCCTTTTGCTGTAGAAAAGCCAATCTGGGTTCAGTTTCAGTAAAACCTCAAGGTTTGCCTCCATCAGATGGCTCTGCTTGAGATCAGGAAGCGCGGGTTGGAGGCCTAAGTAACTTAATAGACTTCCTGTGTATGACAGTGGTCCATGCATCCACATACCTCTTTCATTGACGTTGGCAAACTGCACCGTTCCGTTGGTTTTAAACTTACCTTTGTAGGACGCCATAAGTTCACGATGCTTAGCCAGGCGCGCTCTCATTTCACGTTCTTTTCCCACCGCTTTGCCAATGGCTAAGGCAGACTCCAGGCCTTCTTGATACGTCTCACCTCGGCTCTTAAGTAGAATGGTCGGAGCGATTTGAGATAAATCATGCAGACTGATTTTATGGCGATAAGTGTCGGCAATAATCAAATCGGGCTTAAGCTGAGCGATGACTTCCAAGTTTGGCTGGGAACGCATGCCGACAGATGTCCAGGGGTCGATGAGTTCTCTCACCTGTGGAATAATTCTGTTCGGATCTTTGTCATCAGCCACGCCAATCGGTGAAACCCCAATAACAGCCAAAGCATCAACAAAAGAGTACTCCAGCACGACAATTCTTTTAGGTACTGAGTCTGTAAGTGTTGGCTCGGCTTGTACCGTGCAAGCGCACAGTACAAGCAAACTAGTTAATAAGCGTAGGAGTGCCATTAGAATTTACCTGACACACTCAAAGTAACGTTACGTGGATCGCCTAGATACAATCTATGGCTGTCCGTTCCGCCTACGTAATACTCTTCATCAAGCAAGTTAGCTACGTTCAGCGATAGACGGTAGTCTTTTGCTTCGTAGTGGACACCAACATCAACGGTCACATAAGCAGGAAGCTCAACTCGGTCAGACAGGTCTTCACTGGTGTAACGCGCACCTTCATAGTTGGCACCAAGAGTTGTACCCACTACGCCACCCGCAACTTGGTAAGGAAAGTTATATTTCGTCCAGAAATACGCATCATGATAAGCCGTCATAGGTGTGCGGCTTCCCTGAATACTAGCGTCTGGGTTTTCTGAAATTTCAGAGTCTACATAAGCGTACCCCAGCTTAACCTGCCAGTTCTCTAGCGGTTTCATCAGCAGCTCGGTTTCCAGACCTTTGCTGCGCACTTCGCCAAGAAGTTCATAATCGCCGCTGCTGTTTTTCTCTACAACGTTGGATTTTTCGATATCGAAATAGGCGACGGTTAAGTTACTGTTGTTGCTCAACAGATCGGTTTTCACCCCGACTTCGTATTGACGCCCTTCCTCTGGGTCAAAAGCATCATCGTTAACGTTTTTCTTTTCAACACTATTCGGATTGAAGCTTTCGCCGTAACTGGTGTACAGAGAGGTCCCATCGACTATTTTATACACGATGCCAGCCTGAGAAACGAAGGCATCAGTAGACTGAGTATCATCCGTCGACTTGCTGACATAATCAAAATCGACGTCTTGACGCATGTAGCGTAACCCACCCATGACGGTCCATTTTTCATTCAGGTACACCGTATCCTGAAGGTATAAACCGTAGTTTGTGTAATCCGTGATGCGGTGATCCATTTTATACGCGCTTTGATCTCGTCCGGTTATGTCTTGCGGATTTGTAAATTCTACCGTTGACGTCGCATACGTCTCACGCAGGAAGTCTCGCTTCTCTAGACCGATATTTCCGCCAAAAAGGAGCTGATGTTCAACGTCACCTGTCCAAAGACTACCGGTACTGTGAACATCGACGAAGTGATATTCACGCTTATTCACTTGATCTCGGTCGCGTACTTTAACCAAACTGTTCGAATCAACCACATCTCTGGTTTCATGAAGATCACGCGTGTCCTCATGCCACACACTACGCCAATCAACGGTGAGGTCGAAGCCATTGTTCAGCATCGTGTTATAGCTGGCAAACGCAACCAAACCTTCGTCTTCATCGGTATCATCAGACGACTGGTAGTGCGTATCAATGGACGCGACCTGATCGATATCGTTGTTTAGCGCCACCAGCCCGTTGTCCGCAACACGATGCTCTGACTGAAGCTCCAAACCAAAAGTGAGTTCGGTTAATTCTGATGGACGATGAGTCAGTGTCGGGAATAAGTAGTAATTCTGTTGGTCAACATCATCACGGTATGAATCTGCGTTTTCACCACTGATAATCAGGCGATACATCCAGGTTTTGCTTGCATTTAGAGGCCCGGTTGCGTCAATTGTCCCGGTAAATCCGTTATCTTCGCCGAAATCGCTCACGCCAGTCGCATATGTTGTCGCCGACACATCATAGTTAAATGAGGCGGTATCCTGAGGCTTCTTAGTAATGATATTGACCATACCACCCGGCTGGATTTGACCATACATGATAGAAGCCGGACCTTTTAGCACTTCTACTCTCTCGACGTTGGCTGTCGTTGGCGATCCAAATCGAGAAGCCAGACCCGGTAATCCATTGACTTGAATAGTATTAAGATCTGCTGGCATACCACGCAGAGTAAAACCGTCGGCATCGACATTAGAACGGGTTAAGCCTGTGGTATAGCCATAGGCATCATCCAATGTCGTTGCTCGGATATCCTGCAAGAACTGTTGGTTTATGATATTAACCGTTTGTGGGGTGTCTAACGGGTCGATATCCGTTTTTGTTGCGGTCGTGACTCTTGGGTTCAGGTAAGAGTTTTGTTGTCCGACAACGACAATGGTCTCGTCTACCAAACTCTCCTCTGGAGTAATGTCCTCTCCGGCAACGGCATAGGAACTCAGTCCCATCGTAATAAATAAACTTTTGGTGATGGTGTTTGCAGCGAATCTCATAAAACAACTCAATTAGAAATAAATTTAATTGCACATAAATGCATTATTATTTTGTTTCAAATGTACACATTTAGATACAAAATCAAGATCGGACATAATAATTATTATCATTATCAATACAAGTTAAAATTCACTCACCGTCGTTTTTTCTGTTAATAAACCTATATCTAACGCTTGGAATGGTTCTTCGATTAGAAAATACGCTGTGGCAAACGGTAGCTATTTAACTGACTTAACGCAATTGATTGTGATTCTCATAATGGTTACACTGACTCAACTTTTCTTCCTTATGGCTTCAATCAAGGTTTTAGCCTGAGAGTTTTACCTAGTAATCGATGCGAATTTTCACTTCCACTCTTTATCTCTGGATGCCTTTGACTTTGTTATCAGCAGTTGGGGCCTGTTACTCTCTTACCGCTTGGTCTAGCTTTCCGTTAAAGATCGCTCATATCTACCAGTATCTGTTTGACTTTGATCCGCTCAGCATGGAGCAACAAATCATTGCCTCGATTCGTATGCCACGAGTACTAGCAGGGTTGCTGATTGGCGCGAACCTCGCGGTTGCCGGGTTGATGATGCAAGGACTCACAAGAAACCCTCTCGCATCACCTTCAATCTTAGGAATCAATGCAGGTGCGGCCTGTTTAATGGCACTGGCAAGTATCGGCGTTCCCTTTTTAGAAACAATGCCAAGTGTTTTAGTCGCCGCTGTGGGTGGCGTGATCAGTGGTGGCGTCGTATTAACGCTCGGTGGCTTTTTTGCTGCAAGACCTCACCCTCTCAAGCTTGTCCTTGCTGGTATTGCGGTCAATGCGCTGCTTATCGGTGTGACCAGAGCAGCGGTAATATTGGCCGATGATAAAGCCTATTCGATCATCAACTGGTTAGCCGGCTCCCTTTCTTCCGTCGAGTGGCAGCAATGGAACACATTGTGGCCAACCAGTTTATTAGGGTTAGTGATTGCTTTATTTGTAGCCAGACAGCTCAACCTGCTTGCGCTTGGTTCTGACGTTGCGACTAGCCTGGGAATTAATATTAGGCTCACCAGAGCATTGACTTATTTCGCCGTTGTATTGCTCACCGCCTCCAGTGTTGCGGTTGCGGGGCCAATCGGCTTTGTGGGCATGCTCGTTCCTCATATTGCCAAAAGGTTCGTCGGCAACAACTTTATTACCCTCATCCCAGCAAGTGCATTACTTGGGGCAGCATTGATTGTATGGGCAGATACTTTGTCGCGTGCGATTGCTTTTCCGGCGGAAACTCCGGTTGGTGTGATTACAGCACTGATTGGAACGCCTTGTTTTGTGTTTTTAGCCATGCAAAGTAAATCTTCATGAACAATGTAAAACTCACCCTGCTCTCTTCCTCACTGTTATTTATCGCAATTTTGAGTTTGGTTGTTGGTGCATCTGAAATCTCGATAAAACAGGTCTCATACACCCTACTCCGTGGTGGGGAATTTGACTTCATTATCAATCAATACCGGTTACCGCGTATTTTCCTCGCTATCGGCGTTGGTGCGGGGCTCGGCCTATCAGGTATGTTGGTGCAAGGTGTGATCCGAAATCCACTCGCTTCACCTGATTTGATGGGAATAAGTGCGGGCGCTGGCTTAGCGGCGACCACCTTATTAGTCATGTTTCCACAGGCGCCCACACATTACTTGCCACTGGCCGCATTAACAGGAGGTTTTGCTGCCGCCGGTTTGATTCTCCTCATTGGTTACAAGGTACAGCCAAGCGCCGCAAGACTTGCGTTAATCGGTATCGCGATCAGTGCGTTTCTTTCCAGCTTTATTGATTTTTTGATGGTGGTACATCCGATAGAAATCAACACCGCGATGGTGTGGTTGACGGGAAGTTTATGGGGAAGAAACTGGGAGCAAGTGCCTTTTATATCGATAGCGCTCGCAGTCATGGTTCCGTTTTCCTGCTGGTTAGCCTGGCGCCTGGATGTAATGGGGCTGGGAGAAGACAGCGCAACCTCACTTGGGATTAAACCGAAACGCATTAAATTACTTTCACTGATTAGTGCCGTCATTCTTGCCAGTGTCAGCGTGTCGGTATGCGGCACGATCAGCTTTGTCGGACTATTAGCCCCGCACTTAGCAAGAATGCTTTTTGGTCACAATCATAAATTACTTGTACCCGGTGCAGCCTTACTTGGTGCCTTAATGGTGCTGATATCCGATACCTTAGCGAGGGGCATACACCCTCCTTTGGAACTTCCAGCTGGTGTTTTAACTTCGTTAATTGGTGCACCTTACTTCATTTTCTTATTGCAACGTTACAAGGGGTGGTGATGATAGCTGCAAATAATTTAAAAGTTTCTTATGGTGACAAGGTGATTATTGAGGCGCTCAATCTCACACTACCAAAAGGCAAAATTACTGCGCTAATCGGTCCAAATGGATGTGGTAAGTCAACGCTATTAAAAACGCTAGCCCGAATTAATCTGCCCACTAGCGGTGAGGTTCTGCTGAATGAAAAAGCATTGAAATCATACCGTGACAAGCACCTGGCTCAAGAGATGTCGTTATTACCTCAGGTATTAGAAACGCCAGAGGGGGTAACGGTAAAACGCTTGGTTGAATACGGCCGCTCACCCTACCTTTCTCACTGGGGGAAGCTGGGAGAGCATGACAAGAAGATGGTCGCAAATGCTATGCGAGAAACTGGCGTAGAAGACCTCGCTGAACAAACGGTTGAATCATTATCCGGCGGCCAAAGACAAAGAGCCTGGATCGCCATGATTCTGGCGCAGGATACCAACATCGTCATGCTGGATGAGCCGACCACCTACCTGGATCTGTCTCATCAGATTGAGCTGATGAAAATTATGCGTGAGATGAACAACAAAGGAAAAACAGTGATCGTGGTATTACACGATTTAAATCAGGCATGTCGCTACTGTGATCACTTAGTCGTACTCAAAAAAGGTCAGCTGATTGCTCAAGGCTCGCCTGATGATGTTTTCACTGAAACCCTGCTGAAGGATGTGTTCTCTCTTGATGCGCGAGTCATTCAGGACCCTGTCGCCAATACGCCTATGTGCATCGCACACTAAGAACCCTGATACAGGAAAACTGGCTTGATTTGTCTCTTAGCCTGATGACTCATCCCCATCAGGCCAAGCGATACGACGGGCTCAAACCGTTAGCTATAAACTTCTAAACTCGCCTGAATCAAATTCATGTGGATCGGCACAAGGTCTTGATGGTTAGTGCGGTAACCGCCACCAACGACTGCTGCAACGGGAATACCTCGCTCTTTCATCAGCTGCATTAAGAAGCGATCGCGCGCTAATATACCTTGGGTAGTGACGTCAAAGTAACCAAGCTCATCGTCAGTGTGTATATCAACCCCAGCATCATAAATCACCAAATCAGGACGATGTAGATTCAGCGCCATTTCGACCACTTCTTTAAACGCCATCAAGAACGTCTCGTCATCGGTTCCCCTTACCAGAGGGACATCCAGGTCAGACTCCGGTTTTCTAGCCGGGAAGTTTTTATCACAGTGGAAAGAGAGCGTCACAATATCCGGCTCATCCTGGCAGAGCGTTGCCGTACCATCACCGTGGTGAACATCGCTATCAATGACCAGGACTTTATCAACGTCATCATGATCCAGCATATGCTTTGCCGCAATCACCAAATCGTTAAACAGACAGAAACCACTGCCGAAGTCTCTGTGAGCATGATGATATCCACCACTCAAATGCAAAGCCACGCCGTGTTCCAACGCTTTCTCCGCCGTCAAAACCGTGCCAGCCGCAGAAGTGAGTGTTCTGGTGATCAGTGCCTCACTCCAGGGAAACCCGATACGGCGCATTTTAGCCGCCGGCATCGAACCACTAACCAATAAATCCACATATTCAGCCTCATGCACTCTCTTAATCTCTGCTACAGAAAGCGCCGTAGGCTCGAAAAACTGAACTCGCGATTGGCTGTTTTCATTCTCTAGCTTTTCTTGCACTGCTTCATAAAGATATTGATACTTCATGATCGGATAGCGGTGCCCTTCAGGCAAAGCAAGTTTTGAATATATCGGGTGATAAATAAGTGGCAGCATGGAAGGTTCTTTTTAACAATTGTAGCGAAATAGTACCAAGTTCAACCATTGAATAAAATGCCATTTCACTGCTACGGTTTGAAGAGCTAAAACAATAACTCGATAACAAATAGGGATAAGGGAATCAGATGAGTTCTACCGTCTTTATTACTGGTGCAAATCGCGGTATCGGCCTGAGTTTAACTAAGCTCTATCTCGACAATGGCTGGCAAGTACATGCGACTACTCGGAACTTAGCGAACAGCGACGAATTAGTCAGTTTAAGCGACCAGCACTTCTCTTTAACGCTTCATGAACTAGATGTCACCAACTACAAGCAGGTAGAGCAACTCGCGAAGAACCTGCCTGCTATCGACCTATTAATAAACAACGCGGGTTACTACGGTCCTAAAGGTTATGGGTTTGGAAATACCGATGTGGATGAGTGGCATAAAGTTCTTGAAATCAACACCATTGCACCACTCAAATTAGTCGAAACATTCTACCCATTGCTGCAACAGGGCCAAATGAAGAAAATCGCCTGCATCTCTTCTAAAGTCGGCAGCATGACCGAGAATACCTCAGGTGGTGGTTACATCTACCGCTCTTCCAAAGCTGCACTTAACTCGGTCGTAAAAAGTCTAAGCAACGACTTATCCGACCAAGGGTTCACCGTTCTAGCCCTTCATCCCGGCTGGGTTCGCACAGACATGGGCGGGCCAAATGCATTAATTGACGCTGAATTCTCGGCTGCTGGGCTTGCTAACGTGATTGAACAAAGCACACAGAAGAATTCAGGCCAATTTATTAATTACGATGGTACCGAACTACCCTGGTAGGCGTGTCCTGACTCAAGATGATGTCAAAGGCTCGATTGAGAAGAATGGCAACTTGTTTGAGTAGTAAAGTTTAAGACTAAAGCGGCAAGTTTCAGTGCCGCTTTGTTTTTAAGATGACTTACGTTTTGGTGCGCCAGATTTAGAGGCATTGCCCTTCGAATAGCTGCGTTTCTTACGCTTAAAGGCCGGACGCTCGACTTTAGGTAAGTGACGTAAAGACTCGGGAATCGGCCCTGACTTAACCTGCCCCATCAGGCCATCTATTCTTTGCTCCAACGATTGCATAAACGGCTGATAGGCTTGATTTTTCTCGGCCATTCCTTGTAACTGGAACTCCCAGTGTGCCGTCATATCCGGATAAGTAGCATCTTGCGGCAGCGCATGAACCAAACCTCGGCCAGCTGGTGAGCTTAAAATCGATTTACCTTGACGAGTCAAAAGCTGACGCTTGAAGAGTGTATCGAGAATGCCAGCACGCGTAGCTTCGGTTCCGAGGCCATCCGTCTCACGTAGGATCTTCTTCAATTCTTTATCTGCAACATAGCGGGCTATACCCGTCATCGCCTGCAACAGGGTCGCTTCGGTGAAGTGTTTTGGCGGCTCAGTCTTGCGATCATTTATTTCCCCTTCCCGGCAAGTGAGCACCGAGCCTTCTGCCAAAGGTGGCACGGCATCAATCCCGTCGTCTTCTTTATCGGTTTTACCCATTAAGGCTTTCCAGCCCGGAGAAACAAGCTGACGACCTTTGGCAATAAAAGTGCCTCCAGCAATATCAAATACCAGCTTCGCTTCGGCGTAAATGGCCGCTGGATAAAACTGCATCAGATATTGACGGGCAATGAGTTGATACACCTTCATCTCATTGCCAGATAACGCATTCACATTAGCTTGCTTAGGCGTAGGAATGATCGCGTGGTGAGCATCCACTTTTTTGTCGTTCCATGCTTTCGATTTGATCGACAAATCCGCGCCCTGAACCGCGCTTTGTAGCTCTTTGGCGTTGTTAGCAATTGCAGACGTCACAGAGCCCGCTTGTGCGTAGTGCTCCATCGGCAGGTAACGACAATCCGAACGTGGGTAAGTGATCAGCTTATGCTTTTCATACAATGCCTGACAGGTATCCAAAACTTGCTGGGCACTCATGCCATAACGTTTTGCCGCATCAATCTGCAATGCAGACAAAGAATAAGGTAAAGGGGCAGATTGCTTGGTTTGTTTTTGCTCAGACTCTTTCACCGTGGCGGGTTGGTTCTTAATGCGAGCAGCAACATTCTCCACCAGCTTTCGGTTGAGAACTCGCCCTTCCTCATCTTGCCAAGGTTTACACGCTTCGCTTGGTTTCCACCTCGCACGAATATCAAATGCGCCGTTTTGATCTTGATATGGGATTAACGCATGTAGGGTGAAATAATCTTTAGGGATAAAGTTTTCAATTTCTTCATCGCGACGTACCACCAACCCAAGCACTGGCGTTTGCACTCGCCCGACCGATAATACACCTTGATAGCCGGCTTTCTGCCCTAGCAAGGTGTAGGCGCGAGACATATTCATGCCATAGAGCCAATCCGCTCTGGAGCGAGCCAGCGCAGAAACAGAAAGCGGGATAAAGTCACGGTTGCTGCGCATTGAACTCAAAGCTCGTTTTACTGCTGGTAAGTTCAAATCTGAAATCAGCAAACGTTGCGTCGCTTGCTTCTTAGTTTTAGACAGTTTGCAGTAATCGAGCACTTCATCCACCAAGAGTTGACCTTCACGGTCTGGGTCTCCTGCATGAATGACTTCCGTCGCTTCTTTTAACAATTTACGAATCACCGTCAATTGCTTACTGGCAGTTTTTCGTGGCCTTAGCTGCCACTGCTCCGGCACAATCGGCAAATCTGCTATGTTCCATTTTTTGTAGCGTTCGTCATAAGCATCTGGCTCCACTTGTTCCAGCAAGTGTCCAATACACCAGGTCACTACATCTCCATTCCCACAGCGAATAAAGCCTTGGTCTTTCTTTTGAGGGTTCGGTAGTGCGGCAGCGATCGCGCGGCCTAAACTTGGTTTTTCAGCAATAAACAGACGAGACATAAGCTTTGGGAAGTAATAATAATTAGGGCCACATTATCGAATGTGACCCTAATAAATCAAGAAAAACTGTATAGATAGACAGTAAGAATGTGGTTCGCGTTTATTGAAACTCAACAAACTTCGTCAAGTCACGCTCTGGCACTTTCATTGGCGTGCTAGCTGGCGTACCCAAGTAAAGGAAACCAACGATTTCATCTTCACCTTCCAGGCCAAACGCTTTATGTACTTCAGGGTGGAACATCCATGGACCTGAACGCCAGAAGCCCTGGAAGCCCTGCGCAACTGCGGCCATTTGCATCGCTTGAACAGCACAGCCTGCTGACAGGTACTGTTCCAGTGCAGGCACTTTTTCATGCGGCGTCACTTTTGCGATCACAGTGATTACCATCGGAGCACGGAATGGAGCATTTTTCAGCTTCTCAACCACTGCTTCTTCACTGTTGTCTGCTAACGCTGCTTTAACCAAAATATCAGACAGTTTATTCAGACCTGTACCTTGCGAAATCACAAAGCGCCAAGGTGTTAAACCAGCATGGTCAGGCGCACGTAGCCCAGCGCGAATGATATTTTCCAGCGCTTTACCTTCTGGCGCAGGTGCGGATAACTTGCCGACAGAACGGCGGTTAAGCAAGAGATCGAGAGCTTCCATGAACTGGTCCTTATTGAATCTAACTTGTATTTTATCTGCTGATCACTTTAGCACAATCTAGCCTACTGAATAACAACCTGTTTTTTGGGGACTATACCTAACCCTCAAAATGCGTATTTCAGTCGGCTAGAAACGAAAAAAGCCGCGCACAACGCGCAGCTTTTCATACTTATTCGTGAATGCCTTTTATAGCTTCACTGCGAGCTTCACACCCTGACGGATTGCTCTTACGGCATCCAGCTCACCAGCGTGGTCTGCACCACCAATAATGTGTAGCTTCTCTCCTAGATGAGACCACTTATCTTCAAATGGGCGAACCGATTCCTGACCTGCACAGATAACGACTTTATCTGCATTCAGCACTTGTGATTTACCATCAACCTGAATGTGTAATCCACGATCATCGATTTTTTGGTAAGAAACGCCACCCAGAAGATGGACACCACGTTTTTCCAGGGTACGTTTATGGATCCAGCCCGTTGTTTTACCCGGACCTTTACCGACTTGCCCTTGACGACGTTGTAATACCCATACCTCTTTATCACTTACCGAGTCAGGGAAAGGGTACAAACCTCCTGGCTGAGAAATCTCTTTATCAATGCCCCACTCGTGTAGCCAGTCATCCAATGTATGCTCGACGGGCTCTGTGATCATGGTCGCGACATCGACACCAATACCACCAGCACCAACGATTGCGACTTTTTCACCAACAGGTGTCTTTTCACGAATCAAGGTCTGGTAATCCACGACTTTTTCCGGGTTATCAATACCTTCAATGGCCACTTTACGCGGCTCTACACCAGAGGCCATCACAACCTCATCGTACTCAGTGAGCAAGTCGAAGTTCGCTTCAGTAGAAAGATGCAAGTTGACCCCTGTCTCATCAAGACGGTTGGCAAAGTAGCGAATGGTTTCACGGAATTCTTCTTTACCCGGAATCTGCATCGCCAGGCGGAATTGTCCACCAATACGATCATTCTTCTCGAACAAGTCCACTTTATGGCCACGCTCTGCCAATGTTGTCGCACACGCAAGGCCAGCAGGACCTGCCCCTATGACGGCAATGTTCTTTTTCTTCTGCGCAGGCGCAACAACGATTTCCGTTTCATAACACGCTAATGGGTTAACCAAACAGCTCGCTCGCTTACCCTTAAATACGTTGTCCAGACAGGCTTGGTTACAGCCAATGCAGGTATTGATGAACTGCGCCTTCTCCTGCTCTGCTTTGGCCACAAAATACGGGTCTGCCAAAAACGGGCGAGCCATAGAGACCATATCAGCATGGCCAGACGAAAGAATACGCTCTGCTTCTTCTGGGGTATTAATACGGTTACAGGTGATGATAGGTACAGAAACATGCGGCTTCACTTTCTCGGTTACCCAAGTAAACGCGCCACGCGGAACTTGGGTCGCGATAGTCGGAACGCGCGCTTCGTGCCAACCAATACCGGTGTTGATGATGGTGACACCCGATTCTTCAAGTGCTTTTGCCAGCTCAATGACATCTTCAAACGTACTGCCTTGTTCGACGAGATCCAGCATAGAGAGACGGAAAATAATGATGAACTTATCACCCACCGCTTCACGTACCGCTTTAACGATCTCCAGTGGGAAGCGCATACGTTTTTTATAGCTGCCGCCCCAATCGTCGTAACGCATGTTGGTACGTTTACACAGGAACTGGTTAATCAAGTAACCTTCTGAACCCATCAGCTCTACACCATCATAGCCAGCGATCTGAGCCAGCTCGGCACTTTTAGCAAAATCTTCGATCGTGCTCTTGATTTGACGCTCGCTCATTTCACTTGGAGCAAACTTAGAAATTGGCGCTTTGATACCCGATGCACTTTGCGCTAGAGGGTGCATGGCATAACGCCCAGCATGAAGAATTTGCAGCGCAATTTTGCTGCCGTGTTTGTGAACGGCTTCAGTGACAATTTTATGCGCCTCTGCATGTTTAGGCTTACTGAACTCTGCGCTCAGAGGGTGGAGTCGACCACGAAGGTTTGGAGAGAAACCTCCTGTTACAATCAGACCAACGCCACCTTTCGCGCGTTCTTCATAAAACGCAGCCAGCTTTTGCAAGCCTTCCTTGTCTTCTTCTAAGCCGGTATGCATTGATCCCATCAGAACTCTGTTACGTAATTGAGTGAAACCGAGATCCAATGGTTTTAATAGGTTTGGGTATAGTGCAGACATTACTAAACATCCATTTTTATTATCTTGTGGAATGACATTACGTTCTGCCAACCAAAAAATCAAACAGGTGTTTACATTTTTGTAACACCGATCAATCTAGCGTTAAAATATGCCAATTGTTGAAGGAGCGTGATAAGCTAAAAACACGTTATCTTTTGAGATCTTAGAGATAACAACCCATAATTTGTAAAATTACGAATTGATTATCTCGTGATGGAGACATGATGAAAAAACTCTTCAAATTTATTGGTCTGATATTTAAAGGAATATGGAAAGGCATCACCTTTGTCAGGCTTGCTTTAGCAAACCTTCTGTTCCTTCTGATGCTTGCCGTCTTTTACTTTGCGTTTACCTACACCGGAGAAGGTCGACCAGTCATAGAGAAAGAGTCTGCACTGGTGATGAATCTATCTGGTCCCATCGTCGAACAAAGACGCTACTCCAACCCGATGGACTCCTTTACGGGTTCACTACTTGGTAAAGAGATACCAAAAGAAAACGTATTGTTTGATATCGTTGATACCATCCGCTATGCCAAAGATGACCCTAAAATTACCGGTTTAGTTTTGTCTCTGCGTGAGATGCCAGAAACAAACTTAACTAAGTTGCGCTATATCGCAAAAGCGCTGAACAAGTTCAAAACATCTGGTAAGCCGATTTACGCTGTCAGCGATTTCTACAATCAAAGTCAATATTACCTTGCGAGCTACGCCGACAAAGTGTACCTGGGGCCAGACGGCGGAGTCCTGATTAAAGGCTACAGCGCTTACTCGATGTACTATAAATCGCTGTTAGAAAAATTAGATGTGTCGACGCATGTGTTCCGTGTTGGTACTTATAAGTCGGCGATAGAACCATTTACGCGTGATGACATGTCCGATGCTGCGGAAGAGTCAGCAACACGCTGGATCACTCAGCTTTGGAGTGCCTATGTCGATGACGTCGCAACCAACCGTAAAATTGATGCCAAGGTTCTCAATCCAACCATGGACGAATTGTTAGCAGAAATGCGCTCGGTTAATGGCGATATTGCAAAACTGTCGCTTAAACTGGGTTTGGTGGATAAATTGGCTACTCGCCAGGACATTCGTACCTTGTTTGCCAAAGAGTTTGGTAGCGACGGTAAAGACAGCTATAACGCGATCAGCTATTACGACTATCAAGCGACAATGCACCCTGACTACAGTTCATCAGAGGATGACATAGCGGTAGTTGTTGCAAGTGGCGCAATAATGGATGGCCAGCAACCGAGAGGCACTGTCGGCGGTGATACGGTAGCGAGCCTTCTTCGTCAGGCACGTAACGATAAGAAAGTTAAAGCGGTTGTTCTTCGTGTAAACAGCCCGGGCGGTAGCGCCTTTGCGTCGGAAGTGATTCGTAACGAAGTCTCCGCATTAAAGCAAGCGGGTAAACCTGTTGTGGTGTCCATGTCGAGCTTAGCGGCTTCAGGCGGTTACTGGATTTCAATGAGTGCAGATAAAATTGTTGCTCAGCCAACCACACTGACGGGTTCTATCGGTATTTTCAGTGTGATTACGACCTTTGAAAAAGGTTTCAACAAGCTTGGTATCCATACTGACGGCGTTGGTACGTCGCCATTCTCCGGTGACGGGCTTTCAACCGGTCTGTCAGAAGGCGCATCGCAAGCTATCCAAATGTCAATTGAACACGGCTACCAGCGCTTTATTTCTTTGGTTGGTGATAACCGAGGGATGCCTGTTGAAGAAGTAGATAACGTGGCTCAGGGCCGCGTGTGGACAGGTCAGGATGCGATGTCGTATGGCTTGGTAGACCAAATGGGTGACTTTGACGATGCGGTCGATTTAGCAGCGAAACTGGCTAACATCACGGACTACAACCTGTACTGGGTTGAAGAACCACTTTCACCAGCGGAGATATTCCTCGACGAATTCATGAATAACGTCAAAGTTTCCCTTGGTATTGATGTCACAAGCATGTTACCGCAGAGCTTACAACCAGTGGCTGAGCAGCTGAAACAAGATGCGAGCGTGCTACAGAGCTTTAATGACCCAAGAGGTCAGTACGCCTTCTGTTTGAACTGCCAAGTGCAGTAGCGCTTGCTTAACTAGTCAAAAAAGGGGCATATCTTAGTGAGATGCCCCTTTTTATTACCCATCAATTCGTTATAATCCGCGCACTGCTCCCCCTACATGAAAGTAAATAGAACGATGACTAGAAAACACATCTATATCGCTTATACCGGTGGCACCATCGGTATGCAAAAGTCCGATCACGGTTATGTGCCTGTCGCTGGTTTTATGGAGAAACAACTAGCAGCGATGCCAGAGTTCCATCGTCCAGAAATGCCGGAGTACACCATCCACGAATACGATCCGCTGATCGATTCATCAGACATGACTCCTGCCGACTGGCAGCAAATTGCAGATGATATTCGTGATAACTACGAAAAGTATGACGGTTTCGTTATTCTGCATGGTACAGACACCATGGCTTATACTGCGTCTGCACTCTCTTTCATGCTGGAAAACCTTGGCAAGCCGGTGATAGTGACAGGTTCTCAAATTCCATTGGCCGAGCTGCGCTCTGATGGCCAGGCAAACCTGCTAAACGCACTGCATATCGCGGCTAACTTCCCGATTAATGAAGTAACGCTGTTCTTTAACAACCAGTTGATGCGTGGTAACCGCAGCACCAAATCGCATGCAGACGGTTTCAATGCCTTCACTTCACCGAACCTTCCTCCTCTATTGGAAGCCGGTATCAACATTCAGATAAGCAATAACGTGACGGTTGGCGCTCAGCCTGAAGGCGAATTTAAGGTACACAATATTACGCCACAGCCAATTGGTGTGATCACCATGTACCCAGGCATTTCTCATGAAGTGATTCGTAATACTTTGCGTCAACCTGTGAATGCGATGATCCTACTCACGTTCGGCGTGGGTAATGCGCCACAGAACCCAGAATTGCTTGGTCATTTAAAAGAAGCGTCGGAGCGTGGTGTTATCGTGGTGAACTTAACCCAATGTCTGGCAGGTAAAGTGAACATGGGTGGTTATGCGACCGGTTGTGCTCTGGCTGATGCTGGCGTGATTAGCGGCTTTGACATGACGCCTGAAGCGGCACTAGCCAAATTGCATTATCTTCTGAGCCAAAACCTGTCTTACGAAGAAGTAAAAGACAAAATGCAGCAAGTATTACGTGGTGAAATGAGCCTGTAAGTACTGCTCTTCCCCCCTATAATTGACAAAGCCCAATCATTGCATTGGGCTTTTCGCATTTTGAACATATCAATCGATGTTTGGATTCACTCGGACGATATCGCCCTCATCGCCGCTGAATTGCTTTTTCAATTCCTGCTTAGATTTAAAACTGATTTCACCACCCGCAGCAACGGTCATATGTTGTGCATCGGTGTTGTGTTTTGATTGATACAACATCACAGCTTGCATACATGAATCTCGCTGCTCACTAGAAAGTGTTGTACCCTCTGGCCATCTTCCCGTTTCTACTGCATATACCAAGCGATCGTAAACCTCTGGCGTGATCGCTTTTAATAATTGTTCTGTGTCCATAATGTACCTTCTTATTACATTCTGTTGAGAACATAGCGGGTTAAAGAACGGAGTCAAGCGCACTAAAATGAATTGGTGTAACGGATCACAGGCAAAACCATGAAAACAACATACTGGTTGCTGGCTAGTCTCGCCCCTTTGACAATCACAGGTTGCTTCGAACGTAATGTCAGCACTGAGCAACTGTGTGAAAACACCCCAGAACTACGCTGCGAAAACCTCAACATGGGTGACGGACAATGCCGTATCCCACGCACCAACTTAATCTGGCATCGCTACGAGCAATTCAAGCACCCAAGCGAAGAAAAGCAAATAGAAGAATATCGCATCATCGCCGAATACAGAAAGTGCTTGGAGTTAGCTTCTCAAATATCTCCGATAGACCAAAGCGAGCTAAAAGCGCAACGCTTTAATGCATTGGTACACAGTATTGACCAACTTGAACGTGTCGTTGACGAATTGAAAGCATCAAAAAAACCAGAAACGTTGTACTTTCTTTGGTCTCAAACTGGCGATACTCAGGCACAGCGCCAGTTTTTACAAATGGAAGGGTCATCCAAGTTAAACACGGCAGAAATGCAATACGCCCTAGCGACGTTCTATGCCAATAGAGACACAGATAAAACACTCACCTTGCTGAATAATGCATTACGTTTGTCGAACGAGGACAACCTCAATCCTGCCATACTCAAATCACTGGCTAGTATTCATCAAGGTTTAGGGGAGAAAAAACGCGCCTATTTATGGGCGATGGTAGCCAAAAGGTTTAATGTGCCAATCGCGGACGAAGAGCAGCTAAAGCGTATGTTCGATTTCAATGATCCAGACCAAAATCAAAAGCTGGACGACCTGGCAAAATCGATTGCGAACAACATTGAACAGGGAGGTTACTCTCCCGATTTAATTCCCGCGAATATTTAAAAAACTCCCGTAAGCTCGGGAGTTTTTCTTCATTCAAGTTGCCAGCCTTTTTATGTTCACCTATACAGTTCTGAAAGGATGAAACACTCTTAACGGCAATTTTGTCACTAATCTTCAGATTTGTTGAAAATTAACGACACTGAATTAACACAGTAACGTTCGCCAGTAGTTTGCGGTCCGTCTTCAAAAACGTGCCCCAAATGGCTATCACATGTCGCACAGCGAATTTCAGTACGTACCATTCCGTGACTTAGATCATCTAAATAGCGTACCGCATGGTCGTTAATCGGAGCATCGAAACTCGGCCAGCCACATCCTGAATCGTACTTGTTGTCAGACACAAAAAGAGGGGCATTACAGCAAGTGCAACTATATATACCCGTTTCCTTATTATGCAATAACTTACCACTGAACGGTGGCTCTGTTCCCTGCTCTCGGCAAACACGAAACTCTTCATCAGATAGACGCTCGCGCCAATATTCATCGGACTTCGTCACTTTTCCTCCGCTTTGTTCCACTAATTTTAGATCCTTATTTCCTGTTTTTAACAATGACTTTTTTAGCAAAAAACTTGATTCTCGTAACAGTTGTAGCACATACTTTCTCACCAGGACACCATGTGTAATTAATTTGATACGAGCACTCATCTCGCAGGTTATATTACGCCAACTGAGCTAGAGTAAAAGCAGTAAAAAGTTTAAAAAACGAACATTTGCAAAGAATTGTTAAAAAAAGCGTCGCTTTTTTTTGACTTTAAACAAGTTAAGTCCGATTATCTGTTGCAGATGTTTACTGGATTCTGTAATTTTACTACCAGTTATCTTTAATCAGAAATTAAGTTGTGGAGCAACTATAATGACTATCAAAGTAGGTATTAACGGTTTTGGCCGTATCGGCCGTTTCGTTTTCCGTGCAGCGCAAGAGCGTAACGACATCGAAGTTGTAGGTATTAACGACCTTATCGACGTAGATTACATGGCATACATGCTTAAGTACGACTCAACTCACGGCCGTTTCAACGGTACTGTTGAAGTTGAAGGCGGTAACCTAATCGTTAACGGCAAAACTGTACGTGTAACTGCAGAGCGCAACCCTGAAGACCTTAAGTGGGACGAAATCGGTGTTGACGTTGTAGCTGAAGCAACTGGTCTTTTCCTAACAGACGAGACAGCACGTAAGCACATCACTGCTGGCGCGAAAAAAGTTGTACTAACTGGTCCTTCAAAAGACGCAACTCCAATGTTCGTTAACGGCGTAAACTTCGACACTTACGCTGGTCAAGACATCGTTTCTAACGCTTCTTGTACTACTAACTGTCTAGCACCTATCGCTAAAGTTCTTAACGACAAGTTCGGTATCGAATCTGGTCTTATGACTACAGTTCACGCTACAACAGCTACTCAAAAAACTGTTGACGGCCCTTCTGCTAAAGACTGGCGCGGTGGTCGTGGTGCTTCTCAGAACATCATCCCATCTTCAACTGGTGCAGCTAAAGCTGTAGGCGTTGTACTTCCAGAAGTAAACGGCAAACTAACTGGTATGGCTTTCCGCGTACCAACTGCTAACGTTTCTGTAGTTGACCTAACAGTTAACCTAGTAAACGGCGCATCTTACGAAGCTATCTGTGCAGCAATGAAGGAAGCTTCTGAAGGCGAACTAAAAGGCGTTCTAGGCTACACTGAAGATGCAGTAGTATCTCAAGACTTCATCGGTGAAGTTTGCACTTCAGTATTCGATGCTAAAGCTGGTATCGCACTAACTGACAAATTCGTTAAAGTTGTATCTTGGTACGACAACGAAATCGGTTACTCAAACAAAGTTCTAGACCTAATCGCACACATCTCTAAGTAATTAGAAATAGTGATTAGCTCTTAACTGAGTTGAAAAGAGGCGGCTTTATAGTCGCCTTTTTTGTATCTGAAATTTGAGGGAAATATTTGAGTGTGACGCGTTTGCGAATTACAGCCTCACTTTCCCAGCGATAGGAAATCATCAGATGGATTTAAACACCCTTCCTGCCCTAACCGTACTTTCAGACAATGTCACCGTAGTAGAAGTTGATCAGGTAAAAGTTGTTCGCATCATTCATGATAAAGCAACAGCTGGCATCGCTTTACACGGCGGTCATGTTGTGTCCTATAAACCAGAAGGTCAAGAAGACTTAATCTGGATGAGTGAAAAAGCCGTATTCGATGGCAAAGCTGCTTTGCGTGGTGGTATTCCAGTATGCTGGCCGTGGTTTGGTCGTATTACTGCACCAGCTCATGGTTTTGCCCGCACTACCGAATGGGAGCTGATGGAACACCGCGAAAGTGAACATGGTGTCATCGTTGAACTGGCTCTGTTCCCAAGCGAAGAAACACACCAAGTCTGGCCTCATCTGTTTGAAGCTCGCCTTTTGGTTGAAGTTGGCGACGAGCTGAAAGTGACGCTGAAAGTACTGAATATCGATGATGAAGCCTGGACCTTCTCTGGAGCGCTGCATACGTACCTTAACGTCGGTGATGTTTTACAAGCCCAAACCTCAGGTATGGGCAGCGAATACATCGACAGCCTAAAAGGCGGAGAAGTATGTCAAGGTGGTGGAGTTCTGCAACTGACCGACACCATCGACCGTGTATACACACAGCCTGAAGCTCAGATCTTAGTCTCAGACCCAGTACTTGAACGTACTCTAAGTGTAGAGAACCATGGCCACAACTCGGCAGTGTTATGGAATCCGTGGGCAGAAGGCGCCCAATCAATGGCGGATATGGCCGACAATGGTTATCAGACCATGCTATGTGTCGAGTCTGCCCTGCATGCTTCCAACCTTGATCAAGGCAAAACCTTGCAGCCAGGTGAAGGCTACGAACTGGTTACCGTTGTTTCCGCACAATAACAACATCAAAGCCGGTTCAAGCCGGCTTTTTATTTCAGCCCCCAATAAATCATCCTCGCTACCTCACATCCTACGATAATACCGGTTCTTTGTACTCTCTAGTTCTAACAGGCGCTCTGCGAAAAGGTTTAGCGGTTTTTGTTTCACTTAAAGTCGTGCTTTTTGGTAGAATTTGTCGCCCTACTTTCAGCTCGAGATCATCATGAACTATCAATGCCCTCTATGCCACCTGCCTCTTGCGTTAAGCGTAAAGACGTTTAAGTGTGAAAATAACCATCAATTCGACATGGCAAAAGAAGGCTACGTTAATCTGATGCCAGTCCATCATAAACGTTCTAAAGATCCCGGTGATAACAAAGAGATGATGCAATCGCGTCGTCGCTTTCTGGAAGGAAAATATTACGACCCGATGCGCCAAGATGTCGCCCGTATCTGTACTGAGTACACCAAGGGAACCACGCACCAATTGTTGGATATTGGCTGTGGCGAAGGCTATTACACTGATCAGGTGCAAAAATCATTGCAGGCGCAAGATGAACAAGCCGTCACCTATGGCTTAGATATTTCAAAGATAGCGATTCGCTACGCGGCTAAGCGCTACCCAGATTGTCATTTTAGTGTTGCATCAAGCCATCGACTGCCATTCGCAGATCACTCTTTGGATGCTGTTCTGCGAATCTACGCACCATGTAAAGCGGAAGAGCTTAAACGTGTAGTGAAAGACAATGGTGTGGTGATTACTGTCACGCCAGCAGGCCGCCACCTTTACCAACTTCGGGAACGCATTTATCAAGACGTTCGATTACACGATGAAACCCCTGAAACTATCGACGGCTACGAACTAGAACAGCAACACCAGCTTAACTACATGATGGACTTAAAGGACGGTGACGCATTTGACTTGTTACAAATGACACCATTCGCTTGGAAGGCCTCTGACGAACTCCGTGAAGAGCTAAAATCCGCTACACTTTTCCAATGTGAGGCCGATTTTATGTTGCGAGTCTATCGCAAATCCACGCATTGATAACGCTCTATCGCAGCGCAAGTGAACATAGCACTCGTTGACTTAGATTGATCTTGTCGCCTCCACAAATATCTCTGGGACATTTTTGGAGGCTTCCAATGCGCTTTTCTATCTTAGGTCTTGCGTTTGCAACTTTTCTGACAGGTTGTATCTCGACCACAGCAACAACGTCTACTCCCATTTCAGCAGACGTGACCAGCTTTTATGATTACAAGCTGTATTCCCCATCAGGTATCCCTATTTCCATCAATCACCTTACACCTGAGTTACGACAAGCCGATGTGTTGTTGATCGGTGAATGGCACACACACGCAGGTATCCACCGTTTTCAAACCGATATACTAAAGCAATTATCCAACGGACAACGTCCCATTGCCCTTTCAATGGAACAATTCACTCGTGATAAACAAGAGGTATTGGACGAATATCTAAACGGCCAGATCGGTGAGCAGTTCTTCATCCAACAAAGCAATGCCTGGCCCAACTATGAAAGCGACTATCGTCCTCTTATCGAGTTTACCAAGCGTGCTGATATTCCGGTTATCGCGGCTAACGCGCCGAGAAAAATTGTACGTTGCGTTGGACTTAAAGGCGTCAGCTATCTGGATAAACTCGATAGCAAAGAACGCGGTTTTGTCGCTGAAACCATTAATACCGATGACAGCCAATACAAAGACAAATTTATGTCTTCCATGCATCACGGCGAGCCAGCACAAACAGAAAAACAGTACGCTGCACAAATGACCTGGGATGAAACCATGGCAGAATCCATTGTTAACTACCTAGCCAAACACCAGGGTACTCAAGTTGTGCATGTGGCAGGAAATTTCCACACCGAAGGCGGATTAGGTACCGCCACTTCGATTTTAAACCGCAATCCAAACTTAAAAGTGGTGATCATCTCGCCAACCCCAGACATCACCTCAGATAGCACCGACTACCAACTCGAAGTATTAGCGCCACCTATTCGCTACGTCCAGGACAGTAATCGTATGAAAGCCTTTAGTCACCTTATCAAGCGCAACACCGACCTCGAATGCCAATAAATCGCTGGCAAGTTTAAAATGACAAGTCGCCTTGTCATATAGGTCTGTTTTTTGCTTGAACCTTTGGATAATCATGAGAGGCGGCAAAGTCAGGCCTGATTTTTATCTGCACCATTTAAGAATCTTCCTGCATTGCCGATATAGTCAATAACTGCTTTTTACCCACACTCAGTGAGCGAGTGTCGATTTTCAAGGAGTATTCGATGAACCAAGTAGGAAGCAATCCAGTTAATACTTATGCTACTTTGCAGCCCACTGTGTCTTCCACAACGAAAGCCACAGAAGACATCAATGCGTCGCCGTTAAAAGTGGAACAGAACAAAGTGACACTTTCTCCTGAAGGTAAGGCGCTGCTTACCGCACTACAAGAAATCGACCACGAAAGTAAAAAAGCGGCAGCAGAAAATAAAACCGTGGGCGAAAAGGTAGAATCATTCACCCATGGCGCTTTGGGAATGGACCGTCCAGATAAAATCGAAGAAGAAGATAGCTCTTACTCCGCAGGACAGTATCTCTCAGCCGCGTTAAGTGTCGGCGGAATTCTCCTCGCGCTGGCATGATGGGCCAAGAGCATTACCCTTTCTGTCACAGCTTGTTGGTGCTATGGGTAATTTGCTAGTAAATGAAAATGACAATTTAGTTAAGATTCGATGACTTACACAAAAGTGTCATGGTTGGTTGTTTTAATGCCAGCGCTTTTAATAGACAAGGAAAATACAATGAAGCGCTTAGCATATCCTGTAGTTACCGCTCTTGCTGCCTCGACACTCTCTTTTAACGCTCTTTCAGCAGAGATCAAAAACGTCATTTTGATGATTGGTGATGGTATGGGACCTCAGCAAGTAGGTCTTCTTGAAACTTACGCAAATCATGCGCCACACTCAATCTATAAAGGTGAAACCACTGCCCTTTACAAATTGGCACAAGAAGGTGTGATTGGTTCTTCTTTGACTAACCCTGAAGACGCAATTGTGGTCGACTCTGCTTGTTCTGCAACCATGCTAGCGACTGGGATGCCAACCGCTTCAGAAGTAATCGGCATCGATAGCCAAGGTAATCATGTTGAAACCATTCTGGAAAAAGCCAAAAGTATCGGTAAAGCAACCGGCTTGGTTTCTGATACCCGCATGACGCACGCGACACCAGCGGCGTTTGCTGCTCACCAACCTCACCGATCACTAGAAAACAATATTGCAGTCGATATGCTAGAAACAGACGTAGATGTTTTGCTTTCTGGCGGCCTTCGTCACTGGATTCCAGGTTCAGCGAATGATAAAGGCGACACTTATAATCAGCTTGAAAAGCTCACTCAAGGCAACGTTGCCCTTAAGTCTAAACGTAAAGACGAGCGTAACTTGCTGACTGAAGCTCAAGAACAAGGCTATAGCCTGGCATTTAGCCGCGATATGCTAGAGCAAGCGAAAGGTGACAAATTACTTGGTCTTTTTGCTAACTCAGGTATGGCCGATGGCATCGCCTACAGCCAAAGTAAAAACGATCCAAAGCGCACACAGCCTTCTCTTAAAGAGATGACAGTAAAAGCATTGGATGTTTTGTCCAAAGATAAAGACGGCTTCTTCTTAATGGTTGAAGGCGGTCAAATCGACTGGGCTGGACACAGTAACGATGCGGGAACCATGCTTCACGAAATGATTAAGTTTGATGAAGCCGTAAATTCTGTTTATGAGTGGGCGAAAGACCGCGATGACACATTGATCGTTGTGACGGCTGACCATGAAACTGGCTCTTTTGGTTTCAGCTATTCATCAGCGAATCTGCCAAAACCAGAGAAGCGCAGTGGCGAAGCGTTCAAAAACAGAGACTATGCACCTAACTTTAACTTCGGTGATTTCTCTATCCTTGATGGCTTGTACAACCAGAAGAAAAGCTACTACGGCATGATCAGCGAATTCCAAGCGCTTGATAAGAAAGAGCAAACACCAGAGAAATTTGCAGATGTAGTGAACGCAAATAGTGATTTTTCAATTACACCTGAGCAAGCTGAACGCGTATTGGCAAGCAAACCAAACCCATACCGACTTGCAGGGCATAAATATCTGGACTCTGAGTACGTGCCAACGATCAATGACTTTGACGCATTCTACCCTTACAACGACCGCACAAACTTACTTGCACGTGAACATGCAACGAAGCAAAACACAGTTTGGGGCACGGGTACACACACGCATACTCCGGTGAATGTATTCGCTTGGGGTCCTGCTGAGAAAATCCTACCGGTTTCAAAAATCATGCATCACTCTGAACTAGGCGAATTCCTAAAGCAGCAAATCAAATAATCACTTTGCACTTACTTTACCACTTTGTGGTTTTTCAGACGCTCTCCCACGAGAGCGTTTTTTTATGGATGAAAACTGAGGTACACCAACCCGTGCCGCTGATTGTTTTACAAGGCTTCGGCTAATCACCTTCAACTCAATACTTGAACCTCGCTTCCCGATAGAAACAAAAAAGCACTCAAAAGTGTGAGTGCTTTTCCAAATAGAGGGCGAGCAATTAAGCGTCTTTCTTTTCAACCATATGCAGATGTACATCCTGCTGAGGGAATGGAATAGAAATGCCTTCTCGGTCAAAGCGAAGCTTCACTTCTTTGGTGACATCCCAGTAAACGTCCCAATAATCATCCGTTTTTACCCAAGGGCGAACAATGAAGTCCACAGAAGAGGTATTAAGCGTATGCACTTTAACCATTGGCTCTGGCGTACGTAGTACCGATGGATGAGAGGTAATGATATCGGTCAGTACGGATTCCGCCTTAAGTAAATCATCAACGTAACCAATACCAAAAACCATATCCACACGACGAATACGCTCGTGCGTTACGTTTTTAATAACATCACCCCAAATTTTACTGTTCGGTACAATGATGATCTGGTTATCGAAGGTACGAATCGTGGTGTTAACTAAGCTCATATGACTTACTTTACCATCCACGCCACCTGCATAAACGAAGTCGCCAACATCAAACGGACGGTAGATTAACAGCATCATACCTGCAGCGAAGTTCGACAACGTATCCTGCAATGCAAAACCGATGATCACACCGGCAATACCGAAACCGGTAAGAATTGGCGCTAGGTTCAGGCCTATCTGAGACAAGCCAACCATAATACCAATCACCCATACGAACTTGCCGGACATCGAAACAAAGAAATCCTGCATCAAATGGGAGAGTTTTAAGTTTCGAGACGCCACCGCCTTACGCATCACTTTTCGGGTTATTTTTGCTAATGCACGAGCAATCACCAAAATTAATACGAAAATAAACAGCTGAAATAGGTGCTGTGGTGCATTTCCGGCTAACCAATCCACTGCAGAGTCTGACCAGTGACTGACGATAGACCACACAACTTTGCTATTCAGTAGATCATGAGTAATGCTACCGGTGACTTCGAAGATTTGACGCTTGTACTCAGAGGTTTCGATGCCAATCTTGTCCCCAATTGATATCAAGTTGCGCAGGCTTTCCGTTGCAATATCCAACCTTTCCTTGACGATCATTTGGGTCACTTGCTGCGCCGCTTTTTCCGACTCAGGACTAGAAGAAAGTTGCCCACCGATGATTTCACTTTGCTGACTCAGGTACTGCACGGATGCCGATAACAAACGGATACGCTTATCTACCTGTTCTTTAAACTCTGTCTCAGCACGCTTGTTTTGTTCATCCAGTTGCTCTAACCAAACTAAGTTTTGCCGTCTCGCCTCAAAAATCACATCTAGGTAGTGCTGTATTTCACGATAGTCATTCACTATCGATAACTTTTCCTCATCCTTAGCCGCATTCAGTTGCTCTGTCACAGACTTAGTTTTTGAGGCCAGAAAGTCCGTCGCATCGTCAACGTACTTTTCTTGTGTTTTGACTAATTGAACCAGTTTGTCGTGCGGGATAGATTCTTTTTCAATCGCGGTCGCTAACTGAGCACGTAGTTGTTGGTTTTTTTGAAACAGCTGTAACTGAAGTGCATCACGCTCATCACCATTTTGCTGGTTTAAACTCTGGGTTAAATCGATGATATCGATATTCAAGTTATCAATGGATGCTTCAGCCGCTGATACGGCAGGCTCTTCTTGTTTCTCAGCCGCGTTAACAAACACAGGACTCATCATAACGATGAAAAGAGAAAGTAACGCAACCCAAGGTGTCAGGCGATTTTTCAGCGGAAAACTAAACGTCATTTTTACCTCGTAAAAAACTGGATTCGATCAGAGACGAAAGCAGGCGAGAACATCACCTTTGTTTATTTTACATCACGCATTGATAAGTACGCGTCAAAAGAGAGGGTTAGATGTAAAAGTGAGGTCAGGCACACACCAAAAGTGTGTAAATGATCTTAGATGAGTATCTTGACCCTCACTTTAATAGCAGCCCAGGCATATCATTAATGCCATTAGTCACCACAAAATGGCGATAATGTGGCGACAGATTTTACGAACATGTACGTGTACATTTAAGGAGTAGCAGTTTTCATACCCTTGAAAACCCTTTATCACCTAGGCTCTGTGGGGATGGTTTAAAATATGGTCTTCCCAGTCGACAACATCGATTTCGTACACCACTTTATTACGTACACTTTCACCTGCTGCGTGCATCGCTGACTTTGATCCAGTGATAAGTGGGTGCCATTCTGGTAACGATTGACCTTCAGCTAAAAGACGATACGCGCAAGTATGTGGTAACCAAGTAAAATCATCGATGTCTTCACGGGTTAGCTTTGTACATTCTTCACCAGACGTGAAGCGATTTGGATAATCTTTGCATGAGCAAGTTTTGCTGTTTAACCAGCTGCATGCCACGTTAGTGTAATAAATTTCATCAGAATCTTCATCCATGAGCTTGTGAAGGCAGCATTTACCACAGCCATCACACAGAGATTCCCACTCCTCTTCGGTCATCTGCTCTAACGTTTTACTTTGCCAAAATGGAGTGCTCATAGTTTCGGTCTCACCAAAGGAATTAGGGGGCGATTTATACCTGTCTCACCACAAAAGTTCAAGTATTCAGCAATTATCCTGTTAGCGAATTTACCCGTTAACGACAATAAGCGATTTTTTGGTGGAATGCTCTATTCTTAAACCTGTGTAAGTTGGTTTAAATATTGATAAGAGGGAGAATCACTTATGGGCATCATATCTTGGATAATCTTAGGTTTGATCGCAGGAGCATTAGCAAAGTGGTTAATGCCCGGTAATGACGGTGGTGGGTGGATTGCCACTATGTTCCTGGGAATCGCCGGGGCCTTTGTGGGTGGTTTCTTAGGGAGCTTTTTGGGTCATGGCGGCGCAACAGGCATCAACGTAGGCAGTATCATTACCGCCACTTTGGGCGCATTCGTCATCTTGTTTGTCTATAACCGCTTCCTAAAGTGAGCATTTCAACAAGCTGAAAGAGTACAAGGGCTTTAGATATACTTGTACTTTTTATTCGCTTCCCCCTTCCAATCCACGCCAAAATGACCATAATTGCCTGCTCAATTTTTAAGAGGTTTACATTATGGATTGTCGCTTAGGCTGTGGCGCGTGTTGTATCGCCCCAAGTATCTCTTCACCGATTCCTGGCATGCCAAATGGTAAGCCGGCAGGGGTTCGCTGTGTACAACTGAACGATGACAATCTGTGTAAACTATTTGGTCAGCCTGAGCGCCCAAAAGTGTGTCATGAATTCAAACCATGCCCAGTCGTCTGTGGAAAGACTAATCAAGAAGCACTGGCAAATATTACTGAATTAGAACAGTTAACATAGCGCTTTTCTTCTCTGTCATCCCACAGCTTTACTACTCACTCTTTGCTCCTTCAGTGTCATCTCTGAGACTCTTTCCCACATACCATGACTGTTCTTACCTTTTCGTGTTTTTCCTCACACTTTATTGACAGTTCTCAACTATGTTCAGCAAGTTATAGAATAAAAAATAGGAAATTGCATGAATAAGTATTTGGCTGAGGCTTTTGGTACGTTCTGGTTGGTGCTAGGTGGTTGTGGCAGTGCGGTATTAGCCGCCGGGTTTCCCGAAGTGGGCATCGGGCTGTTAGGTGTGGCACTGGCATTTGGTTTAACGGTTCTTACCATGGCTTTTGCTATTGGCCATATTTCTGGCTGCCACCTAAACCCTGCCGTAACAATTGGCCTTTGGGCAGGAGGCCGTTTTGACACCAAAGACATTTTGCCTTACATCATCGCTCAGGTTATCGGCGGTTTAATTGCGGGTGGGACTCTTTATGTAATTGCATCCGGTCAAATGGGCTTCGACATTGTTGCCTCTGGATTTGCATCGAACGGTTATGGCGAACACTCACCAGGACAGTACTCTATGTTGGCCGCTTTAGTGACAGAGATTGTCATGACCATGATGTTCTTGATTGTCATTATGGGCGCAACGGACAAACGTGCACCTGAAGGGTTTGGGCCTATCGCTATTGGTCTGTGCTTAACACTTATTCATTTAATCAGCATCCCCGTCACCAACACTTCTGTCAATCCTGCACGCAGTACTGGCGTGGCTATTTATGTCGGTGATTGGGCCATATCCCAGCTTTGGCTGTTCTGGATCGCCCCGATTATTGGCGGCGTTTTAGGTGCGGTTATCTATAAAAACCTACTGGCTTCAGATTTAGACAACTAGCCCTCCTACGCTCATCGGTAAAACCAAAGATTAATCGATGAACAACAAGAAAAAAGCCGCTGAATCCAGCGGCTTTCCATTATAACTTGTGTCGACCTAAGAGTGAGTGTGACAAGGTGGTGCCATCAACAAGTTCAAGCTCACCGCCCACAGGAACACCATGTGCGATTCGGCTTGCGGCAACTTGGTGCTCTCGACATAGTTCTGCGATGTAATGTGCCGTTGCTTCCCCTTCTACCGTTGGGTTGGTAGCAAGAATGACTTCCGCAATATCACCTCGGCGAAGGCGATAATCGAGCACGTCCAAGCCAATATCACTTGGACCGATACCATCAAGCGGAGATAAATGCCCCATCAAAACAAAGTATCGTCCGGAGTATTGTCCTGTCGCCTCTACGGCTGCAATGTCTGCCGGGCTTTCCACTACACAGATCTGACCGTTTTCCTGCCTTTTAGGATTGGTACAAATATGGCAGGTGTCTTCTTCAGTAAAAGTGCGGCACTCTGAGCAATGGCCAATTTCCGTCATTGCCTGACTAAGAGCATCGGCGAGCTGTAAGCCGCCTTTTCTATCTCGCTGTAACAAATGAAAGGCCATACGCTGCGCCGACTTGGGGCCAACCCCAGGTAGACAACGTAAGGCCTCCATCAACTGTTCCAGCATATGACTGGTACGCATTGAAAATCCGCTTAATTAAATTTCAGCCGATTAGAATGGCATTTTCATACCTGGTGGTAGTTGCATACCGCCAGTTACAGAAGCCATTTTCTCTTTTTGAGTTTCTTCAACGCGACGAGCCGCATCGTTGAATGCAGCCGCAATCAAGTCTTCCAGCATTTCTTTGTCGTCTTCCATCAAGCTTTCATCGATGTCAACACGACGTACACTGTGACTACCAGTGATTGTCACTTTAACTAGACCAGCACCAGACTCGCCAGTTACTTCCATATTCGCAATTTCTTCTTGAAGCTTTTGCATTTGCTCTTGCATTTGCTGGGCTTGCTTCATTAGGTTGCCCATACCGCCTTTACCACCAAACATGTTTATCTCTCTGGTTTAATTGGGTGTTGGATCAGTTAATGGGGTTATGACTTAACGTTTTCAACCCCATTCCGTTCAATTATTAGATAGGACGCACGCTATCTTTCACAAGCTCTGCAGCAAATCGACGTTCAATAAAATGAACGTTTGGATCGTTTTCCAGGCTGTTCAAAGCTTGTTGCAATTTTTCTTGATAGAGTCGATCTCTCAGCTCTAATGGTGTCTCACCAGCATCGCTAATCTCAACCGTTAAGTGGCAATCTTCACCTAAAAGTGTACTTAAGGCTTTGAGTAATTCACCTTGTGCTCTATCTGTATTTAAGTGTGCCTGAGCACTTCTTAGCTGCAAAGAAACGGTCGAACCTTCTTTACTATAATGTGAGTTTAGCGCAAGTTGCTCCACCAGCTTAGGCATATTCATTTGGCTGATCAGTTTTGCCCACTCATTGAGTTCAAGAGACTCATCGACCAGTTTTTGCGCCATTTCAGGTGTTTTCTCGTGCTCAAGGGCTTGTTTAAGCTGCGTAGGTGTCAGTTTGGTATTAACTTTTGTCTCAGTAGGTTTACTTGGACGCCAGCGATACGCTTCTTCAACAACTTGCTCTTCCTCTTGGAGCGTTGAGCTTGGCGACACCTGCGCGGAATTGCCGTGTCGTTGTGCTACACGATCAAGTACCGACTCTGGTTTAGCAGATGCCGCTTTAGGCTTTTTTGGACCACCACTCTGTTGCGGAGCATTTTGTTGTAATCCCTGACGCTGAGAGCGGAGTTGATGACGCAAACCACTTAACCCACCACGAGGAGGTGTTGCTGGAGCACGCTCTGAGGCTTGTTGAGGCGGTTCCTGATTCTGAGGCGCGTCTTGTATCGGAGCCTGGTTGTTGACCGCAGGCTGGCTAACTGGCTGAGTAACCGGTTGATTTGATGACTCTGGCGACGGTCTTGACTGCGGTGGTTGAGCCGAAGTCTGCGGAGTTGCAGCTGTCTGTGCTTGTTGCGGACTCACGTTCGGTGTAGACGTAGTCTGTGGTTGCGTTGCCGTAGAAACAACATTTGCACTGTTACTAACTGACGGACGAAATGCCATCATGCGCAGTACGATCATTTCCATGCCAACGCGGCCGTTTGGCGACAACGAGAGGTCTTCACGACCTTTTATTGCAACCTGGTAGTAAAGCTGCACATCTTGTGGACTGAGCGCTTTACTTAATAATTCGATTTTCTCTGCATCAGGCTGAGCTTGGTCTAACGTCGATGGCAACGCCTGATACATGGCAATTCGGTGTAATTGAGCAGCCAATTGTTGCAATAAGCCGTCCCACTCTACGCCATTTGACGCCAGTTGCTGGATTTTTTCTATCGCTTGCTGTGGCTGTTTGCTACTTATCGACTCAAGTAAGTGGATGGCCTGATCAGTATCGATCGTGCCGAGCATGTGGCTAACGATGCCTGATTCTACTGCCCCATTACCTAGAGCAATCGCTTGATCAGTCAGGCTCAGCGCATCACGCATACTGCCATCGGCCGCATGAGAGATCATACCCAACGCTTTCGGTTCTGCTGAGACCTGCTCTTGCTCAAGGATGTAATCTAGCTGCTGGTGAATCTCATCGACACTGATCGGTTTTAAGTGGAACTGCAGACAACGAGACAAAATCGTCACAGGTAGCTTTTGCGGATCTGTGGTCGCCAGTAAGAACTTGACGTATTCCGGCGGCTCTTCCAATGTTTTCAACAGCGCATTGAAAGAGTGACGTGACAGCATGTGTACCTCATCGATGAGATACACCTTAAAGCGCCCGCGAGCTGGTTTATACTGAACGTTGTCTAACAGTTCTCGAGTGTCTTCAACTTTAGTACGTGAAGCCGCATCGATTTCTAGCAGGTCAACAAATCGACCCTCATCAATTTCGCGGCAAGTATCGCACTGACCACAAGGTGTTGCGGTAATTCCGGTTTCACAGTTCAGCCCTTTGGCGAACAAACGGCCGATACTCGTCTTACCAACACCACGAGTACCACTAAACAAATACGCATGATGGAGGCGATTTTGCGCTAACGCATTCTCCAATGCCGTAAGAACATGTTTTTGTCCCACGACTTGGTCAAACTTATTAGGACGCCATTTTCGCGCTAAAGCTAAATAACTCATTGAATGTATTAATGTCCTTCGAAATCGCAGATGCTGTACACATTTAGACCTAAGGCTTCTAAACGCTTGTCACCACCGATTTCAGGTAGATTGATAACGAATGCAGCATGCTCAACTTCCCCACCTAGCTGGCGAATCAGTTTCGTTGTTGCTTCGATAGTACCGCCAGTGGCTAGCAAATCGTCGACAACAAGTACTTTGTCACCTTCTACGATCGCATCAGTATGGATTTCTAATGTATCCATTCCGTACTCTAACTCATAGGACTGAGCAATCGTTGGACGTGGCAGTTTGCCTGGCTTACGCACTGGAACAAAACCAACACCTAGCTCAAGCGCTAATGGTGCACCAAATAGGAAGCCTCGCGCTTCTGTTCCCACAACTTTTGTGAATCCCATCGCTTTGTAACGGTCAACCAATAAACCTATCGTCGCCTGATACGCTTTCGCGTCTTCTAACAGGCTGGTTACGTCGCGGAAAAGGATGCCAGGCTTTGGGTAATCTTGGATGCTTTTGATGCTAGATTTGATCAGTGAAATTGTTTCTGTAGTCATAATACCGATTTACTTAGATTGGCTCATCACCCTCTCGCTATCTCAGTATCACGAGGGCAACGAACAATAGGTTTTCATCACTATGTGCTTATTTTCGTAAAGTCACAGGCGCTGAAAATACAAACGCCCACTCGAAGAGCGGGCACACTATTCCCTACAATCTTAGTGATTTTCTTCTCGGTCAGCAACCAACTCAATCACAGGTAGACGCATAAACCAGCTAAGTAAAACGATTGCCATTACTAAAAGTACAATTTTCACCCAAACAACAGGAACAACGACGATCGAAATGGTAAAACTGAGTGCAATAAAAATCGCGCCACGCTGTTTTACTTTGGGCTCGACGGCTTTATTTTGATTCCAGTTATACAGAATAGGACCAAAAGTTTTGTGATGATGCAACCAATGATGGAATGTTGGGCTACCTCGCATAAAACACGCGCTGGCAAGCAAGATAAACGGAGTAGTTGGTAAGAGAGGAAGGGCAATCCCGGCGATGCCGAGCAAAATGCAGAGCCCACCAACGGTATTGAAAAAGTAACGTTTCATACGATGGTGGACTCCAGAATACGATAGCTAATTCATTAGCCCGCGTAACCGTTAAGCACGCGCAACCATGTTAGCGTTGCAGGTAATGTTGGGATCATAAGTACTGCAACGAAACCTAAAAAGTAAAAAATATTATAAGGCTCTTTAAACTCTTTGTCTGCCATGATGCTTCTTCTCACTATTTGACTTTGCTTCTCCCATGCCGCAACGTTAAGCGCACGTTACACAAATGGGTCATTATTGTTTAGGCGCTGACTATACCTTAAGCAGTCAATGATAAACACAAGCAAAAAGTAAGGTTATTCCCCCTCAACTTGTTTTATTTGATCTAAGCCCGCAGAAAAAAAGCAGCTTTTTCAGCTGCTTTTTATTGATAGGCTGCGATTTAATTTATCAACTGTGACGAGTAATGTTCAGGCTAAAACTTGAAGAGCCGAGACACCCTATGGACAATTGTCCGGTTGTGCTTAAGGGTAAGTCGCGAGTAATGAAGTTTTTCAAACTGCCATCCCCTAGGCTATTTCCAGCCGCGATATGCTGGTTAGAAACACCATTTGACCATTGACTATCTAAACCTGCCGGCAAGATGGAAACGGTTGACGAAGCCAGGTCCGCAATACCAAACACAGCATTAATCGGCCCAGCACATTCAGAGCATTCAATTCCTTTCTCAAGAATACCTGCGATGTCTTTAAGGTCTGCACTAAAACTCTTTAAGTTACGTAAGTAATCATCAAATAGAGCCCTAATGAGTAATGTTGTCCCGACTCCACATTTGTCCTGAGAAGCGGAATCAACCAAGTAGAAAGCAAACTGCCCATTCATCAGCCATCGATAGTCAAACACTAACGGCATGACGTCCGTTGATTGAAGTAAACGGTACGAGCATCGCCAGTCTCCCTGAGACGCGTCTTTATCCGGTAATAACGCATGGAGCAAATCTCTTGCCGCATTCGGGTTTTGTTGCAAGTATTCTAAATGCCAGTGAAGCTCTTGTTCATCTGGTATTTCTCCACCATCATCGACCCTGAACCACTGACTTGAAAAATCACGTTGTTCAGAAAAATGGCTGTCACAATCTTCAAGCGTATTATCGATTGCTTGAGATAAGTGCTTATAGTTACCTATCGGTTTGGGAAGAAAGTCTTTTATACCAAAACGCAGTGCTTTTGCGACGTCTGACATTTCATCAGTACCAGACACAACAATCAGCGGCAACGATGGATATTCCATGCTGACTTCTTCGACAAATTCTACACCATCTAACAACGGCATAGACAAATCACATAAGACAAGATCGGGTTGGCGTTCCCTAAGTTGTTGAAGTGCGTCTAAGCCATTTTCGGCTTCTACTACCTCAAAACCCTGACTTTCTAAATAGGCATTGGTTACGTTACGAAATATGGCGTCATCATCCACTAACATAATGAGTTTATGATGAACCGCTTCCTGTGCCGAGACCATTGCCGTTTGACTGTGAGCCTTAAACATACCTTTACACCTCACATAGGTCAGTCAAAAACAAGTTTTTGTTAAATCATTATTATTATTGAGCTTTTATCGAGGTTCTCC
Source organism: Vibrio sp. EA2 (assembly GCF_033042495.1). Classification (NCBI taxonomy): domain Bacteria; kingdom Pseudomonadati; phylum Pseudomonadota; class Gammaproteobacteria; order Vibrionales; family Vibrionaceae; genus Vibrio; species Vibrio sp. EA2. The sequence continues at coordinate 387,893 of NZ_JAWLID010000003.1, read as the reverse complement.
CTGCTATCTAAAGGCTTGGGAAGCCTCACCTCGTTATAAAACGTAGTCTGAAAAAGGCGTTTATACAAATATTCGTCGCTTAAACGTTGCTATATCAATGTTTGCTCATAGAGGCCCACTGTGGTCAAATAGTGCAACATGTTGACTTAAAGCAATCTTTAATAACAAAGTTAATTATAAATTAGCGTTAATTAGTAACTTAATGTGTCTGGAAATATGAAATTAGATGATTTAAACCTATTTCGATTGGTTGTCGAAAATGGGAGCTATACAGCAACTTCACGGAAAACGATGATTCCGGTTGCAACCATCACCCGACGCATTCAAGCGCTAGAAGACTCCGTCAATCTTCGATTACTGAACCGTCATGCACGTAAACTTTCGCTTACCGAAGCTGGAGAACGTTTTTACAAAGAGTGCTCACCACTACTACAAAGCCTGACATCTACCGCCGAGGAAATTACTGACGACTGTCGTGGCGCATCCGGGCGAATCAAAATATCAGCACCGTACAATCTGACAAAACGTATGATGATGCCGATGTTTAATGGCTTTATGAAGCAGTACCCTGATATCAATATTGAGCTAACGACAGAGAATAATGCGGATAAACTGGATCCGACGGAATGGGACGTCATCTTCCGTGTCGGCCCACAACGTGATTCAAGCTTGATTGCTCGCAAGGTTGGCGAGGTTAAAGATATCTTAGTAGCCAGTCCCGACTACCTGAAGGCAAACCCGGCTCCAGAACACGCTGAGGAGCTTTCTAAGCACTCTTTGCTAAAAGGCTACCCGTTAATCAAGTGGACACTAAATAATAGTAAAGGCGAGTCTGTGGTTAACGTAGAGCGTGGTCGCTTTCAGGCCAATGCACTAAATGTGGTTCGTAGCTCCTGCTCTGAAGGACTAGGAATTACCTTGATGCCGAATGTCATGGTCAAAGAGTACATTGAGCGTGGCGATTTGACTCGCGTGTTGCCAGACTGGAGTGCTAACCCTCGCGACATTTATATGCTTTACAACCATAAAGACCATTTACCAGAAAAGGTGCGTCTGTTCATTGACTACGTGATCGCTTATAACATTCATTGATTATGATTGTTCCCCGCTAGAAACAAAAAAACCAGAACTTAAGTTCTGGTTTTTTTAGTTCAACGCAATGTGAATTAAGCGCCTTCGTTATGAAGCTCTAGGTTGGCTAAATCCTGCTGAATCTCACGTTGAACTTTTGCATCATCATTACGCAGGCCATCAAGGAAATCCAGATACTGCTGATCGATGTCACCTGTGACATACTCACCGTTAAATACGGATGTATCAAACTGAGTAATATCTTGGTTACCGAGGCCAACAGCTTCAACCAAATCTTCCAGCTTTTGGTAGATCAATGCGTCTGCGCCAATCTGCTTACAGATAGTCTCGTTGTCACGACCGTGCGCAATTAACTCGGTCGCGCTTGGCATGTCGATGCCGTAAACATTCGGGAAACGAACCTCTGGAGCCGCTGAAACCATGTATACACGCTTCGCACCAGAATCACGAGCCATCTCAATGATCTGCTCTGATGTGGTACCGCGAACAATAGAGTCATCAACCAAAAGTACATTTTTGTCTTTAAACTCAGAACGAATCGCATTCAGTTTACGACGCACAGACTTCTTACGCTGTTGTTGACCCGGCATGATGAAGGTACGGCCAACATAGCGGTTTTTCACGAAACCTTGACGGTATGGCTTCTCAATCGCTTGTGCAATTTGCAGGGCAATATCGCAAGAAGTTTCAGGAATTGGAATAACAACGTCGATATCCAGATCAGCGTAATCTTCACTGATACGTTCACCTAGCTTTTTACCCATTTCAACACGAGCGCTGTAAACAGAAATTTTGTCAATGAATGAATCTGGACGAGCGAAGTAAACAAACTCAAAAATGCATGGGTTTAACTTCGGATTATCTGCACACTGCTTAGTGTACAGCTCGCCGTCAAATGTCGCGTAAACGGCTTCACCTGGCGCAACATCACGCATAAAGTCAAAACCTACCGCATCCAGAGCAACGGATTCAGACGCTACCATGTATTCAGTACGACCATTTTCTTCACGTTTACCCAGACAAAGAGGGCGAATACCATTCGGGTCACGGAAGGCAATCATACCGTGACCAATGATCATTGCTGTTACGGCGTATGCGCCGCGAATCGTACGATGAACGTTGGTAACCGCGCGGAATACGTCTTCTGTCGTCACATTACCTTTAACAGAATCGATCTCGTGAGCAAGCACGTTCAGCAACACTTCTGAATCAGAGGTGGTGTTGATGTGGCGGCGGTCTTTTTCAAACAGCTTTTGGCGAACTTCGTTAGCGTTGGTTAAGTTACCGTTGTGGGCAAGTGTAATACCGAAAGGAGAGTTTACGTAGAAAGGCTGAGCTTCTGAAGCACTTGAACTACCAGCAGTCGGGTAACGAACGTGGCCGATACCTACTTCACCTTGCAAGCGCTGCATATGTTTTGCTTCGAACACATCCTTGACTAAACCGTTCGCCTTACGCAGACGAAAACGATTGCTTTCTATGGTACAAATACCCGCTGCATCTTGGCCACGATGCTGTAACACCGTTAACGCGTCATAAATAGACTGGTTTACAGGGGTTGTGCCCACGATTCCAACAATACCACACATGTCCTAATCCTCGATTTGCGACAGTAGCTGGCACTACTAGATAGTGCCAGAAAGAAAACTTGACGTTGCTTGTAAATGCTCGAAGAAGGGAGCGATCACACGTTTGAACTCAGGAACTAACTGTGACGCTTTCCACCAATCCGAACTTGGGAATGCGGTAAACGCATCCATAAAAAACAGCACCGCGGAAACAATCAATACTCCGCGTAAACCACCAAAGACCATACCAAGAATTCGGTCGGTACCTGATAGACCTGTTTTTTGTACCAGTTGGCCAATGACGTAATTCACCACTGCACCAACGATTAATGTAGCGACAAATAGTGCCGCTATCGCCGCGCCGTTGCGGAACATGTCGTCTTCGATATTGGAGAAATAAACCGCCAATTTGGTGTAGTAGTTACTGGAGATAAAAAACGCTCCAAACCAAATCACCAAAGACAACGCTTCTTTAGCAAAGCCACGAACTAAACTGATCAAAGCTGAAAACCCGATCACCCCTAAAATGACAAAATCTAACCAATTCATATTTTCTTCATCTTAAGTTGGCGCGCATTTTAACAGAAAAAATGCTGACGCAAACGTTTTCTTATGGATTTAACGGCTTAAATTTAAGCAATTGACCTTTTGAGCCAGTAATTTTTTGTAATTCCTGAACTTGTCGTTCAAGTTTACTTTTTGACACATCTGGGCCAACAATGACACGCGTAAATTCATTTTCTTGTTTTGTGTGAGCTTGATAACCACGCTTCTGTAAATCGGCTACTAACGCCACTGCATTGTCATGATTCTTCAGCGCCATCAATTGAATGATCCATGCAGAATCTTCATATTGATTTTTCTCCACAACCGGACGAGGAGCCACTTCAACTTGCTCGGGCTGTTTCGCTTCCTCTGGCTCAGCCACTGGTTCAGGAACCGGCTCCTGGCTGGAAACGGCAATCTGAGGCTCTTGTGACTCCTGCACTACAGCCTCTACGGGAGAGTCAGGTAATGCAATATCATCTTCGACTGGCTCGAGTATTTCGAAGTTCTCCACATCACTATCAAGCTCAGGTTTGATAGGAATGCTGGCAAATTCTTCTTTGTAGTGAAGTTTTTTACCATCTAGTACATCTGGAAGTACGATCACTCCCACTGCAACCAGAATGATAGTGCCGACTAAACGACTCTGAAATTTACTTGCCATCAAATTACCTTTGCTGCTTGTTATCTTTGCTTAATTACTTGCTTGCCAATGCTCCAACACCTCACCCACGGTATGGAAAGAGCCAACCACCAAGATCACATCTTCTTGTTGCGCGTTGGCTTTCGCACTTTCAAACGCTTCTACTGGTGTCTGGAACTGAATCTGCCCCTGAGGTAAGTATTGACACAATTCCTCTGCAGTTGCAGCACGAGGGCCAGTCAGCGATCCTGGGTACCATTGAGTGGCGATAGGTGTCAGTGCCTCAATCGTGGCCTTGATATCCTTATCGTGCAGCATGGCAACCACAACATGGATGTTCTTACCCGCATACTGATGCTTCACTTTTTCTACTAAGTATTCAGCAGAGTGTGGGTTGTGAGCAACATCAAGTACAATCTCGGGCTGACTGTGCAACACCTGCATTCGACCTGCGAGTCGAGCATTATTCAAGCCATTGACGAGGTTTATGTCAGTGATTTGCAATTCTGAAGCACCAAGGGCCATCAGCGCGGTTGCCGCGTTTGGCAAAGGCAACGACGGAACAGGTAAGTCTTCAAGGTCAAATGCGCCACTTGTCCACTTCCAACCTTTCTCGGTCAGTTGATAATCGAACTGGATACCAACCTGGAAAAATTCTGCACCGATATCATCCGCATGCGCGGCCACGGTGGCAGGTGGTAAAGGCTGGCCACAAATGGCAGGCTTACCTGAGCGGTAGATACCCGCTTTTTCGAATCCAATCACATTGATGTCATCACCAAGCCAATCAACATGATCAACGGCCAAACTAGTGATAACAGAGACATCGTGATCAACAACGTTGGTTGCATCCAAACGGCCGCCTAAACCAACTTCCAGCAGGACTACATCCACCTTTTCGGTTTGGAAAATACGCAAGGCGGCAAGCGTTCCGAATTCGAACAGGCTTAATGTGATGTCACCGCGCTGCTTTTCTACGTAATCAAACGCTTGGCAATGCTTCGCATCTTCCACGTCTATGCCGTTAATGCGTACACGCTCGTTATAACGAATCAGGTGAGGTGAGCTGTAAACACCGACTGAGTAACCAGCGTCTAATAGAATCGCTTCCATTAACGCACATGTTGAGCCTTTACCGTTGGTTCCGGCAACAGTGATTACTGTCGGGGCAGGTTTAGTGAGGTTGGCTTTATTTGCGACCGCTTGAACACGGTCTAAACCAAGGTCGATTGCTGAGGAGTGAATATTTGTTAAATAATCAAGCCACATCTCTAGAGAGGATGTGGCTTGAGGAATTGGGTTTTGGGTCATCTAACTTTAACCATTAATTTCTTTGGCTTTATGTTAGTTGTTACTTTACCCTTTTTCGTCCGCTTCTGGTACAGAATATGACTCTTCATTTGGAGATTCGTTAACCGAAACCACCAAAGGAGACTTGTGGTTAGTCATCTTAGCGATAAGACCACCCACACGCTGACGCATTTCACGACGATCAACAATCATATCGATAGCACCGTGGTCAAGCAGGAACTCGCTGCGCTGGAAGCCTTCTGGAAGATCTTCACGTACCGTTTGCTCAATTACGCGACGACCCGCGAAACCAATCAACGCTTTAGGCTCACCAATGTTGATGTCGCCCAACATTGCCAAACTTGCTGATACACCACCCATTGTTGGGTCAGTCAGTATCGAGAAGAACGGTAGACCTTTCTCAGAAAGACGCTCAAGTGCTGCACTGGTTTTTGCCATTTGCATCAGAGACATCAACGCCTCTTGCATACGCGCGCCACCACTTGCTGAGAAACAAACTAATGCACAGTTGTTCTCGATTGCTGCTTCGACCGCTTTCACAAATCGCGCACCAACCACCGAACCCATTGAACCACCCATGAATGAGAATTCAAATGCACAAGCGACCAGAGGAATGCCCAGCAGTTCACCCTGCATGACAACCAATGCGTCTTTCTCACCACTGCTCTTTTGAGCAGCTGAAATACGCTCTTTGTAGCGCTTAGAGTCTTTAAACTTCAGCTTGTCTTGAGGCTCAAGCTCTGTACCCAGTTCAACACGGTTACCTTCATCCAGGAATGTTTCCAAACGACGACGCGCTTTCATACGCATGTGATGGTTACACTTAGGACATACTTCTAAGTTACGCTCTAGTTCAGCATGGTAAAGAACCTGCTCACAAGAGGTACATTTCGTCCACACGCCTTCTGGGATAGACGCTTTACGTGAACTTACAAGACTGCTTTTTTCTAAAATCTTTTCAAGCCAACTCATGGAAGACCTTTTCTCTCAACTCTTCCGCTTCATTGCGAAAGATAGTAATTCGAAATAACACCGACGGATTAAACCATATCTTGCCGCTACTGTAGATAAAAAACTGGTTGTACCTATTTTTGTTATCATAAATAGCGCATAGTTTCCGTACACATTCAGTGTAAACTACCGATATTTTGAAGCAAGTTTGTAAAATTAGTTCAAATTATCTGGCAGAAATAACGGGCCGATCGGCACACGAGGTAAATCAAATTCTTGTGGGTAATCCACATCGACCAAATATAGGCCTTCTGCTTTTGCAGTCGCCCCCGCAAGTTTGCGATCTTTTGCTTCTAACAACCACTTAATCCACTCTGGGCTTTCTTCACCACGTCCAACCTTTATCAGACTACCAGTGATATTACGCACCATATGATGAACAAACGCGTTTGCTTTGATATCAATGACGACATAATCACCATGACGAGTTACGTTCAAGTGCATCATGTTGCGAAACGGACTGAGAGACTGACAGTGAGCAGCTCGAAATGATGAAAAGTCATTTTCTCCCAACAGATACTGTCCTGCTTGATGCATTTTTTGCTCATCCAGATCACCATGATAGTGACTGACACCCGAACTTAAGATCCCCGGACGTAGCGCGTGATTGAAAATAATGTAGCGGTACCGGCGCGCTGTTGCTGAGAATCGGGCATGGAAGTCGTCTGATACTTCCTTTGCCCAGCGGACAGCGATATCACTTGGCATGTTTGCGTTCGCGCCCATGGTCCAAGCTACCATTTTTCGGTTTACGTTGGTATCAAAGTGAACAACTTGTCCCGTGCCGTGCACGCCTGCATCAGTACGACCCGCGCATTGAACTTCTACAGGGTGGTTTGCAACGATGGACAAGGCTTTTTCTAGCTCTTCCTGGACGCTTTTTACGTCTCTCTGGCGTTGCCAACCAAAGTAGTTTGTACCGTTATACTCGATACCTAATGCGATTCTCATCTTAACCTTCGAACTCTAAAATGGGGCGGGAAGTATATACCCAAGTAACGTCTGGTTGCCAGTTTCAGCAAGAATGACTTGGCTTGCAGAGACAAAAAGGGCAGCTCGCGCCACCCTGATTTGATTTATCGACCATTGATGGTGTCGATGAGGCTCTTCGCTTCACGGCGAACATCATCTTCACCAAATACTATCGCCTCTTCCAGCAATTTGATCGCCCCTTTCGGATCGTTCATTTCCAGGTAAATCTTGGCCAAATCCAGTTTTCCTGCACCTTCAGAATCGGAATCAACATCCCCATCAGTGATATCGCCAATGACATCCGGAAACTCGTTCAGACCCACATCCAGATTCAGGTCCTCTTCCTCAAACTCTCCACTTTCACCATCGACTTGCGCCATCAATTCATCAATCGTCATGAATTGATTTTTCTTGGGGTCAAAATCGTCCAGGGTTGTCTGCTGTTCCCAGTTTTCTTCGGCTATTGCGGGTTGGCTGAGTGCCTCTTTTGAATCCCAGATGTCACGCTGGTCCTCTGGTACGTCCTCAACGCGAGATTCGGTGTGCTCAGTCGGCTTTTTAAAGCCTTCCCAATCATCACCCACATCAAACATGGCTTCGAAGTCCATGCCTGCACTATCTATCGCGTCACGATCTAACTGGCCCTCAAACGCCTCAGATTCGCCCTCTTCAGATAAAAGGCTTTCCATATCAGACTCAGCTAAACCAGTCATGTCTGGCTCTTGAATGGCTTGAGTCGGTTCTGGCTCTTGAATGGCTTGAGTCGGTTCTGGCTCTGCATCAAAGCCGCTCTGTTGAGCAAACAGTTCAAACAACGCATCATGATCGTTGTCTGATTTAAGAGTCATTTTAGCGCTGGTTGACGGCTCTGCATCCAATTCAGTGCTGTCGGATGTAGAAGACAATGCATCTTCTTCAGTAAATTCAGGAAGTTCTGAATCATCGAAGCTGACTGTGTCTTCTTCGGGATCTGGCTCAACGACTTCATTTTCAGTCTGGCCCCACTCCGGTTCTTCGGCCATTGATGCCAACGCGTCTTCTTCGCTGAATTCCGGAAGCTCGAGCTCATCATAGACAAACTCGTCTTCATCACTTTCATCACAAGTTGCTGTAACCGATTCTTGTTCCTGCTTGATCTCAGGCTCTGGGGTAACGTCATCCAGTAACCAGTCTTCTTCCTGCGGCACTCCAAATTCATTTTCAACAGTATTTGGTGTTGGCGTAAATTCAGGTTCTTCTTTCTCTTCTTCAGAAGCTGGCGATGCCTCGACAACCGGCTCCTCAAGAACTTCCTCTGGAGCGACCTCTTCACCTTGCTCTGACGGTTCTGTCTGATCTATAGATTCGGCGTTAACTGATTTTTCTTGCTCATCAGACAGGGAATCTACATCTGAAGACGCTTCTTTATCGCCCTCTTCTGCTGAATTGATGTCGTCGTGACTTGATGCAAACAATTCATCCAATTCACGCATCAGAGGATCGTATTCGAGAGAGATATCTTCAATATCTTCTGGCAATTCTTCGCTAACAGGTGCGTCACTCTGTTGCTCTGCAGAGTCTTGAGTCTCTGACTCTTGCATCAGATCCGGCTGATGTTCATTAAGAAGTGCATCAATATCTAAGTCCGACTCCAGCTCAATATCAGACTCGCGAGATTGTTCCGGTTCGGATTGCGTAGGTTGATTTGATAACGGCTCTTCCTGAGCACTTTCTGATGGCGAATCATCTAAGTCATCAAAACCCAGCGATGCGAGTAAATCATCCTCTTCTTGCTGGTTTAGCTCACTTTCCGGTGCTTCATCGGCACCAATTAATTCATCAAAAGGATCGAGTTCATCAGCGGCTTCATCTTCTAACTCAAGATTAACGTCATCGTCGAGCAACTCGTCGAGTAAGTCGACACTGTCCGCATCCAACTCTTCGAATTCCTCATCACCAAAGCCTGACAATGATTCCAGCTCGTTAAGTGGATCAAACTCATCCTCTGACTCTTCATCATCAAAATCGATAAGTTCATCCAACAAGTCCGTGCTGTTTTCATCGATATCGGTACTGCTATCAGACAAATCAAAAGTACTGTCGTCTGCTTCTTCGGCCTTTGTCTCGCTCTCCTGCTCATCGGACTCAAGAAGTGACTCCGCAGCTAGATCAGGCGATTGCGCTTCAGACTGCTCATATTGTGCCAGTAGATTATCAACTTCATCATCAGACGCTTCACCAACAGTAAAATCATTTTCAGAAACGGCGGATGAATCAGCGCCTAGGTCAAGATCATCGCTGTCAAGTTCAGCGAACAGCTCGTCTAGTGTCGCCTGATCGATTTGTGCGCTGCCAGTTTTATCGTCTGACGTCGTGTCGGCTAATCGTTCGGCGAAGGCATCTTCTCTTTCAAGCTCTTCATTCTCATCATCAGCGAGGTCAAAATCGGGCTCATCCAGTACTTCGAGATCAGGTGACGCTTCGTCTAGCGCGCGCTCCATTTCCTCAAGTCCAAGTGCTTTTTCTTCGCCATTGACTTTTATTCCGCTTGACGATGAATCAAACTCATCAAACCCGACATCAAGGTCACCATTGTCACCAATTCCAGCAAATGGATCTTCGCCGTCGTCGCCTTCTAAATTAAAATCCAGATCTTCATCTTCGAGGCCAGCAAATACATCGTGTTCTGATTCAGAGCCACGCTCTTTGTCAGAAATAATGTCGCTCTCATCTTCAGCAAAGAGATCATCATCCAGGTTCAACTCTTCTTCGAGTTCATCTGCTGCGGCTAAACCAATTGGCGCTGCCAGTGGATCGACGCTTGGTGACGGTGTCTGAGCAGCGGGCTCTTGTTGTTCTTTGTTTCGGCGTCCAAGTAACATGACCACCAAGAAGGCAAGGAGCGCACCCGGAATAAGAGCCGCCAGCCCGACAAGCCATCCATTAGATAAAAAGTTATCTAATGCGGTTGGCTGCATGCGTTGTTGTTCATCAACACGCTGACGCTCCTCTGCCAACAGTCTCTCTACTTCGGAACGAATACGCTCTTCATCGTTGAGTTCACTTTTCAACGTCTCTACTTCGCTTTGTACTTCTGACAGCATCAGACGTAAACGATGATTTTTCTCTTCCAGCGATGTAAGGTCACTCTGAGAACCTTGCAGTTTGCTCTTTAGCTCAGTGACCTGCTGCTCACCTTGTGGTGACGTTTTTACAGGTGGAACGGGGGTCGCTGGTTCAATGCTTTTAACCTGTTTGACTTCCTCAGGTGTAGCCACTTTGGGTTGAGGAGCAACCGGTTCTTGATTGACTTTCGGTGTTGGTGGTTGCTCCACGCGCTGAACCGACGCAGGCTGGCTGACTGGCTTGGCCTGCTTAAGCTTCTCCTCATGCGCCTTCATGATAGCAACAGCTTGTTCTGTGCTCGCACTTTGGACTTGTTCCAAAGAAGGAAGACGAAGACGGCTTCCCGGGATCAGTTCGTGGATATTTTGATTTTCAAATGCCTGGGGATTGAGTCGGTAAATAGCAAGTAACGTTTGTTGAACAGTCACATTGCGAGAAGGCCGTACTTGAGACGCAATCGACCATAAGGTTTGATTTTCTCCTGTTGGCCCAATAAAACGAGAAGGCTGAGAATTTGCAGGAGGAGCGGGTAATGCTCGTTCAATCTCTTCAGCATAGCTAGGAGACGATTGCACTTCACCTGAAGGTCCAACAAGACGAATTCCTTCGGCTTGAACCACTGACGATGTCTGAGTCGCACTTATTAACACTAAGGTGGTTAACAAACGCTTATAAATTTGGCGCATAGAAGGCTCAGTTTTGTGCTTGATACAATTTGAAATGGTGATCAGTTAAATATATCGGATATATCAAGCAAAACTATAGCCTTAGGCGTAAAAATGTGTGACATTAGCCATATTCGTACTAATCTCACACAATTACGCGCGGATAGAACAAAAAAAGCCCCGCATGAAGCGAGGCCCTGGTTTCAATAACTCTCAATACTTAGTAGTAATCGCGAATAAGCACTTCTGCAATTTGTACGGCGTTGGTTGCCGCGCCTTTGCGTACGTTGTCTGCAACTACCCACAAGTTAATGCCACTGTGATGGCTGATATCATTACGGATTCGACCAACCATAACGTGGTCCTTACCACCTGCATCACGAACTTGAGTTGGGAAATCTTCACCGTGGAATACTTCAACACCCTCAGTTTGCTCAAGTAAGTTGATCACTTCTTGTGCATCGATTGGAGAGCGAGTTTCAATGTGAAGTGCTTCAGCGTGGCCATAGAATACTGGTACTCGTACACAAGTTGGGTTTACGGTGATACCTGGATCATTAAAGATTTTTTGCGTTTCCCACACCATTTTCATTTCTTCTTTGGTGTAGCCGTTATCCATCATCTGATCGATTTGTGGAATACAGTTAAACGCGATCTGCTGTGAAAACTGTTTTGTTTCCGCTGGCAGACCATTAAGCAACTTGGCTGTTTGACCAGCTAGTTCGTCAATACCCGCTTTACCTGCACCAGCAACAGATTGGTAAGTTGAAACGTTAATGCGCTCAATACCTACTGCGTCGTGGATTGGTTTTAGTGCTACCAACATTTGGATGGTAGAGCAGTTAGGGTTCGCAATGATGTTACGGTTACGGAACTCTGCAATGGCTTCCGGGTTTACTTCTGGAACCACTAATGGAATGTCGTACTCGTAACGGAAGTGTGATGTGTTATCGATAACAATCACACCTTCATCAGCGGCAATTGGCGCCCACTTTGCTGATAGATCGCCACCAGCAGAGAATAAACCGATGTGTGCTTGTGACCAGTCAAACTCTTCTACGTTTTGTACGCGTATGGTTTTACCATTAAAGCGGTAAGTCTTGCCTTCACTGCGCTCACTCGCCAAAAGATAGAGTTCACCTACTGGGAATTTGCGTTCTTGAAGCACTTCTAAAATTGTTTCACCGACCGCACCGGTCGCGCCTAAAATGGCAACATTATATTGTTGGCTCATTGACTTACCTCAATCTGAAAACCTAGTTCTGCTAATGGGGCAAGATTGCAAGATTCATTACCCATTAGAGTGACAGCGCTGTATTCACGGCGATCCCAGTAATTTTTACGCATCAGGTCAAAAGCACCCGGCTTACCGATTTCGCGACGGAAAAGAGCGTCATCTTTACGCACATCATAGATTAACTGCGTGATGTTATGCAGTGTTGCTTCATCCCATGCTCTGTCCAACATCATGGTTGGCACTGGCGCGGTTGGCAATAAATCGCTGGCATGCGCACGTAATTCGTTATTTAAGAACTCACAGTAGCTATTGAAAATCATTGTTGTACCGCGAGCTTTCCCTTCCAGACCATAGCCTGCAACGTGAGGGGTGGCGAATGCTAGCAGAGGCAGAAGCTCCATATCAACCTCTGGCTCAAATTCAAATACATCCAGAGCCGCAGTGAAGCCATCATTTTTCTGTAATCGACGCTTTAATGCGCTGTTGTCAACAATTGGACCTCGCGCGGCATTGATAAGAATTTGATCTGCACGTAGACCGTTTAATACCGCTTCATCAAACATATGATGGGTTGGGTACTTGCCTGCTTTGGTAATTGGCGTATGCACGGTGATGATGTCTGATGTTTCAATCAGCTCTTCAAGCGGCGTAAAGCTACGCGTGTCACCCTCTTCCTGCTTGAACGGATCGTTAAGCAGCACTTTGATGCCCATGCCTTTTAAGCATTTTTCCAAGTAGCTGCCAACCTGCCCTGCACCGATAATCCCTACCGTCTTATCAAATACAGAGAAACCCTGTTGCTGCGCCAATACCATCATTACGCTGAACGCATATTCTGCAACACCAACTTTGTTACAGCCCGGAGCTGCCGTAAAGAAAATACCTTTTTCTTGTAGAAGTGATTGATCAACATGATCCATACCTGCAGTCGCGGTACCAACAAATTTAAGTTTTTTTGCTTTACTGATCAGCTCCGCATTGACCTTGGTAACAGAGCGAATCATAAGTGCATCAACATCAATCAGATCATCAGCCGTTAGTGAACGGCCCGGTTTTAGAATCACTTCACCGATTTGGCTGAATAGTTCTTCAGCGTACGGCATATTTTCATCAACAATAATTTTCATAGCGCCAGCGTTTTAAGGTCCATTTTTAAAAATTGCAGTGATTGTGCCTTTTTCCCGAGAAATCTCAAGAAATATACCCAAATGACTTCCAGCCCCTGTCGAAGGAGAGTGTGAGTTTGTCGCAGCTCATCAATGGATAGTTACGCGATAAAACATTTTTGCATAGAAACGTTTCAGTCTCGCAAATACCTCTAACTAGGTTGAGCATTATCATCAACATTTATAGGAATCAGGTTGAGTATTTGTTTGTCGCTGTTGACCATCCGTGGTCTTATTTTCCATTGCCCGAACAAACTTAACTCCCCGATAAACGGGCAAAAATAAATAATGATGGGCAATGGCAGATGGGCCTATCTGACTTTTTTTGAGAGAGTACTCGCAGAACATCTGTCGTTCCACCACATATTAATCAGACTCGAATAAATTAGTTGAAACATCGTTTCGGAATGTTTGTTTAAGCATCGTTGCTAACCCATTCCTTAGCGAACACGGATAACCCGTGACTGTTCTTTCGACGTGAAATAAATAATAAAGGTGCCCTGTGAAAAATACTGCCCTACCCCTTTTTGTTACCCAAGTCGCAACAAGTGTTGCGCTTGCAATCTCCTTTTCCAGTCAAGCGGCCACATATAATGAAGCGCCACAATTAGCTGAATTAGTTAACTCCGGAACGCTGCCTGCAGTGGAAAAACGCCTACCGGAAAACCCGTTGGTGGTTGAACCGATTGAATCTATTGGCCAATACGGTGGAGAGTTACGACTGCTGGGTCTGAAGAAAGACAATGGTCATCGTATGCGTATGCTTAAATACGACAACCTGTTCAACTTCAACCGCACTTACACCGGCATTGAGCCAAACTTAGCCACTGGCTACACGGTCAACAAAGATTTGACCGAATACACCATTACCCTGCGCAAAGGCATGAAGTGGTCTGACGGTCACCCATTTACCGCTGAAGATATCGCATTTTATATCGATCTGATGAACCGTGACGACTGGTCTGGTAACCGTCCGTTTTTTGCCCGCAATGTAGGCGACGCCAAAGCAGAAGTGATCAACACCAACACGATTAAGTTCACTCTGTCTAAACCAGACGGTATGTTCATCCGTAAGCTGGCCAACACCGACGGCTCCAACATCGTTCAGTTCCCTAAACATTATTGCCAACAGTTCCTGCCTGAATTCAACAATAACGCCGAAGCAAACGCCAAGGCAGCAGGATTTGATAGCTGGCAGCAGTACTTCCAGACCAAGTGCCGCGCTCACTACTTCTTTGAGCACTACACCAACCCTGAGCGCCCAACCGTTAACGCCTGGAAAGTGAAAGTTCCGCCAGGTCCAAAAACACAGTATGCCGTATGGGAGCGAAATCCTTACTACTGGATGGTAGACACAGCGGGCAACCAACTGCCTTATCTGGATAGTATTTATTTCTCCTATTCTGAGAATAAAGAAGAAATGGTGTTGCGCGCTGCTGCAGGTGAGACTGATTTCCAAACCCGCCATATCGGCCTGAGCACCTATCGCCCTATGTTGATGGATAATCAAGAAAAAGGTGGCTACAAATACGACTTCCGCCCTAGTACTAGGATGAACGCTTTAGTCTTACCGTTTAACCAAACGCATAGAGATCCGGTTAAACAAGAGCTATTTAGCAATAAAGATTTCCGTATTGCTCTGTCTCATGCCATCGATCGTGATGGGATCAGTGAAACCATTTACTCAGGTGTAGTAAAGGCTTATCAGGCAGCACCAGCCGAAGGCTCTGCTTTCTATGATGAAGAGTTCGCCACGCAATTTACCAAGTATGACCCAGACAAAGCCAATAAGATGCTGGACGCTATCGGTTTGAACAAACGTGACGAACAAGGCTATCGTTTGGATAAAACTGGTGAACGTCTGCGTATTGAAGCCTTGATGGATCAATCTCACGTAGGCGAGCGCACCGACATCCTTGAGTTAGTTAAAAATGACTGGCGAGAAGTGGGTATATTTTTAGATATTCGCATTGTTGAAGGTTCATTTATGCAGACACAGCGCCTCGACAACAACTTCGATTTACTGCCGCCTCCAGGCGATGGTGGTATCGGTGTATTGGACTCGTTCGCGAACTATGCAGTGCAGAACCCTGCGTCTACCTGGGGCATTGGTTACTACTACTGGATGTCTGATAAAAACCATGCCACAGCAGTTGAGCCGCCGGCGCATGTGAAAAAGCAAATCGAGCTGTATCGCAAAATGGGGGAAACGGCATCTCAGGAAGAGCAAAACAAACTGATGAAAGAAATCCTCCAGATCTCCAAAGAAAACTTCTACACCATCGGTACAGTATCATCTTTGGATGAAGGTGTTGTAATCAAAAATGGCGTACACAATACCGATACGCAAGTACCGGATTCTTATTCCATTGCTTCTCCAGGCCCAATGCGTACTTCGCAGCTGTGGAAAGAGTCACAATAATATAACTTAAGAGTGCAAAAGCCGGCCATGCCGGCTTTTTTATGCGCAAAACAAATGTATGCCCCAAAGCGTATCGTAAAGTCGACGCTATGCCCGTTTCTCACTTACCGAACCGATTGTCCGTCTTCAGAATTACTTTGGCGAATGGGCAAGGACACCCAACATTAATTCTCTGACGCAAACTATCTGTATTAAATTGGAGGGGGGATAAAAGAAGAGATCGACACGATACGACGTGAATTGACGTGAACCGCGTAGGTTCTCATCAGCGGCGATCTGGCCGCATTGTTGCAGCGATCATGTAATGAATGGCGGGAGTGTCCTTGTTCAGAATGGAAATAGCGGCACAGTGGATGGCATGGTTACGCCTTCGGTAGTGCATCTACAGGCAGGTAAGACTTGCCGCATATATTAGCCACCGCTAAACCGGCGCAAGCAAAACGCAACAACTTGGATTCGAGATCTTCAGTAATGGAGATATCTTCCGTTTCGTTCTATCTCTTCTTATTTATGCTTTCTTTGTTTTTATGTCAGCGAGCTTATCCATCAATAACCAGAACCTGGTTTTTCTTTAGGCACTGCCGTAACTTACTGTTTACCCGGCTATCACTGATAAATATATCTATCTCTGTGGCGTCACAAATCTTGATCAGCCCCTTTTTATCTATTTTGCTCGTATCGGCAAGCAGTACTACCTGAGCCGCACAACCCAGCATGCGGCGTTTGATAGAGGCATTCAGTTCGTTAGACTCCCAGACGGCTCCGTTTTCATCGACCCCACTGCAGGACAGTAAAACCACATCCAGATTCAGACGGGACAACGCCTGTTCGGCAATAGGGCCGTGAAAGGCAGAGTATTTGACGGAAAAACTGCCCCCTGTAACAATGAGTGACACCTGTTGTTTTGCTGCAATACATTGCATTATGCCAGTGGAATTTGTTACCAAAGTGCAAGTCATATCGGGCATCTGTCGGGCAACGTGCAGACAGGTAGAGCTGGCATCCATTCCAATGACGCTTCTCTCGATAAGGTAGTGCTGTGCATGTTTTGCCATTATATGCTTAGCTTGTGCGTTTAACTTCTGTCGTGAGGAGAATGTCTGGCCTATGTCACGAGCCTGCAGGCTGACTGCACCACCATGAGTACGACATAACAGGCTGTGTTTTGCTAATGTATTCAGATCGCGGCGTATGGTCTCAACAGAGACGCCATACTCGACAGCTAACTCCTCAACCTTAACCTCACCTTGCTTTCGGACTTGATCAACAATGTGATTTTGTCTGTTGTTCATGCTCTAAACATCACTTAATGAAACATCATTTCAATAAAGAAGATGTTAAGTTGAAAATAGTAAGCGCAGCACACGTTCAAACTGTTTGTGCGATTAATATCACGCAAGTCCGGGCAAAGTGGGTATTTTGGTTGAAGGATTACAATGAGTTAATGACTGATTTGGGGAGGGCGAGATTAAAACGGGCATAAGCCTGCATTAGAGAAAACCGTATATACATAAACGTACCAAAGATAGCGTGAGAAAGCTCGCATCTAACTGCATCTGACTCTGTTGAACCCGATAAAACAATTATTATGAAAAGGCATTTCATAAAATTAGACAGGTGTATCATGACCAAGCCCACAGCAGGTGAGCTGACAGGAACAAGCAGCCAGGCTAACAGCCAGTTGGACAATCGCAATGCCTTTACTGGCGTCAGTAAGCAAGGGCTGAACCGCTGGAAAAAAAATACCTTTGGCATGTTTATCCACTGGGGGCTTTATTGCCACCGGGATCTGGCCGGGTATTATCAGGGACAATACTACGACATCATTAGCGAATGGCTGCCCCACTTTGCCCGTATTCCTATGCGGGACTACAAAGAATACGCTTCTGACTTTAACCCTAGCGACTTTGATGCCGACCAGGTAACAGCGTTGGCCAAATCCGCCGGGATGAATTATATGGTGGTCACCGCTAAGCATCACGACGGGTTTGCCATGTATCACAGCCCGTCACATCCGTTCAACATCACAGACGCCACACCGTTTAAACGCGATCCTGTCGCGGAACTCAGTCAAAGCTGTCGTCAAAAGGACTTGGATTTTGGTCTGTATTATTCGCATGTGATCGACTGGGAAAACGAAAATGCGGTGACTAAGGCACCCAATGACTGGGATTTCAACCCAGACCAAGCCAATTATCAGGAATACTGGAATAACAAGTGCGTGCCTCAGGTTAATGAATTGCTTGAGCAGTACGGAGAGCTATGTTCACTGTGGTTTGACATGGGAGGCTTTGATGAACAAGAAGAAGCTGACCACGTACGTCGTATCGACGAACTGATGGCATTAATCCGGAAAAAACAGCCTGATGCGGTGGTTAACAGCCGAGTTACGGCACCTGAGTGTGAGTACCAGTTGGATTGGGATATTAAAACCGGCCATGATAATTACATGGAGCCACTTTATATCAAGCCATATTACTGGGAAGGCATTGCCACCAGTAACGACAACTGGGGTTATAGCCGCAACGACAACAATACCAAATCCAGTAAGGATCTGATAAACCAGCTGTGTTCTGTAGTCAGCCGGGGCGGAAACTTTCTGCTCAATATAACCCTGGATCATAACGGGCGTATTCCACAGTCCCTTGTGCGATTACTGAGCGAGATAGGCGAATGGATGCAGGTGAATCAGGAAGCGGTGATCGATACAGAAGCTACTCCACTGCAAACTGGTTTCAATTGGGGCGTGGTAACACATAGACCAGCCACCAATAAGCTGTATCTGCATGTGCAGCGTCAGCCAGAGCAAAACGTTATCTGCTTACATAGTCTCAACAATCGAATCAAACAGGTGCGATTGCTTGATCACCAAATCAAAGGCCATGTTTCCTATTTGCAGAAAACACATACGGATACGGGCATTACGGCCAGCACCCTCAACCTGCAATTCGAGCACAATTATGATCGGATGCCTCTGGTGATCGAACTGGAGTATGACGGTGAGCTGGACATCAACCCTATCATCCATCAGGACCGACTGGCCAAAGTGCGCCTGGACACGCTCAATATCGCTCACTTTGATCCTGAAAAACTCACTTACCGCTGGACCTTCCAAGTTGAGCGCCCGGGTCGGTTCGCCTTAGATCTGGTTTCTTTGGAAACCATGCATCATAAAGACCCTCAATGGGTGCACAACGGTAAAACCGGTCGCATAAGTTGTGCGGGGCAGAGTTGGGAGTTTGAGCTAAACCTCGACAAAACAGACGCCAACGATGCTCAGGTACCGTGGAAAAACGTTCACAGTCGCTTGGGTGAGCTGCATTTTCCCCAAGCCGGTGAATATACACTGGAGATCAGCGAGTTGCCGCTGGCTATCGATCAGTCTGAAAAATATGCTCAGGATTACATTAATCTTGAATATCTGCAGTTAGGACCCCGCTTAGCCTGAGCCTCAAATTTGCTGATAACTCGGTGAGGTGTGACTCTTATTACACCAAATAAAAAGCCCGGCATTAAGCCGGGCAAAGTTCCAGAACAAAAGGATCTTATCCCGCTCTCCATGGGATAAAGTCTGCGTCTGTTCGACCAGTTAGACTGATCAAGCTCTGGAAACTGGTTGTTGGAGCTCACACCGTATGGTGATTTGCCCCAACAATTTCGATTAGCTTGGGTACTGACTAACCTTGGTATTTCTTGATAACTAGCGTTGCGTTGGTACCGCCAAAGCCAAAGCTGTTTGACATTACGGTATCGATCTCGGCATCACGAGCTTCAGTCACGATATCCAGACCTTTCGCTGCTTCGTCCAAGTTTTCAATGTTGATGCTTGGAGCAATGAAGCTGTTGTCTAGCATTAGCGTCGAGTATATAGCTTCGTGAACGCCAGCTGCACCCAATGCGTGACCTGTCATCGCTTTTGTCGCTGATATTGCAGGGCTGTTTTCACCAAATAGCTCTTGGATCGCACCTAGCTCTTTCACGTCACCTACTGGTGTAGACGTACCGTGCGTGTTGATGTAGTCGATGTGGTCAACGTCTTGCATTGCCATCTTCATACAACGAACTGCACCTTCACCTGATGGTGCTACCATGTCGTAGCCGTCTGAAGTCGCGCCGTAACCTACGATCTCACCGTAGATTTTCGCGCCACGTGCTAGTGCATGTTCTAGCTCTTCGACAACCAGCATACCGCCACCACCAGAGATAACGAAACCGTCACGGTCTGCATCGTAAGTACGAGAAGCTTTTTCTGGTGTATCGTTGTACTTGGTAGACAGTGCGCCCATTGCATCAAACATCATAGTTTGAGACCAATCTAGCTCTTCACCACCACCTGCAAATACGATGTCTTGTTTACCAAGCTGGATAAGCTCCATCGCGTGACCGATACAGTGTGCAGAAGTCGCACAAGCTGAGCTCATGGTGTAGTTCACACCACGAATTTTAAACGGCGTAGCAAGACAAGCAGAAACCGTTGAAGACATAGTACGTGGAACCATGTATGGACCAATACGCTTCACGCCTTTCTCACGCATAGTATCTGTTGCCACTGTTTGGTTTAACGCAGAAGCACCAC
This sequence comes from Vibrio sp. EA2, assembly GCF_033042495.1. Taxonomy (NCBI): domain Bacteria; kingdom Pseudomonadati; phylum Pseudomonadota; class Gammaproteobacteria; order Vibrionales; family Vibrionaceae; genus Vibrio; species Vibrio sp. EA2. The sequence goes on along the minus strand of NZ_JAWLID010000003.1, from coordinate 367,579 downwards.
CAGAACCCGCAACGATACCAGTGCGATCGTTTGAAACTTGATCGTCGGATAGGCCTGCGTCTTCAATAGCCTGCTGCATTGATAGGTATGCATAAGCGGCCGCATCACCCATAAAGCGCATTTGCTTACGGTCAATGTGTTCCGCAGGGTTGATTTTCAGATCACCCCACACTTGTGAACGAAGACCGTGCTCTTTGAACTGCTCAGATGCAGTGATGCCAGATTTGCCCGCTTTTAGAGACGCTAGAACTTCTTCGACGTTGTTACCGATACTTGAAACAATACCCATACCGGTGATTACGACTCGTTTCATTATGACATTCCTATAATTCAAAAATCCGCTAGATAATAACTAAGATAGTCAACAAAAGTGGTCAGCTTTCCTATAAATTCGTACAATCGTCCTATTGTTACCGCGCCAAATCACAAAATTACAACCAATATGACTTCAATAAAAAACGCAGAACTGGGTTGGAACGAAGCTGGTACGCCAGTTTCTGACCAATTTGATGATGTTTACTTCTCTAACGTAAACGGTCTTGAAGAGACACGCTACGTTTTCCTCAAAAAAAATCATCTCCCAGAAAGATGGCAAGAATTTGATCAAAGACGCTTTGTCATCGGTGAAACCGGATTTGGCACCGGACTCAACTTCTTGGCCGTGTGGCAATGGTTTAACGAATTTCGTCGTGAAAATCCTGATGCGACGTTAAAAGAGCTGCATTTTGTCAGCTTTGAAAAATACCCTCTCAGCAGGGCTGATCTTGAAAAAGCCCATCAAGCGTGGCCAGAGCTGGCGGAGTACGCAGAGAAACTACAAAAACACTACCCAGCAGCAGTACCTGAATGTCACCGAATCGTATTGGAAGATGGCGCAATTACACTCGATCTTTGGTTTGGCGATATCAAAGACTGCATGCCACAAGTGCCTTACGGTGAAGCAGGATTAGTTGATGCCTGGTTCCTTGACGGTTTTGCACCAAGCAAAAACCCTGAAATGTGGAACCAGAATTTGTTCAACGGCATGGCCAAACTGGCAAAGCAAGATTGTACTGTCGCCACGTTCACCGCAGCTGGTTTTGTACGTCGTGGGTTGATAGAAGCCGGCTTTTCCATGGCCAAAGTAAAAGGTTTTGGTACTAAACGCGAAATGATCGCTGGCGTCATGGAACAGCGTGATACGCGCACCAATCATTTACCCTGGTTTAATAGAACGGCGGCAAGCAAATCGGATTCCATTGCTATCGTTGGTGGCGGTATCGCCAGTGCAGCCCTGGCAAAAGCGCTGAGTCGTCGTGGCAAAAATGTCACGCTTTATTGCCAAGATGCGAGACCGGCAGAAGGGGCATCGGGTAACCGACAAGGCGCCGTTTATCCACTACTTAATGGTCCGCATACTGGTGTGTCGCGTGTGTTTGCTCCTGCCTTTCTATTCGCGCGTCAGTTTGTCGAGCAAGCGGCACAAGAGATCAGCTTTGACCATGAGTGGTGTGGTGTTACCCAATTGATGTGGGATGAAAAATCAGCTGCCAAGTTAGAGAGAATATTAGCGGGCAACTTCACACCGGATCTTATTCAGAAGCTGTCAGTAGAAGAAACAGCCGCAACCATCGGTTTACCTATCGATATGCCTTCCGTACATTATCCTTTGGGTGGTTGGCTTTGTCCTGCTGAGCTCACTCGTGAACTCATTGCGCAGCTTGAAAAAAATGCGAACTTCGAGGCCAAGTTTGAGCACAAAATTGAAGCCCTCAGTTGGAGTGACGACACGCAAAGCTGGACCCTGACATCGAAAGGGCAATCATTTGAACATTCTGCTGTTGTGATTGCGAATGGACATGAGTTCCAAACGTTAAGCCAAACTGCCGATCTGCCAATGGGACAAGTGAAAGGCCAAGTCAGCCACGCGCCTGCAACAGAATCGTTATCTAAACTGAAAACGGTGCTTTGCTACGACGGCTACATGACGCCTGTTAACCCAAATAATCAGCAGCTCTGCATTGGCGCGAGTTACGATCGCACTCACTTGGATTTCGAATTTGATAGCACAGCGCAACAAGACAATGTAGACAAGCTAATCAAGTGCATACCCAATCAGGATTGGGTACATGAAGTCGACACAACAGGTAACTTCTCTCGCCAGGGGATTCGTTGTGTGAGTCGCGATCATTTGCCATTTATCGGCAATGTTGGAGATGTTGAGTCCATAAAAGAACAGTACGCTGACTTGCAAGGTAAGAAGGAAGAGGAAGTAGAAACGATTCACCACTACCCTAACCTGTTCTGCTTCTTGGGGTTAGGCTCTCGCGGATTGAGTTCTGCGCCACTGATGGCGGAATTACTGGCTTCACAAATTTGTGGCGATCCACTGCCATTGCCTGTGGACGTGTTAGCTCAATTACATCCAAGTCGGATGTGGGTACGTAAACTGCGTAAAGGTAAAGCAATTACTGAGCTTTAAGCAAATGACGAAAAGCGTGGTTAGGAATCTATGACTAACGAAGTCAGGAGATTCTCTACATAACCACGCTTTTTCTCGAAGGAATGACAGTGTTCAGAGAACAGTGGGGGCTTGTACCACTCACTAAACACCGGTGTCATTCCCGAGAAATAACAACTGTGACAGGAAATCCAGGCTGTGTTATACCAATTGAGCGACGGCTTGTTGTACTTGCTCAGCGATTTCTGGGTTTAGACTCGCACCCGTTTCTGCATCAAAATTCTCGTAGAAGTTTGGCACTGACAGAGACGCTTTTACATCTGCGCCAAAGAAGTGAGCAGAACCCGTTGCCGCAGCCAATACGCTTTGCGCGCCACCTGGGCCTGGAGAGGTTGCTAGGTAAACCACTGGCTTGTTTTGGAATACATTACGTTCAATACGCGTCGCCCAGTCAAACAGGTTTTTGTACGCTGCAGCGTATGAACCATTGTGTTCAGCAAAAGAAACCACGATTGCATCCGCTTGTTCTAGCTCTCGTAAGAAGGCAATCGCGCCCTCTGCCTGGCCGATCTCTTTCTCTGTATCTTCACTAAACATTGGAACTTGATAGTTGTTTAGATCCAATACATTCACTTGTGCGCCGTCAACTTGATTGGCAGCGTAAGTGGCAAGTACTTTGTTGATTGATGTTGAGCTGGTAGAAGCAGCAAATGCGACAATTTTCATGGTTGTATCCTTTTGTTCACTCTTTATGGCATTCAGAATAAAAGTTAAACAGTGTGCCAACAACCACAAAATTTTTACGGAGAGATTCAAATTTTTCGAAGTAGAGAACAAAACCTACTTCGAAATTTAGAAATGGGGGTGAAAATAATTAAGCTTGAGCCTGTAGCTCTTGCCATAAGTCACTAACGATACTGCGATCAGACGGACTTAGCTCAGTACGAGCCTCATCTAGACTATTTGCGATGCGAGCTTTCAGTACTTCAATATCATTGATGCCTTCGTCTTCACACGATGCAGCAGATAGAGAGATGTGACCACGCAGATAACCACCAGCAAACAGCTCATCATCTGATGCTGTTTCAATTCGAGCATCAATCAGTTCCAGTAGTTTTTCTTCAAATTCAATAATCATGGTGTATCTCTGAGGTTATTTAACGATAAAGTCAGACGCTTCCAGCGGCTTAGTTTGATAAAAAGAGCGTAGTGCTTCGGACAGCATTTTCACTCGTTGTGGTAATCCTACTTCCAGAATACCTAACACTTCGTTATGCACTTTATACATAAAACCAAGCCTATCTGGTTCAAAATCGCCGTGTAGATTGTCACAACTGACGGTAAAAGGGAAGCCAGCACTTTTAGACAGTATCCACTCGTATGCCTGAGGGCGAACTTCTACTCTCTCAAACTCTGCCTGAACCTCAGCGGTTCGACCATCTGGCTCGTACCAGTATCCAAAATCTTCCAACAAACGACGTTCAGGGCCAGCCACACACCAATGTGAGATTTCATGGAGCGCAGACGCATAGAAGCCACGAGCAAAAATAATCCGGTGGTGCGGGTGCTCGTCATCAGCAGGAAGGTAAATAGGCTCATCCCCACCCAGCTCTAATATCGTATTAAAAGGCTCAAGAAATGTGTCGTTAAATAAGGTGATAAGGTCTTGATAGTCGTGGGTCATCATCGATTCTGTATTTCAAACTGACATGCGCTGCGTATTGTCGCTGTTTTTAATCGGCGCGTAAAGCCACACAACAGGTTTGGTTATTAGCAGGATTAATCTGAAACCATGCTTCTCCATACAATTTCTCATTCGTCACCAATCACATTTCCCACTACACTCTCGCCATATTTTATGCTCTCAGATGACTAGAGTGTATTGATAGGTTTGAGGTACTTTCCCATCGCTTCAGACCTGGTTGTATTTGATGTTGAGTGTCCCTTATGCTGCTAAGTGTGTTGTATGTCATTGGTATCACGGCTGAAGCCATGACTGGTGCGTTAAGTGCCGGACGAAGAAAAATGGATTGGTTTGGAGTTATGTTGGTCGCGAGTGCAACTGCCATCGGTGGTGGAACAGTGCGAGACATCCTATTGGGACACTATCCGCTTGGCTGGGTAAAGAACCCCGAGTTTCTTGCCATCACTTGTCTGGCGGGGATCCTGACGACAGGACTGGCGAAGTGGGTAATCAAATTAAAAGGTCTTTTTATTCGCCTCGATGCCTTAGGCTTGATCGTGTTTAGTATCATCGGCACTAAAATCGCGCTGGATATGGGGCTGCACCCGGGTATCTGTATGGTAGCTGCATTAGTGACGGGGGTATTTGGCGGGCTACTTCGTGATTTGATTTGTCGTCAGCCTCCGTTAGTACTGCATGAAGAGCTCTACGCATCAGTAGCGTTAATCGCTTCGGGACTGTATTTAGCACTATTGGAATTTAACGTGCCGGACGTGACTGCAACCATCGTTACACTGGTGGTCGGTTATACGCTTCGTATGGCAGCCGTTCGATTTAAATGGCGCTTGCCATCATTCCATTTGGAAACTGAAGGTTCACTGCACTAAGTAGAAGCTGCTAAATCAAAAAAAGTTGCCTGATAAAGTTATGCCACCCGCTATTCAGTGAGTGGCATATTTTTATATTCAGTCATCCTGAACAGCGACGAAGGAGCGTGATTCAGGATCTATTGTCCGGGCACTTTGTTGCCAGAGGTATTTATTTCTCTTTTCATCGCGCTGAAATTAGATTCCTAGTCTCGCTAAGGCTCGCTGGAATGACACAGAGCTCTTAAATCTTTGGCGTTTCAGTGGTCACACCAAAGTTCTGACCACGGTGACGAAGCAAATGATCCATCACAACAATCGCCAGCATCGCTTCAGCAATCGGCACCGCTCGAATGCCAACACATGGGTCATGACGACCTTTAGTGATAAGCTGAGTTGGTTCGCCTTCTTTGGTAATCGTGTCACCCGGAACCGTGATACTTGATGTCGGCTTAAGCGCAATATTTGCCACAATATCCTGGCCAGTAGAGATACCACCAAGAATACCGCCAGCATGGTTACTGCCAAAACCTTGTGGAGAAAGCGTGTCACGGTGCTGGCTGCCGCGTTGGTTCACAACATCAAAACCGTCACCAACTTCAACGCCTTTTACCGCGTTAATGCTCATCAGCGCATGCGCGATATCCGCATCCAAACGGTCAAAAACTGGTTCACCAAGGCCAACAGGCACATTGGTTGCGACAACCTGAATCTTAGCGCCAATTGAGTCGCCTTCTTTTTTCAGGTCGCGGATCAGCTGGTCAAATGCTTCAACTTTATCAACATCAGGACAGAAAAACGCGTTGTTTTCGATTTCATCCCAATCCACTTTGTCGATAGACACATCACCCATTTGCGATAGGTAAGCGCGAATTTCTACACCGAATTCATCCTTCAGATATTTCTTCGCAATTGCACCGGCAGCAACACGCATCGCGGTTTCACGAGCTGACGAACGGCCGCCACCACGGTAATCGCGAATGCCATATTTCTGATGGTAAGTGTAATCTGCGTGTCCCGGACGGAACTTATCTTTAATCTCAGAGTAATCTTTCGAGCGCTGATCCGTATTCTCAATCAACAAGCCAATTGATGTGCCCGTTGTTTTACCTTCAAACACGCCAGAAAGAATTTTCACTTCATCCGGCTCACGACGCTGCGTAGTGTAACGTGATGTGCCAGGACGACGACGGTCAAGATCAACTTGTAGATCTTCTGCTGTAATTTCTAACCCCGGCGGGCACCCGTCTACGATACATCCCAGTGCGATACCGTGACTTTCCCCGAATGTCGTCACTCGGAAATGTTGTCCGATACTGTTTCCTGCCATTACTTCCTCAAATTATTGTCGCCACGCCTTCTCAAACCAAGGCGCAACTGCTTTTCAATTCTTCGTGGATTCATAGTCGCTCTATTACGTTTTGATGTAAAGAGCAAATAGTCACTTAATCTTGATGAATTACGCATAAAAAAACACCGAGCACTAAGCTCGGTGTTTTAAAAAATGATGGGTATGGCTATTAGTCTTTGTACAGTTTGAACTCTTCTGCACACTCCACCAATTGATCACGGGTCAGCATGAATACACCGTGGCCACCATTTTCGAACTCAATCCAGGTAAATGGAATCTGTGGGTATTGTTCCATCATATGAATCATTGAGTTACCCACTTCACAAATCAAAATGCCATTGTCTGTCAGGTAGTCAGGCGCATTAGCTAGAATACGGCGAACCAGTTTCAGACCGTCACTACCGGCGGCAAGGCCAAGCTCAGGCTCATGGGTGAACTCGTCTGGCAGGCTGTTCATGTCTTCTTCATCCACGTACGGTGGATTCGACACAATCAGGTTGTACTTCTCTTTTGGCAGATCACGGAAAAGATCTGAACGGATTGGGAATACTTGCTGTTCCATGCCGTGATCCTGAACGTTTTGTTCAGCCACTTGCAGAGCGCCTGTCGAGATATCGATAGCATCGACTTCTGCTTCTGGGAACGCGTGCGCACAAGCAATCGCGATACAGCCGCTACCGGTACACATGTCCATAATACGAACTGGCTCTTCCACCAACCAAGGTTGGAATTCCGCTTGGATCAGCTCACCGATTGGAGAACGAGGCACAAGTACACGTTCATCTACGAAGAACTCAAGGCCACAGAACCATGCTTTGTTCGTCAGGTACGCTGTTGGCGTACGATCATTGATGCGTTTTACTACACGCTCAACAATGCGCATGCGCTCGCTGGTTGTCAGGCGAGAGCTCAATACGTGTGGAGGCACATCGATCGGCAAGTATAACGTTGGCAGGATAAGCTGAACGGCTTCATCCCACGCGTTATCAGTGCCGTGACCGTAAAACAGGTTAGCGGCATTAAAGCGGCTGACCGTCCAACGAATCATATCTTGAAGGGTATGTAGCTCAGATACCGCTTCTTCTACAAAAATCTTATCCAAAATTGCCTCCGAAAAGCGCTACAATACTGCTAATAACATTTATTAGTGAAATTTGTTTACCTAATGAGCAAAAAAGACACCGAATATGATGACGATTTCGCCTTGTTTCAGGAAGCAGTACAGGGCGTAAAAAAGTTGCGACAGGATACCATAATCCAACAACCAAAAAAAAATACTAAGCAAAAAGAAATCAAGCGCTCAAACCGCGAAGCGAGTGATTCTGAATTTTACTTTTCTGATGAGTTTGTCCCGCTTCTCAATCAAGATGGACCGACTCGCTATGCACGTGATGACGTTTCTACTTATGAAGTAAAGCGTCTACGTCGTGGCGTGTATGTGCCAGACGTATTTCTCGACATGCATGGTATGACTCAGCAGGAAGCAAAGCGCGAATTGGGCGCGATGATCGCTTACTGCGTAAAGAACGAAATTCACTGTGCTTGTGTTCAGCACGGTATTGGCAAGCACATCCTCAAACAAAAAACGCCACTATGGCTGGCTCAACACCCTGATGTGATGGCCTTTCACCAAGCGCCTTTAGAGTTTGGGGGTGACGGTGCGCTGCTCGTTCTTCTCTCGATTCCCGAGAAGTAAAAGATTCGCTCTAAAACAATCTTCTTTTTATAACAATAAAGGCAGGATATTCCTGCCTTTTGCTTAAATTTAGTTTCACACTTATGGCGTGATATGCCACAACACCTCACCCTGCTGGGTTTGAGGGTCGTATTCGACACAAACCAATCCGGATGTCGGGAACATGGGCGGTGCCAAGTCTCTCACAAACTCGGCGGTTAGATAGCCGACTAAGGGTAAATGCGAAACAAACAGCAACGACTCAAGCTTTTCAACTTCAATGAGGGCATTAGCATAGTCGTACACGCATTCAGATTGTCCGTAAGGCGTGATATCTTCAAACGTTTCAATACTTTTGGCCGAGAAGTGTTCGCTGACTTCTTGCCAGGTTTGTTGAGCTCGAATGTACGGGCTCACGAGTACTTTGTCGAATTGAGCACAACCTTGCTCTTTGCACGCTCGGGCGACCGCCTCTGACTCATCTCTGCCTCTTTGGGTCAGTTGTCTAGCTGCGTCAGAATCCGCAAAGTGTTCGGCTTCGCCATGACGCATAATGAATATTTTCATGTTATTTCCTATGGATAGCTAACGCTACCAAAAGGTTGACTGCTATCTTTATAAGATATTCGGGGCTAATTTTAATAATGTCGAAACATAAATACTGATATAATTGTCTGTTCATTATACCAATTAGCTTGCCAAAGATAGCGACTTTCTTAACAATCTATTAAAAAAGAATATACTCAGTTCATCACCGCGTTTGCTATGCCATGAACTCAGTGCATTCCTTCAAACAGTCCTACCCCATACGCAAAAGCGATGGGCCTATGCAGTAGTCTTACGAAAAACAAAAACGCAGGGAGCAGTATTTGTCGAAGCGCAACATTTGCGCTGCCCCTCTCAGGGTTCATAATTACTGTAATGCGAAATCTGGAGACGCATCGTGCACCTAAGTCCTAACGATTCAAATCAATACCGTTACATTACGCTGAGTAATGAGTTGCGTGTGTTGGTGATTCATTCCGATACCGCTCAACAGTCTGCTGCCGCTCTAGCAGTGAACGTTGGACACTTTGACGATCCCGATGATCGCCAAGGTTTAGCGCACTATTTAGAACACATGCTTTTTTTGGGTACGGAAAAATACCCTAAAGTAGGCGAATTTCAAAGCTATATTAGCCAACATGGGGGCACAAATAATGCCTGGACCGGAACAGAGCACACCTGTTTCTTTTTCGATGTCACCCCAAATGCTTTTGAAAACGCACTCGATAGCTTTAGTCAATTCTTTGCCGCGCCTTTGTTTAACGAGGAAGCGTTAGACAAAGAACGTCAGGCGGTAGATTCAGAATACAAACTAAAACTGAATGATGACTCTCGTCGTCTGTATCAGGTCAATAAAGAAGTTATCAATCCCGAACATCCATTCGCAAAGTTTTCTGTTGGTAATCTTGATACGCTTGGCGACAGAGACGGTAAGTCAATTCGTGACGAAATTGTCGAGTTTCATCGTTCTGAATATTCTGCTGATTTAATGACACTGACGCTGTTTGGCCCTCAATCCCTTGATGAGCAGCAAGCGTGGGTAGAACGTATGTTTGCGGACATTCCAAATCATCAATTAAAAGGTAAATCGATTGATGTACCTATTGGAACAGAGAACAGCACCGGAATATTTGTTCAGATAGAGCCGATTAAGGAGTTCCGCAAGTTAATTTTGACCTTTCCAATGCCGGGAATGGATGAATACTACGGCACAAAACCCCTCTCCTATTTTGCTCACCTGCTGGGGTATGAAGGAGAAGGCAGCTTAATGATTCAGCTCAAGAGTAAGGGATGGATCACTTCTCTTTCTGCTGGTGGCGGGGCAAGCGGCAGCAATTATCGTGACTTTACCGTTAGTTGTACACTGACACCGACAGGCCTTGACCACGTCGATGATGTGGTTCAGGCGGTCTTTCAATATTTAACCTTGATTCGTCAAGAAGGCATGGACGAATGGCGTTACCTTGAAAAACAGGCGGTGCTCGAATCCGCTTTTCGCTTTCAGGAACCGTCCAGGCCGCTGGATTTTGTCAGCCACCTTGTGGTCAATATGCAGCACTATCAGCCACAAGATACCATCTATGGCGATTACAAAATGTCGGGCTATGACGAAGCACTGCAACGCGATTTGTTGAAGTATTTAAGCATCGACAATGTACGAGTGACGCTCATTGCCAAAGGTTTAGACTATGATCGTACCGCAGAATGGTATTTCACCCCGTACTCAGTGACACCATTTACCGGCGAACAAAAACGTTTCTTCCATCAAATTGACCCGCGTTGGCAATTTGTATTACCCGAGAAAAACCCGTATATCTGCTATAACCTCGATCCTATGCCGCTGGAAAATGGTCATTCTCTGCCGGAATTAATTGAGGACTTAGAAGGTTTCCGTCTGTGGCATTTACAAGACGATGAATTCCGTGTGCCGAAGGGCGTGGTGTACGTAGCAATAGACAGTTCTCACGCCGTCGCTTCACCAAAAAACATCGTTAAGACCCGCCTCTGTGTTGAGATGTTTCTCGACTCGCTAGCGCAAGAGACTTATCAGGCAGAAATTGCCGGTATGGGTTATAACATGTATGCCCACCAAGGTGGCGTGACGCTAACTTTATCCGGGTTTAGTCAAAAACTTCCCCAGTTGTTAGAGATGATTTTGCGCCGCTTCGCCGCTCGAGAGTTCAGCCAGGCGCGATTTGACACCATTAAACAGCAACTACTCAGAAACTGGCGAAACTCCGCTCAAGACCGCCCTATTTCACAGCTGTTCAACTCGCTAACCGGATTGTTACAGCCAAACAATCCTCCGTTTGCAACGCTTGCCGAAGCACTGGAGCAGATTGAAGTCGACGAGTTATCCGTGTTCGTAGAATCGATTCTCGCCGAACTGCATATAGAAATGTTCGTTTATGGCGACTGGCAACGTCAGCAAGCGCATGACATGGCGACGACACTGAAAGACGCACTGCGGGTCAAAGAGCAACGTTATGAAGAAGCACTTCGACCACTGGTGATGCTAGGTCAAAACGGCAGTTTTCAGCGTGAAGTGCACTGTGACCAGCAGGACTCGGCTGTCGTGATTTATCATCAATGCGAGGATATTGAACCACGTAATATCGCGCTTTATTCACTGGCAAACCATTTGATGTCGGCGACGTTTTTTCACGAAATCCGCACCAAGCAGCAATTAGGCTACATGGTCGGCACAGGGAACATGCCGCTTAACCGACACCCTGGCATCGTACTTTATGTTCAGTCTCCCAATGCAGCGCCTGCGGAGCTCGTCACCTCTATTGATGAGTTCTTAAATGCCTTTTACATGGTGCTGTTAGAGCTCAATGATTATCAGTGGCATACCAGTAAACGCGGCTTATGGAATCAAATTGCCACACCAGACACCACACTGCGTGGTCGCGCTCAACGCCTTTGGGTAGCAATCGGTAATAAAGACACTGAATTTAATCAGCGAGAGAAAGTACTGGCAGAGCTTAAAAAGCTGACTCGTGCAGATATGATCCGTTTCGTTGTAAATGAGCTAAAACCTAGAACAGCAAACCGTTTGGTTATGCATTCTCAAGGTCTGGCTCACATCGATGAACCGCGCATTCACTTAGGTCAGGAAATTGGCTCAATAGAAGAGTTTCAGCTACGACCGAAAGATTGCGGATTAGGATAAAGGACTTTGGTTTCAGATAAAATTGGCAGAAATTTGAAATTACGTCATTGCAGCTTATGCTCTAATTAGCTTATGCTCCAATTGGCTTATACTCAAATTACAACAACTTGCATATGAGGCACCTATGAAAAAATTCCTATTAATTGCTGCTGTTCTACTTCCATTCGCATCAGCTCATGCAGAAATCACTGTGAAAGGTGATGACTTTGAGCTAAGCAAAGACTGTGTACGCTTGAGCGGTGACAATATCTCTGTGAAGTCAGATGACTGTACTTCTAAAAATTGGGATAAAGACAAGAAAGGTAATGCGAGCGTTCACGGTGATGACAACCCAGGTCAGGGTCACAAAGATAAAAAAGACAAGAAGAAATAATCTCTTCTGCAAAATTAAGAAAGGCTTGCGAGATGCAAGCCTTTTTGTTTTCAACGTTGTTCAGCGCTGAGAATTAATAAAACGTACGTTCTTCACCCGCTCGAGTGAGTAAGCCGTCACAAGGTGCAAATCGGTCACCGTATTTCGATGCAAATTCATTCATTTTCTCGACCAGCTCTTTCAAGCCATACTGATCCATATAACGGAAAGGACCACCCAAAAATGGTGGGAAGCCAATACCGAAAATCGCACCAATATCACCATCGCGTGGCGAACGAATAATACCGTCATCTAAACAGCGTACCGCTTCATTCAACATTGGCAGCACACAGCGCAGGGCAATATCGTTGTCGCTGAGCTTAGACTCAGGCTCAAGTTTCAATAGCTTATAGACAGACTTATCGACTTCTTTCTTCTTACCTTTGTAAGTGTAAAAGCCTTTGCCACTCTTACGACCTTTACGGCCGTCGTTAAGCAACGTATCGAATACATCCGGACCTTTGAAACGCTCGCCCAATTCATTGACCAGAATCGGCATGATTTTCGCGCCAATATCCACGCCTACTTCATCAAGCAGTGTGATTGGCCCAACCGGGAAGCCAAAATCCAGTAACGCGTTATCTATCTTTTCTATCGGCTCGTTTGCCAGCAAGATATGCGCAGCTTCGTTCATGTAAGGTGCAAGAATGCGGTTTACGTAGAAGCCAGCTTTGTCCTTGACTACGATTGGCGTTTTACCCTGCTTCTTAGCCAACGCCACCACCGTAGAGATGGTCTCGTCTGATGTGGTTTCATGTGGAATAACTTCCACCAGCGGCATTTTTTCCACTGGGCTGAAGTAGTGTAGACCTACTATGTTCTCAGGACGCTCTGCTTTCTCAGCTATCTTATGAATGGGCAACGACGAGGTGTTGGTCGCAAAAATGGTCTCTGGCTTCGCGTTTGCTTCAATATCCGCAACCATTTGCTGTTTCAAATCTAGGTCTTCAAACACCGCCTCAATAACCACATCGATCTGGTTGAAACTGGTGAAGTCTACGCCACCCGAAAGCTGCATCATTTTTGCTTGGAGATCCGCTTTAGAGAGAATGCGACGCTTACGTTGCTTGTCGAACAACTTGTAGTTGTAGTTCAGCGCATTTAAGACCCCGTCATTGCTCACATCTTTAATGCGAACCGGCACTTTAGCTTTCGCAACGGAGACATGACTAATGCCAGCGCCCATCAAACCACCACCAAGTACACCGACTTTTTTCACGGCAGCAGGCTTAGCATCCGTGCCGTGTTCTTTCTTCATCTCTGTGGTAGCAAAGAAGATGGAACGCAGCGCTTTCGATTCTGAGCTCATAACCAGTTCGCCGAAGCGCTTCGCTTCAAGCTCCTGGCCTTTAACGAACCCTTTCTCCAAACCATGCTGGATCACTTCCAAAATCGCCACTGTAGCAGGATAGTTGCCTCGGGTTTTTTCGTTGGTTTTCTTCGCGGCTTGCTCAAACACAAACTTACGCCCTAACCCGCTGCCCGACATCAGCTTTTCTTTGGTCGACTGCTTTTTCTTACCTTTGCTTTTGCCTTTGTCGATAAATTGCTTAGCGACATCAAGCAAAATAGTCTCTGGTACACACGCATCCACTACGCCCAATTTCTTAGCTTTTTTCGCACGTAGCTGCTTACCGGTTAGGATTAAATCAAGTGAAGGTAACAGACCAATCAGTCGAGGAAGTCGCTGTGTACCACCAGAGCCCGGAAGCAACCCCAATTGCACTTCTGGCAGACCTAAACGTGTGATGTCGGATTCCGTACAGACACGATAATCACACGCCAAAGCAAGCTCTAACCCGCCTCCAAGACAAGGGCCGTGAATGGCTGCCACTACAGGATAAGGCAGGTCAGACAGCTGTTGAAATAACTCTTGTCCTTGTTTTGCTAGTGCTTCAGCTTCGCTTGCGGTAGTGCATGCCTCAAGCATACGTACATCAGCACCTGCGACAAAGTTATCAGGTTTGAGGGAATGAATAATCATCCCTTTTACGCCAGTTGAGTCTTTTAACTGAGTGAAGATCTCCTGCATATCTTCAACAAAAGCCGCCTGTAGCGTGTTCATCTTTTCATTAGGCACATCGATGGCTAACCAAGCAATGTTCTGCTCGTCAATCTTAAGACTAAATGCTTTTTGTTCACTCATTACTCAACCTCCAGAATCATTGCCGCACCAAGACCACCCGCCGCACATGCGGTGTTCAATGCAATACCACCACCTCGACGTTTTAGCTCGCGTAGTGTTTGCGTCATCATGCGCGCGCCCGTTGCTGCAAACGGATGCCCATAAGCAATCGAGCCACCAAGTACGTTGAATTTATCCATGTCGATTTCACCAATGGCTTTTGAACGGCCAAGGTTTTCTTGAGCAAACTTATCAGAGGCAAACATTTTCACGTTAGCCAACGCCTGAGCCGCAAAGGCTTCATGCATATCAATCAGAGTCAGATCCGACAATTCCAGCCCTGTATTTTCCAATACCTTCGCCGTCGCGTAAGAAGGGCCCATTAACATGTCGGTCTCTACGCCAATAGCAGAGAATGCGTAGCCGCGAATGTAGCCAAGGATTTCCATACCAAGCTCTTTCGCTTTACCTTCGCGCATGAGCATCACAGCAGCACCACCATCAGTCAAAGGCGTGCTGTTTGCTGCGGTTACGCTGCCATATTGACGGTCAAATGCCGGGCGAAGTTTTGCGTATCCCTCTAACGTAGAGTCATGACGAACATTATTGTCTTCTGAAATCCACTTTTTATACGGTTCAGGGAAAGCGGTCATGACTTCGCCTTGAATCTTACCCTCTTTCCACGCTTGCGACGCCAGAGTATGAGAACAGTGTGCCAGAGCATCTTGCTCTGTACGGGAGATACCGTGTGATTTCGCCATTTGCTCGGCGGTTTGCCCCATCGACAAACCAGTGGAATACTCAGCAACGGCAGGAGGAACCGGCATTAAATCTTTAAAGCTTAGGTTTCTAATCACATTGAGCTTTTGGCCGAGCGTTTTGGTCTTGCTGAGAGCCAGCAGGTTAGCTGCAAGCTTTTTGGATACACCAATCGGTAGTACCGATGAGGAATCAGCGCCACCCGCGATACCGATATCAATCGTGCCAGCCATAATACTTTCTGCGACATTCACGGCGGCCTGGAAACTTGTCGCACAGGCTCGCGTCACGCTGTAAGCATCGGTATGGACGTTCATTCCCGTCCCCAATACGATTTCACGTGCAATATTTGGTGCCTCTGGCATTTGTACGACCTGTCCAAATACCACCTGTTCTATTAATTTCGGATCAAGATCGGTTCGAGCAAGCATTTCACTTACTACCATCTTCCCTAAATCGACGGCTGGCACTTGGCTAAATTCCGTGCTTTGACGAGCAAAGGGAGTTCGAAGCCCCGCGACAATAGCAACGCGTTCACCTTGACGCGTCTTTACTTCCTGCTTGCTCATTGTTTCTCCTTAATTAACAAGAGGTCTGACCTGATGCATTGTAATCAACTTGTTAAATTTATCAAAGGTGCGTTTAGATAAACGTGAAGCAAGTAGATCAATTACTCTAAACCACCACCAATAGCGATTTTAAAACGTTACAATGGCGATAGGTCACCTAATATCTCGATTTAAGTAAACTTTTCGCCAAGTGTCATAAAGATTGATCGCAAACCGGATGCCTAGATAAATACTGGCTTTTGGCTTTGATTGATATGCAATGCATTATGCTGACGGCACGATTAACCGACTATGAACAATGAAGATAGTTGAATAAGAACTGGGTTAGAAATGCGAAATTGAGACAAAAAAAAACCACACAGAACTGTGTGGTCGGAATATCTATAAAAACAATTAACTTACGCCAATTGAACATAATCAGTTTCCTGATTAGGAGAAAGTAAAGTCAGCCTTCAAAAGGAAGTGTCATCTTGCTCAACATGTTAATCACAAGGACTAACGAGATGACAGGAGTAACTATAACCGCTTCACTGATCGAGTTTTTGAAATAGATCAATTTTATATTGATTTAGCTCTGCTGAGACGATCTATTTTCTTCATTCTTCCAAATAAATCGTTTTCCTACTGATTTTCTCTCTATCTTTTAGTGGAATCCTCAACGTTCAATCTGTTGGTTACTCAGTCGCGAGCAAATCGTTGAGGCTGCTAAACTCTGTATGTCTATCCAAATGACCACACTATGCTGGTTTAATAAAAATGGAGGCTCTTGCAGCCATGTTAAAAATATTTGGAAAGAAAAATTCCAACAGTCCGGTCAGCTCTGATATGGACAAACAAAGAAAATATGAATCGCTCGTTCGGGGCTATCATCGTGATTTATATCGCTATGCTTACTGGCTATGTAAAGACAAAGCGGTAGCCGAAGATTTGGTGCAAGAAACCTGTCTTCGTGCCTGGAAATCTCTGGATAGCTTGCTAGACGAAAAAGCGGCTAAGTCTTGGCTTATTACTATTTTAAGACGAGAAAATGCACGCCGATTCGAACGCAAACAATTTGATTTAGTTGATATCGATGACTATGGCAATGATGCGAAGGTCAACGACGACCCTCATCACCAGCAAGAGTGGCTTCAGGCACAGATCATGAAATTAGACGTCGAATATCGTGAACCTTTATTTCTGCAAGTCGTAGGCGGTTTCAGTGGAGAAGAGATCGGCGACATACTGAAGCTGAACAAAAACACTGTAATGACTCGACTATTTCGTGCTCGTAATCAACTTAAAGAGATGTTGGATTCTCAAGATACAAAGAGAGGACAAAAAAATGGATGATTTAGAATTTCGTCGTCGTATTTTGTCGGATCCAAAACAGAAGGATGAAGAGATACTGCAAGCTTTGGCAAACAACAGTGCTAACCATAAGTTTGTTGAAGACGTTTTGGATCTCGATGAAAAAATCAAACAGGCTATGAATGTCGAAGTGCCAGAAGATCTTGCTGACAAAATTTTGTTCAGTCAAAGTTCGAGCTCTTTTGAACAAAACGTTGTCCGCCCTACTTTTGCTAAGAAGGCAATGGCTTTGGCTGCATCGGTAGCATTTACGGCTGGCTTGTTAGTTGGGCAGATTAACTGGAGTAATATTGTCGTCTCACCAGCGCATGCCACTCTGGCGGATACAGCAATCGAACATGTAATAAACGAAGAGCCTTTTGTGCGTCACTTGGATGAAGATGTGCCAAGCACATTCATCAACGCAAAAATGTCTCCGCTGAACTTTAAGTTTAACCAGAGCTTTCCTTACCACGTCTATTACTTAAATCACTGTGGATTCGGAGAGTCTAATGCCGTGCATATGGTTTTTCAGGGTTTAAAAGGTAAAGTCACCATGTTCATTACCAGAATCCCAAGCGAGCAAGCTGTCGACTTCAGCAAAGAAGGCATGAGTGGCGTCGTTCAACCTATTGGTAGTGCCAGTATGATCTTGGTCGGTCAACAAGGCGAGGATATCAATGTGATCGCCAGTAAACTGACCCCTCTGATTCAGCCTATGTAATAAGTTGAAACATAATTAGTGTAAAGCCCATTAGCTGCCGCTTAGTGTGACCTCTAAGCGGTATTTTCATGTTTGTAGGACGCAAACGTTTACCTCCTACACTCGACACAAGCGACATTAGAGCATAAACTCTAAATATTGCAATTTAGATGTCATTTCTCTGCATTTAGCATCATTTCTATAATTTTTCCTATATTTTATCCAATGGTCGGATTTGTTAATGACACTCTTGTGACTACTATCTGCGCCACTGAGCAAAAGCTCGAATTATCGTCCAAAGAGACGACTCTAATAAGGAAAAACACATGACTTATAATAAGCGTCTGTTCAAAAAGACTCTCTTAGCAGTAACGGTAGCTTTTGCCTCAGGTCAAACGATGGCAGCAGGTTTCCAAATTAATGCCCAATCAGCGACCGGCCTAGGCCGTGCCTTTGCTGGTGATGCAGTTATCGCAGACAACGCTTCAGTAATGGCTCGTAACCCAGCAGCAATGGCTCTGTTTGACAAAATGGAACTGTCTGTTGGTTTTGAAACCATTACTTCATTGATTGAAGTAAAAAACGCAAAATACAGCGTTAACACTCCTCTAAGTTCTAATACAACAACTGTAGACGATGTAGATGATGTGGGTGACACCGCTCTTGCGCCAAACATTCACCTGATTGTCCCAGTAAACGATAAGTTTGCCTGGGGTGTGAATGCCTACTCGAACTTCGGTACCAAGACTGAATTCTCTGACAGCTACGTGGCAACTGAATACGGCGGCCTGACTGACGTGAAAAGCGCTAACTTTGGTCTGGCAGGTTCTTACCGCCTGAATGATCAATGGAGCTTTGGTGCTGGTCTGGATGTGATTTACGGCAAAGGTACAATGAAGCGTGTAACAAGTTCTGCTCTTGCTGCTGTAAACCCTGCTCTGGGCGGAGCAACACTTCTCGATGTCGATTCTGCTGACGGTTGGGCTGTTGGTTTCAATGTAGGTACAGTATTTGAACTAGACGAAAACAACCGTTTCGGTTTTGCATACCACTACAGTCCAGAATTTGAAGCTAAAGACGACGACGGTCAGAAGATCACGCTACCACTGCCTGATATGGCTGAGTTCTCAGGTTTCCACAAAATCAAAGATACTAAGTTTGCGGTACACTACAGTGTGCAATACATTGGCTGGAAAGACTTTGACCAGATTGATTTTGAAAACCTAGATCAAGGTATGATCCCTGGTAGCTACGCTAAACAATATCAGTGGCAAGACGGCTGGCACTACGCGATTGGTGGAACTTACTACCTGAACAACGATTGGACCCTGCGTGCAGGTTACATGTATGACACCAGCGCACAGGACAATGTGACATCTATTTCAGTACCTGACTCAGATCGTCAGTGGTTCTCAACAGGCTTAACCTACCATCTTGACAGTAAAGCTAACATCGACTTTGGCTTCACGTACCTGTTAGGTGATGATGTTGACGTTAATGAGAGTATAGCTCCAGTTCCAGGTGTTTCAACTGGAGTGAGCGCAACAACTCATGCAGACGCGATTCTAGTCGGCTTACAATACAGCCGTAGCTTCTAATTGACGTACTAGTCGCTATTGCAAACACTTTCTCTATAAAAGGCTGGATTTCCAGCCTTTTTTCTTACCTGCGAGTTATTATACGCTCTATTTCAGTGAACACGTGTATCTAAAAACCCACCTTAGGACGCACAACTGTTCGCTGAATATCTTTCACAACTCTTTTACAGCCAGGCGTTTAGTCTTTTAAAGATTGCCTAGCTAGAATTTAATACCAAAAACGTACCCGTTCCGGATTTTCATTTCTAAAGTAAAAGCTCTATCTTTAAAATTTTACCCCACATTTTAAATAATTCAGCGAACACAAAATGAAAACCAACAAGACCCTTCTTTCTATGACAGTAGCACTCAGTCTGCTGGGCACAGCAAGCGCGACTCATGCAGCCGGTTTCCAACTTGCGGAGTTCTCTGCGACAGGCTTAGGCCGCGCATACGCAGGGGAAGCAGCAATGGCAGATAATGCAAGTGCACAATGGCGAAACCCAGCGATGCTGACTTACTTAGAAGGCACACAAGTATCTGTTGGTGCTATCTATGTGAACCCAAATCTTGATGTAGACGGTAACGTCGATTTCTATGGCAATAACATTCCAGCGTCTTCAGATGACTTCGCTCACGATGCAATCATTCCTAACTTCTACCTATCGCATCAGTACAACGATAAGTTCGCTGCCGGCTTAGCGCTGGGAACCAACTACGGTATGGAAACGGATCTCGGTACTGGCTTTGCGGCGTCACACTTCGGCAACGAAGCCAGCGTGACCACAATGGAAGTCAACCTGAATGCAGCCTACAAGGTTAACAACGCTGTAAGTATCGGCGGTGGCGTTCGTTATATCCTTGGTGAAGGTAGCTTTGGCGCAACAACACCAGCCACAAACGCATTGGGTCTTCCTCAAGATACCACACTGAAATACATGGAAGGTGATGATACCGCTTGGGGTTGGCAAGTCGGTACGGCATGGCAGATCAACGACGACCACCGCGTAGGCTTCGCATACAAATCAGAAGTAGAACTGAAGTTACAGGGACATGCTGAAGGTCTTGGTTTTGGCTTCGGTACTCAACTGCCGCAAACGCGCGACAACGGTTACATGTACCTGACGCTACCAGCAACCGCAGAACTGGCCAGCTACCACCAGATTACTGAGCAGCTTGCCCTGCACGCGAGTTTTAACTGGACTGACTGGAGCTCATTCGAAAAACTGGAAGCGCACCTTGATACCGCAGGTACGCACATGGTTAAAGTTGAAAACTGGGAAGATAACTACCGTTTTGCGTTAGGTGCGACCTACCAGCTTCAGCCACAACTGGCATTAAGAACAGGTATTGCGTACGACACATCAGCCGTTAGCGATAAAAACCGTACTATCACTATTCCAGAAACCGATCGTACCTGGCTAAGCATTGGCGCAACATACGACTGGACAAAAGATTTCAGCTTAGATGCAGGTTTCACTTATATCATCGCGAAAGATGCCTCAATTACAGAGTCACGCGGTTATGATTCTGACGATACTGCGGAGCAAGTTGGTGGTCAGTTTGTCGGTGAAACAACGGGTAATGTTTGGTTGATTGGTCTTCAGGCGAACTACCGTTTCTAATCGAATACACCATTGAAGAAAAAAGGCTTAGCAACTGCTAAGCCTTTTTCGTATCTACTATTTAAACCTGAGAGGTTTAAAATTCGTCTAAGTATTCGTCCAGATAAGCTTCTTCTTCGGCGTCGACTTCTTTGACAGTCTCCACTTCTGCTTTAAAGTTTTGGCGCTGGATATAAATATCACGCGTTAAGACATAAGGATCTGGTGAGTTGTCCAGCTGCGCTTCCTGAGAAACAAGCAACGCGCGTTTTTCCATTCCTTCAAAAGCCCACTTACCCAGGCTTGCCCAGAAGTTTAGGTAGGTCAGAGGGACATACATGCTGTCTACCGTATCGGTGACTTCACGCAGTGTGTAAGGGCCGTACCCCGGGACCATAAAGTAAGGTCCATTACCTACACCATAGTGACCGACGGCATCACTGAAAACTTTTTCATCGTATTTGGTAATCCCTGCGGCGGTGGCGACATCCACCAGACCAAGGAGACCAAATGTGGAGTTAAGCCAGAATCGATTAAAGTGGTCCACGGCTTTACCACCATTACCCATCAGCAGATTGTTCACCATACTTGCTGGTTCGTCTAAGTTCGCCAGAAAGTTAGCAATACCATAGCGGATAGGTGTAGGCGTGTATTCCACATAAGCTAATGATACCGGACGCACTAAATACGGATCCAGGTAATCGTAGTTAATGTCCCACATGGCACGGTTAAAGCCTTCCAACGGATCGTACGCATCAGAAGTCGTTTGATTTGTTTCTTCTGTTGCTGCCTCCTCAGGCGCACTTGAACAGCCAACCAGTCCAATTGCCAACAGCATTAAGAAGATGGATTTACCCTTGTTATACATTCTATGTTCCATAACGACTATTAATATACGTAAGCAACCTTGCTATAAAACGCATGGCTCAGATACAGTTTAGAAGTCACTTAAGTATAAAAACAAGGCCAGCATAAGCTGGCCTTGTTCATTCTACTCGATCGTTTAGAGCCATACCACTATAGGGATATGACTCGCAACTATTAAAATTGCTTATTGATAATAACTTCAACAGGTTGCCCGAATTCGACCACACCACTCTCACCGTGCCAGTCATGATCACGAGTTGCCACGTTACCGTCAGAATCAACACGTACACGCACCAAAAGCTTGTCCAATGAAGACAACTTTGAACCTTGCATCATCGCATTGCCATCATCCAGAACCACGGTTCGCGGGAAGGATGCAACTTGGTAACGGGCCGCAGCTACAGGCATAGGGGAACCATCAGCACGGTGGACAGAAACAATAAGCACGCCGTTCGGATCGATCTGAGCTTCAGGAGCAAGTTCAATGGTAACCGCAACACTTTTATCCGGAGAAACCGCTTCGCCCATCTGCTTACGTGCACTATCAATGCTGCGAGAAAGCATTTCATAGCGGCTATCTTCAGGGCCAATCATCTGTTGCATCACGCCCCAGTATTTGATCGCAGCTGGGTAGTCTTGACGCTCAAAGGCATCAAATGCAAGCAATGAGAAGACACGCAGATCCACTCGATCTTGTTGTACGAGTTGGCCTAACAGAGAGCGGGCTGTGTTCTGATCCATTTCTTCTTGAGAAAGCATCAGAGCTTGTGCATACCCCAGCATAATATCCGGGTCTTGAGGCTCAAGATTGAACGACTTTTCCATGGCATCGATCGCAGTAGAAACATCACGATTCGCCAAAGCAATACGCCCTAACAATAACCAACCTGTTGAGTCTTCCGGTTGATAATGCAGGCGAGTACGCAACGCTAAGGTTAAATCTTCCATCTCTTCATCACTCAGCGGTTCAGCTGAAGACGACATCAGTTTTTTCGACAACTCTGGTAAGTTTGCTGATACTTCCTGCCATCTAACGACTTCCTGAGAAGCGCCAAATTGGTAGTATAAACCGTAGCTTAATACGACGGTCAAAATGACGGATGGAACCAAGACGGCGATAGGAGAAATTTTCGTTTCTTTGTGCCCGTTCTCTCCCGGAATATCATCCAGCAATGACTGCTTGAGATCCGATATCAGCTCTTCCTCACTCTCGACTAAGCCTTCTTCAGACTCTTCTTGCAACTCTGATAAACGATCTTTGTAAAACGCTTTGTTTAGTTCATCACGTAATACTTCATCGTTGTTCGCTTTTTGTTTTAACAATGGCATGGCTACCAAGGCACAAGCGATCAGCGTAAGAACAACAGTAGAAATCCAAAATAGTGTCATTACTTCTTATCTCCGTCGTTCTCTTCTTCAAGCAAAGCTTTAAGGCGGGCTTCTTTTTGCTCGTCCCATTGTTCATCACTATTTGCGACGACTTTTGCCTTTGTTTTGCGACTACGTAATACGATCAAAGCAAAACCTCCCAGAACAACGGCAAGGGGCCCCAGCCATAAAATAGCCGTAGCAATCGTAAATGGCGGATTGTAAGTCACAAAATTACCGTAACGCGCGACCATGTAGTCGACTATCTCTTGCTTGGACTTACCCTCTTTGGTCATTTCATAGACTTTATGGCGTAAGTCTTGAGCAAGCTCGGCGTTAGAATCAGAAATCGTGTTGTTTTGACACTTAGGGCAACGCAACGTGTGGCTTAACTCTTTGAACTGCTGTTCTTGTTTGAGGTTGTCAAACTCGTACACTTCAATGGCAGCATGAGCCGCTAACGAAAATGTCAGCGCTGCAAATACGGCTAGAATCAGCTTTCTCATAGCTTCGCCTCCTCAACCAACTGATTGTAAAGCGGCTCTAATGTCTCAGACCAGTTACGTGGATTAACATCCCCAACATGGCGATAACGCACAACACCATTAGCATCAATAATGAAGGTTTCTGGTGCCCCATAAACCCCAAGGTCCAGGCCCAACATACCGCTGCCGTCAAACAAACTGATCAGGTAAGGGTTACCTAAGTCATTCAACCAACCCACCGCTTTTGTGCGATCATCTTTGTAGTTCATACCGATGATCTTGACACCTTTGTCAGCCAGTTCATTCAGATACTTATGCTCTGCATAACAGGTTGGACACCAGGTAGCCCAAACGTTAAGCAACAAAGGTTCGCCTTTGAAAATAGATTGATCATATTCTTTGCCTGGCTCAGCCAGATCTTCGAGATGAAACGCAGGCACAGGTTTCCCAACGAGCACAGACTCCAATTTTGTCGGGTCATCACCCTCTTGGTTACGCATCAACTGAGTTGCAAAGATCCCGGCTAAAATCATGAAAGCGATTAACGGGATAAACAAGACTTTCTTATTCATATTGCGCGACTTGCTCCTTTGACTTAGTGCTCTTCTTAGATGACGACTTACGGAAGCGGTAACGCTTATCGGAAATAGCCAGACCACCACCGATTGCCATAATCAAAGCACCGGCCCAAATCCAACGGACGAATGGTTTGTAGTAAATACGTACCGCCCATGAGCGGTTATCTTCTAAACGCTCGCCCATGGCAATGTAAAGATCGCGAGTAACACCGCGGTCAATAGCTGCCTCTGTCATCATCGATTTAGCCGTTGTGTAAAAACGTTTCTCAGCATGCAGAGAGTTAATGTAGTTACCATTATGCGTGACTTCAAAGTCAGCAATGTAGCCATCATAGTTCGGGCCATCTTTATCACGCAGGCCTGAGAAATAGAAATCGTAACCCTGGATCTGGAAATTCTCTCCCGGAGCCAAACGCACGTCACGCTCAATGCTGTAGTTTTGTACCATCGCGATACCGATAATGGTTACCGCCAAACCAATGTGACCTAACATCATTGCCCAATGACTGCGCTGCAACTTACCTACGCCTTCCACGAAGTTGTGTCGGTGAGTCGCACGTTCATGCAGCTCGAAGCCGTGCATGACGATGATCCAAATTGCCATTACCCAGCCGATATAAGCCATAATTTGGAAGAAGTCTGCGAATAGGTATACGCAAACCGCTGCCAGTACCAGAGCAGTCACGCCAGAAATCATCATAGGCTTAACGATTGAAGACAGCTGATCTCGTTTCCAGCGAATAAGCGGACCAATACCCAGCAAGAAGGCAAATGGCATCATCAGCCACGCAAATAGCATGTCAAAGAATGGCGCGCCAATCGAGACAGACCCAAGACCAATTTGCTTATGTACTAGTGGTAGCAACGTACCTACTAAGACAACAACCAGTGCTGCGATCAACAGTACGTTGTTGCCAAGTAAAACGTTCTCTCGCGATATCAAATCGAAGTTACCACGAACACGAACCGATGCGCCTTTTACCGCGAACAGTAGCAGCGAGCCGCCGATAACAAATACCAGGAAAGCAAGAATAAACATGCCGCGGGCCGGGTCAGAGGCAAACGCATGCACTGAGACCAAAATACCTGAACGTACCAAGAACGTCCCCAGTAGACTCAATGAAAATGCAGAGATTGCCAGCAGTACTGTCCACGCTTTAAAGGTTCCGCGTTTTTCAGTAACGGCCAAAGAGTGCATTAATGCGGTACCAGCCAGCCAAGGCATAAAGGAGGCGTTTTCTACTGGATCCCAGAACCACCAGCCACCCCAACCTAATTCGTAATATGCCCACCAAGAGCCGAGTGCGATACCTAATGTAAGAAATACCCAAGCCGCGGTTGTCCAAGGACGGGACCAACGAGCCCAGGCGGTATCAAGACGGCCCGTCATCAAAGAAGCAATAGCAAATGAGAACGCAACTGAGAAGCCAACATACCCCATGTAAAGCATTGGGGGATGCACGATCAGACCCGGGTCCTGAAGAAGTGGGTTCAAGTCACGACCGTCAATCGGGAAGAACGGCAAGGTACGTAGGAATGGGCTTGATGTGAAGATAATAAACATCAGGAAGCCGACAGAAATCATCCCCATCACCGCCAGTACGCGAGCGACCGACTCTTGAGGCATACCACGGCTGAACGTCGCGACGGCAACCGTCCACGCAGCCTGGATTAATACCCAAAGAAGTAATGAACCTTCGTGAGCCCCCCACACCGCAGTTAAACGGTAGTACCAAGGCAATTGGCTGTTTGAGTTACTGGCTACGTATTGCAACGTAAAATCGTTGACATAAAAGCACCAGCATAAAATAACGAATGAGAACAACAGCGTGAGAAACATCGACCACGATAGCGGGCGCGCAGTATTCATCAGCATGGTGTTGTTATTTGATGCACCCCATAATGGCAGTATGCTTAACAGCACAGCCATCGCAAGCGATAGTATGAGGGCAAAGTGACCGATTTCTGCAATCATTGGCCGCTTCCTTGTGTCTGCTCAGAGCTGTACTTCATCGGTGCATGCGTCTTTTCCATCGCTGCTGCGATTTCTGGCGGCATGTAATCTTCATCGTGTTTTGCAAGTACTTCAAACGCTTCAATAGTGGTCGCATCACGCAACACACCTTGTGCAACAATACCCTGCCCCTCACGGAATAAATCGGGAAGGATACCTTCATATACAACAGTCACTTTCGGACCGATATCGTGCAGGTCAAAACTGACTTTCAACGAGTCCGGATCACGACGAACCGAGCCATTTACGACCATGCCACCGATTCGTAGACGTTGGCCAACTTCAGGCTTAGTGCCATCTTCTTTACCGTTAACCAATTCCGTCGGCGTGTAGAAAAGGTCCATATTCTGGTTAAGCGCGTAAAGCATCAAACCAATGGTTGCACTGATACCGATAAAGATAGCCAGTACAATACCTAGCCTCTTTTTACGTCTCGGGTTCATAGGGTGTTCTCCATATTCTTCGCTGCGTCAATACGAGCTTGACGGTCAATTTTTGCTTTCACTTCATTCAATAACGCATCACCGCGACGAAGGCTGGTGATTAAGAGAATTAGCATCGATAGAAAAGTGATACCAAACGAGCTCCATACGTATGATGCGTAGCCACCCATGGCAAAAAAGTCGCTCAGAGATTCAAAATGCATAGTTAACTACCTCACTGAGTTTTTTCGGTTGCAATTTGGCGTACCCACGGACGGTGACTCTCTTTACTGATGATTTCATTTCTGAAACGCACCATAGTCACAGCACCGAAGAAGAACGCAAAACCAAAGATGTTCAGCAGCAGCGGCCAGAGCATGTCAGCTGAAATGGATGGTTGTTCGAATTTAGTGATAGTTGCGCCTTGGTGTAGCGTATTCCACCACTCCACAGAAAAGTGAATGATTGGCAGGTTCACAACACCAACGATCGCTAAAATACCTGCGGCTTTTGCTGCCGTCTTTTGATCGTCAAAAGCATGGTACAGCGCGATAACACCCAAGTATAAAAACAGAAGAATGAGTTCGGAGGTAAGGCGCGCGTCCCATACCCACCAGGTTCCCCACATCGGCTTACCCCATACTGCGCCAGTCACAAGCGCAATAAAGGTATATACCGCTCCGATTGGCGCCATCGCTAAGGCCGCCATATCAGAAAGTCGAACTTGCCATACCAGACCAATGAAGGCAGCAATCGCCATCGACAAGTAAGCGCCCATCGACCACATCGCGGAAGGAACATGAATATAGATGATACGGAAACTGTCGCCCTGTTGGTAATCTGACGGTGCGAATGCTAGCCCCCAAATGGTACCTACCGTTAAAAATACGAGGGCCAATACAGAGAACCAAGGCAGCAACTTACCACTAAGGCGGTAAGCCACTTCAGGCTTGGCATAAGGATGTAGCCATTTCCACATTTTTCAATCTCACTCTTGCTATATAGGGGCACAGTCTCTCAGGCCAAAACCATCGCTGTGCTTTAATCATTATTGAAGTCCTTTAATACCAATGGTAGTAAAGGACTATTGGTTAATGTTAGTTAACACTAACTCGCAACGCTGCACTGATTGCAAATGGTGTGAGTGTCATCGCTCCCATAAGCATCGCTCCTAACACCGCCAACTGGCCGTTATACGCTACACCGAGCGCTGCTGCATCAATGGCAGACGTTGCAAAAATCAGAATTGGGATATAGAGCGGAAGAACAAGCAAACTTAAGAGGACCCCCCCTTTTTGCAACCCAACCGTCAGTGCCACACCGATGGCACCAATAAAGCTTAATGCCGGTGTACCGATACACAATGTCAGTACCACCGCCAACCAAGTATCAAAATCTAGAGTAAGTAAAACCGCCAATAAAGGGCTGATCAAAATCAACGGTAAGCCTGTTAACAGCCAATGTGCTATGACCTTCGAAATCACAACAAGCTGCAATGGAATCGGCATCAGCATCATTTGTTCTAACGCACCATCCTGAAAGTCGTCACGGAATAGACGTTCTAATGATAATAATGCAGACAATAGTGCGGCAACCCAAACAATGCCCGCTGAAATACGTGCTAACAAATTTGGCTCGGGGCCAATACTCAGTGGAAACAGAGTAATAACAATAATAAAGAACCAAAGCGGGTTCAGAATGTCGGCTTGACGGCGGTAGGCAATCAAGAGTTCGCGACGGATAATCGTGGTCATGGACGAGATCATATCAATCACCCAATTTTATTTTTCTAAGTTTCGGGCTATCAGAAAACATATCTTGGTGTGTGGTTAGAATCACAATACCACCATTGTCCGCATGACTAGCGAACAGTGCCTCTAGCACTTTGACACCTTGCTTATCGATTGCCGTAAGTGGCTCGTCCAGAATCCATAAAATTTGTTTGCTTAGCCATAATCTCGCCAGAGCTACGCGTCGTTGCTGGCCCGCTGAAAGTTGTGCGACAGGAATATCTTCTCTTCCTGCTAGACCAACTTGAGTTAACGCAGAAAAGATTTCTTCATCGGAGGTTTGGTTATTATGAATAGACTGATAAAAACGTAAGTTTTCTAATGCAGTGAGTTCACGTTTTACGCCAGTTTGGTGTCCTAAAAACAGTAGATCTCGATGAAAGATGTCCCGAGACTTTTCAACCTCTTCGCCCTTCCATTTGATAATACCATCCTCTCTGTCGCCTAACCCTGTAACAATGCGTAACAACGTTGTCTTACCCGTTCCGTTTCGCCCTTCAATCTGGACTAGTTCGCCTGGTTTTATGGTAAATTTCAGGTTCTCAAACAGGACCCTTTCGTCACGGATCGCAGTAAGGTTAGACACTTCTAACATAGGGCTTCAACTAAATAATGAACGAGCGGCTATATTAGCACAGCTTAGTTAAGACGAAATAGGACAAGAGACCAGAGATGTAAGTAAGTTCATGAATTTTTGTTAACTTACTTACACAATTCGATAAATTTAACCATAAATGGCTATATAGATTAATGAAGATAGCGCCTTAATTTTATAAGAGGCAAAACGTGCATTTCTGGGGGTACTGAACGAAAAAAGAAGCCGAAGCTTCTTTTTCTACTCTAACGTTGTCTTGCGAGCGATGAATAACTCGTTTCGTCAGCAGGTCGGCTACTGAGTGGCGGGATTTTCTCTTTGCCAGCCAATTTTTTCTGTAGCGATAGCATTAGCTCAGCTTCCGCTTTGGGCAATTCGCACTCTTCGATTAACTCGTTGATGTCCGCGCCCAGTTGAACCATTTTAGAGGCTCGGCTGTACAAACGCCCATCCGTATCAGCATGTTCCAGCTCTCGGATACGCTCGTTCAGGTGCTGGATAACATCTTGCTGCTCGGTGACTTTTTGTCCTAAACCAACAACCACAGAGCGAATTTCCAGCAACTGCTTGCTAAGCTTTTGTACTTCTTTGTCAGCTTGACGAGCCTGTGCTCGCTGCTGATCAATTTTCTTGTGCAAACTCGATCGAATACGAAGTTGCAGAACAAGCAGCACGAGTACAACGAAAGCTACACCACCAGCGATGACGGGTACGGATAACAAATTCACTTCAGCCATGCTCATTCAACCCATCATAGATGAGCCATCTCATCCCATTCGTCATCAGTTAACAGCTTGTTCAAATCAACCAGGATAAGAAGCTTCCCATCACGATTGCTAACGCCTTGAATGAACTTCGCACTCTCGTCAGTACCAACAGAAGGGGTAGTATCGATCTCAGACGAACGCAGGTAAACCACCTCCGCTACACTGTCGACCAGAATACCAATCACCTGATGCTCTGATTCGATCACGATAATACGGGTATTATCGGTCACTTCGCCTTCCATCAGACCGAAGCGAGAGCGCGTATCGATAACCGTTACGACATTACCACGCAGATTGATAATACCTAATACGTAATCAGGCGCACCTGGAACTGGCGCAATTTCGGTATAACGAAGTACTTCACGTACCTGCATAACGTTAATGCCGTACGTTTCTTCTTCTAGTTGGAACGTCACCCACTGAAGCACTTCGTCATTTGTGGCATCTTTCTTCACTTCAACTGCAAAAGCTTGAGACATAGTTAATCCTCGTTAATGTCGTTGCCGACTTCATTCTAATTCATTGATTTCACGTCTAAACCAGCGTTGAGCATCTCAATAAGCGCTTGGACGTGAATTAAAGCACACATTTTTTCTTTCACCATGCCCGCAAGCCAGGGGCGCTTCCCCGCCTGTTCACGCCAGCGAACGTTGTCGATATTGAGTGTCTCAGTCCCCGCTAACTGGTTACTGGCTAATCCCCACATGCTTTCACCGAGCATGACGACATATTGGTAATTCTCTTTATATTCTTCATCGCAAAGCTTGTCGGCCATTACCCACTTAGCGGTATCGACCACATCAAACTTTTGCTCGCGATTGGTCTGCAGCCCCAAGTACCAGTCAGGTTTGCCAATTAAATGATTCAGTTCAGCGATACGATGAATACCACCTAACTCATCAAGCGGTACTGCGAACATGACTTGGTTAACATCGAAGTAAAGCACTTGAAAGTCTTCCGTTCGTTGCGTGCTTTGCCGTGGGTTGGGTAAAGCTGAGTTAGCCTGGGGCTCATAATCTATTGCCCGTTCTGGCTCAGTTTCGATAACCCATTCCTGAACTTCTTCCTCGACTTCAACAGGTTGCGACACCGCCACTGAACCCGGCTTAGCTTGCAGAGCAATATCCATGGTGTTCTGAGCCAGAATCTCATCGATATCTAACTCATCAACCACATTGCTCGACTCAAGCTGGCTTAATAAGCGCTCAACGTCTTCTAAGTTAGGGGCATCCAACTCCGGAGAGAGAGTTTCTCGAACTGAGTAAGGTTCCGCCTGAACTGGCTGTAACTGTAATTCTGGCTCTGGCTCTGGCTCTGGCTCTGGCTCTGGCTCTGAAGATGCGAGTTCTTGAGCAAGTAAGTCAAATTCTTCATCCAGCTCTTCAAGCTCAGTGTCTTCGTCTAGCAATGCGCAGAAGTAATCATCAAGTGCCTGTTCACTGGATATGACATCATGATTACTCATCGAGCGCTAACCTCTGCAGATAAATCAGTAACTGCTTATACGCAAAGACACCGCGACTACCAGATGCAAAGTGCGAAACGGGCAGATGCTTCAGGCTCGCATCACGAAATTTCGTATCAATAGGAACAGCCGACGACCACACTTGGTTCGGGTAGTCCTGCTTCAATTGGGTCAGCGTCTGCAACGAAGCTCGGGTCCGCTTGTCGTACATGGTTGGCACTATCGTGACGTTAAAGCCATTCGGACGTGATTTTTTCATGATACTCAGGGTGCGCATCATGCGCTCAAGCCCCTTCATCGCCAAAAACTCTGTCTGCACCGGAATCAAAATACGGTCACTGGCGGCAAGCGCATTAACCATCATCACACCAAGAATCGGCGGACAGTCAATCAGCACGTAATCATAATCTTGGGAAACCGCTTTGAGCGCTCGCTTGAGTATCAAGCCCATGCCGCTACGATTACCCATCACGCGATCCAATGTCGCCAGTGACATATGGGCGGGAATGATGTCCATACCGTCCAGTTCCGTTTTAAGAATCAACGGCCTCACGGTTTCATGTGTAAAGGCTTTGAGCTGAAAAAGGTCGAACAAGCTTGATGCCACGTTATCGGAGTCATAGCCGAGATAAGTCGTGAGCGATCCGTGAGGATCGGTATCGACCATGAGCACACGATGACCTTTCTGGCTTAAAAGACCGGCTAATGTCACAGTAGAGGTGGTTTTGCCTACTCCACCTTTTTGGTTAGCTACACTCCAAACGATCATGATCTATCCTACGCAAGCCCCACTTCCACCAGCATGCGTTCAGCAATATGGTCCAGGGGTAAATCTTCAGACGAAATACCCGCTTTGGCAACAGCCTGAGGCATACCGTAAACCACGCAACTCTCTTCATCTTGTGCCCAAATGGTTGAACCTGCCGACTTCAACATGCGTGCACCTTCCCGGCCATCTGCACCCATTCCGGTTAGCACTAACGAAAGCACTTTATCTCCGTACACTTTAGCCGCAGAACCAAAGGTCACGTCGACACACGGTTTGTAGTTCATTCGGTCGCCGCCATCAAGAATACGCAGTCGCGCCACACCAGCACGGCCATCAACCATCATCTGTTTACCGCCAGGCGCGAGATACGCCACACCCGCTTGTAGTACATCCCCATCTTGCGCTTCTTTCACTTGGATCTTACACAGCGTATTCAGACGACTGGCGAACGCGGCGGTGAAGGTCGCTGGCATATGCTGAATTAGAACGATCGGATGCGGGTAATTGACTGGCAAACGGGTCAAAATCTTTTGCAGGGCCACAGGGCCACCAGTAGACGTACCGATGGCGGTTAGCTGATATCTTTTACCGGATGCTCGATACTTCGCCACCGAAGAGCGAGGCTTTGATGTCGCCGGTATCGGATCGCGCGTTGCAAGCGGTCGAGTCAATGGCGTAGTTGCCACCGAAGATGTACGCGTAACAGGACGACGTAAGAAAGCACGCTTGGAGGCAATCTGGATCACACGTTGCTGAAGTAGCGATACTGCTTCATCACGGTTGCGTGCGATGTCTTCGAATTTTTTCGGTAAGAAATCCAGAGCGCCAGCATCGAGCGCATCCAACGTTGCTTTCGCCCCATCATGCGTCAGTGACGAAAACATCAGGATTGGCGTCGGCGACGCCGCCATAATTTCACGAACTGCCGTGATGCCATCCATCACGGGCATTTCAATATCCATGGTAATGACGTCAGGCTTCAGAGATTTGGTCTTTTCAACCGCTTCTCTGCCATTCACCGCAACGTCAATCACCTCTAGGCGCGATTCTGAGTTGATGATTTCGCTTACGCGACGACGGAAAAAACTCGAATCATCAACGACTAGTACTTTAATCGCCATTTTATTCCTTTTCTAAACGTCCGCTTCGATTAAATGCGTGAAGCCGATGCGTATCGCGTAAGTAGGTCAGGAACATCAAGAATCAATGCGATGTGACCATCACTGGTGATAGTTGCGCCCGCCATACCCGGCGTACCTTGCAATAATTTATCCAGCGGTTTGATCACCACTTCTTCCTGCCCTATCAGCGTGTCGACAACAAAGCCCACTCGCTGACTGCCTAACTGGACGATCACCACATGACCATGACCAGTGCGCTCCTGAACTCGTGGAGACTTAGCCGCCAACCAGTTTTGCAAATAGAACAGTGGGATAGACTTGTCACGAACTATAATCGTGAGCTGACCATCGACGACGTTGGTACGGCTTAAATCTAAATGGAAGATTTCACTTACTGATGCCAAAGGTAACGCGAACGGATGACCACCGACACCAACCATCAGCGTTGGTAATATCGCCAGCGTCAACGGTACTTTGATGATAATTTTAGTGCCTTTGCCAAGCTCAGAATCGATATCGATTGAACCATTAAGGGTATTGATAGCAGTTTTCACCACATCCATACCTACGCCGCGACCTGAAATATCAGAAATCTTATCTTTGCTTGAGAACCCAGGCGCAAAGATTAGGTTGAAGCACTCTTTATCGGTTAAGCGACCAGCGGCATCTTCATCCATCATTCCGCGTTTAACAGCGATACCACGAAGCTTGTTTGGATCCATACCGCCGCCGTCATCAATGATCGACAGTTCAATATGATCCCCTTCCTGAGACGCAGAAAGAATGACTTTACCAGTGCGCGATTTGCCCGCTTTCACTCGGTCATCTGGCATTTCGATACCATGGTCTACCGAGTTGCGAACCAGGTGAATCAATGGATCGGCCAAAGCTTCAACCAGGTTTTTATCCAGATCCGTTTCTTCACCGCGCATTTCCAGCACGATGTCTTTATTCAGGTTACGCGCCAAATCTCGAACCACACGCGGGAATCGGCCAAACACTTTTTTGATTGGCTGCATGCGCGTTTTCATCACCGCACCCTGGAGATCGGCCGTTACAACGTCTAAATTCGAGACGGCTTTCGACATTTCTTCATCGTTGCTGTTAAGTCCAAGACTTAACAGACGGTTACGAACCAATACCAGCTCACCCACCATATTCATGATGGTATCGAGCGTTGAGGTATCCACGCGCACTGTCGCTTCTGCTTGTGGTTTCTTGACCACAGGTGCCGAGGCTTTAGCTTCTTCCTTCACCGCGTCTGGTTTGGCAGTTGGCTGTGGTGTCGGTGTTGTAGGTTCCTTTGGCACTTCGGGTCCTGCACTGGCAGAAACTGGCTTCGTCGCCATCTCGAGCTCTTCAACCGATGGTCCTTTGCCTGTACCATGCAGTTCATCCAGCAGTTTCTCGAATTCTTCATCCGTCATCAGATCGCTGTCAGTCTCTGTTGATGGTGAAGAACTGACTGGCGCAACCGATTCCGGGGCCTCTGGTGGTTCAGCTGACGCAGATGTCGACGACGATGGGCTTTTGCCGACACCATGAAGTTCATCCAACAGCTTTTCAAATTCATCGTCGGTTATGTCACCGCTATCACTGACGGCAGACTCGGCCTGCACTGGTTTAGAAGGTTCAGGTTTAGATACACCCGGTGCACTGCCTTTACCATGCAATTCATCCAACAGCTTTTCAAATTCGTCTTGAGTAATTTCGTCTACAGAACCAATACTTGAACCAACGACTGGCTCTGGAGTGACGGGAGTTGAAGGAGTGACAGGCTCTTCTATCGCACTTGTCACTGCTTCGTCTTCTGCTTCTGGTTTACACAAGCGATGCAACTCTGCAAGGAGTGTTGGGTCAGCGGCTTCAGGCACTTCACGCTCTTGTACCGCCTGGAATTGAGTATTAACCGTATCCAGCGCCTTGAGCATCGTATCCATCAGACTTGAGGTGACGGAGCGTTGACCATTACGCAATACGTCGAACACGTTTTCCGCACCATGACACGTATCAACAAGCTCAGCTAATGAAAGGAAGCCAGCGCCGCCTTTTACTGTATGGAACCCACGGAAAATTGCATTGAGTAAGTCTTTGTCTTCTGGATTGTTTTCTAATTCTACTAACTGCTCGGATAGCAGATCGAGAATTTCCCCCGCTTCAATGAGGAAGTCCTGAAGAATATCTTCGTCTAAATCGTAGCTCATACGTTACCTTTAAAATCCAAGACTGGACAACAAGTCATCGACTTCGTCCTGCGATGAAACCGCATCTTCTCTCTGTTCAGGATGAAGAATCGGGCCCTCGGCTGCACTAGATGGTTTACTCTTTTTATCTGCCAGTGTTGCAAAAACTTGAGCCTGTTCATCTGGTTTGTTGCCAGAGAAAACGGTGAGGATGTCCACTAAACGGCCTTCAACTTCATTCACCAGCGTGATAACACGGCGAATGATTTGGCCAGTTAAGTCTTGGAAGTCTTGCGCCATGAGAATTTCGGTCAATTGACCGCGCAGTTCGGTACTGTCGCCTTCAACCTGAACCAATAGATTGTCGATACGGTGACAAAGTGCTTTGAATTCACTTAACTCAATGCGACCACGCATCAGCTCGTTCCATTGGGGACGAACTTGCAGAAGGCCTTCATGCAAGTTATCGGCAATGGGAAGGCAGCAATCGACAGCATCCATCGTTTTGTTCGCTGCCAGTTCGGTTTTCTCAATCACGTAATTGAGACGATCCCGTGCATCGGGGATTTCGTCTTGCGCAATTTCGGTCATGCGCTGATCGAAATTGAACTGCTTGAGTGAATCGTGAAGATCGCGAGTTAACGCTCCAATTTCTTGAAGCATTGGATTCTCAGCGCCGTCATATAACGAAGCAACGAGCATATTGGCTTGCTCTTGTTGCCCGTTCTCTAACATTTGAACGAGCGACTTTGCCTGCTCTAGTGAGATCATTCTGAATAGACCCTTTACGTTTAGTTCTTCTTATCGCTTTGGGAAACACGAATCGAGTCATTATTAAGGTTTTTTATTTGATATGGATGACTCGACTAACAAAGAATAAGAGAGTTATAAACGCTCGAAAATTTTCTCTAGTTTTTCTTTTAGTGTTGCAGCGGTAAATGGCTTAACGATGTAACCATTAACGCCAGCTTGAGCAGCTTCAATGATCTGCTCACGTTTCGCTTCAGCCGTAATCATGAGAACAGGAAGGTGCTTAAGCTCAGCATCCGCGCGGATATGTCTGAGCAAATCGATACCTTGCATACCTGGCATATTCCAGTCAGTTACCACAAAATCGAAGTCACCTTTTTTCAGCATTGGTAATGCAGTTAAACCGTCGTCCGCTTCTTGAGTGTTATTGAACCCCAAGTCACGAAGCAGGTTTTTAACAATACGGCGCATTGTTGAGAAATCATCAACAATAAGGATCTTCATGTTTTTATTCAAAATTGCCTCCACTGAATCGTAAAGTCAGTGTTTTTAATTATTTTGTGTCCACGCACTTAGCTTGGTGCGTAAACGTTGCATCGATTGACTCAGAATTTGACTTACGCGAGATTCGCTTACGCCCAACACATCGCCAATCTCTTTTAAATTGAGTTCTTCGTCATAATAAAGCGAAAGTACCATAGCTTCACGCTCTGGAAGCTGTTTTATTGATTCAATCAGTGACTTACGAAAAGATTCATCAGCGACACCTTTAAATGGGTTGCTGTTATCACTTTCGTCAGCTGGTGAAATTACATCATCTGAAACGCCTAAATCCTCAATACCGACTAACTTTGAGCAGTTTATATCGGTTAGTGCACTATGATATTGATCCAGAGTCATTTCTAGATGGGCTGCGACTTCTGCATCCGTCGGATCACGGTTCAGAATGCCTTCCAACGCTGCGATCGCTTGATTAATTTCACGATTATTTTTATGAACCGAACGTGGTACCCAATCGCCTTTGCGCATGTCATCTAACATTGCACCGCGAATGCGGATACCAGCATAGGTTTCAAAGCTCGCACCTTTAGTACCATCATAGTTTTGCTGAGCTTCGATAAGGCCGATCATGCCGGCCTGAATTAAATCTTCTACCTGAACACTCGGCGGTAAGCGGCCTAAAAGGTGATGAGCAATGCGCTTAACCAACACAGAGTAACGCTCTATGAACGCCTGTTGACTGTTTACTTTCCCGCGTTGGTCGTAGGTTACTGCATTATTCACCAAATGGATCCTCTGTGAATTCGCTACGATTTAGCAGCCTCTCAACAAAAAACTCCAAGTGTCCACTTGGTGTCTTTGGTATCGGCCACGTTAATGCTTTATTAGCTAAAGTACTGATAGCTAAAGCTGCTGGGGAGCGTGGGAATGCATCGACAACTATTTTCTGACGCTTCACCGCCTGACGCACTTTATCATCCAGAGGAATGCAGGCGACCAGCTCAAGACTGACATTCAGAAATCGCTCTGTGACCAGGGTCAGTTTGGCAAACAATTCGCGGCCTTCGCGGTAGCTTCGAACCATATTCGCGACGACTTTAAAGCGCTGAACCTGATGCTCTTTACTCAAAAGCTTAATCAATGCGTACGCATCCGTAATAGACGTCGGCTCGTCACACACGACCACAACCACATCTTGGGCTGCACGCGAGAAACTGATAACCATGTCTGAAATACCTGCAGCGGTATCAATCAACAAGACGTCCATTTCATCTTCAAGACTGCCAAACGCACGAATAAGTCCCGCATGTTGCGAATGGGAAAGCTCCGTCATGCTCTGCAAACCTGAAGTAGCCGGAATGATCTTAATCCCATAAGGACCTTCAACAATCGCATCTTTGAGCTCACATTCCCCAGCCAGGACGTGCCCCAAGTTACGCTTTGCACGTATACCGAGCATTACGTCAACATTAGCCAACCCTAAGTCAGCATCGAGAACCATTACCTTCTTGCCTTGACGAGCCATAGAGATCGCCATGCCTAGTGTTACGTTTGATTTCCCCACACCACCTTTACCACCAGTAACAGCAATTACTTTGGTTAATGATGGCTGTGTTAAGCGACGGAGGCCGCTTGCTTGATCGTGTATCATATTCTCAGTCATAGTCATCCGCCGCCCTAGACTCCTTCACTCTCGTTGTTCCAAAAGTGAGGTTCATTCTCTAGCGACTTCTCTAACAGTTCATTTGCTTTCGCAAGCATGTATTTTGGTTGTGCTAT
Source organism: Vibrio sp. EA2 (assembly GCF_033042495.1). Lineage (NCBI taxonomy): Bacteria > Pseudomonadati > Pseudomonadota > Gammaproteobacteria > Vibrionales > Vibrionaceae > Vibrio > Vibrio sp. EA2. Next base: position 329,310 of record NZ_JAWLID010000003.1, on the reverse strand, counting down.
CACAATGTCTTCTGGCACGCGCTGACCATTGGCAATGTAAGCCACTGGCAGTACATTTTGAATCACCACACTGATGAACTCGCCCAAACTCAGGGATTCATCAAGCTTAGTCATTATACATCCTGACAAAGGAATGCGTCGGAAGTGATCCAGTGTTTCTTGCAGAACGCGACGTTGTGCGGTTGCTGGCAAAACAAGGTAGCTGTGAATGACTTCTCCACTCTCTTGCATCAGGGTATCGAGTTGCTCAGTTAGCCTCACATCTCGTTGCCCCATCCCTGCCGTATCAACCAAAATCAATTTTCTGTTTCGTAGCTGATATATTACATCGGCTAACTCTTTAGAATCTTTAGCAACTCTTACGGGACAACCCATAATTCTTCCATAAATAGAGAGCTGCTCATGCGCACCGATACGATAAGTATCTGTCGTGACCAGCGCCACATTGTCGGCACCATATTCCATCGCAGCCCGAGCCGCGAGTTTTGCTACCGTTGTGGTTTTACCGACACCGGTAGGTCCCAACAGTGCAACCACACCACCACGGGATAGAATATCTTGCTTTGGAATATGGATTTGATCGGCCACGAGTGACAGTAACGCCTTCCAAGCTCGAGCTGGTTTGGTATCTTCGGGGATATAACAGGCCATTTGATCGGCCAGTTCCGGAGACACGCCCATTCGCTCTAAGCGCTTGATCAGCATGGCTCGTAATGGCTCACGGCGTTCTACCTCTTGCCACATCAACCCCGACACCTGGTGCTCTAAAAGGCGTCGAATTGATATCATCTCTTCACGCATATTTTCCAATTCAGCGGCAGGTTCCTCTCGACCATCAGAGGACTTACGACGGTCATAGCGCGTTGGGTCTAATTTGGGCTTTGGACGTTCAAAGCGATCGTCTTGAGCAATCAGCTTAGCCAAAGGAGAGTCTGGCTGATATGGCGCTGGCTTCTCTTGGCTGTGTCCATCACGTTGCTTATTCTGACGTTTCAGTAATGCCGACAGTGAATCTTCATTTTCGGCGACATGCTCACCTGAGTCATCCGCACTGCCACTGTAATGCTTAAGCATGCTCGCAAAGCGCTGCGTCATTGAACCTGATTTTTCCTGAAATTCGGATTGATTGCTACGCAGACTGATTTTGTCTTCGTCTAAGCTGCGCTCCTGAAAGCGTTCAGATGATGAAGACATTTGGCGATGTTCGTTGTAACGATTCGGTTGAGAAGCACCACGATTGAATTGCGTAGCAGCATTGGTTGAGGACGGAGTGTTGGACTCACTATCGATCGCTGCCACGATAGCCACCCCGCCAGTCACTTTCTTATTCGACATGATTACCGCTTCCGCACCCAACTCCGCTTTTACTTGGAGTAGTGCAGTTCGCATGTCTTTGGCAAAAAATCGCTTTATTTTCAAACTATGAATCCATTAAAAAGGCGTGAGATCAGTTACCCACGGCTTGCACAATTCTGATCTGTTTTTCATCCGGTATTTCCTGATAGGAGAGAACGCGGAGATTAGGTATTGTGTTCTTCACAAACTTAGCCAATGTAGAACGCAGCACGCCAGAAGTCAGCAGAACAGCAGGTTCACCTTTTAGTTCTTGTTCTTGCGTTGCCTGGCTCAGTGACGACTGGAGTCGTTCAGCAAGTCCAGGTTCAATACCTGCAGATTCGCCGCCTGATGCCTGCATAGTTTGATGCAATATCTGTTCCAGCTCAGGAATCAAAGTAATCACTGGCAGCTCTGGCTCTATCCCATTGATTTCCTGAACAATCAGACGCTTAAGGCTGATACGAGCGGCCGCAGTTAGAATGTCAGGTTCTTGACTCTTACTGGAGTACTCCGCCAAGGTTTGCACAATAGTACGGATATCTCGAATTGGAATCGCTTCATTAAGCAGGTTTTGCAACACTTTTACCACCACACCCAATGGCAACTGATCCGGAACAAAACTCTCTACCAGCTTAGGCGCACTTCGGCCCAGCATTTCCAGCAGGTTCTGAACTTCTTCATGACCGATCAATTGCGACGCATTATTGGTTAGCAGTTGGCTAAGGTGTGTTGCCAGAACCGTGGAGGAATCCACCACTGTGTAACCCAAAGCCTGAGCATGCTCGCGCTGATCCTCACGAATCCAGACTGCTTCCAGTCCAAATGCCGGATCGATGGTTGGTTCTCCATCAATCATGCCATAAACCTGCCCGGGGTTAATCGCGAGCTCTTGATCCGGACGAATTTCTGCCTCACCGACTGCGACACCCATTAAAGTGATGCGGTAGCTATTTGGGGTCAGTTCAAGATTGTCTCGAATATGCACGGCGGGGATGAGGAAACCAAAGTCCTGAGACAATTTTTTACGCACACCTTTGACACGCTCCAACAGCTCACCACCCTGATCACGGTCAACGAGCGGAATCAGACGATAGCCGACTTCTAAGCCAATAATATCAACGGGTTGAACATCATCCCACGAAAGCTCGCGTTGTGAAGATGGCTCATTACCTTCATCGGCTGTCGCGGGTAATGCAGGCTCTTTGGCTTTCTGCTTTTGACGCTTATCGATAAAATACGCAGCCGTTCCGGCAACCACAGCCAGACTCAGGAAAGCAAAGTGCGGCATTCCCGGGACAATGCCCATCACGCCAAGAATTGCAGCGGTGATCATCAACGCTTTTGGGTTATTGAACATCTGGAAGACCAGTTGTTCTCCCATGTCTTCATCCGTGTTCTGACGCGTCACCATCATCGCAGCGGCGATCGACAACAGCAGAGATGGAATTTGCGCAACCAGGCCGTCACCAATGGTTAGCAAGGTATAGATTTGAATCGCATCGCCAAACCCTAAGCCATATTGCGCCATACCGATAGAAAGGCCACCGATAATATTGATAAACAGAATCAGGATGCCGGCAATCGCATCCCCTTTAACGAACTTAGACGCACCATCCATTGAGCCATAGAAGTCCGCCTCTTTAGTAACTTCAAAACGACGCACGCGCGCCTGCTCCTGATCGATCAGACCCGCATTTAAATCAGCATCAATCGCCATCTGCTTGCCCGGTAATGCATCCAAAGTAAAGCGAGCGCTTACCTCCGAAATACGACCCGCACCTTTGGTGACCACCATAAAGTTAATGATCATTAAGATGAGGAAAACAACCAGACCAACCGCGTAGTTACCGCCGATAACCACGTTACCAAAAGCCTCGATAACGTTACCTGCCGCATCACCGCCTTCATGACCATGCAGCAATACGACACGTGTCGACGCGACGTTTAGTGCGAGACGCAATAGGGTTGCAATAAGCAGAACAGTAGGAAATGCCGCAAAGTCGAGTGGACGTCGGGTGTAAACCGTTACCAACAACACCACCATGGATAGCGCGATGTTGAAGGTGAAAAACATATCCAGCAAGAAAGCAGGGATTGGCAACACCACCATTGCAAGGGTGGCCAAAACCATGACAGGTGCACCAATAGCGGGGATTTCACGCTGAGGAATTCGTGGCAATTTATCTGCAAATGGCAGGCTTAACTTCATACTGCAAGGTATCTCAATCGAGTTAAAGCATCGCGATAAGAACGAGATTATGCGCGAGAGCTTTGGCCTAAAAGTTTAGGTATTGTTGATAGTTAGCTCATTCTTAGCAAGCTGCATACCATGATTGACGCCAAAATAATGACTAAAGCCTCAACAGGTCACAAATCATTGAATCAAAGAACTTTTATTTGACGCACTACTCCGTCTAGTGACGATGTTCCGGTGGGATAGGCAAGTCATAGTCCTGTAGCTTAGGTCGCTGCCCCCCACGCTTTCGGTATTGCTTTAATTGGAAGACAAATGCTAATACTTGTGCCACTGCTGTAAACAAGCCATCCGGAATTTCCTGTTCGAGTTCCGTACTGTGGTACAGGGCTCGGGCCAATGGTGGCGCAGGGACAATGGTAATGTCATGCTCACGAGCCACCTCGCGGATTTTCATCGCCATATGATCGGTACCTTTGGCGATAACCACAGGGGCACGGTCTGTTTTCTGCTTATAGCGCAGTGCAACCGAAAAGTGCTCCGGGTTGGTGATGATGACATCGGCCTGAGGCACATCGGCCATCATACGACGTTGTGCAGCCTCCCGCTGTAACATGCGGATTCGCCCTTTGACCTCGGGTTTCCCTTCCGTCTCTTTGTATTCATCTTTGACCTCTTGCTTGGTCATTTTCAATTGATCGGAGTGCTGCCAAATCTGAAAAGGAATATCGATGGCAACCACAATCAGCAATGAGCAACTGATCAGTAAAATAAAGTTAAGTAAGATTTCAAGGGCATGGAAAATGTTCTGCGGATAAACATCCATACTCAATTGAATCAAGTCCGCTTGAGAAGCCTGAATCAAATAGATAGCGAATCCAGTGACCAATACGACTTTTAGGATTGACTTGATGAGCTCAACCCAACTTTGCATACCAACCATCCGCTTAAGCCCACTAAGTGGATTCATTTTCGACAGTTTAGGCATTGCCGCCTGTGCAGAAAAGCTGATCCCTCCGACGCCCGCCGCGCCAAGCATGGCCGCTAAAAACAAGGTAATCAAAATAAGAAAGAGCGGGAAAAGCAGTTCTGTCATCGCGCCCAAGGCAATATCAAACAACTTTGCGGTATCGAAAATTTCATCACGAGTCAGGTCAAATAGCCGACTCATTATGGAAAATAGTGCACGCGCTAATGTCTCACCAAACCACATCAGCGAAATGGCACCAACTATCAACACCGACGCCGACGCAAGCTCTTTAGAACGAGCAACCTGCCCCTTTTCTCTGGCTTGTTGTAACCGTCGGGGCGTGGCTTCTTCGGTGCGTTCCTGACCGTCTGACTCTGCCAAACCAGCCCCCTAACAATCCAGGCGAATGAGGCGACAAATCTGCTCCTCACCCACTGCCCAGTACAATTCGTAATGACTGTACAGGCCAGCCAGGATGTACCAACAAATTAATAAACCGACCATCAAGGCGAACGCAAAGCCGAGTGAAAAGATGTTTAACTGCGGCGCTGCACGCGTCATGACACCGAACGATAAGTTGATGGTCAACAGGGCAATAATGCCTGATAACGACATACTTAATGCCGTTTTGAACATGATGCCCAGCCAACCCGCCAACTCACGAAAATCGACCGCGGTTAAGGTACCTGAGCCGATAGGCAATGTTTTAAAGCTGAAAACCACCAACTGCAACATTTTTAAATGCCCGTCCGTAGCAAGGAAGAACATGGTGGTTAAGAACATGAACAATTGACCGAGCAGCGGCGTACTTTGTCCGTTAGCCGGATCAACCATAGAGGCAAAACCCAGACTGGATTGCATACCTAAAATTTGTCCTAACAAGACAAAGGTCTGAATCATAAATTGAGTCACCATCCCCATCGCAATGCCGATGATCATCTGCTCGGCAATGGTCATAAAACCGTGGAATGAGACCAACTCAATATCTTGTGGAACTGTGGGTATCGCAGGCATGACCGCAAACGTAATGGCAAGCCCCAAGTAAAGACGAATTCGAGGCGACACAAAACGAGCACCAGTGACTGTCATCACCATCAACATGGAAGAGATGCGGACATACGGCCAGAAGTAATTGGCGATCCATTCCAAAATGATACCAGCGGGGTAATCCATACTTATCCCTAGTACAGCACTTGAGGCAGACGCTCAATCAAGCCGTAAAAGTACTCCATCAACATTTGTGTCATCCAGTGGCCAAATAGCATCAGAGCAAGCAAAGTGATGATCAGACGAGGCAAAAAGCTCAGTGTTTGTTCGTTAATCGATGTCGCCGCCTGAAAAATGGCCACAATAAGCCCCACCAGCAAACTCGGAATGATAATGGCGCAGACCATGATCAGCACCATCCACAGCGCTTCACGGAACAGCTCGACAAACATTTCTGGAGTCATGTCTTATCCTCTAACCTGCGCTAATCTAAAGGGCAAAACTGCCGGCGAGCGTCGACAATATGAGATTCCAGCCATCCACCAGAACGAACAGCATCAGCTTAAACGGCAAGGAAACAATCATCGGTGACAACATCATCATACCCATCGCCATAAGTACTGAAGCGACGACAAGGTCGATGATCAAAAACGGCAAGAACAACATAAAGCCGATTTGAAAAGCGGTCTTCAGCTCGGAAGTAATAAATGCCGGGATAAGTACTGCCATGGAGACGTCTTCAGGGTTTGTCACCTGCTCGCCCGACATATTGACAAAGGTTTCTAAATCCTTAATTCGCGTCTGCTTGAGCATAAAGGCTTTCATCGGCACCTGCGCGGCATCAAATGCTTCTCTGGCGGTCACTTGCTCATTCAAATAAGGCTGAATGGCGTTGTCATTGATCTGGTTAAGAACCGGGGACATGACAAAGAAGGTAAGGAAAAGTGCGATACCTATAATCACCTGATTGGATGGTGTTTGCTGCAGACCCATCGCCTGACGAAGAATCGACATCACCACGACAATTCGCGTAAATGACGTCATCAAAATCACCATCGCAGGCAAGAAGCCAAGCATGGTCATTAAAGCGAGGATTTGCAGCGTGACAGAATAATCTTCGCTACCATCCGGATTGGTAGTCATAGTAAACGCTGGGATACCACCACTATTGGTGACCGACATCGTACGGCTAGCGCCTATATCACTCTGCATAGCCTGAACGGTTACGCTGTTCCCTTCTGCCAAATTAGCAGGCAGTGAAGACTCCTCCACCTGAGCAAACGACAGTGAAGAAAACAGTACGCCCGCCAGCAAAATAAAGCTGCTCATGATGAGACGAATTGGGTTAGCGTTGGTCATTTTTCTTTATCAGTTGACTAAATTGATTGGCAAAAGCACTGCTCGCCAACTCGTCCTCTTTGAGAGGCTGCTCGAGCTTGGTAAGCGTCTGGATAGAGTGACTAGTGATGCCGACCAAGAGCTGCTCATCACCGACCTGAATTACTGCAATTCGCTCTTTGGTCCCCACTGGCAATTGGCTAACAATTTTTAAACCTTTTTGTTGGCCAAATGCCGGACCTTGCATGCGTTTTAGCAACCAAGCCAGCAACAATATCACTCCGATAACCAGCACCAGTGAACCGAGTGTCGTCAGCAAATCAAAACTGCTTGGCGCAGACATCGAAGAAGAAGCAAACACAACTGGGGCACTTAGCGTCAAACTGAGTATTCCAGCAGTTTGCTTCCACTTTTTTAAACCACAAATCATTAGCGAAGCTTCTTAATGCGTTCAGTCTGACTGATCACGTCAGTGAGACGAATACCGAACTTGTCGTTGACCACAACCACTTCACCGTGAGCAATCAGAGTGCCGTTAACCAACACATCCAACGATTCACCCGCCAGACGATCGAGTTCCACCACTGAGCCCTGATTCAATTGCAGCAGGTTGCGGATACTGATTTGTGAACGACCGACTTCCATAGAAATCGTTACCGGAATATCCATGATGGTGTCGAGTTTACGACGCTCATCATCAGATATTGGACTTGAGGTGTCCTTCAGCTCCTCCAGTGGTGCTGCCAACACTTCATCTACGTCAACTGACGGTGCAGACGGGTCTTCGCCAAGAGCGGCTGCCCATTCATCTGCTAGCTTTTGATCGTCACTTGGTTCCATTTTTCTATCCTGTGCTTTGCCTTACTTATGCCGCACAAACGCGCGCTGTAAGGTGTCTTAATCTTCTGTTTGGTTATCATTCTCAAGTTCAGACATGATGTCTTTACTCAAGAAGGCTAAATCTGTTTTGACGACATGAGGACGTTCAATTTCTTCTGAGATCTGTACTGCCAGCTTGTCTTCCGCACGGCCCATTTTCACGCGATAGGTCGGCAAATCTTCGACAAACATGGTCGCATGCTCGGGCATTTCTATCGGGATGATATCTCCCGGTTGCAGTTCCATCAGATCACGCAGAGAAATGTCCTTTTCCAGTAAGTTCACCCGGAAGTTAACCGGACAATCCATGATCTCTTCGCGCAGAGCCGAGCTCCAGCGAACGTCGGTTTCCATCTTGTCTGATTGCACACCGGCATCAAGTAGCTCTCGGATCGGTTCAACCATGGAGTACGGCATGACGACGTGGAAATCACCACCGCCGCCATCGACTTCGATATGGAAAGAGCTCACTACGATCACTTCCGTAGGGCTGACGATGTTAGCCATGCTCGGGTTTACTTCGGAGTCGAGATATTCAAACTCAACCCCCATGACCGGCGACCATGCCTCTTTGTAATCTTCAAAGACGACTTTGAGTAACAGTTGGATAATGCGTCGCTCGGTAGGGGTAAATTCCCGGCCTTCAATTTTGGCGTGGAATCGACCATCACCACCAAAAAAGTTTTCTACCAGAATAAAGACTAAGCGCGCTTCCATGGTGATCAACGCCGTACCTTTTAACGGACGGAAGCGAACCATGTTCAAACTGGTCGGGACATACAAGGTATTTTGGTATTCCCCAAACTTCATCATCTGTACGCCGTTAATCGAAACTTCCGCCGTTTTGCGTAACATGTTGAAAAGACTAATACGCATGTGCCGCGCAAAACGCTCGTTAATAAGCTCGAGCGTCGGCATGCGGCCGCGCACAATTCTGTCTTGGGACGAGAAATCGAAACTGACGGCACCACCGGGATCGTCGTCGATGGACTCGTCAACGTCATCAACATCGTCAACGCCATGTAATAGCGCATCAATTTCGTCTTGGCTTAATAGATCGGTCACGTTTTACCTATTGAATAACAAAATCTGTAAACAGTACTTTTTCAATCACTGACTTTCCAACAGCGGCATTGAGTGCTGCTTTGATGTCTTCAGACGCGCGATCGCGTAACTCCACTCGCCCTGTCGGCGAGCGTAACTGTTCAACCGTTGCCGAAGCGAACGTTGACAATAGTGAGCTCTCAATCAGTGGAGAGTGATAACGTGCCAGTTGCTCATTCTCTGAGCCACGTACCATCAACTGAGCTTTGATTTGTACCAGTCTGTCACGGCTGTCTCCGGTCACGTTGAAAACAAATGGCTGGGGAAGGTTTACATACGCAACGGGAACTTCGGCTGCGGCTATTTGAACTTGTTGCGGTTCGGCATTACTCGACTTCTCCGAATCATCCGATCCCATGAAAAAAAACGCAGCTGCACCGCCTCCCAACAAAAGAACCACGACTGCGATGATAATCAGTAACTTACCTTTGCCTTTTGGTGCGCCTACCCCTTGTAACTGTTCTTCAGCCATTCTTTTCTCTTATTTTTGTTTTATTTAATCTGGCGGATAACGAGGCCATATTTGTTCTCATCATCCAAATTCAATCATGTTATGCGTAGAAACTAATCCCATCACGCGGCGAGGTTACCTTCACATTCAGTTCAACGCCGCCATCAAAGTCCTCATCAGTCTGAGCAGAGAAACCCCGCCCAAAGCCACCTTGCTTATTTTGCTCCGCCGCAGAATATCCATGTTGCTGCTGACCACTGCTTTGCTGTTGAACCGATGAGTCAGCCAGCTGCATACCCTGCTGGGCAAGCATTTCTCGCAGTCGAGGCAGTGTTTGTTCAATGATGTCACGCGCTTGCGGATTAGATACCGTAAAGTGCACATTGGCCAAATCACTGTTCATTGTCATGCGAATCTGCATCCGGCCAAGCTCCGGTGGATCAAGACGGATATCAAGATTCTTTAAATTCTTCGACATCATCATTTGCACTTTTTCCGCGACCTGATCGTTAGCCAACTCCTTGGTCAACTGTAATGGTAATTGTGCTTGCTGCGCGGCATCGATTCGGGCTTGCTGTGGCGTGGTAACGCCTTGCTGACTAACAGCGGCTTGCAACTGACCAGCTAACCCCTGTTGTGGCTCGATTTTATCCTGCTTATCCGTCGTAGCTTTGAGGATTCCGGTCGCTAATACTGAGTTCATCGCTTTGTGGCTGGCTTCTGTATTTGCCAGCGTCTGCCCAATCGCAGGATTGACAACTGCCGTCGTTAGCCCTTCCGGCATGGCAGGTAATACGGCTTTTTCAGCCACCTGCGTTGGTACTTGTCCAACCGCGGCTTTCAACTCTTGAGCCGCCAACTGCGGTGTCGGAGTCGAAGCGTTCATCTGGTGGCGCGTTACGTAGTGCTGCGCCGTTTGTGGCTCTGATATTGCGAGTTTTACTTCGTTTGGAAAAGCCACTAATTGAGAAAGTTCATCGTCGGATAACTCCGCGATAACGGCACCGGTTTTCAAACCGTCAATAATGTCAGACTCTTGGCTCGTCAGTGGTTTACCCTGAGCCAGTTTGGTGTCGATAACTTCAAGTTCTTCAATCGAGACGCGCTGAACTGCATTCGCACTCATAACACCTGGCTCATCGTTGCTAATAGCACTCGCTGTGTACCCCATAGCCTCGATATTGACGGTATTTGGTTCCAGTGTTGTTTCAGGTTGAGAGCTCAGAGGAGACGTGTCTTTCTCCTCAGCCAAATCAGAAACATGATTTTTTGCTTCAATGACAGCGGGCGTTAGCTCATCTTCAGAAACAACGCCTCTGACACTTTCGACACCTTCAACAGGCTCAAAAGGTTCAACGAGTTCTAAATCCTCTGGGTTTTTAGCGTTCTTGCTGCCAACGTGATCCAAACTATCATTCATCTTGGGAGGCAAAACCTTGCCACGCTCTAGCTCTTGATTGACAGAGTTCAGGGCTTGATTCGCTTGTTCAATTCGTCCGAGCAGTTGCTGTCCTTCGTCCATAGAACGAGTGACATCAAGGTCGACAACGTCATCAGTTTTGGCAATTTTCGGCTCAGGCTTGCCTGTCTCCACAACTGTCTGTTCAAGATCAGACGGAGCTTGTTTTTTAGGTGCGACCTGATTGTTCGTGGCTATCTCCTGACTTCCACTCTCGCGCGTTACCGACGGTATTACCTGTTCTTCAGGCTCTGCCTGCCCATTGTCTTGTTCTAACAATGCCTTGGTTGACTGAATTTCGCTTTGTCCTTCAGATACAGCGGCCTCTTCAACTTCACTTTCTGGTTCAGAGGTTTCCACGGAAGAAGCCCGAGCGTTATCACTCGTTTCAGTAGCTTCAGGAACATCTGGCGTCAATTTTTCATCAGTCACTTCAACTTTGAGTGAATCTGCGAATACTCCAGCTAAGGTTTCCATAAAACCTTTGCTTTCTGAGCCTTCTGTAGACGTTTTTGCGCCAACCTCAGAAACCGAGGTCTTATTGGCCGCAGCAACATTAGACAAATTCACATTCATATAAACATTCTCGTTTTTGGCATTGAACGACTTCGCTCAGCCAAATCACATGTCAGAGGTAAGTTGAATTAATAAAAGATGAATTTGCAAAAATCACGCCAATACAAAACGTAATTTTCCTGACGCTGAAAGTACATCAAAGTGATCGTGCAAAAGCGCTCTGAGTAATGGTCAGAACATTTTGACCTTACGGCTGTAGAGCAACGTTGAGAACTCATCCATTTGCTTTTGCTCACGCTTGGCTTCAGCGGCTTGTTTCTCTTTAGCTCGCTTTTCAATCATCCACTCATAAGACATGCGTTCTTTGCGCATTTTCAGCCAGTACTCTTTTCCGTTCTCAACTTGCTCTTTAAAGTGGCTTTCCGCTTGCCTCTGCTTGGATAAGGTTTCATCAAGTTGAGTAAGAAATCGGTTTAAATGACCATACTGACTTGCCGTTAAGCCAGCCTGACCCCGGTCAACCAACTGCTGACAGTAGTCGAGCCGATACTTTTCAATTTGCTCAACTTGGCGGTAATAATCCTCTAGCTCAGAGCGAGCTTTATTCAACGCTAATACCGCTTGCTCTTCCTGATCTTTCGCTTGTTCAAACAAGAATTCCATGGCGTTATTCATCGTGATTACCCACCTAAAATACTTCTCAACATGTTGACGCACATGTCATAGGGGACGGACTCTTTCATGCTCTGTTGCAAATATTCGTCTAGCTTCGGCTTAAGCGTAAAGGCACTGTCAATCGCAGGATCAGTACCCGGCTTGTAAGCACCAATGGAAACCAAATCCTGATTTTTACGGCAAATCGACAACACCTGACGAACGGCTTTCGACATCAGAACGTGCTCTTCGGTGGTAATTTGCGGCATCACGCGGCTGACCGATTTCTCGACATCAATCGCTGGGTAGTGGCCCGCATCGGCCATTTCACGGGAAAGCACGATGTGACCGTCAAGAATCGCACGTGACGCATCAGCAATCGGATCTTGCAGGTCATCCCCTTCAGTCAGGACAGTAAAGAATGCGGTGATTGAACCTTGCTCCCCACCTCCGTTACCGGCACGCTCGACGAGTGCTGGTAGTTTGGCAAACACCGACGGCGGATAACCTTTGGTCGCAGGCGGCTCACCGACGGATAGCGCAATTTCACGCTGAGCCTGAGCAAAACGGGTCAATGAGTCCATCAATAGCAGTACATCTAACCCTTGGTCACGGAAGTATTCTGCGATGGTGAGCGCCGTTTGACAGCCTTTTAAACGCATTAAAGGGGAGGCATCGGCCGGTGCAGCAACGACAACAGCGCGACGACGTCCTTCTTCACCCAAGATCTCTTCGATGAATTCTTTAACTTCGCGTCCACGCTCACCAATCAGGCCAACAACCACAACTTGAGCCGTGGTACCTCTGGTCATCATGCCCAATGTCACCGATTTACCCACACCAGACCCGGCGAATAGACCAATACGCTGGCCTTTACCAACGGTGAGCAATCCATTAATCGCTTTTAAACCCACATCAAGAGGTTCTGAGATAGGTTTGCGCGCTAACGGGTTAATGGGCTGCGCATTCAACGAAGCGCGGTGATCGGTATAGATAGGGCCAAGTCCATCAAGTGGATTTCCAACACCGTCAATCACGCGCCCAAGTAACTCCATTCCGACAGATAAGCCTGCCTCACTGGTCAGTGGCGTTACTTTAGCGCCGGGCAAAATACCGGTAATTTGTTCACTCGGCATCAAAAACAGGTTATCACCAGAAAAGCCTACGACTTCCGCTTCCATATGCCCAGACATCGTTTCGACCAGACATAAACTGCCGATCGGCGCGCGGCAGCCTGTCGCTTCTAACGTCAATCCAACAACACGAACAAGCTTGCCAGACGCAACAGGCCGTGAGGTTAAACCTTCTACTTTGTAATTTTTTAAACGGTCTGCCAGCGCTAACATGGGTTACTCGCCCTCTTGGTGACGGTTCGCGCCACAAAAGCTATGCAGTACGTTTTTAATCCGCTCTTCCATCCGGTAGTTGATGCTCGATTCACCGGCTTCGATCTGTACATCACCACGACTGAGTGAAGGTTCAGCGACCAAAGTCCAGTTACGACAATCTAAATCCTGCTCACCGTATGCAGAGCGAATGATGGACACATCTTCTGGATTGAGATGCAGAGTAATCGGGTGACCAGAGACAGGCAGTGCTTCCGCAGACTGCTTGACCGTGTCGAGAATAATTTGCGGGTTGGTCTGAACCTCTATATGAACCACTTCTTTCACTAGGCACAGCACCATGTCCACCAGCTGTTTCTCTACCTGAGCGTTCATCAACTCCAGTGGCTGAGCAAACTGATTAGCAAGGTTCATGAAGACTTCTACCTGCTGCTGAATAAACTCTTGTCCGGCGGTGATACCTTCTGCTTTACCAAGCTCGAAACCTTCCGCATGACCAGCCTGTAAACCTTCTTCTTTGCCTTTATCGTAACCTTGTTTAAAGCCCGCTTCCTGCCCTTGATGTAACCCTTCCTGATAGGCGCCCTGTTTGATCAGCTCTATTTGCTCTTCCGTCAGCTCAAGAATGTGCTCTTCTTCTGGTTCGTCAAGGTTTGGTATCCAGCCTGGATCGTAGTTAAATGCCGTCTGCCTGGCTTGTCTGGCTTTTGGCTCGCTATAATCAGGCAGCCCCCAGCGTTGCGGTTCGATCATCGCATCATCTTCATCAGGACGAATAAATCCACGTTTTCTATCGCTAACCATGGGTTACCTATGCATATTTGATGTGTGTTGAAGTTGCCCTGCGCTCGGAAAATAGCAGGGCAAAAGAGATTATAAGAATTCGTCAGCGCCGCCGGACAGCATGAGCTCGCCAGCATCTGCCATACGACGTGCAATTGCGAGAATCTCTTTCTGCGCAGATTCCACATCGGCGACACGCACTGGTGGCATCGCTTCAATATCATCGCGCATCATCTCAGCGGCACGTTTCGACATATTCTTAAACACTTTCTCACGCAGAGAGTCGTCAGCCCCTTTCAGTGCTCTCTGGAGAACATCTTGTGGAACATCACGCAACAATTTCTGAATACCCTGATCGTCCACTTCCGCTAAGTTCTCGAACACGAACATCAGATCCTGAATTTGCGTCGCCATGTCTTCGTCCTGATCACGGATTTGATCCATCAGGATACCTTCAACATTGTTGTCCATGTAGTTCATGATCTCGGCAGCCGCTTTCAGACCACCAATCTTGGCCGCTTGCGCACCCGCCTGTCCTGCGAACTGTTTCTCCATGATTTCGTTCAACTCTGCCAGTGCCGATGGCTGAACTTCCTCAAGGTTGGCAATACGCATCATCAAGTCCAGGCGCACACGTTCCGGGAACTGTGAAAGTATTTCTGCCGACTGATCCGCTTCCAGATACGACAGAACAATGGTTTGGATTTGCGGGTGTTCGTTGACGATAATGCTTGCCACCTGGCGTGGATCCATCCATTTTAAGGAATCCAGACCTTTTGAACCCGTTCCAAGCAGAATTTGGTCAACGAGGTTATTCGCTTTGTCTTCACCCAGCGCCGCCACCAGCGCATTACGCATGAAGTCTTCACTGCCCATACCGATGTTGGTGTATTTCTGAATGTCTTCCAAAAAAGCACGATGAACCGACGAAACTTTCTCCTGGCTCAGATCTTTTGCTCGAGCCATCGCCCCACCGACTCGCTGTACCTGTTTCGGTTCAAGATGACGAATAATACCCGCCGCATCTTGCTCATTAAGGCTTAACAGCAGGATGGCCGCTTTATCTTCACCACTGATGGTGGATGCATCAAATTCAGCCGGCATGCCTGCGCTATTTTCATTTTGAGGTACGATATCGTTAGCCATTTTCGTTCATCCAGTTTTTTACAACCTGAGCGGCCAGTTCTGGCTCGTTTGCCACCAGCGCACGGACCGCTTTCAGTACGTCTTCATCTTTATGTAAGTTAGGCAGGTCGATACTTGAACCAAACTCAAACAGTTCGCTGCTCTCTATATCACCACCAAGTAGGCTGGTTTCACCATCCGTACCGATAGGCATGCCATCTGGGCCATACATTTCATTTTCGTCATCGCTGGCTGGGTTGAGCAATTTCTTCATTGCAGGGCGCACCAGAACGAGCACAACGACGATGATGACAAGAGCACTGGCAAACCAGCGAACCCAATCGTTGAAGTTCGGGTGTTCCCAAATAGGTTGTTCGACAAGCAGTGCTTCTTCCGGCTCGGCAAACTTCACACTTAATACATTGAGTAAGTCACCGCGCGACTGGTCAAAACCAACTGTACCAATCAAGACCTGACGAATCGCGTTAATTTCGGATTCAGACATTGGTGTGTAGGTGACTTCTCCGGTATCTGGATTGACTTCTCGGCGATCTTTAATGGCCACTGAAACGGTTTGACGCGCCACGGTACCAGTCTGCTTACGCTCATGGCTAATGGTGGTATCCAGTTCAAAGTTACGTGTCGATTCTTTACGCACGGAACCTTGCCCCATGACCGAGCCATCTTTCATTTGCGCGACGTCTTGTGGAATCGACGCATCGGCTGGCGGCTGGTTGCTCAGAGCGCCTGGAATCCCAGCAACCGTATTGCTGTTATTGTAATCTTCCAATGCGTATTCACTGCGCGTCGCTGGCGTGTTTGGGTCAAAACGTTTGCGGGTTTGTTCTACCGCACTGAAGTCCATTTTAATATCGACCTGAGCGGTATAGTTGCCGATACCCAAAATTGGCAGCAGTACAGAATCAATTTTCTCGCGCAATGCTTGTTCTTGATTACGCTCTAACTCTTGCTCTTTTCGACGAGCGGCAGAGGTTGGATCCTCAGAGCCTGAGCTCAGCAAACGGCCATGCTGGTCAGTCACAGTGATACGAGAGGTTTTCATTCCCGGAACCGCGCTGGCCACCATATCAACGATTGAGTCAACTTCTTGCTGCTTGAGATTGGCGCCTGTCGATAAGGTCAGAAACACAGAGGCAGACGCGTCTTGGTTGTGGCGCACAAACACACTGTGCTTAGGCAGCGCAAGCAATACACGAGCTTTGCGAACCTGCTTCATCTCTTCAATCGCCTGAGCAAGTTGTCGCTCACGACTGAGTTTCAGACGCTCTTGTTCAAGGCGCTGAGATACCCCAAAACCCATGTCTTGCAGCAGAATGTCATCACCAGCTTCCGTCGCCTGGTTAACACCCGATCGTACCATTCCAAGTTTGATCGAGTTGTATTCATTCGCTTCAACTGAAACCGTATTGCCATCCAGCTTATAGTCGATTTTTTGTTGATCAAGGTAGTCCAGAACCGGGATCAGCTCTTCGGTCTGGTAGGCACCAAGCGGACGCATTTCCGGCTCTTTCACCCAGAAAAACAGCATCACGATCAAAGCAACACAGATGGAAATGGATAGCACCAGCACAACCTGACGAAGTAAATCGAGGTCACCTACGGCCATATCTAATTTCGACGCACTGCGCTCTTCCAAATCTGGATTCTGGCTTTCTACATCCAGCTCAGGGTTAGCCACAAGAGCGCTATCTGTACCGCCCTCTGTGACGGTTAAATCTGTAGACTTGTCTGCCACACTTTTTACCTAAACTACACGGGCATATTCATGAGGTCTTTATAGGCCTCAACGAGCTTATTGCGAATTTGGACAGTGGCGTCAAACGCCACACTGGACTTGTTACGGGCAATCATCACGTCTGAAAGGGAAACATCAGCGTCACCTTGGTCAAAACGAGTCTGAAGATCACCCGAGGCTTTTTGAAGTGAGTTGACGTTATTGATAGCGGTTGTGAGGAGATCACCAAAGTCGGCGCCAACTTTTGCCCCTGTTGCCACAGGAGCTGTATTGGTTGCTTCAACCATCATGGCGCGCATATCTGCCTGAATACCATCAATTTTCATTACCACCTCGGAGCCAATTGTTTGACTATTAATAAAACTGTTCATTATCGAAGCAATTAACGTGCCATAAGGTGGTAATGATTTGCTTGGTTTTGCCCAAGCATTGTGATTTTATGCGCAAAAAGGACCGCTACACTCGTCCGTATTAATTGGGAATGTCGATGCCTGCATCACGCATCTTCGCCAGTTTGTAGCGTAGCGTGCGTGGACTGATACCGAGTTTGTCCGCCATGTCTTTGCGACGACCGTTACACTCCACCAGCGTATCAAGAATGATCGCATACTCCTGATCGCGTAACTCACTCCCTAAGCCTTCACCACCAGACGCAACACGGCTCACGCTTTCTGCCTGAGCGACGGGCTTGACATCCGGTACCAAGGCTTGTGCATTTTGCACCACACGTTGCAAGCTGTTGGCGTCTTGCCAGTCCACACCTTCAAGCAAAATATGTTCGCCATCAATGTCGCCATTTTCACTTAGAATCAGTGCACGCTGCACCACGTTATCTAACTCGCGCACATTACCCGGCCAAGGATAGTTAAGCAGTTTATCGACCGCAGACGCAGAAAGCTTCGGCACTGGCATCCCCATCTTGCCGCAGTGACGCTCAACAAGGTGTTTGGCTAGCGGCTCAATATCACCTTTGCGTTCACACAGTGCTGGCCATGCAATTGGGAAAACATTAAGGCGGTAATATAAATCTTCACGGAAGTTACCTTCCGACACATATTGTTTAAGGTCGCGGTTACTGGTTGCCAAGACGCGAACATCCAGTTTGACACTCTTGCGGCTGCCCAAACGCTCGACTTCACGCTCTTGCAGAACACGCAATAGCTTGGCCTGAAGATTCAAGTCCATTTCGCTGATCTCATCCAGCAAAATAGTCCCACCTTGAGCTTGTTCGAATTTCCCCGGGCAAGGTTGTACAGCCCCGGTAAAAGCGCCTTTTTCGTAACCAAATAACGTCGCTTCGAGCATATTGTCAGGAATGGCAGCGCAGTTGATCGCAACAAAAGGGCCATCTTTGCGGTTGGAAGCATTATGGATGTAACGTGACATCACCTCTTTTCCCGAACCGCTTGGCCCGAGGATCATCACATTGGCATCAGTACGTGCCACTCGATCCGCCAAGGCTAATAGTCGCAAGCTTTTTTCATCCGCAACCACAGCGTCACCACCATCATCACTTTTGATTGGCGCATAGCGGCTGACCATATTAAGTAAAACTTCAGGCGCGAATGGTTTCGCCATATAGTCAATCGCGCCGTCTTTCATCGCGGAAACGGCATCTTCAATATTGGCGTACGCCGTCATCAATAAAACAGGCAAATTCGGCCAGTTTTGTTTGATGTTTTTTAGCAATGCTAAACCGCCCATTCCGGCCATTTGTACATCAGAGACAACGATGTCGACCGTATTTGACTTCAGCTTAACCAGTGCCTGTTCCGCACTGTCAGCTTCCAGCCATTCATAGCCAGCCAGAGCGAGAGTATCCACTAGGGCCTCACGCAGACCTTCGTCATCTTCTACGATAAGAACTTTGCTTTGTGCCATTATGATTCTCCTTATTGGCAGAAGCCGCTTATTGCGTTTCTGCTTGCACTCGCTCTAGCGGAATGCACATAGTAAAGCAGGCTCCATCACCCTGCTCTGAGATAAGTTCCAATCGACCGTCATGGGCACGGCAAACCATTTGAACCACTGCAAGACCTAACCCTGTTCCCTGAGAACGGGTGGTAAAAAAGGGCTCTAGAATCTTGCTTTGTAGCTCTTTAGGTACTCCCGGTCCGTTATCCTGCACAGAAATACGCAGTTCACCGTTGACCGGGCGGAAAAAAATATCAATTTGCGATTCTTTACCTGACATCTGAATCGCATTCATGACTAAGTTGCTCAAGGCTGATGCGATGGCATTGGCATTCCCAAACAGCTCAGTGTGGTCCTCTTCGACTTCGAGAAAATAATCAATACTGTTACTTTTTAAGGCAGCTTCAACCATTGGCTGATATTCAGCGACCAGCTGAGCAATCGTAAATGGCTTGATAACTTTATTGTCACCACCTTTGGCAAAAAGCAGCATGTCATTGACCTGCTTTTCCAGATCGTGCAATCGAGCCATCAATTTACTTTGAAATCGCTCTCTCGTATTCGACGGAAGGTTAGGAGCTGCCAGATTGGACGCATACAGCATAGCGCTGGATAATGGCGTTCTGACCTGATGGGCTAGAGAGGCCACCATACGCCCCAAAGACGATAATCGCTGTAAGTCACTGACTCGGGACTGCAATAAACGTGTTTCGGTTAAGTCAGTAATCAGGATAAGCTGACCCGTTTCAGAGGCAGAAATCGCCAAACGCACTTTGCGACCATTGCGCAGTGATACTTCGTGGCCGTCATCTTCACGCGGATCGAATGCCGCCTGAATGACGTTGAACCACTTTTCATTCACCAAGGGGATTTCCAGAATACGGTGTGCTTCCGGGTTCGCTTCGCGCACGACACCGAACGTATCCAGCAGGATGACTCCCGCAGGCATAACATCCAGGACCTGTTTATAACGTTCGACTTGGTTTTCAACTGAGTCCAGATGGGATTGGTTGGTGTTATCTTCCATTAGCTGCCTGTCGAAATATCGCCACTAAATAGTAAAACAGCTTAGTAAGCAATAAGCATACCAAGATATTTTAATCTATTTATCAGCAACTTACATTATCGACAATAAGTTGACACCAAATTGACATAAGAATTTGAGCGGTTTTGTCTTGGAGAAAACCACTCATTGGGCGTGCAGAGTTAGCGTTGCAAGTTGTACTTGCGCATTTTCTCAACCAAAGTCGTGCGGCGCATTCCCAGCATATCGGCTGCTCGTGCTACCACACCACCTTGGGCTTCAAGCGCCTGACTGATCATGTTGATTTCCAGATCTGCCAATAGCTCTTTAAGGTTGACGCCTTCAGGAGGAAGTTCCTGCGGTGCATTTGCGTTGTTATCTAAATCATCAAGCTCATCAAAGCTGAAGTCTTCCGAGAAGATATCCTGAAATACATCGCGTTCTTGCTCTTCAATTGAGACAAAAGGATTCCCTTCAGGCTGGAACTCGGGAATATCACTGTAGCGATATTTTGTTGGCAGGTGATTCACATCGATCAAGCTGTTCGGGTAGAGAATCACCATACGTTCGATTAAGTTTGCCAGCTCACGTACATTACCTGGCCAGTCATGCTCCATCAAAGAGTTAATAGCACGCGACGTAAAGCAGATTGGCTGTCCACCTTCTGCTTCTAAACGCGCCATCAATTCTTGCAGCAACAGAGGAATGTCCTGTTTGCGAGCTTTCAGCGCCGGCATTTCAATTGGGAATACGTTGAGGCGATAGAACAAGTCTTCACGGAAAGTATCTTCTTCAATCATATTCTCGAGGTTACGGTGCGTAGCAGCCACAATACGAACGTTGACTTTAATCGTGTTGTTGCCACCCACTCGCTCAAAACAGCGCTCTTGAAGCACTCGTAGTAGCTTTACCTGCATCGGCATCGGCATATCGCCAATTTCATCCAGGAACAAGGTGCCACCATCAGCCAGCTCAAAACGACCTTTACGAGACGTTAAAGCCCCGGTAAACGCGCCTTTTTCATGGCCAAACAATTCACTCTCTAAAAGCTCAGGAGGAATCGCACCACAGTTAATCGGCACAAATGGGCCATTAGAATATTTGGAATGGTAGTGGATATTACGTGCAACGACTTCTTTACCCGTTCCTGATTCACCCAGAATTAAAACGCTGGCTTCAGTTTTGGCGACTTGCTCAATAAGGTGACGAACTTCCTGAATGCCACGGCTCTGGCCCACTAGACTGCGGAAAAGCGTGTTTTTTCGTTCACTTGCGAGTACGTTCACACCTTTGCGACCCAGAAAGTCTTTGCAATGACGCAAGGCGTTACTCAGTTGCGGGTAATTTAAAGGCAGTTCTAACTCACCGACATAGCTCGGCAAGTCATCAACCGATAGCGGAAAACATCCCATTACGAGCAATGGAATGTGATAGGCATCACGAAGATGAGTCACGACGGTGGTCGCTGCTGAACCTGATGAAATATTGCCGATAATGCAGCCAGACCAGAGTTCAGACCAATCAACATCATCTAGCTGTTCAGAACTGACAGCTTCGCAACTTTCTCCAACAAATTCCAATATATTGCTTAAATTTAAACGACTTGAAGCATCGTCATCGATTACAAGCAGTTTTGCCAAACCTTGCATAACTAAGAATGATTGCCTTTATTTTTGGATGTGTTGCGGCCAAACCTTGATTAGCTCAAATGAGTGTTTAGAAAGGCGGAAACGCCACACTCAATGCACGAGAGACAAAGGGGAAATCAGCAACAAAAAAAGCCATTAGGGCTACTAATGGCCCTTATTTTATTTGAATATAAAAATAAGGCAACCAAGCAATCAAGCACTCTGATCGTGATTGTGACTTTGGTGCACAACTTGTTTCTTAAGCGCTCAATATATATTCACTCAATATAACACTTTGTTTTATTTGTTAAATGCCGACTTCTTCAGCCGTTAAATTATGGAACTCCGTCGGGATCTGATCCCACGCTGATTTTATCTCTCGAATAATATCGATAACGTCATCAATAGCTTGTGGATCATTTTTATGATTGGCCGAAGAAATTTGTGTAATCATAAACTCATACAGTGAATCTAAGTTTGAGGCAATCTCGCCACCATCATCCATCGACAAGCAGCTACGCAGCGCGATGATAATGTCTAGCGCTTTACTCAAGCGCTCACCTTTTACTGGAATGTTGCCTGCTTGCATGGCTGCTTTACCTTGAATAAGGCGCTCAATTGCACCAGCCATTAGCATTTGAATGACTTTGTGCGGAGAAGCCGCGCTTAGCTGGCTGTCGACTGATACCTTTTTGTATGCTTGCAAAGATCCGCGCATAGTAATCCTCTTTCTAAATAAACTTTTTGTACTGCTGAAGCGAGCGTTGGCCATAGCGCAATTTGTGCAGCGCTTTTCCGGCCTTTGACGTCTCTGATTGCATCAACTCTACAATTTTTTGGGTCCGAGCGAGCAAGTCTTGCCACTCGACTTCTTGCTTAAGCAATGGATTTTCCTGAGCTATTGGCAGCAAGTTTTGCAGTAAGCTTTCTCTGATATCGACCAAGCGAAGAATTTCTTCAGTATTAATGTCTACTTTTTGCAGTTCTTGGTTAATGCGTTGATCCACATTATTAATTTCAATCAGTTCACTTCGCATCGATTAGCCCAGAGCACTCATTAGAGCCCCTAACTGGCCTTGCATCTTACCCGTCGCATCTTGCATGGCGGAAAATTTAGCGTGGGTACGCTGCTCTAAACTCTCCATGCGGCGATCGAGCGCCACTTGATCGTCATTCAAACGGTAGTTCTGCTCAGTAAGGCTTTTCTCTCGAGTACGAATGCTGCCGGTCATTCCCGTAATACCGTGGATGGCATCTTCGATTCGTTTCGCGAAGCCAGTGTTACCACCAAAGAACATTTCTAGCTCGTTGAAGTTGTTGTTTAACTGACGGTCAAGCATGTCGTAGTTAATCTCGAGCGTGCCCTGTCGTGTCGTGGTAATACCAAATTCAGTGAGTGACTTGAGGTTTTCTGGCGCTTTGTCAATTTGGGAGGAAAACACTGATTTAAGTCTCGCATCAGCGCTTCGTACTGTACTGTCTCCAGATAACGGACCTTTTTGCCCGGTCAGCGGGTCGACGCTCGCCAGTGCCTGTGAGGTTTGATAGAACGAGTTGTAAGCCGCCACAAAATTCTCTATATCACTGCGTACGCCCTGACGGTCATATTCAACACCTATTTCAGCTGGTGTCTGATTCGGTTCAGACTTACCTTTCAATGTGAGATCAACGCCTTCGATGGCATCTTCAATAACGTTGTTGTGACTCGAAAGTTTGGCGACGCCATCTAATAATACGACGGAATCCTGCCCCGCCTGAACTTCGGTCATGCCGCTATAGCCTTCGAACAACGACTCGGCCTGAGCAATTTTGGCTTCGGCTGCATCTATTTTTTCAAGTCGCGTACGCTCTTCTGGTGAGAACTTGGATCGGTGGATTTGCTTCGCTTGCTCTTCGGTCAATTCACCACGCTTCACTTTCGCGTCAAGTGCCTGCTTTTCATCAGCCATTTTCTGCTCGATTTCGGCTTTCTCTTGATCAAGCAGTTGCTTGGCTTCTTTGGCGGTGACATAAGAGTCGGTCAGCGTACCAGATGCAGCATTGCTCCAACCCGGAACATCGGGCGCTTTTTCAATCGCCTTCTCATCCAGCTCGAGTTCTGGCTCTTGGTATGAATCAAGTAAGGTACCTGAGGCCGTTTCTGTCCAACCAGGAATACGATCTTCGGGGCGCCAACTTGCTCGTTCTTGCGCTTTTTCGAGCGCGTCTTGTCCCGCTTTGGCAGCGGCTGCGCCGGCAGCAGAAATCGGCTCATTAGTCGCACCGTTTTGCTTAGCCTCGCGATCCCCTTTGGCAGGTTGCATTTCAGGTGGTAGAGGATTGCCGCTTTCATCGAGTAGGACGGAATCCGTTGGTGGCTCTTCAATCTGCAAAGGACCTAGCACTTCTTCTGCTGCAGTGCGTGCTTCTTCCAAAGCTCGTACTCGCTGTTCAAGTGTTTGGTAAGCGAATTTTTTGAGTGGGTTACCTTGTTCGGCGTCTACTGTGACGGTAATTTGGTGATCCTTACCGGAGTGATTAGAGGCAAGGATAAGGCGTGGTCCTTCGGTATCGTTGATAACAGAAGCACGTACACCCAGATTGTCTCTCGCACCATTGATGCTACGTACCACATCAACGAGCTTAGATCTTGAACGGACATTGATGTTAAAGCTGTCTTCACCAAGCGAAATTTGCAGCTTACCCGGACCAAACTTTGCGTCTTCTGGTAGGACATCAGACGCAACTTTATGGCTTTGTGCAAGCTGCAACACATCGATAGCATACTTACCAGCTATAGCATCAGTAGTTGCAGTGGCAGATACGATTTTATCGTCAGTGGTATCAACCGTCCGGGCAGCAAAAGCTTTTTCCTGACGAAAGTTCATCATGAGATTTTTCATCGTATCCAGCGATTCTCTGAGTCGCCCATAAGCGCTGATGCTGGCGTCTATCGTCGTGCGTTCATTGTTAATGCGTTGCTGCTTTGGTACACGCTCGGCATCGACAATTTTGCTGACCATGGAATTAATATCCATGCCACCAGACATCCCCAACGGGCCTAAACTCATTAAATCACCTCTAAAAATGACTTATACCAATCACAGTAAGTAAGTGATCAGAAATAGCGTAGGAAAAATGCTTGAGAACAAGGCAAAATTTTTCGATAAGTAGTTATTCTACAATCAAACTTCTTTTACAACGAAACGTTAACGCCGTTATCGAGTGTTTTAACAAGCTAGAATGACCAGTTATTTACTACGATTGGTATTAAACTTTTTCAACTAACAAACCGCTGTTAGCTGTGTGCTCAGCTAGGCGACGCAAAACGATCAGCATGTCCTCATCAGGAATTTGACGAATCACGTCGCCCGTTTTGGCTTCGTAAATCGTCACCACGTCTCTGCCAGATTCTTCATCCACGCGAAACGCCACTCCTTTGTTTATGGACACAACAAACTCATTCATTTGTGCGACCATTTTTTCACGTTCTTCTCTGTTCAGCTCCTGACGGCTTTCCGCCATCTTGATCGCAGCTTGAACAGAGAGGTCGTGCTCGGTGCCTTTCACTTGTTGCAGAGAAATATCACCGACTGAACTTGCTGGGTCCGGCACACCTATGCCATAGCCATTTTTACTAGCAACTTTGGTGCCATCCTCTGCACCGTAAGACTGGATGTTCGATGTGTAGGAGGCTATTTCCATTACAATCTCCCTTCCAACTTATGAGCTAACGATAGGGTCTATCGCTTGACTTAGCTAGCCTAGTTAGCCCAACAAGCTTAGCGCTGCAGATGGTGACTGCTTCGCTTGTGCCAGAATAGAAGTACTCGCTTGCTGAAGGATTTGCGACTTAGTCATTGCCGTTGTTTCCTTCGCGTAGTCAGTATCTTTAATACGGCTCTTAGACGCATTAACGTTTTCATTAATGTTGTCTAGGTTGCTGATCGCATGATTGAAGCGGTTTTGGAACGCACCAAGCGACGCACGCTGGCTGTCCACTGACTTAAGCGCACCATCGATAACAGCGACAGCTTCTTGAGAGCCCGCTACCGTTGTAACGTCGATGTCTTGAACCGTCACATCTTTGGCATCACCGAAACCAATTTCACCAGCCAGGTTGCCTGAGAATTCAACTTCACCGGTTACTTTCTGAGAAGAAGCAAAGACTTGCAGCTTACCATCTTCGCCAACTGATGCTTTCACATCGTCATTTTGACCATTGATGTAAGTCGCTAACTGTTCAATATCATCGCCTTGTTTTGCATCGATAGTCAGCTCTTTCTCTTCACCGTGCGTGTTGGTGTAACTCATTTTAAGCTGAGTTTTTTCACCGACAGCCCAAGAGGCATCTTTGCCTTCTTCTGCAGCGTAACTTTTGCCACCCATAGCAGAAGTGTCAGAACGCAGGTTACCCATAGAAAGCATGACTGCTTCACCTGAGTCCGCGCCGATTTGGAAAGACTGTGTACCGTAAGTGCCGTTGAGAAGCTTGTTACCACCAAAAGAGGTGGTTTCCGCAATACGGTTTAACTCATCGTTGAGCGCCGTTACTTCTTCCTGTATCGCAACACGTTCTGCTTTTGAGTTAGAACCGTTGGCAGACTGAAGTGACAAGTCACGCATACGTTGCAGGATATTCGACGATTCATTCATTGCACCTTCAGCAACCTGTGCAACAGAGATACCGTCGTTGGCGTTTTTCACTGCCATGTCCAGGCCACGGCTTTGAGCGTTCAAACGGTTTGAAATCTGTAGGCCCGCAGCATCGTCTTTCGCGCTATTAATTTTATAACCCGAAGACAAACGTTCCATTGATTTTTGTTGACCATCAGCGGCCTGGTTCAGGTAACGCTGAGCGGTCATTGCAGAAACGTTAGTATTAACGTTTATCGCCATAGTTGATCTCCTTAAGGCATTTGTGAATGTACCTTCGTGTCTCTCACCTCACTTAGGTACATCTCATTTCTCTCAATCCCTTTAACGGCGATCAAGACTGTTCCTTTAGGAGAATTTCCCATTTTTTTGCGATTAGTTTCGTTGACTTAGAGAAGTGTGACCGTCATCCAGTGTGGCCAAATAGCCCATCAACGTACTTTCTATAGATAGAAAAAAACCCGGCCGAAGCCGGGTTTACTCGCTCATCTCTCACCACGAGCCAATGAGGTTCTCGTCTGGGGTTAATGTTGGTATAACGCTTAACCTAGCAGACTTAGCGCTGAGTTCGGCGCTTGTTTCGCTTGCGCAAGGATTGAGCTTGACGCTTGCGATAGAATTTGAGACTTGGTCATTTCTGTCGTTTCTTTGGCGAAGTCAGTATCTTTAATACGGCTCTTCGACGCATTCACGTTCTCGTTAACATTATCCAAGTTGTTGATTGCATGCTCAAAACGGTTTTGGAATGCACCTAACTCTGCACGGTGGCTGTCTACGTATTTCAGAGCTGCATCAATGATTGCTACTGATTCTTGCGCTCCGCCCACAGACGTGACATCAATAGAATCAACCGTGACGTTATTGCCTTCATCCAGACCTAATTCACCAGATAGGCCACCAGAGAATGACAATTCGCCCTCTACTTTGTTGTTTCCGGCGAAGACTTGCAATTGGCCATCTTCATTGACTGATGCTTTTACCAGATCCGTTTGACCGTTGATGTAGGTAGCCAACTCTTCAATGTCATCGCCCGCTTTTGCATTGATTGAGATTTCTTGCTCTTGACCAAAGCTGTCTGTCAGGCTGATTTTCAGGTCTGATTTATCTGCAGACACATTCCAGTCTTTACCTTTGCCATTTTCAGCTTGGTAGCTAAGACCACCCATCATTTTGTTGTCAGAACGCATATCTTTCAGCTCAAGCATGACGGCTTCGCCATTATCTGCGCCGATTTGGAATGATTTGGTGCCATATGTGCCGTTAAGAAGCTTATTACCGCCAAAAGAGGTGGTTTCCGCGATACGATTAAGCTCGTCGTTCAGTGCCGTCACTTCTTCCTGAATCGCAACACGTTCTGCTTTTGAGTTAGAACCGTTTGCTGATTGAAGTGACAGATCACGCATACGTTGTAGAATATTGGTGGTCTCGTTCATCGCACCTTCAGCAGTTTGTGCAACGGAGATACCGTCATTCGCGTTGCGAACAGCCACATCCAGGCCACGGCTTTGCACATTCAAACGGTTCGAGATTTGAAGGCCAGCTGCGTCATCTTTTGCGCTATTGATTTTAAAGCCAGAAGACAGTCGCTCCATAGACGTTTGTTGAGATGAGTTTGCATTGTTTAGGTAACGCTGAGCGGTCATCGCTGATACGTTTGTGTTTACAGTCACTGCCATGGTGATTTCTCCAATTGATTTTCCGGTGTAGCGGTTTCCGACGTCTCGGAAAACCAAGTAGTTCTCTCAAAGTTACTTTTATTAACGACGCAAGATCTGATTTCTTTAGGGAAAATGTTCGATTTTTTTAGAAAAAGTTCATTTTTAGGGGCGATCGTGACGAAATAGATAAAAAAGCAAAAAAACGTCAAATTTTCACTAAAGCTTCTTTTTCACCTGTCGATACAGGCAGTTTTTTCTGATTTTTAGCGGGATGACATTAGCCAAGCAAAGACAAAACAAGATTTGGTGCTTGTTTAGCTTGAGCAAGAATTGAAGTACTGACCTGCTGCAAGATCTGCTGTTTGACCATCTGGGTGGTTTCTTTGGCATAATCCGTGTCTACGATTCGACTATTGGAAGCCGCCAGGTTCTCATGAATACTATCTAAGTTATTAATCGCATGGTTAAAGCGATTTTGATAAGCACCAAGCTCGGCACGATGACTATCGACATACTTCATCGCCGCATCCAGAACCGCCACCGCTTGCTGGGCTCCACCAGCGCTGCTGATGTCGATGTTATCGACCGTTTGATAACCTTTCAGCCCCAACCCTAACTCGTTCGCCAGATCGCCGGAAAATGACACCGTGCCAGATGTCTCTTTGCCAGCCATAAAGAGCTGTAATTGCCCGTCTTCATTGACTGAAGCAGAAACTTTGTCGGTTTGACCATTTATGTAGGTGGCTAAGGTTTCAATGTCGTCACCGGCTTGCGCGCTAATATGGACTTGCTCTGTTTCACCCAAGCGGTTAACAAAGGACATGGTAAGCTCGTTTGAGTCATTCTTCACTTTCCAATCAGACCCTGCTCTGCCCCGCGAAATGTAACTGAATCCACCCATATCTAGCCCATCAGTGCGCATAGACTTCAATTCGATTTGTACCGCTTCTCCTGAAGCCGCGCCAATCTGAAACGCTGATTTACCGAAGTTGCCATTGAGCAATTTGCGTCCGCCAAACGAGGTGGTTTCCGCGATACGATTCAGCTCATCATTCAATGCACTGACTTCTTCTTGCAGTGCCATACGTTCTGCTTTGCTGTTTGAACCATTTGCCGACTGGAGGGAAAGATCGCGCATACGCTGCATAATGTTGGTGACTTCGTTCATTGCACCTTCTGCGGTCTGCATGATCGAAATACCATCATTCGCATTTCGTACTGCAACATCCAAACCACGCATCTGCGCCTGTAAGCGATTAGAGATTTGCAGACCTGCCGCATCATCTTTTGCGCTGTTAATACGCTTCCCTGAAGACAAACGCTCCATGGATTGATTCAGCATATCAGTTGCGTTGGTCAAATTACGCTGCGCAACCAAAGCTGAAACATTGGTATTAACGGTGATCGCCACAAGAATGTACTCCCGAATTATGAAGGCAGTGAATATTTATCGGCCAGATTTGAGGAAGGTTTAGTGTTTTTAGAAACAGGATCACGAGTAAAAAGACAGGAAGAGGGAAAGATACAGAAAATAAAAAGCTCTCCGGTTGGAGAGCTTCAAAATGACGGGCTTAGAATTACTTAATCGCAAGTTCCGCCAGCATTACCTGAGACGGTGCAAAGAAGTACGCACCAGTAACGGCTTTAGTAAAGCGCAGAAGCTGGTCAGTCTTACCATCCGTCACACCGTACATGCTTTCAAGCATCACTTTGATGTTATGCAGTGTATGACAGTAGCAGATAAACAACAGGCCGTGAGCGCCAGTCACTGTGCCGTATGGCAAGCTATGACGAACGATTTTAAGACCTTTGCCTTCTTCTTTGATATCGACACGACCAACGTGAGAGGCGGCTGGCACATCATCCAACTCAATAGAATCTGGCTTGGTACGGCCAATCACTTTCTCTTGCGCTTTTACGTTCAAACGGTTCCAGGCAGGAAGGTTATGCTCAAAACGCTGCGCCATTACGTAGCTACCACCAGCAAATGGGCCTTCTTTAATCAAGGCAACTTCAGCTCGCTCTTCGCCTTCTGGGTTTTCTGTGCCGTCGATAAAGTCAGTCATATCACGGGAGTCTAGGTAACGGTAGCTATATGTTTCATCAACAACAGTGACATCTTCTGCGGTATCAGTCAGGAACTTACGCAATACGTAAAAATGTAAATCATGACGAGTTGAGTGGCAGTGAATCAACACATCAACATCGCTCGCTGGCGCAACGGTGTCACCCTCGCCAAGCTGTGGGAAGTCAATTAACTCCTCAGGCGCATCAACATTTAGATGCTGCCAAAATGCTTTTGTGAATGCGATGGACAGTGTGAGATCAGCACCTGGCTGGCTGTTATTCAGCTCTTCAACCAATTTTGGAAGCGCTTTAAGTTTTGCCAATACGTTATCACGGTTCTGGTTTACTTTTAGTTGAGTGTACAGTGCAAATGGTCCTGCTTCTGGCACGATAGCCGTTTGAGCTTGTAACATTGAGGTTTCCTCTATACTTTGCCCCTGTGCGGGAAGTTATTGATTTTTAATTTTTTGAAGCCTGCTGTTTATTATGCTCAAAATGTGGCACATAAAAACAGTCTTTCACCCACCTTCCATTCAGAAAGTAGATCATAAACCAAGCGAGTAAGGTGATGGTCAGCGCGTTTGCCCAGTTGAATACACCATGCTCTAGATAAACATGATACAAAGTCTGAGCAAGTTGAATGCCGCACAAGATCAAAGTCACCTCTCGCCCGTAGCTCATTATTTTATTCACCCGTTTTCGATCAGGTTGGCGCAAGCCCATCAGCCACATCATTAAAAGGCTGGGAATGCCCATCGATAAACCTAAATATAATGTGCTCGAGTCTGGATAGACAATCGACAACAGTTTACTGCCACTTTCCCGGCTTACCCCTGCCATGGCAAATACCACCCAAGATCGGGCAAGAAACATCCACCCTAGCCAAACAAAAATAGGCGCTTTTAAAAACCCATGAGCGTCATATTGATCCAATGCGTAGCGCACAATATCTTCTTCTTTAATAACTTACTGCAATCACTTTACCTGATCGCAGCGAAACTGCAACGCAACCCCGACAAGCACCCATAAGAGTCTTCACCTCGTACAAAATAAGCGAAAGCTTGTTCAGAACTTGCGTTAGGCGGTTCATTTCAATCCACGTGGCGAGTACACTAGTCTTAAGTAATTTCAAACGCAGGCTCCTAGCGCCGAGTAGATAAAAACATGAAAAAGAAAAATACAGCAGCTCCCGTTCCTTCCCAAGAAACTCAGAACGAAGCAATGAACATTGCCAGAGCAACTCAGAAACCTGGGCAAACAAAGGAACAAACCAAACTCATTGCTCAGGGTATCGAGAAAGGCATTGCGTTATATAAAAAACAACAAAAAGAACGAAGCCGACAAGCAGACAAAGCTAAAAAGAAACAGCAAAGAGAAAAGCAACGCCAGACAGAACAACAGCCGCAACACGAGCCTCAAGCTGCGGCTGAGCCCTCTACGTCGAAATCATCAGCGCTACCATGGGTACTCCTGGTTCTTAGCTGGATTGGCTTCGCCGCCACCATGTTAATGGGTAAATAATTTTGTATCGCCTACCGCTGCAAGTCATTCATGCAGTGTCTCGCCGACTTCGATAGATAAAAAAAGCCAGCGATTGCTGGCTTATGCACGAAATCCAAGGCTACTAGCGATATCTCGCTCTCGCTC
Source organism: Vibrio sp. EA2 (assembly GCF_033042495.1). Lineage (NCBI taxonomy): Bacteria > Pseudomonadati > Pseudomonadota > Gammaproteobacteria > Vibrionales > Vibrionaceae > Vibrio > Vibrio sp. EA2. Next base: position 297,837 of record NZ_JAWLID010000003.1, on the reverse strand, counting down.
CAGAACCCATTGACTATCAAAAGGTCCCCAATCCGAAAGTTGGTAATAGCCATCATTATGGCGTCGACCATCTTGAACAAATATAAGCTCGATGCCGATACCCGGTAATGCCTTGAGTACATCTTGAATTGTACGTCGAGGCCACCCCGTTTGTTCGATTAATTTTGGTACATTTGGCCTTTCCAGGCTTTCGACCAACAAGGCCAAATATAACCGCCTTGCAAAAACAGGACTCAACTCCATTGACACCTCCTAAACTTGTGCTGAATCATTATTTCGTTTTTGCACAGCGAGATGTTGCGTTTGATCAATAACTCGACTTATCCACCCTTTTTTGGTGTCTTTTTACTCAAATTCCTACAAGTTATTTCCCATTTACACTCATTCTGTAAGTTATCAACGTTTCCAACTCGGCAATTTGGCGTACTTCGAGGTCATAAATTATTTTATTTCGCATTTTGTCAGTTTGATTGCTTCTTGGTAGGATGCGATAAACAGCCCAAAATAGCTTGAGCACCAGAGAATCACAGCCTCTGTGCATAAGAACAAAGTAAAAGAGAAAAGGAAACATTATGACGATTACCATGTTCGGTATCCCAAACTGCGACACCATTAAAAAAGCCAAGAAATGGTTAGAAGCGGAAGGTATCGCGTATGAGTTTCATGACTTCCGCAAACAAGGCGTAGATGAAGCATTGGTGACAGAATTTTGTGATGCTCTAGGCTGGGAAATCGTGCTGAACAAACGTGGTACTACTTTCCGCCAGTTAACTCAGGAACAGAAAGATTCTCTGAATGAAGAAAATGCTATCAAGCTGCTAGTGGAAAACCCAGCGATGATTAAGCGCCCAATTTTAAAAGTGAATGATCAGCTCCATATTGGTTTTAAAGCAGATCAATACACAACGATTTTTAACTCATAAATTAAGGAACACTCAAGGATGACAGACAGTCCAGTACTGGCTCTTGCGAAAGACCTAATCAGCAGACAATCCGTAACGCCTGAAGATGCGGGCTGCCAGGACTTAATGATCGAGCGATTAAAAGCGCTTGGTTTTGAAATCGAAGTCATGGTGTTTGAAGATACAACCAACTTTTGGGCTCGCCGCGGCACCGAAGCACCGTTATTTGCCTTTGCAGGCCACACTGACGTTGTGCCTGCGGGTAAGCTTGAACATTGGGATACACACCCATTTGAGCCAACCATAGTTGATGGTTACCTTCACGGTCGCGGTGCGGCTGATATGAAAGGTTCTCTGGCTGCGATGATTGTAGCCGTTGAACGTTTTATTGCAGACAACCCGGATCACAAAGGCTCTATCGGCTTTTTGATTACTTCAGATGAAGAAGGCCCTTTCATCAACGGTACCGTGCGTGTCGTAGAAACCTTGATGGAACGCGGCGAAAACATTGACATGTGTATCGTTGGTGAACCTTCAAGTACCGAGATCGTCGGAGACGTGGTGAAAAATGGCCGTCGTGGTTCGATCACAGGTGATCTGACTGTAAAAGGTACTCAGGGGCACGTGGCGTATCCACATCTAGCTAATAACCCTGTGCACTCTTCTCTGTTAGCCATTCATGAATTAGCGACAACCGAGTGGGATAAAGGCAACGACTACTTCCCACCGACAAGTTTCCAGATTCCAAACGTATCGGCAGGTACCGGCGCTTCAAACGTCATTCCGGGTGAATTCAACGTTCAGTTTAACCTGCGTTTCAGCACCGAACTGAGCAATGAGATCATCGTTGAGCGTATCACTGAAACACTGAACAAATACGACCTTAACTACGAGCTTGACTGGACATTCAACGGTGACCCGTTCTTAACCGATACCGGTGCGTTACTGGATGCCGTTGTCGCTGCCGTTGATGAAGTCAACCATACTAAACCAGCGTTGCTGACAACAGGCGGTACTTCGGACGGTCGTTTTATTGCTCGTATGGGTGGCCAGGTCGTAGAGCTTGGGCCTGTAAATGCAACCATTCACAAGGTGAACGAGTGCGTGAAAGTTGACGACTTAGAGAAGTTGACCGACATGTACCAAAACACGCTTAAGCATCTGCTGGCGAAGTAATTCATCCTAAGCAGCGCGTTCATTAACGAGATCAACATGACACCATCGCAACTTACAGGAACGACCGACTCTCATCTTCAATCCATCATGGTGGGTAACAAAGCCTTTTTGCTTCATCCCGAAGTAGCGCCCGACCTGCTGAGAATGATTGAGGCCGCGACGAATGCTGGGTTTAAAATGGAGATTGCCAGCGGCTTTCGCGACTTTTCACGTCAGCGCTCAATCTGGAACGGGAAATTTTCTGGTGAGTTGCCAATTCTTGATTCAGACTCGAAACCACTGAATAAGTCGGCTTTAAGTGATGAAGAAAAGTTAATGGCGATTCTGCGGTGGTCTGCTCTACCCGGGGGAAGTCGCCACCACTGGGGATGTGATTTTGATGTCTATGCTCGTAACTTGTTACCTAAAGGTACCTCTCTGCAACTGGAGCCTTGGGAGTATCTAGACGGCCATCAACATGAGTTCTATCTGTGGTTGAAAGCACATCTCGATGAATTTGGTTTTTTCTGCCCTTATAAAGAAGATCTAGGTGGCGTCGCGATGGAACCGTGGCATATTAGTCATAAAGCTGTTGGTCAGCAATGTTGCTCACAGTTAACGCCCGAGCTGCTGAGAAGTGAACTGATGAAACAAAATCAGCAGCATAATATTGCGGGAATAGATTCAATACTAAATAATTTAGATAAGATTGTGTCTACGTTTATTCGTAACATTACGCCACCGCCGGAGGCGCTATGATAGAACTGCTCACTAACCCATGGGTTATCATCATTGTCGTGTTAAGTGTCATCATCGGTAACATTGCCGCACTGAAATACACAGCCAAAATGAAGTTTGATCAAATGGATAAAAGCCGTAAGAACGACTTGGATAAATTGAATGAACTCGACCAGGAACGCTACGGGGAAAAAGACAAAAAAGACGATCCTTCTCGTTAATGAATACCAACTAAAAAGGGACCAAACGGTCCCTTTTTTCTATCAGTAGCAGTCGCTTATCAATTACTGCTTAACCACTTCGGCCAGAACTGGCGCCAGTGATTTAAGGAATGCTTCTTCAACAGGCTTACCTGAAGAGTCAGTAATATTGATGGATGTACGGTTACCCAGGTCGCCGAATAGGAAGGTGTATTTACCCGCATCCAAATCAACGGGTTTAACGCCAATCTCATTCCAGAATTCATCATCCGGTGAGGCGTATCTCGCTTCGACCGTACCTTGAGATTGGGTGCGGTCCTCAACAGTGAAGCCCATCTTAGGCAAAATCACTGGTAGACGCGGCCACAGTACATCATATTGAGCACGAGCGATAATGACAGGAAGTCCACTTCGGTCTGTACCCATCGTAATAGGGATCTGTTTTACCAACTCCTGAGCTTTACGCTGCGCATCTTCACGAACGAGTTGATCATAGCGCGCGGTCACCAGGTTAGTCATGAACACATTGTAACGTTCACGGTTTGTCGGAGTGACTTCTTTAATTTGACCACCTTCACGCCAGTCGATCAGACCCACTTTAAATCCATAACGATTACCAGCCTGTGTACGCAAGATCTCGTATCGGCTGCCAATCTCCATGTCTTCATCAGCAGAGTCCCAAGTTACCCAACCCGTTTCGATACGAGAATCGGTTTGGCTCTCAACCGGAATTTTTCTGGCCTCAACCATGCCTTGTACCGTTTGCCAAACTTTGTCTAATTCGTTTTTACGGAGCAGCCATAGCGTCACTTCACCATCTTGACTGCGATCCAAACGAGCACCAGGAATCAGTTCTAGCACTTGCTGTGGTGGACGAATATCAACGTTTTTACCCACACCACCAGCATAAGCCCCCTGAGGGATTTCGTAGTTAGGATAGAGCTGCGGTTGAGCACCTTGCGGCGTATTCCACTCACCCAGCGTAGGGGTGTTTAAATACTCGAAATCGTCCTTTGCCTGACGGCGTTGGGTGGCACCACCTGTACAGGCAGTCAATACGAATACAGCTAATGAACTTAACACTAACTGACTTGAAAGCTTCATTTATACTCCTAAAACACTGAGGGCTCATTAGCCCCCAGTATGAACGTCAATCCTAGTAACTCAATCTTTATAAATACGGGCGTCGATTAACGCCTGTTCCACGATCGGCTGCATTTTTTCAGAAAGCGTGGTTAGAGGAAGACGCAAGTTACCATCGTCGATCAAACCCAGCTTTTCTGCTGCCCATTTGACTGGGATCGGGCTTGCTTCAACGAATAGATTCTTATGCAGAGTCATTAAGCGCTGGTTAATCGCTTCTGCTTCTTCGTACTTACCTTCACTTGCCAAATCGAACATGTCTGCCATATCTTTAGCGGCGATGTTATTGGTTACAGAAATAACCCCATTACCACCCAGCTTAACAAAATCTAAGCCAGTCGCATCATCACCACTTAGTAAGATAAAATCTTCGCCACAAAGTTCACGATGAATTGCAACTCTGTCCAAATCGCCTGTCGCGTCTTTTAGACCGACTATATTATCAAGCTTTGACAAACGTGCCACTGTCTCTGGCTGCATATCGACAGCCGTGCGACCCGGTACATTGTACAGAATGAGTGGTACATCACTCGCTTCCGAAATAGCTTTGTAGTGCAGGTACAAACCTTCTTGCGTTGGTTTGTTGTAGTAAGGCGTTACACTTAGGAAGCCAGCGATACCAGAATCAGCCAGTAATTTACTGAATGTCACCGCTTCGTGAGTTGCATTTGCACCCGTACCTGCTATCACAGGGATACGACCGTTAGCAAACTCTACCGCCTTATTAACAACCTTTACATGCTCTTCAATCGTCAGTGTCGCCGACTCTCCGGTAGTGCCTACTGCCACAATGCCATCTGAACCAGATTCGATATGGTATTCCACCAGGTTCTGTAGACCATCAAAGTCTACTTCACCATCCGCTTTGAATGGCGTAATCAGCGCTACGATACTTCCTGAAAACATGTTTATCTCCCTTATTTAGTTCTTTCTGCATGGTACTGTAATGCGATTGAAAAACACAAGAGCGTAAACTCGCTTACAAAGTACAAATGAGTGAATAATTATCAGATGTTAGAGATCTCGCAACTTAAATGCTCGCTTTGGACTGATTCCCGCAAATTTGATAGTTGTGTTAGTTAACTGATTCAATTGTTGAAGAACAAGACATGAACACCTGAGAGACCTCGTTTTTACTATGCTCAGAAATATACTCTTCGGCGCGCTGAATCAAGTCAGACCTGAGTGAATAAAAAAACCAGGTTGTAAACAAAAACGGACTGACTCGATATTTCTCTGCCGTATCTGTGCTAACATCTTTCTATTGAAGAAAGGACAAGAAGCTCATTTATGAAGCAACATCTGGTACTTACAGCAGTTGGAACGGATCGTCCAGGCATCTGTAACCAAGTCGTAAAGCTCGTTACGCAAGCTGGCTGTAATATTGTCGATAGCCGAATCGCTATTTTTGGCAATGAATTTACCCTAATTATGCTGCTGACGGGTAGCACCAGTAATATTACTCGTGTCGAAACACAGATGCCTTTACTGGGACAAGAACACGACCTGATCACGATAATGAAGCGTACCGCCACTCATGAGTTACTCGACAACAGCTACACCATGGAAGTGTTTATCGAGTCGGAAGACCGTCCAGGGCTCACGGAAAGGTTCACTCAGTTCTTCGCCGACCAGCAGATTGGACTGGACTCGCTGAGCGCACAAACTATCAGCAAATCAAAAATTCAGGCCGATGTCGATCAATTCCACATCGCCATTACTGCATCGGTAAGTGCCGATTGCAATCTGATGCAATTACAAGAAGATTTCGATGAACTTTGTCAGTCGCTCAACGTACAAGGTTCTCTGAATTTCATTAAAAACACACTATAAAGTAAAGGAAATCATAATGAATACGCTGACAGCAGGCTCGCCAGCGCCAGCCTTCTCTTTGCTCGACCAAGACGGCAACACAGTGACACTTGGTGATTTTAAAGGCAAGAAAGTACTTTTCTACTTCTACCCGAAAGCGATGACCCCAGGCTGTACAACGCAAGCAAAAGGCCTGCGTGACATTAAAGCAGAACTCGACGCACATAATGTGGTTGTGCTTGGCGTGAGCATCGATCCAGTTAAACGTCTGGGCAAGTTTATCGAGCGTGACGAGCTTAACTTCACGCTACTGTCTGACGAAGACCATGCGGTCGCAGACCAGTTTGGCGTTTGGGGTGAAAAAAAGTTCATGGGTAAGATCTACGATGGACTGCACCGTATCAGCTTTCTGATCAATGAAGAAGGCGTGATTGAGCACGTGTTCAATAAGTTTAAAACCAAAGATCACCATGAAGTGGTTTTAAACTATCTCAACGAAAACGCGTAATAACGCCTGATTCCCCTAAATACACGAAAGCCCAGTACATACTGGGCTTTCTTTTTTCTCTCAGACAGTGCGAATTGATTCACTCAGATTGGTATCACTATTCCTGCTCAGCAGGTTCACTGTCTTCTGTACTTGGCAACGCATTCCAAACGGCTTTCACTAACGTAGCCAGCGGGATAGCAAAGAATACACCCCAAAATCCCCACAGTCCGCCAAATACCAGAACTGCAATAATGATAGCGACTGGGTGGAGGTTTACTGCTTCAGAGAATAGCACCGGCACCAACACGTTTCCGTCCAGTGCTTGTATGATTCCGTACGCGATCAGTAGCGAATAAAACTGAGGGGTAAGCCCCCATTGGAACAAGCCTACAATCGCAACAGGTACAGTGACTGCCGCTGCGCCAATATATGGGATAAGAACGGATAACCCAACCGCGACGGCTAACAATACAGAGTAACGTAAATCCAGAATCGCGAAGGTGACATAACTCACCCCACCGACAATCAGAATTTCGAGCACTTTACCGCGAATATAATTCGAGATTTGTTGGTTCATCTCGTGCCAGACTTTATTAGCTAGCCTACGGTTTTTAGGCAGAATTCCGCTGGCCATTCCGAGCATCTCCTCTTTGTCTTTTAGCAAAAAGAAGATCAGTAAAGGAACCAGAATTAAATACACCGCTAATGTCGCTAAACTAACTAAAGAAGCCAGGGAGCCCTTAACCACGCTTTCTCCTAAGCTCAATGCCTGGTTTTTCGCATTGGTTACGATGGTTTCCACAATCTCCATGTTCGCGAGTTCCGGGTGGCGCTGTGGCAGGGTGACAATAAACTTCTGTAAGCCATTGTACATATTCGGGATATCGTTGATTAGATTTCCAACCTGAGTCCAAATGGTTGGCACTAAACCAAACAAGGCGATCAGCATCAAACTAATAAAAATCAGTAATACGATGATGACGGACAAGGTGCGCGGCATTCCCATACGGCACATTTGCACTACCGGCCACTCCAGCAAGTAGGCGAGTACAATCGCCACTAAAAGTGGTGCAATGAGATGGCCGAAAAAGTAAATCGTGATAAAGCCAAACAGTAGGATCGCTACCAGGCTCACGGCATGAGGGTCTGAGAATCGACGTTGATACCAACGACTTACCATTTCGAACATCTAAGCGGATTCCTTATTGAAAACAGTCAATGTGTAGTGATCTGATGTTGGTTGGCAATCAACCACGTACCCTTGGGTGTTTAGGTATTTCACAATATCTTGTTTAGAGCTGTTATCCGTTATTTGAATGACAAGCTTATGATATTGATGATTTTCTCCTCCAAAAGCCTCTGCAGTGTGACGCTTTGCAAGTAACAGTGCTAAAGGGCAGCGTTGCTTGCGTAAATCAAGTAACATGGATTCCATTGTATTGCTCTGCACTTATGATAGGGTTGTATTGTAACGGCTTTTTACGTTGGTGCTAGCACTTCTGACATGATTTAACCAGATACTGAAATCACTCAGATATAAACAATTTACGAAACCAATTCGTTTATTCTCGGTCTTATTGCTAGCATATACCCAAATGACGCTAAGGTGTCATGGTACCACGAGTTTCTCGAGGTTATTTGGGCCATACTTATCCAACAGGATGACCGTACAGTATAGTGGTGACGTTGTGATGTACACGGCCTCCTACCACATGCTCAGGTATTTGGGAGAACCTTTAAAACGTATGTTAAAACGCACTCGATCGCTAGTTTGCTTATGTATTGCTGCTGCAATTAGTTCGCCAACAACCTACGCCAATAGTATCGACTTACCAGATATTGGAACCGCCGCAGGTAGCACTCTGTCGATAGACCAAGAGTTGATTTATGGTGATGCCTACATGCGCATGCTCAGAGCGAGTAAGCCGCTTGTTAACGATCCTGTGATTAATGAGTATATTGATTCCCTCGGTCACCGTTTGGTGGCCAATGCCAATGATGTAAAGACGCCATTCCACTTTTTCATGATTCGTGATCGCAACATCAACGCCTTTGCGTTTTTTGGTGGGTATGTTGCTTTGCATTCCGGTTTGTTTCTACACGCTAATAGTGAGAGTGAACTCGCTTCGGTAGTTGCACACGAAATCGCACACGTGACTCAGCGCCATCTCGCTCGTAGTATGGAGGAGCAAGCAAGACGCTCACCAGCATCTTTGGCCGCATTGGCAGGTGCGCTACTGCTTTCCATCGCCGCACCAGAAGCTGGCATTGCCGCCATTACAGCCGCTACGGCAGGCAACATGCAAAGTCAGATAAACTATACACGCGCTAACGAGAAAGAAGCCGACCGTTTTGGCATCTCGACACTGGCCAAAGCAGGGTTTGATGTACAAGCCATGCCACGCTTCTTCGGCCGGCTCGCTGACGAGTATCGTTATGCCAGTAAGCCGCCTCCGATGCTGCTTACTCACCCGCTTCCTGAAGACCGGATCACAGACAGTCGACAACGAGCACGGGCTTACCCACCGCTGCGTATACTTCCGTCGATTGACTATCACCTCGCCCGCGCACGTATCGTCGCCCGTTATGCAGGTATTGATGGACAAGCCGCGTTAGGTTGGTTTGAGCGCACGCAGAAGAAAGCCACAGCGGACATCATGCCAGCGTTTGATTATGGCCGAGCTCTGGTTCACTTAGACAGAAAACAGTTATCAAAAGCAGAACCGATACTGAACAAACTGCTGGCACAAGATCCGGGTAATCCGTTTTATCTTGATGCGATGAGTGATCTGTATATCGAAAAGGAACAACCAGAAAAAGCGATAAACATGCTGAGTAAAGCACTCACGCGTAACCCACAGAATAAAGTTCTGACAATTAACTATGCGAATGCCCTGCTTGACGCCAATGAAAATGATCAAGCGGTGCGTATTCTTCAACGTTACACCCATGATAATCCTGAAGACAGCAATGGTTGGCAGCTATTGTCGAAAACCTATCACGAGTTAGGACGTAACGATGAGGAATTGGCTGCACGCGCCGAAATTTTGGCGTTACGCGCGAATTGGAATAAAGCGATTCAATATTATAGTGAAGCAAGTAAAATGGCCAAGTTGGGCAGTTTAGAGCAAGCACGGTACGATGCTCGTATTGACCAACTCATGATCCAAAGAGATCGATTCATGGCATTACAATAACGAAATGGAGAAAACCATGTCAGTCGTGATTTATCACAACCCTCGTTGCTCAAAGAGCCGCCAAACTCTAGAACTACTGGAACAAAATGGTGTTACACCAGAAATCGTCAAGTATTTGGATAACCCACTTAGCGTGGAACAACTGAAAGCACTTTATGCTCAACTCGGCTTCTCAGCGGTTCGTGACATGATGCGTACCAAAGAAGCCGACTACAAAGCGCTGGGTTTAGGTGATGCGTCAGTCAGCGATGAACAACTGTTCGAAGCAATGGCACAAAATCCAAAGCTGTTTGAGCGCCCTGTTGTTGTCGCAAACGGCAAAGCGAAAATCGGCCGCCCACCAGAGCAAGTGTTGGATATTCTATAAATGGATTGCCAGATCCTTATTTTGTACTTCAGCCGTCACGGCGCAACAAAACAACTGGCAAGACAGATAGCAAGAGGAGTCGAATCGACTCCTCACTGCGAAGCAATTTTGCGTACAGTTGAAGAATTGTCACCTCACTCACATACCCCTTCCGATCCAATTGTTACTCTAGAAGAACTGAAACAATGCGATGGCCTTGCATTTGGTAGTCCCGTCTGGTTTGGCAACATGGCTGCGCCGTTAAAGCACTTCTGGGATCAAACCACTCCTTTGTGGGTAAGCGGCGACTTAATCGATAAGCCAGCGTGTGTATTTACCTCATCTTCTTCGATGCATGGTGGTCAGGAAACAACACTCCAAAGCATGATGACCCCATTATTGCATCACGGGATGATGTTACTGGGAATTCCTTATGCAGAGCCAGAGCTACACTTAACTCAGTCAGGTGGTACCCCTTATGGCGCGAGTAGTGTCGGCAAAGAGCCCACTCTCACTAATGATGAGGTTCGCCTGGCACAGAAGTTGGGTAAACGACTGGCAACAGCGGCCATAAAGCTGAAAGGCAGTTAGTAAATTCAAGGATAGTAAGTCGATGTCTGAATCTTTTGACCAACCTGCACTCGGTGCGAAAACCAAAAGCTATCGTTATTTAGCTTTGATCGGCAACTTAGCGTTATTAGCTTGGGTAGCAATTTGGCAGCTCGCGCTGTCTCCTCACCCTCATTTGAGTAGCACAACACTTGCCATTGCTTGGTGTATCCCATTGTTACTCCCTTTACCAGGCATATTAGCAGGCAAGCCATATACTCACGCATGGGCAAACTTTGTGTTAATGCTGTACTTTCTACACGCATTAACCATTTTATATGTCGATGGTGGAGAGCGTTGGCTCGCAGTGGTTGAACTCGTACTCACAACCTTAGGCTTTTTTGGCAACATTCTGTTTGCACGCGCCAGAGGTAAAGAGCTGGGACTTAAATTGAAGCGCTTATCTCAGGTAGAAAAAGAAGAAAAAGCGAAATTCAAAAAATAAGGCGTGTAATTACGCAAAAAAAGAGTCGCGAATTGCGACTCTTTTTTATTATTTTCAAAATATTATACCAGTCTGGAAAGTTAACTGGTCAGGGAACAGGGTTCGATAAACAAACTCTATTTGCCATGGATGGCAAATCAAAGCCCCATGGATGGGTTCATGTGTGTTTGTGTTCGATGCCTGTTTTCTGGTTCTCTATAATTAAGTATGACCACTTTCGTACTTAGGTGGTTATTAGAACTCTATGAACGTTGCCCCTCAGTCCATTCATAAATGACATCATACTGTTCTTGCACTGGCTGAACGACGGCTGGTTCAGATTCTTGCAATTCCTCAACCGATACGTCAGCAGTTAAGGCATCTGACCCTAATTGATCTTCTTCCGTGACCAATTCCGTTTGCATTGAGTCTTGCTCAGGCTGCACAGGATCCACTTCTTCCACTGGCTTTACTGGCTCTTGGTACTCGCCCAGTTGCGAGATCGATGACGCTTCTTTTTCAAACGTTTCTTTAGAGGCCAGGAGATGAAGTTTAAGCGTTAATTCATCCCCCTGAACACGCTTAACCTCACTGCCAGCAACAGAGTTAAGTTTGTGTAACGCGCTCTCTAAGTGGAAAAAATCTATAGCGGAATGAATGTTGACCACTTTCATTGTGATCCCATCAGAAGACTCACCAGACACAACCACGGCACTCTTGCCTGCGTAATAGTCGGTAATTCCGTCAACCATCTCAGCCATTGCATTAGCCCCAGATGCTGACCCGCTGCGAGGAGAACGCTGAGAGATAAGAATTGCCGATGGTGATTGGTCATATAACGTCCAGCGAATTTGATCGCCCTGAGTTTTTACCACCAACACAGCATCTACCGGGTAACGTTGGCTGGCCTTGGCAATCGGCTCAGCAAAACCACCCCATAGATCGGAAACGTTAACACCAGTCACATCATCAAAGTCCCCGACAGGAAAAGTGATTGGTAACCCTCGAGCTTCAGCAGCGGTGTGCAATGCAGAAACCTTCGGTGAGTCTGAGTGCTCCCAAGCAATGGTACGTTCATACGCTTGCTCTTCAATCGCCCAGACGAGAATATTGGCGCGGTGAGCAGACCAAGATGGCAACTGCGCCTGCGTAAGAAGAGAATGAATCTGACCACTGCTGAAACGCATTTTCAAACTTGGTTGGCCATCCACTTGACCGTAACCAAGTTGAGAAATATAGCGCGAGCTTGAGCTTAACGCCTTTTGAATAATCGGATTGCTTAAAGAGGATTGAGAACCAGTCGCTCGAACAATTACCTCTTTCATACCTTGTTCACGAGCCAAAGACTCGCCGTTGTTTTGCTCACTGTCGATAACCACTTCAGCACGATAGATATCTACCTGTGTTAATGCGTAAACGGGCAGGGACAACCAACCTATCAGTAAAAGAGCTAAATAGCGCATAGTTTCATTTTCCTCTAATTAAGAGAAAGCATAATAAGCAACTATCAAATCTTGAGCAAGGCGAGTCATAGACAAATGGCTTAAAATTCAATCAACTTACGCTATTTGCGGCCCAGTGTTCAGAGTCGACTCACCTGCCATCCTTTTTCTTATCAATCAATGTGCGTATTCAAAAAGTCAATTCGTCTGTGTTCCAGATAAATGAACATCTCCTTGCCGACATTACTTGTTCCGATATAAGCCACACGTAATCACATCTTTTAGTTTGCGCATAATCCAATAAAATATGAATTTTGGTTAGTAAAACAGGCACTTTTGTAAGAAATTGGCTCTAAAAGCCTATTTTAGCCACTTAAAATCAGCGAAAAGTTTGATCTGACCATTGTCGCAAACGTTTGCTGAGTGATATTATTCGCCGGATTTGTCTGCGTATCTTTAAATAGGAAATGATTATGAAAAATGCGTTACAAGGCGCTCAGATGCTCTTTGTCGCTTTTGGTGCTTTGGTACTCGTGCCACTTCTGACTGGCCTTGATCCAAACGTTGCACTCTTCGGCGCCGGTGTCGGTACCCTCCTCTTCCAATTAATCACTAAACGTTCTGTTCCAATTTTCCTGGCCTCTTCTTTCGCGTTTATTGCTCCTATTATGTTCGGTATCCAAACTTGGGGTATTGGTGCAACAATGGGCGGCTTAATGGCAGCAGGTATGGTTTATGTTGCTCTAGGCGCGGCGATTAAAGTTCGTGGCGTTGGCTTTATCCATAAGATTTTGCCACCTGTGGTTGTTGGCCCAGTGATTATGGTAATCGGCCTAGGTCTAGCACCAACAGCAGTGAATATGGCGATTGGTAAAACTGGCGATGGTGCGGCTCAACTGGTTAACGGTGACGCTGCGATGATCATTTCAGCGGTATCACTGCTTACGACTATCGCACTAAGCGTATTTGCTAAAGGCTTTCTAAAACTGGTACCGATTGTAGGCGGTATCTTGGCAGGTTACTTAGTGTCTCTTGCGTACGGCGTTGTTGATTTTACTCCAGTCGCTCAAGCTGCTTGGCTCGCAATGCCAAACTTCACGACACCAGAATTCAACATCAATGCCATCCTATTTATGATCCCTGTTGCGATCGCTCCCGCTGTAGAACACGTTGGTGATATGCTGGCGATTTCAAATGTAACTGGCAAAGACTACCTCAAAAAACCTGGTCTGCACCGCACAATCGCGGGTGACGGGGTAGCCACTATGGCTGCAGCTATGGTTGGTGCGCCGCCGAATACAACGTACAGCGAAGTAACTGGCGCAGTAATGCTAACCAAAGCCTTCAACCCGAAGATCATGACATGGGCAGCAGTGACGGCGATTGTTTTGGCGTTGGTGGGTAAACTAGGTGCTATCCTTCAAACTATCCCAGTTCCAGTAATGGGCGGCATCATGATCCTTCTGTTTGGTTCTATCGCAACCGTGGGTCTGAACACATTGATCAAAAACCACGTAGATCTGCATAAGTCGCGTAACCTGGTTATCGTTGCGGTTACGCTCGTATTCGGTATCGGTGGCATGGCTTTCGGTATTGGCGAATTCAGCCTACAAGGCGTTAGCTTATGCGGTATCGTGGCAATCATTCTTAATCTCGTGCTTCCTCATGACCTAGGTGAAAACCATGTGGTAGATAACGCTCAGATCGAAGAAGAAAACTCGAACTAATTCGTCACTTCAATTCGACACATACAAAAAAGGCTTGGTATTGACCAAGCCTTTATTTTTTTGCATTGATTCAGCGTGATTTTTGGCGCTTATTTAGTACCGAAGATCTTATCACCCGCATCACCTAGACCAGGAACGATGTAACCTTTGTCGTTTAGTTTCTCGTCGATTGCAGCCGTGTATAGCTCAACATCTGGGTGCGCTTTCTCTAGTGCTTCAATACCTTCAGGAGCCGCGACCAGAACAAGTACTTTAATCTGGTTACAACCTTTCTCTTTCAGAAGGTCGATAGTTGCAATCATAGAGCCGCCAGTTGCTAGCATTGGATCCACAACCAGTGCGATACGCTCATCAATGTTAGAAGCAAGCTTATTAAAGTAAGGTACTGGCTCAAGCGTTTCTTCATCACGGTAGATACCTACTACACTGATACGTGCACTTGGCATATGCTCAAGAACACCGTCCATCATGCCTAGACCAGCACGCAGGATTGGCACGACGGTTACCTTCTTACCTTTAATCTGGTCAACTTTTACTGGACCGTTCCAACCTTCGATAGTAACTTTCTCTGTTTCAAAGTCTGCTGTCGCTTCGTAAGTGAGTAGGCTACCGACTTCGGTCGCTAACTCACGAAAACGTTTTGTGCTGATGTCACCTTCTCTCATTAGACCAATTTTATGTTTTACTAGAGGGTGTTTTACTTCAACAACTTTCATGTACATCTCCGGCTATAATAGGCAATATTTAAATAAACCTTCAGATTATACACGATTTCCGCAGGGAAAGCAGGATATATAACTAAAGAAAAAAACTAACGCAAACGTTTGCTATCTGTATTTAAGCACTGGTAGAATAGCGCCGTTTTCATATCCAACTTAAATACCGAGGACTTCCCTGTGAGTGGTAATAACTCTTCTCTTAGCTATAAAGACGCTGGTGTTGATATTGATGCAGGCAACGCGCTTGTAGATCGTATTAAGGGTGCAGTAAAACGTACTCGTCGCCCTGAAGTGATGGGTGGTATCGGTGGTTTTGGCGCTTTATGCGAATTGCCGACAAAATACAAACAACCTGTATTGGTTTCTGGTACTGACGGCGTAGGTACAAAGCTTCGCCTCGCACTGGATATGAACAAGCACGACACTATCGGTGTCGACCTGGTTGCAATGTGTGTAAACGATCTTATCGTACAAGGTGCAGAACCATTGTTCTTCCTTGATTACTACGCAACAGGCAAGCTGGATGTCGATACCGCAGCAGACGTTGTTTCTGGAATCGCAGATGGCTGTTTGCAAGCAGGTTGTGCCCTAATCGGTGGCGAAACGGCTGAAATGCCAGGCATGTACGAAGGTGAAGACTACGACGTAGCTGGCTTCTGTGTTGGCGTTGTAGAAAAAGAAGAAGTGATCGACGGTACGAAAGTAGCGGCGGGTGATGCGCTTATCGCAGTAGGCTCAAGTGGCCCTCACTCAAACGGTTACTCTCTGGTTCGCAAGATTCTGGAAGTTTCTGGCGCAGACAAAAACGAAATGCTAGAAGGCCGCACTATCGGTGAGCATCTTCTAGAACCAACTAAGATTTACATCAAATCAGCACTTAAAATGATTGAGAAGCACGACATCCATGCTATTTCTCACATCACTGGTGGTGGTTTCTGGGAAAATATCCCACGCGTTCTTCCTGAAGGCACTAAAGCAGTAATCGACGGGAACAGCTGGGAATGGCCAGTGATTTTCCAATGGCTACAAGAGAAAGGGAACGTTGAAACTCACGAAATGTACCGTACATTCAACTGTGGTGTTGGTCTAATCGTTGCCCTTCCTAAAGATCAAGCGGAAGCTGCGGTTGCCCTTCTGCAAGAAGAAGGCGAAAACGCATGGGTGATTGGTGAAATCGCTCAAGCAGAAGCAAATGAAGAACAAGTTGAAATCAAGTAACTTGCGATTCTCGCTCAAAAAGTAAAAGAATGAGGACGCTATGTCCTCATTTTGCTATCTGGAACTCGAAAACCATTTCAATAGTAGGTGATATCAACGCCAACAATGAGATAATCATTCTTGCGTGCATTGGTATCCTTTAAAAACCTACATTAGTAAGGCAGTCTCAACATCATGAAAAATATAGTGGTCCTCATTTCTGGTAGTGGCAGTAACCTACAAGCGATATTGGAAGCGTGTGAAGCAAATATGCCTAACGCTCAAGTCGCTGCCGTTTTCTCAAATAAAGCGGATGCTTACGGATTAGAGCGCGCGAAACAATTTAATGTTGCAGGCCATTTTGTCGACCCAAAGGCATTTGATTCACGTGAAGCATTTGATGCAGAACTAATGAATCAAATCGACCAGTACCAGCCTGATGCTGTCATTCTTGCTGGTTACATGCGTATACTCAGCAGTGAATTTGTTCAACATTACATGGGTAAGATGATCAACATTCACCCTTCGCTACTGCCAAAGTACCCAGGATTGCACACTCACCAACGTGCGATTGACGCTCAAGATAAAGAGCACGGCACCAGTGTTCACTTCGTAACGGAAGAACTAGACGGTGGGCCGGTTGTTCTACAAGCAAAAGTGCCGGTATTTGCAGAGGATGATGCCAATACCCTAGCCGCTCGTGTTCAAACTCAAGAGCACACCATCTACCCTATTGTCACTAAATGGCTTGTTGAAGACAGATTAAAGATGCAAGACGGCAAGGCTTGGCTAGATGGCAAACAACTTGGTGCTCATGGCTATGCTGCCGCTGAGGAAGAGTAACGTACTCCGACAAAATCAAAAAAGGCAGTCTTAATGACTGCCTTTTTATTAGTTGGAAAATCTCAGTTATTCAAGAGGTTCCGTCGGTGCCTGACTTGCTACTTTCTTTGGTGCGAAAGCGACATCTGCCAGCGCGGCTGCATTACCATCAATCAATTCACCTAAATGAAACAGACCATATTCGCCCGGCTTCATTCGCTGCCATGCTTCATTGCCAGTAAGTGGCTGCGTCGCGATCACAGACACAACATCATTGGGTGTTGTCTCTTCCTGGAAGTTAATTTCAACATCTTCATCCAGTAAAGCCGCTTTCCCAAACGGGGCGCGTCGCGTGATCCAGTACAGGTGATTGGTGCAATACGTCATGACAAACTCACCGTCACTCAGCAGCATGTTAAATACACCCTTTTCTTTCAGTTGATCACAGCATTTTGCTACATAACGAAAAACCGCTTCCATGTCCTCAGGAGGCTCTGGATATCGATCTTCCATTTGCTTCAGCAACCAACAAAACGCCAGTTCACTATCCGTTTGACCTACCGGACGGTGTCGCCCTGTATGCAGGTCCTGGTAGCCTGTTAGCTGGCCATTGTGAGCAAATGTCCAATACTTACCCCACAACTCACGTGTAAACGGGTGAGTATTTTCTAAATTGACTCCACCACGATTGGCCTGTCGAATATGACTGACCACAGCACGGCTTTTAATTGGGTAGTTCTGAACCAACTCTGCGATTTTTGAATCGCAGCTTGGTTTCGGATCTTTAAACGTCCGAAATCCTTTACCTTCATAGAAAGTGATTCCCCAGCCATCACGGTGCGGACCAGTTCGACCTCCACGCTGCATCAGTCCGGTAAAACTGAAACAAATATCCGTTGGAACATTGGCGCTCATGCCGAGCAATTCACACATGGTTTAAAGAACTCCTTAAAAATACCAACCTTGAAACAGGAACTACCGCCTGATTTATTCCATCTCTTTTTCGATCAACTGAATGACGATGTGAATAATCTTAATATGAACTTCCTGAATACGATCAGCGTAGCCAAAGTGAGGCACACGAATTTCAACGTCTGCCAGACCTGCCATTTTACCACCGTCTTTACCTGTCAGTGCAATGGTCTTCATGCCTTTTGCTTTCGCAACTTCAATCGCTTTAAGAATATTGCCAGAGTTGCCAGATGTCGATAAACCAAACAGAACATCACCTTTACGCCCCACCGCTTCGACATAACGAGAGAAAACAAAGTCGTAACCAAAATCGTTACTCACACAAGAAAGGTGGCTTGGGTCAGAAATCGCAATGCCAGCATAACCCGGGCGATTATCACGGTAACGACCCGTCAATTCTTCAGCGAAGTGCATTGCGTCACAGTGTGAACCACCATTACCACATGAAAGCACCTTGCCCTCTTGCTTAAAAGAATCCGCAATCATTTTCGCAGCCGCTTCAATTTGAGCGATGTTATGGTCATCGCTTAAAAATTTGTTGAGCACTTCAGCCGCTTCGTTCAGTTCACTTTTAATCAGATCTTGGTACATAAGACGTTCTCTTTATTATGTCGGTCCTCGGCATGCTTTCACATTACCTCAGCAAATGGTTCTGACACCAACCTAGTATCAGACATTTCATTACTGAGAGTTTACCCACAAACGAGAATTAGTGTCGATAGCGAAGCAACAGATTTGGATTGGTAGCAGCCATAAACTTAGTAGCTTGCTCAATATAACAGCACCTAAATCGCACTTTTAGAATTATTACTCTACTTAGATCACTTTTTACCCAACCTTTGGTTTTACAATTCGTTAATACTTTGATTACAATTAAGAGAACTGGTTAGACCTCTTATCAGAAAACGGACATGCAACACTTATAAAGTCTGAAAAGGAAAACACATATGGACATCTTGCTTTCAATCGTTGCGATGACAATCGTCTTGGGCTTTACGCTCTATCACCGAATGTCACTCGTAAAATCCGTCAGCCTGCTCACTGCGACCATGTTGGTGCTGACTATTGCTGGCTCTGCAGGCTTTTGGGGCTGGGCAATTTACATTCTTGCTATCGCCCTATTTGCCGTATCAGGTATTCGTCAGTCTCTTATCAGTCGCAAGGCGTTAGTCGCTTTCAAAAAAGTGCTGCCAGCTATGTCTCAAACTGAAAAGGAAGCCTTAGATGCAGGTACAGTCTGGTGGGAAGCTGAGCTCTTTAAGGGTAAACCTGAATGGCAAAAGCTGCATGCTATTAAAGCACCTAAACTGAGCGCCGAAGAACAAGCTTTCCTTGATGGCCCGGTCAACGAAGTCTGTGCCATGGTTAACGATTTTCAGGTGACCCATGAACTGGCCGACTTATCTCCTGAAGTCTGGCAATACCTGAAAGACAACAAATTCTTCGCCATGATCATCAAGAAGAAATACGGTGGTCTGGAGTTTTCTGCTTACGCGCAATCACTGGTATTGCAAAAACTGACCGGTGTTTCTGGCGTTCTCTCTTCTACTGTTGGCGTACCGAACTCTTTAGGTCCTGGTGAACTGCTTCAGCACTACGGTACAGAAGAGCAAAAGGATTACTACCTCCCACGTCTGGCCGAAGGTAAAGAGATCCCATGTTTTGCCCTAACCAGCCCAGAAGCAGGTTCCGATGCGGGCTCTATCCCCGACTACGGTGTGGTGTGTAAAGGTCAGTGGGAAGGCAAAGAAGTCTTGGGCATGCGTCTGACATGGAATAAGCGTTACATCACGCTTGCTCCTGTAGCAACGGTGCTTGGTCTTGCCTTTAAACTGCGTGACCCTGAAGGCTTACTTGGTGACAAAGAAGATCTCGGTATCACCTGTGCGCTGATCCCAACGAATGTAAAAGGCGTTGAAATCGGAAATCGCCACTTCCCTCTCAACGTACCATTCCAGAACGGTCCAACTCGAGGAAAAGATATCTTCGTTCCTATCGATTTCATTATCGGTGGTGAGAAGATGGCAGGCCAAGGATGGCGTATGCTGGTTGAGTGTTTATCTGTCGGTCGTGGTATCACACTGCCTTCAAACTCAACGGGTGGTATTAAAACAGCTGCACTGGCAACCGGTGCTTACTCGCGTATTCGTCGTCAGTTCAAACAGCCTATCGGCCACATGGAAGGCATCGAAGAGCCTTTGGCACGTATTGGTGGTAACGCCTACGTCATGGACGCGGCAAGTAACTTAACCGTGGCTGGTATCGACCTTGGCGAGAAACCGTCCGTCATATCTGCAATCGTGAAGTACCACTGTACCCACCGTGGTCAGCAGAGCATTATTGATGCTATGGACATCGTTGGTGGTAAAGGTATCTGTATTGGCCCTTCAAACTTCCTGGCTCGTGGTTACCAAGGTGCACCGATCGCCGTGACGGTTGAAGGCGCGAACATTCTGACCCGCTCGATGATCATCTTCGGTCAGGGTGCGATTCGTTGTCATCCATACGTTCTGGAAGAAATGAACGCGGCGCACTCTAACGCAAGTAACGCTGTTGAGAAGTTTGATAAGGCGCTTGCAGGTCATGTGAGCTTCACCATGAGTAACCTTGTACGCAGCATCTGGTTTGGTTTAAGCGATGGCCTTGGTTCATCTGCACCAACTAAAGATGCGACTAAACGTTACTACCAACAATTGAACCGCTACAGTGCTAACTTAGCCCTTCTGTCTGATATTTCGATGGCGGTACTTGGTGGCTCGCTGAAGCGTAAAGAGCGTCTATCAGCTCGTCTTGGCGATATTCTCAGTCAACTTTACTTAAGTTCAGCGGCGCTAAAACGCTTTGAACAAGACGGCCGTCCGGTTGAAGATTTACCTCTGGTTCACTGGGCGCTGCAAGATAGCTTGAAGCAAGCAGAAATCGCCGTCGATGAATTCCTGGCAAACTTCCCGAACAAAGTAATGGGTCGTGCACTGCGCGTAATGCTCATGCCATTTGGTCGTGTACGTAAAGCGCCAAGCGACAAGCTTGACAGTAAAGTAGCGCGCATTCTGCAAACCCCGAGTGCAACCCGCTCGCGCATTGGTCGTGGTCAGTACCTGGCACCAACAGAACATAACCCGGCAGGTAAGATTGAATTAGCATTGTCTGTCATTCTGCAAGCCGAGCCAGTATTCGACAAAGTGTGTAAAGCGCAAGGCAAACGTCGCCCGTTCTTACGTCTGGATATGATTGCGGAAGAAGGGCTAGAGCAAGGAATTATTAGTCAGGAAGAAGCGGAACTTCTCAGAGAAGCAGAGCAGCACCGTTTGGATACCATCAATGTCGATGACTTTGAACCAGAGCAATTGGCAGCAAAGCCGAGTTATGTCCAGATGGACAGTGTCGCCTAAGCAAATCCAAGTAGTGGTCAATAAGAAAACCGGGAGCCAAATGGCTCCCGCTTTTTTTGTTCTCTACTTAGCGTATTTTCATGTTTGCGACTGAAACTAATGGGAACAAGTCGACTTCACGCTGGGGTGACTGATAGCTAGTTCACGGACGTAATAACAGAACGATGTATACTTTACTGTAAATAAACCATTTTTTGAGGGTGCGTCTGTGGCCAAAAAATTATTCTCGCAGTGGTTCCCTGGTCTCGTTCAGCTTAAGCATTATCAGCGTGAATGGTTCACTAATGACTTTCGAGCTGCTTTTTCTGTCGTTGCCGTTGCCTTACCTGTCGCCATCGCTTATGCACAATTAACCGGAGTTTCTGCCGTTATCGGCCTCTATTCATGTGTGCTACCGATGTTGGTTTATGCCTTGATGGGTACGTCACGACAACTCATTGTTGGTCCTGATGCAGCAACCTGCGCCGTGATTGCCGCCGTTGTCACCCCTCTTGCAGCAGGTGATCCCACCAAGCATTGGCAACTTGTTATGACCATGACGGCGATGACGGGTATTTGGTGTGTGGTTGCGAGTCGCTTTAAGTTAGGCATTTTTGCCGATTTTCTCTCCCGACCGATTCTGCTTGGGCTACTTAACGGTGTCGCTCTGACCATCATTGTCAGCCAGTTTGCTAAAGTCGTTGGCTGGCGATACGAGCAACGCTACCTACTAGAACGCTTATGGGAAGCTCCTCAACGCTTAACTGAAGTTCACTGGCCTACCGTATCGTTAAGTATTGCGACAATTGTGTTTTATCTGCTAAGCAAGCGCTTTCGTCCCGCTTGGCCAGCCGCCATGCTTGCTATATTGGTCACGACTGGCTCTGTTTGGCTACTCCACTTACAAGATATGGGCGTTTCAGTGGTGGGAATTACACAAGGCGGCTTTCCTCAGTTTCAAACACCAACGTTTGAATTGGGAGAGGTGCGTGAACTGGTGATCCCGGCATTGAACCTTGCCATTGTCAGCTTTGTCAGCATGATGCTCACTGCACGCAGCTTCGCAGCCAAAAACGGCTATGACATTGATGCCAATAAAGAGTTCAGAGCCTTGGGCTTTGCCAACATCGCGTCGGCATTTTCACAAGGTTTTGCTATCAGTGGTGCAGACTCTCGTACCGCAGTGAACGACGCTAATGGCGGTAAATCACAGTTGGTCTCTATCATTGCTGCACTGACTATCGCGGTTATCGCGGTCTTTATTTATGAGCCTTTACAGTTTATCCCTATCGCTTCACTTGGCGTGGTATTGATCATCGCTTCATTATCGCTGCTCGATCTAAAAGCAATATGGAAATTGCGCCAGCGCGACAAAGATGCCTTCAATCTTGCGAGCATCACTTTTCTGTCGGTGTTGGTCATTGGCGTGATTCCGGGAATTACCTTAGCTGTGCTGTTAGGACTGTTTCAATTTTTGCGGATAGTCATGCGCCCAAGCGATCAAATCCTTGGTTTGGATGAAAAAGGCACCATACGAACGCTCGATAGCTCAGGCAAAGCCACTCGGATACCAGGGATGGTGATTTACCGGTTTAACTCACCACTGACGTACTTTAATGCCCCTTACTTTAAGCGCCGGGTATTGGAGCATGCAGAACATACCAAAGACGTCAGTTGTATCGTGGTAGACGCCGTATCCAGCTTTACTCATCTTGACTTAAGCGTGATGGCAACCGTGTCGGATCTTCATGAAATGCTGAAGAAACGAGGCATACGATTAATTCTTGCTGGCCGTAAACGACGCTTACGTCAATGGTGTGATCTAACAGGCATTAGCACCAGCGACGGCGGGATTTTACTGCGTGCTGATATGTATCTCGCCATCAAACTTAGCGGATGCTACATCAGTGCTGTTGGTGAAGGACAGATCCCGGCGGTGCAAAAAGAACCAGACTTGGAGCCAACGCCAAGACCGATTCCCGAAGTGGCTTAATGCCGGTCGTTTAACAGCAATTAGCATATCCAAGTCTAGCGTCACCCTGAACAGCGACGAAGGAGCGTTATTCAGGGTCTTCTATCCGAGCACTTTGTTGTCAAAGATATTCTTATATCTTCTCAGCATGCTGATATTAGATTCCTAGTCTCGCTATGGCTCGCTGGAATGACCCGATAATCCCAGTGTAGCGACAGTCACCCTTTCTTAATTCTAATTCTAATTCTAATTCTAATTCTTGGGCATTTTCAGCTGCATCTCGGGTGTTGCTTCCCTTTTTGCTTTTAGCTTGCGCCATATCAGCCAAACTAAGAGTCCGATGATTAGCATCACCACATTACCGACAGCAATAATGGTCATGCTGCGCTTACGCTCCGCTTCACGTTCGGCAATAATGCTTTTTTCCATATCGATACGGTGCTGTTCGGCGAGTTCGGCTTCTTTAGCTTTACGCGCAGCTTCCAAGTCCACGTCGTCAACCACGCTGAATGTCTGCTCCTGAATTGGAAAAATCAGCGGACGTTGAGTGGCAAAATCGGTGGCAAATATACTGCCGTGCCATGAGTGCTTACCCAGTTCAGCATCGTTAGTTAAATCCACTGTCGCTTTCAAACCATCTTGAGAAACCTGACCTTGGCCGTGGCTCTTAAAGCCATCAGGCGCGCTTTTTTCCACACTAACTAAGATGGAACCTGGAGCAATCATGCCCTGCTCGCCACTAACCACCAGCTGATGAGGTTGGTTTTGTTCATGAGATTGAATAAAGGTGCGCGAGATGGGATTTGGATACACCAGTACGACCTGCTCTTGAGCACGCAAGAAAACGCCGTTTCCCGAGACAATACGTGCACGATATTTTCCCGGCTGGACTTCAATTGGCAACTGAACGGTAAATACCCCATCACCAGCCTGCTCATCCAGTTCTCGGCCGTCATCTTTGAATTCACCAAGCACTATTGGCACCGGACGCGACTCTTTAATAAGTTCATCTTCATTGTCAACAAACTTGGTGAAGGTAACCTGGAGGTTAACTCGGTCGAGAAAGTCTCTTAAAACAAGTGGTTTATCATCTGAAGTGAGTCGGGCGGTAAATTTGAGCGCTTCGCCGTTATATAAATGATTAGGAAAAGCGTCTGTGCTTAGCTTCAAGTGGGAAATTAAACGAATGTTATTTTTCGGCGTGACTTTACCCACGGCTTGCCAGGGGCCTGGCATCGGCTCATCGATTGACACAATATCGAGTGTAGGCTCCTGATACCAACGAAGATTATCGTAAGAGCCCCAAGCAAAGTATTTTTTACCGTCGGGGCGAACTAACACAACAGGTTGAGAACTTTTCTCACGATGCACCAGAAAGGTAATTTGCTCGATACTCGGATCGACACGAAAGCGATTATCTAACAGAGACATGGTAGATTCGCTCGCGGCACTCGCAAGACAACTCCAAATTGCCAGAATAGCAACCGACAAAGCCCTCAACATAGTTTCTCCTACTGATGCCAAATACAGTCGTTCACCAGCTCCAATCTTTTCTGGTGCGCCTCTAATTCATCGGCACTTGCGCGCAAAACCTTTAGCGCTTTTCTACCTTCAACCCGGCGAACACTTTCTACACCGCCTTCTTGTTTATTGGCGTTAAATTCAAGGCTTGTTTGGCCGCCCGTCATAAACAGGTAAACGTCAGCCAGGATCTCCGCATCGAGCAAAGCCCCGTGGAGTGTACGGTGCGAGTTATCTATGCCGTAGCGTTCACATAGGATGTCGAGGTTATTTCGCTTGCCCGGGAAGATTTTCTTCGCCATAGCAAGGGTATCGGTGACCTTACAGAAATCATCCGTTTTACCGATAGTTGGATCGAGCATTTCAAACTCGTAGTCCATAAACCCGGTATCGAAGGGCGCGTTATGGGCAACCAGTTCAGCCCCTTTAATGAAGTCGATAAACTCTTGGTGCACACTGGCGTACTCAGGTTTATCAACTAAGAATTCATCGGTAATACCGTGAACTTCAACCGCTTCTGACTGAATTTCGCGATCAGGCTTTAGATAGACGTGGAAGTGACGGCCGGTCAACTTGCGGTTTATGATCTCCACGGCACCGATTTCGATAATGCGGTGTCCCATGTAGTGAGGACCACCTTCTCGGTTCATACCCGTGGTTTCGGTATCGAGAACCACAATGCGATTATATTCAGAATTGCTGCTGGTATTCATAAGCTTATATGTGTCAGACTATGCTTTAATAAATGTTTCGGCTAATAGTACCAAAAATATGACCAAACACGTTGAGATTTTCACTGACGGATCTTGTTTAGGTAACCCTGGACCAGGTGGTTACGGCATCGTTTTACGCTACAAAGATGTGGAAAAGACCCTCTCCAAAGGTTATACCCTAACGACCAACAACCGCATGGAAATGCTCGCAGCAGTGGTAGCTCTGCAAACGCTGAAAGAGCCTTGCAAAGTTGCATTAACAACCGATAGCCAATATGTTCGACAAGGCATTACACAGTGGATCCATAACTGGAAAAAACGGGGTTGGAAAACCGCGGACAAAAAGCCAGTGAAGAACGCCGATTTATGGCAAGCGCTCGATAAAGAAACAGCGCGCCACCAAGTTGAATGGCATTGGGTCAAAGGTCATGCGGGACACCGAGAAAACGAAATCTGTGATGAGTTAGCCCGAACGGCTGCTGAAAACCCAACTGAAGAAGATACCGGCTATCAAGCCACCTAGTGCTTATCGCTTGATATCTTTTTCACTCCGGTGCCCTCTCGATTCATTACCCCAAGGGGGGTAAGCTTTTTCTTTAAACGCCAGTGTGGCTTGATTGGCTTGAGAGGGTAAGTTCGTTTTCGGGCAACAATGTAATACAAACTACCCGCAGGTGATGCCCATTCCCCTAAACTGTTTTCTAACCAAGTCCACATCGTACGATAGCGTGTCATAGGAAAAAGCGCATAACGATCACGATGAACCACCTGATAATTAAGCAGACCCAGCCAGTCCTGAACACGGTTGGATGAAAACATTCGACCACTCCACGGCAAATTATTTTTGCGCCATGGGAGCACGCTCGCTAAGCCTGTAAAACTAAATGGATTAAAACCAGTAATGATCAGGTAGCCGTCATCCATCATCACTCTGTCCACTTCCCTTAGCAGACGGTGAGGATCGCTTGCATAGTCAAGCTGATGAGCCAGAATGACAACATCAAAGCTTTTTTCTAAAAAGGGTAATTCGTAACCATCTGCAACGACATTATGCAACGGGTTCTGGATATCTACGTTGACTTGGTGTTGAATATTACAATTACTGCTGGTTAGCTCACAGCTCAACCCGCCCAGTTTGAGCATGTGGTAACCGAAGAGTTTCGGGCACCACTCATCAAACCGAGTTTGGATTGACTCAAGCACCCAAGGTCCGTTATTCATATCAGACCAAGTAGATGGGTGTGGTATAGTTTTGTTGCTGAGTGCTGGTTTCATTAACCACCTGATTAAAATGGGTGACGGAGAACGAATCGTGTTAGAGATCAAAAGCATACCCGCATTTAATGACAATTACATCTGGTTAATTCAAAATAACGATAAACGCTGTGCCGTTGTTGATCCGGGTGATGCAAAACCTGTATTAGATTATTTACAAGCTAACGAGTTAACTTTAGAAGCGATCATGATTACACACCACCACAATGATCACATTGGTGGCGTTCCAGATTTAGTTCGTGCCTTTCCTAATGTTACCGTTGTCGGTCCAAAAGCGGAGCCGATCCCGACGCTAACCGCACCAATGGAAGAAGGCGACAAATTAGAGCTGTTCGGTGAAATCTTTATGGTTATGGGCTTGCCTGGTCATACGCTGGGGCATATTGGCTATGTTGGTGATGGCAAATTGTTTTGTGGTGATGTGCTGTTTTCCGCAGGGTGTGGCCGAATTTTTGAAGGTACACCAGAACAAATGTTTGACTCACTGAGTAAAATCTCAGCGCTTCCGGAAGAAACTCAGGTCTATTGTGCACACGAGTACACCGCCAGTAACGTCGCATTCGCCCTTGCGGTCGAGCCAGATAACGAGAAGCTTCGCCAGTACCGTGATGATGTAAATCGACTACGTGCGTTGAAAATCCTTACCCTGCCAACGACGCTACGTCAAGAGAAATGGATCAACCCATTTTTACGAACTACCCACCCAGAAGTCATTAAGTCTGTGACGAATCGCATAAAAAGTGACGATCCATGCTCAGTTTTTACGGCATTAAGAGTGTGGAAGAACGAATTTTAACCAATTTTTACTTGTAAGTTTACAAGACCCCAGTATTATCATGGATTGATTTTTCAGAGAGGCGCTTCCGGCGCTTCTCTGCGTTTTGGGCAGGATATAAATCTAATTTTATGTCTACTCATTTCATATTAAGAGGTTTTAACCTCTTTTATTAGTGTTTAAAGAAATATGTCTATTATCTTGCGATTGCCACGTAGCGCTTGCTACGCGACAGGCTGGAGAAGATAAAAAGGCCCTAAATAGGCTGAATCCATGCGTTTGAAGTACAGCTTGGCTTTGGCGTTATTGCTTTCTGGTTGTCAGATGACCTCTCCAGATTCAACAACGTCAACACCAGAGACCAACAAATCAGAGCTAGCTGCCAAGCAAAAAGCAGCTAAGGAACAAGCAAAAAGTAAGCAATCTTTGGCAAGTAAGACGGCCAAAGAGTCGCCAAAGGTGCTTTCTCCTCAGGAACAAGAAGATGTATGGCAACGTATCGCCATGCAGCTTGAAATGGACATCCCACACAATAAAAAGGTGGATTACTACCGTACCTGGTATCTTAAACACCCAAACCACCTTAAAACAGTATCACAACGTGCAGAACCGTTTCTGTACATGATCGCTGAACAGATTGAAAAACGAGGTTTACCGATGGAACTGGCGTTATTGCCAGTGGTTGAAAGCTCGTTCGATGCATTTGCCTATTCACATGGTAGTGCTGCCGGTCTTTGGCAATTTGTTCCGGGTACCGGCAAAATGATGGGCCTTGAACAAAACTACTGGTATGACGGGCGTCGCGACGTAGCAGCCTCTACTGATGCAGCATTAGACTACCTTGTGAAGTTGAACAAGCAGTTTGATGGTAGCTGGGAACATGCTATTGCGGCTTACAACAGCGGTGGTGGTCGTGTATCCAGAGCGATCCGCAAGAACAAGAGCCGTGGTAAGCCAGTTGACTTTTTCTCTTTGGATTTACCTAAAGAAACCAGCAGCTATTTGCCTAAGCTCCTAGCACTGGCTGATGTGGTAGCAAATCAGGATAAATACGGTCTTAACATTCCGGCGATCCCGAATAAACCAGTATTAGCATTGGTTGATCCAAAAGAACAACTTGATCTCGCGATTGCAGCCGATTATGCAGGCATTGGTGTAAAAGAGCTACAAAGCTACAACCCGGCCTATAATCAGTGGTCTACATCGCCAAGCGGTCCACATAAGCTTCTTGTTCCAATAGAAAAGAAGGATGCGTTCCTTGCTCAGGTGGAACAGAACCGTGGTAAAGGCGTTAAAGTAGCGCGCTACAAAGTACAATCGGGTGACTCACTCGGTGTATTGGCGCAAAAATATGGCACGACAACGAAAGTGATTCGCCGTGCTAATGGTTTGTCGAGTGATAATATTCGCATTGGCCAGCATCTGCTGATCCCGACATCGACTAAAGATGACGCGAAATACGCATTATCAGCGAAGAACCGCTTAAGCAAGACACAATCTACATCACGTGGGCAGCTTAAGCTGACGCACGTGGTACAGTCTGGTGAAAGCTTGTGGTCAATTGCCCGTGACAATAACGTATCGTACAAATCTCTTGCTAAATGGAACGGCATGGGACCAAAAGACACGTTAAGAAAGGGCCAGAAGATTGTCATTTGGAAGAAAGCGGCGAGTGACTCCATCATTCGTACTGTATTCTACAATGTACGTTCTGGAGACACCATCAGCGGCATCGCAAGTAAGTTCAAGGTGAAGAGTAACGACATTGTGAAATGGAACTCTCTGCAAAAGAAGAAATACCTGCAACCAGGACAGAAGCTTAAGCTGTACGTTGACGTCACTAAGGTAAGTGTATGAGCCCATCAAGCAACCCGCTTGTGATGTTGCTGGATATATTCCGTTCGCCAACCTCGTGCTTTTTAGCGCTATATCAGCGTGGAGGCTGGGGGTGGCAACCCTTTATCCTATTGATGGTCAGCCCGTTCCTGTTTTGGGGCGCGTATTTCTCTAACGTGGACTTTACTTGGCTAAGTGAACAGCTAAGCGCACAGTTACAACAGATCGATCCCCAGCAGATCGACTTGCTGGAACCAAACACGTTAATGGCGAGTGCAATCATTAACGATGTCGTTAACCGATTTGCGACACTGCTTCTGCTAGCGTTTTGGTTCTTTCTTGCAACCAAAGCCAGTAAACAGCAGTACGGCTATTGGAAGTGGTTTGCCGCCTCTTGTGCGATTTTGTTCCCAGCCGTACTGGGCGATATTGCAAGCTATGCGAGCTTAATACTCAAGCATGGTGAAGTAATGACATACGCTGCAGATCTCAACAGCCTGAATGGCCTGCTGAAACTGCCGCTAACTAATGAATGGTCTCACTTCGCAAGTTCACTGCCATTGCTACTGCCATGGTACATCGTTTTAGGTTACGGTGTTGTCCTGACCTGGACAGAGTTCGAACGTGGACAGGCTTTGGTTATTTCAAGCCTGCCATGGATTATGTTTTACGTGGTTTGGGCGCTTTATATTGTCGTCACCTAATCGTCTAGGCTAAACGAGACCAGTAATGGATTATGATCGGAAGCGTCGCTCTGCGGCGCTTTCGCGTTTTTGAGCACAAGACCACGATAAAACACATGGTCGAGTCGCTGTCCGGTAATAAACTGGGTTCGATGATCCGGTGAAAACGCCACTTCTTGCAGGTTTGCTTGTTGTAAAGCTTGCTTCATTGCCTCCAATCGATACTCATTCCAGCTGTTAAAATCACCAGCAAACAGAATTGGCCCAGAGTGTTGTTTAAGCAATTCCTCCAAAGCCGCTATTTGAGAGTAGTATTCTTCCGTTCCAACAGTGAAATTAATCGCGTGTATATTAACGACGGCAAGTATACTACCGTTACTCAAACGGTACTGACTGTAGAGTGCGGATTTTGGTAAACGCAGCCACGGCTCCGTTGATGTATAAGCACAGGCTTTCTCAGGCAGCTTTTGTGCAATATTAATAACGCCAGCGCCACTGCCCAACGCTTTAAACGCACTTACCTGGTTGCTAATCCAACCACCGTCCACCAGCCATTGCTTGAACGGTTCTGTCATACTGGCTTCTTGCAGTAATAACAACTGCCGGTCAGAGGAAAATGAATCAAGCGCACTTTGCCAAGTATCTTTACCCTGCTTGTAGATATTCCAAATCAACACATTGAGCTCACCATCATCATCTAATACTTGTGAACCATCAAACTCGATGCACTGAATATCTTCAGTAACTTCTTCCCCTGTTTGGGTAATAATTTGCGGTTGCTCTGGAACCGTGAAGATAATTTGAAAGCCCAACACAACAGCCATGAAAAAAAAGACTATCGACACAACAAAACGCTTAAGCATAAAGGCGTACCTGAGTAAGGTTATGAAATAAAAAAGGGAGCCATATTCGGCTCCCTTTTAGCTTAATCAAAAAATTAAATCGCGTCTTCGTCTTCTTCGCCGGTACGAATACGGATAACACGTTCTACATCCGTTACGAAGATCTTGCCGTCACCAATTTTACCGGTTTGCGCCGTTTCGATAATGGTTTCTACGCACTTATCTGCGACATCTTCGGTCACTACGATTTCAAGTTTCACTTTAGGTAGGAAATCCACCATGTATTCTGCACCACGGTATAGCTCCGTGTGACCCTTCTGACGACCAAAACCTTTGACTTCAGAAACCGTCATCCCTGTGATGCCAACTTCAGCCAATGCTTCTCGAACATCATCCAGTTTAAATGGCTTGATAATCGCTTCAATCTTCTTCATGTTCATCCCTTAAGCTTTAATCGTATGGGGATATTATCGTTTACCGTCTTACAACATTCAATCTTTGTCTCGTTTTGGTGTCGTAAAATCTTGAGTTTGATGGAGTTTATAAAAGCAAAAATAATAAAGCCAGTGTGAGTCTCTGGCTTCAGTTAACGCGAATGATGGATGGGCGACTACAAGCTGGAGTAGTAAGCCGCTAAGTTAGCGATATCATCATCAGAAAGCAGTGACGCTTGTGCCTGCATGACTGCGGCAAGCCCACCATTACGCTCTTTGTTTTTGTAGGCTTTGATTGAACTGATGATGTATTGAGCATTCTGCCCTTTCAGGTTTGGGTACCCGGGGATGGTAGCGATGCCGTCCGCACCATGGCAAGCCGCACATACCGCAGCCTTTGCCTGACCAGCGGCAACATCTCCTGCCGCGAATGCTTGCCCAGATAACATGGTAAGCGCCATCATTGCGCCCATGATTACTTTCTTCATTGCTTCACCTTATCGTTTTTAATTGGAAATGCATTTTATGTTCGATATTGTGTCACGAATTACCGAGGCTTACGCCATATCAGCTCACAGTCTTGGCCACTGAATGCCTTATCAACAAACAAATCGGCTACCGCAACCACCTGATCTTGAAACATAAGAATCGGTATCTGGCGACGTAGCCAACTCGGTACATGGTACTCTTGAAACAGCTTTTTTAATTTACGACTGTGATTACGTCTTACTGGATGCGCCGACAACCCTTCTGGATTAAACGTAACGTTTAAGCGCTCCGGCTGAGGCGGCAAAGCAATAGTTGGCTGTTCGGTTGTCGTACTTAAAGTAAGCTCTCCCAAATTAGCTGGCAGAACAAGCGGTGAATTCACTTGAATAGGGCTTTGCCAACTGGAAACCTCCGCTGGTTCCGTCACCCAGTAGAGTTTATTCCGGAAACGGCGAACCTCACCCTGCTTTAACTTAAGTATTGGGTTGGCGTCTTGCTGTGCTAATACCACTTCACTCCAAATTAAGCCTAGTTGCACTTGAGTGGGCATATTAGCGTTATGTTTCACTAACCACATACGGAGCAAACGAGCCCGGGCAAGTTCACTGTGAGATGCTAACTCCGCAATATCCAGACTGAGATCGGCTTGCAACGCACGATAAAAAACGTCGTTAAGCAGTTCGTCTAATAACGTTTCTTGCTGAGCACATAAAGATGCACTGCGTTGTACTGCTTGGTGAATACTCGGCCAGCGTTGAGACAATTCGGGTACTACGCGGTGACGCAAAAAGTTTCGGTCGTAGCGAGTATCCTGATTACTTTCATCTTCCACCCACTCAAGTTGTAAAGACTGAGCAATAGCCTCTATTTGTTCTCGTCGGGTCGTCAGCAATGGTCTAACAAGTGTACCAGCAGAAAATGGGGTACTTTCTGCCATGCATGACAAGCCTTTAGGGCCACTGCCACGTTTAAGCGCTAGAAGAAAGGTTTCAAGCTGATCATCGGCGTGTTGCCCAGTCAGAAGAAGGTCACCGCTATCAATGTGCTTCGCCAACGCTTGATAACGCGCTTCGCGGGCGAGTAATTCTATGCTTTCCCCGCTATTGACGTCCAAGCTTACATGTTCGACGTCGCACGAAATTCCCGCTTGCTGTGCCCACAACTGACACTTATGCGCCCAATCATCGGCGTTACTACTCAATCCATGATGAACGTAGACTGCGTGGCACGGTATTTCGTATTCGCGCTGATAACGACCTAGTAGCTCTAACAATAAGCGCGAATCGATTCCGCCGCTAAAAGCGAGAACGACCTTCGACTTGGGCTGGTAATGCGCTGTCACTAATTGTGTAAAATGCTGATAAAGCGATTCCATAAGCAATCCGATCAAAACAAAAAAGGGCTGGACTCACATCCAACCCTTTCTATTTTATCCGTTATCTAACCAGATATCAGCAGTAACCGTAGCTCATCAGACGCTGGTAACGACGCTCACGTAGCGACTCTTCGTCAAGTTGTTCTAAATCTTCCAGCTGACGAAGCAAAGTTGCCTTCATGTTTTCAGCCATTTCAACGTGGTTACGGTGTGCGCCGCCAAGAGGCTCTTCGATGATTTCATCGATAAGCTCAAGCTCTTTAAGACGTGGCGCTGTCAGACCCATGGCTTCTGCTGCCTGTGGCGCTTTATCAGAATCACGCCATAGGATAGAAGCACAGCCTTCAGGTGAAATAACAGAGTAAGTAGAGTACTGAAGCATGTTCACGTAGTCACCCACACCAATCGCAAGTGCACCACCTGAACCACCTTCACCAACAACGTTACAGATTACTGGCACTTTAAGACCAGACATCACTTTCAGGTTTTTCGCGATCGCTTCAGACTGACCACGCTCTTCCGCACCAACACCTGGATATGCACCCGCAGTATCGATGAATGTGATGATTGGCATGTTGAAACGCTCAGCCATTTCCATCAAGCGTAATGCTTTGCGGTAACCTTCAGGTTTTGGCATACCAAAGTTACGTTTTACTTTTTCTTTGGTTTCGCGGCCTTTTTGGTGGCCGATGATCATAACAGGTCGACCATCCAAACGCGCAATACCGCCGACAATTGCTTTGTCATCGGCAAAAGCACGGTCACCCGCTAGCTCATCAAACTCTTCGAATGCGTGCTGAATGTAGTCCAGCGTGTATGGACGTAATGGGTGACGAGCCAGTTGAGCTGTTTCCCATGCACCTAAGTTGCTGAATGTTTTTTTCTTCAGTTCCAGGCTTTTCTTCTCAAGCTGTTCGATTTCTTTATCCAGGTCAACCGCAGCATCACCGCCGTGGCGAGATACATCGCGCAGGGCTTCAATTTTTGCTTCTAGTTCTGCAATTGGCTTTTCAAATTCAAGAAAGTTTAGGCTCATCGATGAATCCTTGTTGACTCAGCGTCTAACGTATTGCGCTGAATTTTTAGTTAAATTCGAGTTCTACCTGGTTTGTTCCAAGTAACTGCTTTAAATCATCTATTAATGTATCACTTGGCGTTACCCGCCATTCGGTGCCCAATGTTAACCGCGCTCTGGCGTCGGCACGCTGGTAGTATACATTGACGGGGACGGTTCCGGCTTTGTGCGGCTCTAAAATACGACTGAACTGCTCAAAGAATTGATCATTGATCTGGTTTGCATCAATCGATACCGACAAACCACGAGCGTATTTTTCACGCGCGCTGCCGAGATCCATAACTTCACGCGCCGACATTTTAAGGCCACCGTTGAAGTCATCAAAGCTGACCTGTCCTGAAACGACCAAAATTCTGTCTTTTTCGAGAAGTTCAGCATACCGATCCAGCGCATCGGAGAAAAGCATCACCTCCATTCGACCGCTTCGATCATCTAATGTCATGAGACCAATACGTGTTCCCCGCTTGGTTGTCATCACACGAGCAGCAATTACCAAACCAGCGACCGTCACCGACTGGTCCCGACGTGTTGGCGTGGCTTCTTTTAGTCGACAACTGGTGTATTTGTTTAGTTCCTTCAAATACGCGTTAATGGGGTGCCCAGTCAAATATAAACCCAGCGTTTCGCGTTCTCCGTCCAGCCAAACTTTTTCTGGCCACGCAGGAACCTGGGTATATTTGTGCTCCACTTCTTCTGGTGCATCGGTTAATACACCGAACATATCCGCCTGACCAAATGCTTCCGCCTGGTGGTGCTGACTCGCGGCTTTCACTGCATCATTCAATGACGCCATCATAGCCGCGCGATGAGGGCCAAGTCTATCTAGTGCACCAGCGTAGATCAGCTTTTCAATAACACGCTTATTAACACGTTTCAGATCGATACGAGCACAGAAATCAAACAGGTCTTTAAAGTGACCGCCTTTATTTCTCGCTTCCAGTATCGCATCAATTGGGCCTTCCCCTACGCCTTTAATCGCTCCGATACCGTAAACAATAGCGCCGTTTTCATCAACATTAAAGCGGTACAACCCTGAGTTAATGTCCGGCGGCAGTACCGTAAGCTTCATACGGAAACATTCGTCCACCAGACCAACCACTTTTTCAGTGTTATCCATGTCGGCAGTCATTACCGCAGCCATAAACTCAGCTGGATAATGCATTTTTAGCCATAATGTTTGGTAAGAAACCAAGGCGTATGCGGCAGAGTGCGATTTGTTAAAGCCGTAACCGGCGAACTTCTCTACCAAGTCGAAGATTTTCATCGCAAGTTCGCCATCAATACCATTATTGATAGCACCCTGCTCAAAGATTGCACGCTGCTTGGCCATCTCTTCAGGTTTTTTCTTACCCATTGCACGACGCAGCATATCTGCGCCCCCAAGGGTATAACCGGCTAGCACCTGAGCAATCTGCATTACCTGTTCCTGATAAAGGATAATGCCGTATGTTGGCTCCAGGGTCTCTTTTAATGATTCATGCTGCCACTTTTCATCAGGGTAAGAGATCGCTTCACGGCCATGTTTACGGTCGATAAAGTTATCTACCATGCCTGATTGCAATGGGCCCGGACGGAATAGTGCTACCAGTGCGATAATGTCTTCAAAACAGTCTGGCTGAAGTCGCTTGATCAACTCTTTCATACCACGCGATTCCAACTGGAAGACGGCGGTGGTTTCTGAGTTTTGTAGCAAACGGAACGACGCCTGATCGTCAAGCGGTATCGATTCTATGCGAACCGGCTCTTTACCTTCACGCTCTAAGCGCGGGTTAATCAAGCCGAGTGCCCAGTCAATGATGGTTAGTGTACGCAGACCCAAGAAGTCGAACTTAACCAACCCGGCGGTTTCTACGTCGTTTTTATCAAACTGTGTGACCGGGAAATGCCCTTCTGCATCCGCATAAATTGGCGCGAAGTCGGTGATCGTGGTTGGTGAGATAACCACACCACCCGCGTGCTTACCTGCGTTTCGTGTACAGCCTTCCAATATGTGACACATATCGATGAGCTCTTTGACTTCCTCATCGGCCTCATAGAGTTCAGGTAGCGCAGGTTCTGCTTTAAACGCCTTATCAAGCGTCATGCCTGGGTCTGGCGGAATGAGCTTCGAGATTCGGTCGACAAAACCAAATGGGTGGCCAAGAACACGCCCCACATCTCGGATTACCGCTTTGGCCGCCATGGTACCAAAGGTAATGATCTGAGATACCGCATCACGTCCGTACATTTCCGCTACGTGATCGATCACCTGATCGCGTTTATCCATACAGAAGTCGACATCGAAATCGGGCATGGATACACGTTCAGGGTTCAAGAAACGTTCGAATAGAAGATCATATTCCAGCGGATCAAGGTCGGTGATTTTCAGTGCGTATGCCACCAGAGAACCGGCACCCGAACCACGCCCTGGGCCTACCGGAATATCATTATCTTTTGACCACTGGATGAACTCCATTACGATCAGGAAGTATCCCGGGAAGCCCATCTGGTTGATAACATCCAGCTCGATTTGCAGACGCTCATCGTATTCAGGGCGACGTTGTTTGCGTTCTTGTTCATCCGGAAACAGGAACTCCAGACGCTCTTCCAGACCTTCGCGTGATTTCATGACCAGGAATTCGGTCTCTTTCATGCCCTCAGTCGGGAAAGCTGGCAGGAAGTATTCATTAAGACGCACGGTTACGTTACAGCGCTTCGCAATCTCGACACTGTTCTCTAGCGCTTCAGGAATATCCGCAAATAGCTCACACATTTCCTCTTCAGTGCGAAGGTACTGCTGTGGGCTGTAGTTCTTTGGTCGGCGCGGATCTTCTAGTGTGTAACCATCGTGAATCGCGACGCGAATTTCATGGGCATCAAAGCGATCTGCGCTTAGAAACACCACTTCGTTGGTTGCCACGACAGGCAGGTCGACTTGTTCAGCCAGCTCCACCGCAAAGTGCAAGTAAGTTTCTTCATCCGGGCGGCCAGTACGCAGCAGCTCTAGGTAATAACGGTCTGGGAAGTGCTGCTTATAAAACTCAACACAGCTCTGTACTAAATTCCGGTTACCTTTAAGTAGCGCTTTGCCGATATCACCATTTTTACCACCAGAAAGGACGATAAGACCTTCTGACATCTCGGCAAGCCAAGCCTTATCAATCACGGGATGATGCTGGATATGACCGCGTAAGTAAGCTTTGGAGATAAGCAACGTCAGGTTTTTGTAACCCACATTATCTGCCGCCAGTAATGTTAGCTGTGTCAGCTCCTCACCGAACTCATCAGATTGCATTTTAAAATCTGCGCCGATGATCGGTTTAACACCGCAGCCATGTGCTGTGCCGTAAAACTTCACCAAACCACACAGGTTGGTGAAGTCGGTCAATGCCATCGCAGGCATGCCGAGTTCGGCAACTTTTTTAACTATCGGTGGAACTTTGTTGATACCATCCACCATCGAAAAATCACTGTGAACTCGAAGATGAATGAACTTGGGATCTGACATTAACAGTACCGTGTAACTCTATTTTGTTGGGGATTCTAACCTAAAGGGGCTGGGTTTATAACTCCAATTCACCCCATAAGTTATTCTATGCCTAAGGCTTTCTTTACGGGTTTAAAGCTCTTACGGTGTTCGGCGATCACACCATGCTGCTCTATCGCTTCAAAGTGCGCTTTGGTTGGATAGCCTTTGTGTTTTGCAAAGCCAAACTGAGGGTATTGCATGTCCAGCTCTTCCATTTCGGTATCACGCACGACTTTAGCAATGATAGACGCGGCACTGATCTCTGCCACTCGCAAGTCCCCTTTAACCACCGCTTGTGAATCCATTGGCAACTCTGGACAACGGTTGCCGTCAATAAGTACTAACTCCGGCTGAACATGTAAGCCAGCAATCGCACGCTGCATTGCTACCATGGTCGCTTGAAGAATATTCAGCTCATCAATCTCTTGTGGCGAACAACGACCCACAGCCCAAGCAAGTGCTTTTTCTTTTATTTCAGGAAGTAGCGCCAAGCGCTTTTTCTCGCTGAGCTTTTTCGAGTCAGTTAGCCCCTCGATCGGGTTGTTCGGATCTAAAATAACCGCCGCAGTCACGACATCCCCGACCAAAGGACCACGCCCTACTTCGTCGACACCAGCAATAAGCTGGTAGCCTGATGGAATTTCAAACGGAGGAAGTTCGACTTTTGTTTTTGTCGTCTTGGTTTTGGTAGACTTAGCTTTAGCAACCATGTGGTTCTCTATTTATCAATCAGTTTTAATACCGCGTTTGCGGCTTGTTGATCAGCATCTTTGCGGATCCAGTGATGCATTTCAGTAAACTTGTCTATCATTGCTCTGTTGTCGCTTTCCAGTAGACGAGAGACTTCTGCAAACAGGTTTTCCGATGTGCATTCATCCTGCAAATACTCTTTGACCAACTCGTCATCGGCAAGAATGTTTGGTAGTGAGACATATTTGGTCTTTAGCAGACGTTTGGCCAAAAACGCCGTCAATGCATTAACACGATAACCAACAACCATAGGACGCTTTAGCAGCATACATTCCAGTGCAACCGTCCCCGATGCCAGCATGACCGCATCCGAAGCGGTAATCACGTTGCGTGCAGTATCATCCACCAGCTTAAAGTCCAATTCAGGCGCGTGCTCTTTCCACGCTTGCTCAAATTGCTCACGACGCTTTTGATTCACAAGAGCCACGACAAAACCCAAATCCGGGTATTTCTTGTGTAGTCGCTGACAAGTTTCAATAAACGGCTGTGATAGCATTTTCAATTCACTACCACGACTGCCAGGCAGTACGGCTAACCATTTTTTATCTTGCGCTAAGCCAAGCAATTCTCTGGCCGGAGCTTGCTCGGAACAAAGTGGAATGGCATCGGCCAGCGTGTGGCCAATAAATTCACATGGCACATTAAACTTGTCGTAAAACGATTTTTCGAACGGAAGAAAAGCCAAAACCAGATTCGTCGCAGCTTCGATCTTAAAGATACGCTTTTGACGCCAAGCCCAAACAGAAGGGCTGACATAATGAACCGTTTTGATCCCGGCTTGTTTTAAATCCAACTCCAGTCGTAAGTTGAAATCTGGCGCATCAATACCGACAAAGACATCTGGTGGGTTTTGAGTGAAGTATTTAACCAGCTCAGCTTTGACTTTAAGTAAGCGTGGCAAACGTCCTAGCACTTCCACTAAGCCCATTACCGCTAGCTCTTCCATATCGAAGAGGGACTCACAGCCTTGAGCGATCATTTTAGGGCCGCCAATGCCGACAAACTCCGCGTTTGGATACTGATCTTTCACCGCTTTGATAAAGCCTTCACCTAGCGTATCACCAGAAAGCTCTCCGGCAATGATGCCAATACGTAATGGTTTTTCCATATCTACTTCGCTATTTTTACTGTGCGCTATGGATAAAGAATTGCCCTATCCATAAAACACAAAAAGACCGCAGCCTAATTCAGGCGCGATCTTTTCACATTATTTAACCATCCGTAAATTAACGAATGATGCCACGTTCCGTGGTTTCCAGAATGTCACAGAAACGCTTCACTGCAGGAAACTCTTGCGCCATTTCCGCTAACACAGGCTTCACTTCTTCCAGTGTTTTACCAGAACGGTAGATTTCTTTGTACGCCTTTTGCAGAGCGCGAATTTCTGGTTTTTCGAAACCGTTACGCTTCAAACCAACTAAATTCAAGCCAAATGGCGTAGCATGGTTACCTTGTGCGAGTACGTAAGCTGGAACGTCCTGAACAACCGCAGAACAGCCACCAACATAAGCGTAAGCACCAACTGTACAGAACGGGTGAATTGCAGAAAGTGCCATCACACCAGCGTAGTCATCAACGGTAACGTGACCACCCAAAATCGAGTTATTACCGATGTGAGTGTGATTTCCTACCACGACGTCGTGCGCAATATGAGCATTCACACACAATAGATTATCGTCACCGATAACCGTAGTTGCTTTATCTTGGACAGTACCACGATGAACCTGAACCGCTTCGCGAATCACATTACGATCGCCAATAACCACAGTGGTATCTTCGCCGCCATACTTCTTGTCTTGGTTTTCTTCACCAATCACAGCATGCGGGAAAATACGGTTATCTTTACCAATTGTGGTATGGCCTTTAATAACAACATGAGACATGACTTCTGTGCCTTCACCGATTTCAACCGTTGAGGTAATGTAGGTGAATGGACCAACAGTCACATTAGCGCCAATTTTGGCACCTTCTTCTACCACCGCGGCTGGGTGGATTTTCGCGGTTTCATGAATCATATTAAAACTCTCGACGAGCACACTTCAGCTCTGCTGAACATACTACTTCGCCGTCTACTTTTGCCACACCACTAAATGCAGCAATGCCACGGCGCTCTTTCAGAAATTCAACTTCAATCACCAATTGGTCACCAGGTACGACTGGTTTACGGAATTTTGCGCCGTCAACACTAGCAAAGTAGTACAGTTCATTCTCTGTTGGTGCACCAAATGATTTAAATGCCAATAATCCCGTAGCCTGAGCCATCGCTTCCAGAATCAAAACACCTGGAAATACGGGTAGTTGAGGAAAGTGACCTGTGAACTGAGGTTCGTTAACCGACACATTTTTAATCGCATGAAGGTACTTCTCTTCTTGGAAGTCTGTCACACGGTCGATCAATAAGAATGGGTAGCGATGAGGTAAAAGCTCTTGAATCTCAGAGATGTTCATCGTTTTCTTTTCAGTAGTCAAAGTCGTATTCCTATATAAATTCTCTAGAACCAAGATGGCATGGCAGCGGCAATAGCCGCAATTATTCAAAATGCCAGCAAAGTGTATACCAACTTGATAATAAATATACTAATAGCGCGTTATTATAGAAGAAAAAGACCCGCATTTCGCGAGTCTTTGTTCAGAATATGGAACTAAGATTCTTCTTTTGGTTCCAGCAGTTTCTCAACGGCTTTCAAACGTTTATTCATCTCGTCAATACGGTGAACTCGAGTTGCGGTTTTACGCCACTCTTTGTTCGTCTGTAGTGGAATACCTGATGAGTAAAGGCCTTTCTCGTCGATACTGCGCATTACCATGCTCATACCGGTGATAGCGACACCATCTGCAATGGTGATGTGCCCGTTCAGAACCGACGCGCCGCCGATCTGACAGTATTTACCAATTGTAGTACTGCCCGCGACAATAGTACCACCTGGCATCACAGTACCATATCCGATGTGAACGTTATGAGCGATTTGAAGCTGGTTATCAAGAATGACGTTGTCTTCAATAACCGTATCTTCTAAAGCGCCT
The DNA here is from genome assembly GCF_033042495.1 of Vibrio sp. EA2. Lineage (NCBI taxonomy): Bacteria > Pseudomonadati > Pseudomonadota > Gammaproteobacteria > Vibrionales > Vibrionaceae > Vibrio > Vibrio sp. EA2. Next base: position 256,299 of record NZ_JAWLID010000003.1, on the reverse strand, counting down.
CGGTCGATCGTCGTACATGCCCCGATCTCAACACGGTTTCCGATTCGCACAGAGCCAAGTTGCGGGATTTTAATCCACTCGCCTTTGTCATTTGCATAACCAAAACCATCAGAGCCGATCACCGTACCAGATTGAACTAAACAATCATCGCCCAGTGAAACTTCATGATAAAGAGTAACATTAGCCCAAAGCTTGGTATTGTTGCCTAGCTTAACGTTTTTACCGATAAAGCAACCAGCCCCAACAATTACGTTGTCGCCAAGTTCTACGCCCGTTTCAATAACGGCGTTTGCCCCAACTGCAACATTCTCTCCCATCTTTACATCCGATGCGATCACAGCACTTGGAGCAATATCTGCAGCAGGTTTTGGTGTTGTGTCCATCGCCTGGACAACATGAGCAAAAGCAACATAAGGGTCCGCAACAACAAGAGCGTTACCCACACACTTGTCTTTATGCTCTGCCTTCACCATTACGACTGTCGCTTTACACTCAGACAGATGCTTTGCATATTTTGGGTTAGACAAGAAGGTTACGTCACCTTCTTGTGCTTTATCCATTGGTGCAACACGGTTAACAACAAGTGTGTCATCACCAAATAATTCGCCACCAGTAATCGTTGCCAACTCGGCTAATGTTAATGTTTTCATAACTTCTTATTTTAGAGCTTTAATTACGTCTTCAGAGATATTGTATTCTGGTTTAGCAAATTGAAGCATAGAGCTGTCAATCACTAGATCGTAACCTTTGTTTTTAGCGACTTTTGCCACAGCGTCTTGAATCGTTTTAAATAGCTTCGCTTTTTCTTCCGCTTCACGACGAGCACTTGCTTTTTCTAACGCCTGAGCTTTCACTTTGTATTCGCTGTCTAGCTTTGCAATATCGATACGCAGTTTTTCGATTTCGTCTTGACCTAGAAGCTCGCCATCGCGTTGTAGCTTCTCAATCTTCGTTTTAGCTTGAGATTGAATTTTCTTAAGCTCGTCGGCTTTACCTTTAAAATCTTTCTGCATTTTTTGCAGAACAACTTCACGCTGAGGAAGTGCTTGAAAAACTTGACCTGTGTTTACGTAAGCAATTTTTTGCGCCGCTTCTGCCGCGTTTGCAAACATTGATGAGCCAAGTACAAGAAGGCCAATCCCAGCCGCTTTGATCATTTTATTCAAAATATTTTCCTCTTTAGAAGGTTCGACCGATAGTGAATGTGAAGAATTCTTCATCATCGCCATCATATTTCTTAATTGGTTTCGCTAGTGAGAATACTAGAGGCCCCATTGGAGACATCCATTGCAACGCCGCACCGTAAGACGAGCGGTAATTGGTTGGATCTGAGTAGTCGTAATAGTATTTATCACCGTATTCCGCGCCTGAGTTACGGTAGTCAAATTCTGTATCCCAGACACTTGCCATATCAAAGAAGATACTGGTACGAATTTGGTTACGAACCTCGTCTGATGCGAACGGAGTTGGAACGATCAACTCTAGGCTTGCTAATGCGACAGCGTTACCACCTACAGCATCGTCTGTTGCCGTATCGGCGCCATTGTTTGCGCCAGAGTAATCACGGTAAACCGCTTTTGGACCTACCGAGTTAGAGCCAAAACCACGTAGTGATGTAAAGCCACCCGCGTAGTAGTTTTCGTAGAATGGGAACAAGTTATCGTTACCATTCGTTTCACCGTAACCGTTACCGTATCCTAAACGACCACGGAACAGGAGAGTGAACTCATGCTTTTCAGTCAGTGGCATGTATTGACGAACATCGTACTGCATTTTGAAATACTGAACGTCAGAGCCAGGAACTGTCATTTTGTAAAACGCGCGTTGGTGGTTACCCGCCGTTGGGAAGTATCCACGGTTGAGGTTGTTACGTGTCCAGGAGATATTGATGTCAAAATCGTTGGTGTTCAATGAACCATCTGAGTCAATATTGTCAGCTTGCGCACGTAAGAACTGCTCTACCTGTAAGTAAGGTGATAAGTTACCGATCTTGTTGTGCGTGTAACCAACACCGAACTCAAAGCGGTTTAGCTCATCGAACGGAAAACCCCATGTCAGGCTACCACCGTAACTTTGGTTGGTGTAGTCAACAATACCCGCTTCAGAAGCTTCGAACTCATCGTAGAAGATCTTGCCGCCCAAACTGACCCCATCAAGGTTCCAGTATGGGTCTCGGTAGTCCAGGCTGATGTTCTTCTGGTAATCGTTCATCATGGCGTTAATACCAACGCGATTACCACTTCCTAAGAAGTTGTCCTGCTGCAGACCAACCTGGAAGCTCACACCGGATTCTGTACCGTAGCCCACGCCAAAGTTCACGCTACCGGAGTTCGCCTCTTTCACAGAGTAAACCAGATCAACCTGGTCATCACTGCCTGGTACACGAACGGTTTGTACTTCAACGTTTTCAAAGTAACCAAGGCGATTCAGACGAGTTTTACCTGTTTCAATCGACTTTGAGTTTAACCAGCTGCCTTCCATCTGGCGCATCTCACGACGAAGCACTTCATCTTTGGTCGAGTTGTTACCCGTGAAGCGAATATCACGCACGTAAATTCGATTACCTGGATCAACATTGACGACAAGCGATACTTCTTTGTTTTCATCGTCAAATTCAGGAATGGTATTTACCTGCGGATAAGCGTAACCAGATTCACCCAGAACGCGTTTAACCCCTTCTTCCATCGATGTTACCAGCGAACCGTTATACGTTTCGCTGCTTTGAAACGGCACCATGTCTTCGAACGCATCTTGCTCTCCGACAAGATCACCACGGAATTTTACGTCCTTAACGGTGTACACCTCGCCCTCTTCCAAACCAAGAGTAATGTATACCCCTTTCTTGTCAGGAGAGATTGCAACCTGTGTTGAATCAACGTTAAATTTCAGGTAACCGCGATCGAGATAGAAAGACTTCAGCGCTTCGATATCACCCGCAAGCACTTGCTTTTGGTATTTTTCGTCAGCGAGGAAGTTCCACCAAGGCACGTCAACATTCAAGTTGAAACGAGACAATAGCTCTTCGTCAGAAAAGACTTCATTACCAATAAAGTTAATTTGCTGAATTTTTGCCGATACACCTTCGGTAAAGACAAACTTCAGATCGGAACGGTTACGCGGCAAAGGAGTCACTACGGCTTTTACAGTCGCGTTATATTTACCAACGCTGTAGTAAAAGTCTTCCAAGCCTTTCTCAATATTGCTCAGGGTTGTACGGTCAAGCGCTTCACCTTCACGAATACCTGATGCGTTCAGGTTTTCTTGTAGCTGCTCATCCTTGATCGCTTTGTTGCCTGAAAATGAGATGCTTGCAATGGTCGGGCGCTCTTTGACTTGAACAACCAGCACCTCACCATCACGCAGTACTCTCACATCTTCAAAGTTACCAGATGCGTACAGTGCGCGGATAATTTCTGCAACATCGCCTTGGCCAATGGTATCACCGACGCGTACAGGCATTTTCAGCAACGCGGCACCTAGTGCCACACGCTGCAATCCATCGATTTCAATATCTTGAACTACGAAGTTCTCTGCTCCATTTGCAGACACACTGGTCGCCAGTAAACTTGCAAATAGAATTCGCTTAATCGCCATACTTGTTCTAATTATTCCTTGCTACTGCTATGTCTCTGAACTCTCACAGACGAGTAAAATCATTAAATAGCGCTAACGCCATGAGCGAGAAGATGATCGCACCACCAATTCGGTACCCCATTTCCTGGATTCTCTCTGGAACTGGGCGTCGAATAACGGCTTCAATTGCAAAAAACAGCAAATGACCACCATCCAACATTGGTAAAGGTACGAGGTTAATAATACCTAGGTTAACACTAATTAGAGCGAGAAAACCTAAAAAATAGACCAGACCATAGTCTGCTGTCGCCCCTGCCCCTTTCGCAATCGAAATAGGGCCACTGAGATTATTCAGGCCAACGTCACCGACAATCAGTTTCTTAAGCATGCTGACTGTCAATCCGACAACTTGACCCGTTTTATCAATCGCTTTGCCAATTGATTCGAATACACCAAACTGTAAATCGAAGCGATAACTTTCTGGCCATTCTGCGACTTCAGGGGCAATGCCCGCAAAGCCAATCACTTCTTTGTTAGCCAGCTCACGACTGCCGGGGGTCAACGTCAATGACTGATGATAACCGTCACGTAGCACGGTCAACTCAATGGGAGTATTGGGGTTAGAGCGTACAGCCTCTACCACATCGTCCCAAACGGTCACCGTTTTACCGGCAATCTCGACAATCTCGTCTCCTGGCAATACACCGGCTTGCTCAGCAGCGCCACCTTCCGTAACTTGCTGGATACTTGTATAAATTTCCGGCGTATACGGTTCAAAACCTAGCGAGCGCATCGCCGACTCGGTTTCCGGATCAAACTTCCAATCTCTAAGGTCGAGCGTTTTTGTCTCCTCAGAGCCGATTTCATCATTTGATGCCACGGTGACCATCATCAAATCATCACCAATGTGAGAAATCAATCCCATATTGACAGATTCCCAGTCCGGAGTTTTGATACCAGAGATCGCTTTTAGTTCCATCCCCGATTCAATTCCTGCTTCTGCAACAATCGAATTGGGCGTAACGTCACCTACTACAGGCTTTACAGCAGGCACTCCAATAAGGAAAACCAGCCAATAAGCAAAGATAGCGAATAAGAAGTTAAAGATAGGTCCAGCAGCAACGATTGAGGTGCGCTTCCAAAGCGGTTTTTGGTCAAAAGCTAAGTGCTTTTCGTGTGGGGGAACATCATCAACACGGCTATCTACCATTTTGACGTAACCGCCGAGAGGGATCATAGAGATGCTGTATTCGGTTCCGTCTTTGCCCATCTTGTTCCAGATTGACTTACCAAAACCGATGGAAAACTTTTCAACTTTAACGCCGCAACGACGCGCAACCCAAAAGTGACCAAACTCGTGCACAGCCACCAGAATGCCAAGTGCAACGATAAAAGAAACGAGATTCCACAAAATACCAGTCATTAGCCACGCTCGCGTATCAATTCAAGGGCGATAGTTCTCGCCATTCTATCTAGCTCTAACAAGCTTTCCAAGCTATTCACATTATCAGCTTTACAGCTCGCACTGATTTTATTCAACACCGACTCATTGATGCGAGCTATGTCAGTAAAACCAAGGCGATTATTTAGAAATGCATCAACAGTCATTTCATTCGCTGCATTCAGTGTCGTTGTCGCATGTTGACCTTCATAACACGCATCAATCGCCAGTTTCAAGCATGGGTAGCGCGCAAAGTCGGGCTGCAAGAAAGTCAGCTCACCAACCTGTGTGAAATCCAGCGGTTTAACCCCTGCATTAACGCGAGACGGGTAAGACATGGTTAGCGCAATTGGTGTTGCCATATCAGGCTCACCCATTTGAGCTAAAACAGAACCATCACGATACTGCACCATGGAATGAATCACTGACTGCGGATGAATAATCACTTTTAACTGCTCACGTGATGCGTTAAATAGCCACTTCGCCTCAATGTACTCCAAGCCTTTGTTCATCATTGTCGCAGAGTCAACCGAGATTTTTGGCCCCATTGACCAGTTCGGGTGGGCAATGGCCTGCGCTGGCGTGACTTTTTCTAACTCAGCAATGTCAGTATAACGGAATGGACCACCAGAGCCTGTCAGTAAAATATGAGAAATTCCATGCTCGTCCAGATGACATCGACCTAAACTGGTTTGAACTTGCTCTGGAAGACATTGGAAAATAGCATTGTGCTCGCTATCGACAGGAAGTAACTCTGCACCGTGCTGCTGAACCGCATCAATAAATAGCTGTCCAGACATGACCAATGCTTCTTTGTTTGCCAATAACACACGCTTACCCGCTTTTACTGCCGACATTGTAGGCAATAAACCGGCTGCACCAACAATCGCCGCCATGACACTATCAATTTCGTCTAATGAAGCAACGTGACAAAGGGCATCAACACCACCCAGCACCTCAATATTTGGCGCGAATGAACAAAGTTCAGATTTCAGTGCAATTGCCGCAGACTTGTCCGCCATAACAGCGTATTTAGGTTGCCATTTACGACAAAGTGCCGCCATCTTTTCAACGTTAGTGCCTGCTGCAAGCGCAACAACTGAAAATAGTTCTGGATTCTGTTCGACCACTTTAAGAGTGCTTGCACCAATTGAACCTGTTGCACCAAGAATCGTTAACTTTTGCATGTTGTGAGACCGTTATAAAAACTCAGGAGCGTAAAGCCGCTCCCGATAAATTAGAATACGTAGTAAAGAAGAGCAAAGACGGGAAATGCTGCGGTTAGGCTATCAATTCGATCAAGCACACCACCGTGCCCTGGAATGATATTACTGCTGTCTTTAATGCCTGAGCTGCGCTTGAACATACTTTCAACCAAATCACCAAGCACGGAAATGACAACCGTAATAAGTGTAATGATCACCATATGTACAGAGCTCGTGAATTGAATATTGAACCAATCAGCGAACAACCAACCAACGAGCAAGGCGGCGATGATACCTCCTAGTAAGCCCTCAATGGTCTTATTTGGACTGACATTTGGAGCCATTTTGCGCTTACCCATACTTTTACCCGCAAAGTAAGCGCCACTGTCTGCAGCCCATACCAAGAAACAAACGAAAAGAACCAGCTTTGCGCCGTGGTATGGATCTACCGTGATATCTGTCGCTCTCAGAATAATGACGCTCCAAAGAAACGGAAGTAACGTCAAAAAACCAAAAAGGTGCCTTAGAAAAGGGCTACTCTGCCAAGATTTCGTGGACTTTGGGTAGGTAATCGCCATTAAACTAGCAATGATCCACCATACAAATCCAAGACCGAGCATCACAAAATGAGGCGTTGATAAGTGGTTGAGACTATTTGCCTCAGGAGAAATGTATAAAAAGCTAAGTCCGGTGACAATTGCTGCCGGAATAAGGGCTGCAATTCGAGAACGACTGCCTGTAAACTGGGTCCACTCCCAAAATCCTAACAAGGTGATCGCTGTCAATGCGATGATAAAGCCCATTAGGGGTAACTTAAAAATGCCTAAAATAACCAGGGGAGCTAAAATTAGTGCCGTTATTATTCTCTGTTTCAAACTAACTAGTCCTTATTGAGCTGCCATCAATGCCTTTACTTGTTCGCCAGTGCAGCCAAAACGACGCTCTCGGTTGATAAACCAAGTTACCGCTTCTACTAAACTGTCTTCGTCGAATTCTGGCCAGTATTCTGGTGTAAAGTACATCTCTGCATATGCCATTTGCCACAGCATAAAGTTGCTGATACGGCACTCACCACTCGTTCGGATAAGAAGATCCACTTCTGGTAAGTCTGCCATGGTCAAATGCTCGGTGATTAATTGCTCATTTATATCCTCTACACGTATTTCACCATTACGTGCTTTTTGTGCTAACGCTTTGGTTGCCTGTGTGATGTCCCATTTGCCGCCATAATTTGCCGCAATGTTGATCACCATACCGGAGTTTTCCGCTGTAAGCTTTTCTGCTTCGATAATTTTCTTTTGCAGACGCTCGCTAAATCGGCTGGTATCACCGATCACTCGCAACTGTAAGTTATTCTTATGTAATTTTTTTACTTCACTGGACAGAACTGAGATGAACAGTTCCATCAAAAGACCAACTTCCTCCTCGGGACGACGCCAGTTTTCACTGCTGAAAGCAAATAACGTCATCGATTTTATACCGAGCCGAGAAGCTGCCGCGACCGTCTTACGAACCGCACTCACGCCTTTTTTGTGGCCGAATACACGAGGTTTTCCTTTGGACTTAGCCCAACGACCATTACCGTCCATTATGATGGCAATATGTTTAGGAAGGGAGTCTGAGAAGGCTTGAGAATTTTGCATAAGGAGTTAATTGAGTTCCATCAGTTGGACAGACTAACATAAAAAAACGCTGAGCTGTGAGCACAGCGTTTTCCAACAGTGATGTAGGTGGGAGTATTAAACTTCCATCAACTCTTTTTCTTTTGCAGCAAGAACTTCGTCGATCTTCTTAACTGCAACGTCAGTCAGTTTTTGGATCTCGTCTTGTGCTTTACGATCTTCGTCTTCTGAGATTTCTTTGTCTTTCAGAAGCGCTTTTAGATCGTTGTTTGCGTCACGACGGATATTACGTACCGCAACACGACCACCTTCAGCTTCACCACGAACGATCTTAACAAGATCCTTACGACGCTCTTCTGTTAGCGGTGGAAGTGGAACGCGAATGATAGTACCTGCAGACATTGGGTTTAGGCCCAGGTCAGACATCATGATCGCTTTTTCAACTTTTTGAGTGAGTTCTTTGTCGAAAACTGTGATTGCTAGAGTACGTGCGTCTTCAGCTACAACGTTCGCTACTTGGTTTAGAGGAGTAGCAGCACCGTAGTACTCTACCGAGATACCAGAAAGTAGGCTTGGGTGTGCACGACCAGTACGAACTTTTGCAAGGTTGTTCTTTAGCGATTCAACGCTTTTGTCCATGCGCTCTTGAGCGTCTTTTTTAATTTCGTTAATCACGGTTTCACCTTAAAAATATCATCTTTCCTGAAGAAAGCTTAAAAGGGTTGAGCAAAGCGAAACACCATCCAACACCTCTTGGATGGTGTCTAGAATTATGCGTTGTCAGAGTTGATCAGCGTGCCTTCTGCTTCACCCATCACCACGCGACGTAGTGCGCCTGGCTTGTTCATGTTAAATACACGGATAGGCATTTTGTGGTCACGAGCAAGTGTGAACGCAGCCAAATCCATTACTTTAAGCTCTTTATCCAGAACCTCTGAGTAAGTTAGCTTATCATACAGCTCTGCGTCAGGGTTTGCTACTGGGTCAGCAGTAAATACACCATCAACTTTTGTTGCTTTTAGAACGATATCTGCTTCAATTTCAATACCGCGCAAACATGCTGCAGAGTCAGTGGTAAAGAATGGGTTACCCGTACCCGCTGAGAAAATCACCACTCGGCCACCACGCAATTGGCTGATTGCATCTGCCCAGTTGTAATCATCACATACACCGTTTAATGGAATCGCTGACATTACACGAGCGTTAACATAAGCGCGGTGAAGAGCGTCACGCATTGCCAAACCATTCATTACTGTTGCAAGCATACCCATGTGGTCACCGACAACACGGTTCATACCGGCAGCTGCCAGGCCTGCACCACGGAATAAGTTACCGCCACCGATAACTACACCCACCTGAACACCGAGTTCAACCAGTTCTTTAACTTCTTGGGCCATGCGATCCAGGACCGCTGGATCAATACCAAAACCGTCTTCACCTTGAAGAGCTTCACCACTCAGTTTTAATAGAATACGTTGATACGCTGGTTTAGGGTTCGTAGTCATGGAGTTTACCTTCCAAAGAGAGTTGTTGATTAACAGTCATGAATAGACACAAACTCATTTATAGCTATTCATCACGGCTAGTCGTTCACCGCTCATAAAAAGACCGCAGCCTTGGCTACGGTCTAATCTTTATGCAGTCTCTAAGGATTAACCTTTCTGAGCCGCAGCAACTTCTTCAGCAAAGCTCATTTCAGCTGCTTTCTCGATACCTTCACCTACTTCTAGGCGAACGAATGTAGCAACAGAAGCGCCTTTTTCTTTCAGCATTTCGCCTACAGTTTTCTTAGGCTCCATGATGAATGCTTGACCAGTTAGAGAGATTTCGCCAGTGAATTTCTTCATGCGGCCAACAACCATCTTCTCTGCGATCTCAGCAGGCTTGCCTTCGTTCATAGCGATTTCAACTTGAACTTCTTTCTCTTTAGCAACTACGTCAGCTGGTACGTCTTCTGGGTTAACGTACTCTGGCTTAGATGCTGCAACGTGCATTGCAACGTGCTTAAGAGTTTCTGCGTCGCCTTCACCAGCAACAACAACACCGATTTTCTCACCGTGACGGTAAGAAGCGATTGCAGTACCCTCAACGTACTGTACGCGACGGATGTTGATGTTCTCACCGATTTTAGCAACTAGAGCGATGCGAGTTTCTTCGAATTGAGCTTGTAGTTCTTCAACTGAAGCTTTTGAAGCTAGAGCTGCAGCTGCAACTTCGTCTGCAAATGCAGTGAAGTTACCGTCTTTAGCAACGAAGTCAGTTTGGCAGTTAACTTCAAGAAGAACAGCAACGCCGTTTTCTTCTTTGATGATGATTGCGCCTTCAGCTGCAACGTTACCAGCTTTCTTAGCTGCTTTCGCTGCGCCTGATTTACGCATGTTTTCAATTGCTAGTTCGATGTCTGCGTTTGCTTCTACAAGCGCTTTCTTACATTCCATCATGCCAGCGCCTGTGCGCTCGCGAAGTTCTTTAACTAGAGCAGCAGTTACAGTTGCCATTCTGTATTCCTCGTTTGATTCGAAATAAGGTAAAAAACAGGGGCCGAACATTGTTGGCCCCCATTACTAACTATAACTTAGTTTATGCTACACAAAGGTTTCACATAGACCAAGTGTGACCAGAGCCGCTATTATTCAGCTTCTACGAAACCGTCTTTTTCAGCAACTGCAGCTACGTCTTTGTTACGACCTTCAGACACTGCTGTACCAGCAGCGTTTAGGTATAGCTGTACTGCACGGATCGCGTCGTCGTTACCTGGGATAACGTAGTCAACGCCGTCTGGGTTAGAGTTAGTATCTACCACAGCGTATACTGGAATACCTAGGTTGTTAGCTTCTTTAATTGCGATGTGTTCGTGATCAGCGTCGATTACGAATAGAGCGTCTGGTAGGCCGCCCATGTCTTTGATACCACCAAGAGATTTCTCTAGCTTCTCCATTTCGCGAGTACGCATTAGAGCTTCTTTCTTAGTTAGTTTATCGAAAGTACCGTCTGTAGACTGTGCTTCAAGATCTTTTAGACGCTTGATAGACTGACGAACAGTTTTGTAGTTAGTTAGCATGCCGCCCAACCAACGGTTGTTCACGTAGAACTGGTTGCTTGCGATAGCAGCTTCTTTAACAGCTTCAGATGCAGCGCGCTTAGTACCTACGAATAGAACTTTACCTTTTTTCTCGCCAACTTTAGCTAGTTCAGCTAGAGCGTCGTTGAACATTGGTACAGTTTTTTCTAGGTTGATGATATGAACTTTGTTACGAGCGCCAAAGATGAATGGCTTCATTTTTGGGTTCCAGTAACGAGTTTGGTGACCGAAGTGAACACCAGCTTTTAGCATATCGCGCATTGATACAGTTGCCATTTTAAAATCCTCTATGGGGTTAGGCCTCCACATCCCCCATAACTCCGACCAAGCTTCTGCTCAGCACCCCGGAATATGTGACGGAATGTGTGTGATTTAAAGATAAAAGTTTATCGGATGAAACCTGCTTCGCTGCTTTAGTTTTCACAATGCAAAGAGAACAGACCTCTATTCCGGCGCGCTTTATATCATATTTTAGCTCAAGATGGCTAGTAAAAATTGTTTCTTATACTTCTCATGCTAGTCAGGATACGACCCACTTTGCCCTCTATTCCATGACGACACCTTAGTTAAGAATGACTCATATTCTTAACTGGCTTGGGTTCATCGCCTGATGTCTGTTAGAATGCGGCCATTCGCACGTTTACGTGCTTACGAATAAGTAGAGAAAGCCAATGTCAATCAAGATTAAAACTGCTGAAGAAATCGAACGCATGCGCATTGCGGGCAAGCTTGCCGCAGACGTTCTAGAAATGATAGAACCGCACATCAAGGTCGGCGTGACAACAGAAGAACTTAACAAAATTTGTCACGAATACGCGTTAGAAAAAGGCGCGTACTCTGCACCACTTGATTACCATGGATTCCCTAAGTCGATTTGTACGTCTATCAACCACATCGTTTGTCACGGTATTCCAGCCGAACAAGATGAGATTGGTAGCAACGGTCAAGTAAAACCTGCAGTACTAAAAGACGGCGACATCCTTAACGTCGATATTACCGTTATCGTCCCTAACGACGAAAACGCAGATCTGAGCGTGCGTCCTCAAGGTTACCACGGCGATACATCGAAGATGTTCCTGGTTGGAGATGTTTCTCCTGCCAATAAACGTCTGTGCATGGTAACGCAAGAAGCACTTTACGTTGGTATGCGTCAGGTTAAACCAGGTGCTACCGTTGGTGATATCGGTACGGCGATTGAGAAGTACATAAAAGAAAACAATAAGAACAATCCACGTAACAAGTTCTCTATTGTGAAAGACTTCTGTGGTCACGGCATTGGTGATGAGTTCCACGAAGAGCCACAAGTGGTTCACTACAAGAACAAAGACCGCCGTGTCCTAAAAGAAGGGATGTGCTTCACTATCGAGCCGATGATTAACGCTGGTAAGTTTGGTTGCAGCGTTGATGCTCAAGATGACTGGACAGTGTACACTGGTGATGGCAAAAACTCAGCCCAGTATGAGCACACCATTGTGGTAACGAAAGATGGTTGTGAAGTCCTGACACTTCGCAGCGACGATACCATTCCACGTCTGATGAAAAACGCGTAATAATTTCACTCAAAAATATCCCCGCCTTCGCGGGGATATTTTTTATCTGCATCAAATTTGTTAGATTGCTAATAGTTTTAGCTTGCACGGATAGCAAATATGTCACTTCAGTCCCCTCTTACGTTTACCGATGAACAAATCAATATCGGTGAACTAAAACAAGAGCTAGAGAGATTTGGCTCGGAACAAAAACAAGAATTTCTTAACCATCATCCCGTTACCAGCTTAGTTCTCGCCCGAGCGGAATACATGGACTTACTGCTAAAGCGCTTGTGGCAGCACTTTGGCTTTAACGATATTTACAATATTTCTCTGGTGGCCGTTGGTGGTTATGGTCGCGGAGAGCTTCATCCATTATCTGACATTGATATCCTGATTTTGTCGAATAAAAAGCTGCCAGGCTCGTTAGAAGCAAAAATCAGCGAGTTCATTACGCTTTTATGGGATCTTAAACTCGAAGTTGGCCATGCCGTTCGAACCGTTAGTGAGTGTGCTGACATTGGCCGCAATGACCTTACTGTCGCCACCAACCTTCAAGAAGCACGACTCCTGGCTGGTAGCGAAGACACCTTCGAGGCACTGAAAAAAGTCGTCTTATCCGATTCATTTTGGCCAAGTGAAACCTTTTATCGCGCCAAAATTCAAGAGCAGAGAGAACGTCATGCTCGTTATCACGACACCACTTACAATCTAGAACCAGACATCAAGTCAACACCGGGTGGCTTACGCGATATTCATACTCTCAGTTGGGTTGCTCGTCGACACTTTGGCGCCACGTCTTTGCTTGAGATGAGCCGTTACGGCTTTTTGACTGATGCAGAGTACCGAGAATTGGTCGAGTGTCAGGACTTTTTATGGCGTGTTCGCTTTGCTTTGCACTTAGAGTTGCGTCGCTACGACAACCGTTTGACGTTCGCTCACCAAGCACAAGTTGCAGAGAGCCTTGGCTACGTTGGCGAAGGTAACCGTGGGGTAGAAATGATGATGAAGGAGTTTTATCGAACCCTTCGTCGCGTCGCAGAGCTGAATAAAATGCTACTCAAGCTGTTTGATCAAGCCATTATCAACGGCGGCATTACAGAGAATGCAGAAATTCTGGATAACGACTTTCAGCGCAGAGGCTCACTGATTGAAGCCCGTAAGCCTGCTTTGTTCCAAGCTCGGCCAGAAACTATTCTCGACATGTTCTTGCACATTGCAAATGATTCTACCATTGAAGGGGTCAGTCCCCCGACTTTGCGTCAGTTGCGAACTGCGCGCCGTCGATTGAACAAGTTTCTGCATACTATCCCCGCCGCACGCGAAAAATTCTTGGCGTTGTGTCGGCACCCAAATGCCCTGCACAAGGCATTTAGTTTGATGCATCGACTAGGCGTTATGGCGGCTTATCTTCCGCAATGGAGCCAAATTGTTGGCCAGATGCAGTTTGACCTGTTCCATGCTTACACAGTCGATGAGCACAGCATCCGATTACTTAAGCATATTCATACGTTTAACGACCCGGCTAATCACGAGAAGCACCCGATCTGTTGCGATATCTACCCTCGTATGCAAAAGAAAGAGCTACTGATCATTGCGGCAATCTTCCACGACATCGGTAAAGGCAGAGGCGGCGATCACTCGGTAATTGGTGAGGGAGAAGCGTACGATTTCTGTATAGAGCATGGGTTATCGAAACCAGAGGCGAAACTCGTCAGCTGGCTGGTCAGACACCACTTGTTAATGTCTGTGACCGCTCAGCGAAGAGATATCTACGATCCGGATGTGATTACAGAGTTCGCTAAAAAAGTGCGAGATGAAGAGTCACTGGAATACTTGGTTTGTCTGACAGTTGCGGATATCAGCGCGACCAACCCAGAACTATGGAACGCCTGGAAACGAACGTTACTTGCAGAGCTATTTTACTCTACGCAACGAGCCCTTCGCCGTGGATTGGAAAACCCGGTTGATGTGCGTGAACGTATTCGTCACAACCAGCAAATGGCATCAGCAATGTTACGTAAAGAAGGGTTCTCTGCGCGTGAGATAGAAGTATTATGGCAACGCTTTAAGGCAGATTACTTCCTGCGCCATACCCATACGCAGATCGCATGGCACTGTGAGCACTTACTGCGTATGGACGATCTGAGCAAGCCATTGGTATTGATCAGCAAAAAAGCCACTCGAGGCGGCACCGAAGTTTTTGTTTATAGCAAAGACCAACCTGCGTTATTTGCTACCGTCGTTGCGGAACTCGACAGACGCAACTTCAACGTGCATGACGCTCAAATCATGACGAGTAAAGATGGCCATGTCATCGACACCTTCATTGTTCTTGATCAGCACGGTGAAGCGATCGATGAGACTCGCCATGCTGCGGTTATCAAGCATTTAACGCACGTGTTAGAAGATGGTCGACCAACTAAGATTAAAACTCGCCGCACGCCACATAAACTTCAGCACTTCAATGTGAAAACCAAAGTGGACTTCTTACCGACCCGAGGTAAGAAACACACCTTGATGGAGTTTGTTGCGTTAGACACTCCTGGCCTACTGGCCAAAGTCGGGCGAACATTTGCAGATTTGAATATCAATATTCACGGTGCGAAAATCACCACCATTGGTGAACGGGCGGAAGACTTGTTCATCCTCACCAGCGGTACAGGAGGCAGGCTCAGTGAAGAAGAGCAAAGTGCCTTACGAGAGCAGCTCATTGAAACGCTTTCTGATGAGGTAACCGCCTAAGCAGAAGGATCTTATACCATGGGCAAGAACGATAGCGATCTTGCCCACAAGTTGAGTAATTTAACCAATTATCAGCTATCTAGCACGTACATAGGCTGCTAAAGTAATACTGATATCATTTCAGTATACAGAGGTAGCCTATGTTTCCACACCTCACTGGTTTGGGCATCCAAGACCCAAAACAGATTGAACGTTATTCCCTTCGCCAAGAGGCACATAAAGATGTGCTAAAAATCTACTTCCAAAAACAAAAAGGCGAACTCTTCGCCAAAAGTGTCAAATTTAAATACCCTCGCCAAATAAAAAATGTACTTGTCGACAGTGGCAGTCACCAATACAAAGAAGTCACAGAAATTAATCGCAACCTCACCTTAGTTATCGATGAACTGAACAAAATAACCAAACCAACAAAAATGCCAGAATTGGACGTCAAAGAGAAAATTTTGTCTGACCTTCGTCATCTGGAAAAAGTCGTGTCCAGTAAGATCGCCGAGATCGAAGCGGATCTCGAAAAGCTTAAGTAACGCTTTAAATTCTCAGGAATCAGAAAGGGGCTGGTATCGTAACCAACCCCTTTTTCGTTTTTACACTAAACGAAGTGATTAACTCATTGAGCTAACCAGAGCTTCATCCCATTCAAATCGAGCAAATAACTGCTGCCACGTCTCATCAAAATTAGCTTTGATCACTATCTCTTGATCGGTAAACGGATGAACAAAACGAAGCTCTGATGCATGCAATAACAAGCGATGAGAATCAAATTCAGTTCGATACAACTTGTTGTGTTTACCATCACCATGGGAAGTATCGCCTACGATTGGGTGGCGTAGGTGCGCCATATGACGACGAAGTTGGTGTTTGCGACCCGTCTTTGGCTGCATTTCCACTAAACAGTAACGTGTGGTTGGAAATTTCCCTGTCGAATACGGCACTTCAACTTTCGCCAGAGGTTTATACGCTGTAACCGCCTCTTGTGCTTCTTTTTCCTGTGAAGCAAATTTATCCGCGATCTTGTCCAGTTCAACTTTAAGCGCGTAATCTAAAACCCCCGCTTCCTCAATCCAGCCTCTTACAATGGCATGATAGGTCTTTTCCATTTTATGCTCAGCAAACATCGGCATCACCTGAGACGCCACCTCGCTGGAAATCGCAAACACCAGGACTCCAGATGTTGGTCGATCTAAACGGTGCAAAGGAAAAACATGCTGGCCAATTTGATCACGCAATGTCTGCATAACAAACTGAGTTTCGTGTTTGTCTAACCAACTACGATGTACCAGCATACCCGCAGGCTTGTTCACCGCGACAAAGTATTCATCTTGAAAAACAATCTCCAATTCTACTGGAGTAATAACGTGTGATGTTTCTTGTTCTGACATTGAGGTTACTTACATAGTTCGTCGATAGTTCGGATGGTTACCAGTAGCTCAGCGTATTGCGGCTCTTGTTTCCATGCCTCTGAAAAATAGGGTTCCATTGAAAAACCACGTGGCAAAGGCTGGTTACTTTCTAGCAAAATTCGCATTCGGGCAATAAATACCCACTGTAGCCACTCATGCGGATGCAGAGTATCTATCGCGAACGGCTCCACGCTTTGTAATGCTTGTGGCGATGGCATCGTTTGTTGCCAAAGCTGGTGCTTGTGCAGCTGCGCTTCAAGTTGATGAAGTAATTCCGCCAGTTTTGTGCTTGTAGTCATTAACTTTTACATTTCGAACCTTGAATTAGCCAAGAATGATACCATCTCTTGTGAAAAGAACGTTAGGACGTCGTATTTAATGGAAAACATTCATACCCTCACTCAGTTGCTGAACAACAGTAACTGTGAATATCAAATCTTCGATCTAGGTCGTCGCATCAAGACCATTGATCCACAAGTCTTTGCCGATGTGGAACAAGGACAATGCCCGTACCCATTCCCGATGCAGCGCAAAGCACACCTGGCCATCGCCTACTGGAATGAGCAAAAACAACCTTGGATTTGGTTTCTTAAGTTTGAACTCGATGAGCGCGGACTACTGAAACAAGCGGATATTGGTAACTTCATTAAATACGTTGTTGAAGCCATGGGGACACGCCTGAATGAGGAGATGTCCGAAGAACAGCAACAAAAACTGTCCAACAACCCATACACCTTCAAACCTTCAGAAGATAAAATGGCGGTGTTTCACAGCTTAATTCGCTCGAGCTTGGATTTACCCACCAGCCAGTATTACGAGCATACACAGCACTATTTCTCCGGCGGTCTAGGCTGGGAAAACTGGCAAACTGTCGGTTTGCAAGGGATTACCGACATGGCAGCCCGATTAGGTCAGGAGCAAAATGCTGTAGCGCTGCGTAAAGCCATTCATCACCTACCTAACGAGCCTTTATATGCACTGTTAGGGGCGTTAGAACACGTAGACCTTCAAGAGCGCCTTGCTGAACGCATCGCTGAAAAAGCCCACAAAGAGATAGAAAGTAACGACCCCGATCTGTTCTTACTGTCTGCCCTCATTCGCGCGTTAGCAGGCGCACCAAAAGAGATTGCTCTGCCCGTATTAAAAGCGATTTTGCAAAGCCCTCGCCTCAGCCACCAAGAAGTACTTATCGGCATTGCAGGCCGTGCATGGCATCTGTTAGCAGACAGCGAGATCGCAGAGCAATTTTTGCTGCGTCTGGCACAAACAGGCAATCAAGCGTTGTTTAATCAACTGTTCGCCGATTTAGTCATGTTGCCAGAACTGCGAATGGTATTGCTGCCATTGCTGCACTCCAGTCCATCGGAAGAATTGACCCGTGCTCTGGTCAATTTACAGCAAGCAACAAAGCGTTAGTGAAGGATTAAGGATGATCGGAGATCTACTGGCAATATTGGGACTGTGCTTTTTCTGTTTTCTATTTTGGCAACAGCGACGTCAATCTGAACTGGCGAAGGCAGCAATAACACGCAAATGTGATCAGTTGGATCTCCAATTGGTGAGTATCGCTTTTGGTGCGCACAAACTAAAAACGCCAGATGGACTCTGGCGTTGGCATACGGTGTATCAATTTGAATTTTCATCCCTTGGCGACGACTGTTACCAAGGGGAATTAACCATGGTTGGGTTTAGGCCGCTGAGCTTTCACCTACCGCCTCATCGCTTGTAAAGGTCATTTCAAAGTAAGGGCCGTATAAGTCCTTACTTTCTCGGGTTACCATAAAGCCTAATTTTTCCAAAACCGCCAATGAAGCGTGATGACTGCTGTTAACGTTAGCGGTGACTTTACTCAGTCCTAATTCCCGACAAGCTTTTGGGAAGAAAGCCTTTAACGCTTCTGTCGCCAACCCTCTCCCCCAATACGCTTTATCAAAGATAAATCCTAACTCGGGCTCCGAGTCGAGCTGAGAAATAAATATATGCCCCATATAATCGCGGCTGGTGCTTTCAAGTACCGCCAGACTATAAATATTTCTATCATCGAGTATTTTTTCAAATAGCTGTTTAGCAGACGCTACAGTATGCGGACCGTTCATTTCGGCGCGATTTTTCGCACAGCAGTTAAGCATTACGAACTCAAGTTGTAACGACTCATCGTAGGGTAGAAGAAGCATTCTTCTGGTCACTATGGCCACATCTTTTCCTTGATTACAACAAACCAAAAATACCCGCACATCGCGTACTCTAACGATACGATTCATCAACTGCGGGGCATAAAACCTTGTAGAAAAGCCAAAAGTTAACCAACTGATAGGAAAGGGTATTATATTAAATTGCCTTAATAACAATATGTTACGTCGCAATTTATTCTTTTATTAATCTTATCTTATGATATTAATTTTATTAAAGTCACTAAATGCTGCGTAAGAAAAGTCCGATAATCTTGTCAGATCTGAGCCATTTCTTACCTCTGGTCGTATCAGTCATTCGAGCTTGATTAATCGACTCTTTTTATCAGTGACGTTCTTACTGACCAAATTTAAAGCATGTACTTAAAATAAGAAAAACCCCGACACTGATGTATCGGGGTCATGATCTTACTCGCAGCAGTCCGGCTACTAAATAATGCTCCATGCATCATCCATAATAGTGACTGATTCCATCAGTCCAGTCCTTACGTCGCCGTCCTAGCGGTGTCCTTATCAATCCTGATAGCCAACATTCCCCGTTAGCACACTTCACTTGTTCCTTGAGCGGTGTCCATTGCATCGTCCTGATGCTGTCCTACCTCAATCCTATGAGGGGTCCATTGTCTATCCTTTGTCATCAACATCCTATTGATGATCGTGTCCTTACAATGTCCAGTGCTCCTTGCTTGCTCACCCATCCTGAGTGACCAAATCGTCTTCCTGACGATAACCAAGTCCGTGGTACTTTCCTGTTCCGTGTCTTTTTCCTTCCGACAAGGTTTAATCTACTCTTTTCCTTTGCAATCACAATCATGCCAGCTAACATTTTTTCATGGCCTCAATGTTAACTTAATGTTAAAACATTAACTATCAATACGTTAGTGACTTTACTTTCTGTTTATCTGCTAACGAAATCGTTTTCTCTCACAAGCCATGTAAGAGATCTCTTACAAGACACAATCCAAATTGCCATTCGCTAAATTTAACCGCTCAACGTATTATGATAACAATATCGTTGTTAAGGATTAAAAATGTTAACGCAAGACGTCACTAAAGAACTGGAAGCCGTTTTAGAGCAGCTTCAGCAAGAAGGCAAAGAACCAAGTGTGGCTCTAGTTAAAGCACGCATGAGAACGCCTGTTCCGATGCCCGCATTAATCGCTACGATTAAGAGCTGGAAAAGCGCGAATCGTGTTCCAAAAATAGAAGTCGCCGCTCAGAAAACGTCGGAAGAAGATCGCCTGACTATGCTTGAGAATACCGTCGCACAACTGACCGCTCGCATAGAAGAGCTGGAAGCAAAGCTGAGCGAGAAAAAGTCATGAAGCTTTGGGTAGATGCAGACGCTTGCCCGAAGGTGATTAGAGAGACCATTGTTCGTGCAGCTGAACGAACGGGTGTTGAATGCACTTTTGTTGCCAACCACATAGTACCGGTTCCGAAACGAGCCAACATTCATTCGCTTCAAGTACCGGCAGGTTTTGATATTGCGGATAATGAAATTGTTCGACGTGTGGAGGCCAATGACTTGGTCATTACTTCTGATATCCCACTTGCAGATGAAGTCATCGACAAAGGTGCACTGGCATTAAGTTCCCGCGGAGAGCTTTACACCAAAGACACCATTAAAGCACGCCTGAATATTCGTGATTTTATGGATACGATGCGTTCTAGCGGTATTCAAACCGGCGGTCCCGCTTCCCTGTCACAAACAGAACGTCGAGAATTTGCCAATCACCTGGACAGGATTCTCGCTAAGCGTTAGTCCAATATCCGTGATAAAAATTCGATGACAAAAAAGCCTGCGAACTTCGCAGGCTTTTTTAGAGCTGTGTGAGGAGCGGTATAAATTAAGGCGTGTAATACGTCGCCGCGCCAGGACCTACCGGTAGACCAAATACGAAGACCCATAGGTAGAACAGCACACTCCAACCTACGATAAAGCAGATTGAGTAAGGTAGCATAGTCGCGATTAACGTACCGATACCCAGGTTCTTCATGTAGCGAGTTGCAACCGCTAGGATCAGACCAAAGTAGCTCATCATTGGTGTGATGATGTTGGTTGTCGAGTCACCGATACGGTAAGCCGCCTGAATGGTTTCAGGAGCGTAACCCACAAGCATAAGCATTGGTACGAAAATTGGCGCTGTTACTGCCCACTGTGCCGATGCAGAACCGATCATCAGGTTAATAAAGCCACACATTAGGATGAATGCGAAGAATAACATTGGACCAGTCAGACCGATGCTTTGTAGGAAATCTGCACCCGCAACGGCGAATACCTGACCAAAGTTCGTCCATTTAAAGAAAGCAACAAACTGAGCAGCGAAGAATACCAGTACGATGTACATGCCCATAGAAGACATCGATTTAGACATCGCATCGATAACATCACGGTCAGTTTTCATTGTGCCTACCACTTTACCGTATACAAAGCCAGGAATAGCAAAGAATACGAAGATGAAAGCAACAATACTTTTCAGGAATGGTGAACCTGCAATAGTACCCGCGTCAGAGCGTAGAACACCGTTTTCTGGAACGATTGTCCAAGCCAATAGTGCTGAGACTGCCAGAACAGCAATACCTGCTATTTTCAGACCTTTCTTCTCTAGGTCTGTCAGACCACCCATTTTGTCATTAGACAAATCTTCTGCGGCTTCTTCTTCATTGTACTTGCCAAGTTTTGGCTCAACGATTTTCTCAGTAACAAACGCACCAGTAATCGCAATGAAGAAAGTAGACACAAACATGAAGTACCAGTTTACTTCTGGGCCTACCGTGTAGGTTGGGTCGATCATTTGCGCTGCAGTTTCAGTGATGCCTGAAAGCAGTGGATCAACCGTACCGATAAGTAGGTTTGCAGAGTAACCACCAGATACACCAGCAAATGCAGCAGCAAGACCAGCAAGAGGATGACGACCTAATGAGTGGAAAAGCATGGCTGCCAGTGGAATAAGTACCACGTAGCCAAGCTCAGATGCCGTGTTTGAAATGATACCTGCAAAAACGACCGTCACTGTAACCATGCGCTGAGAAGCACCCATTACCAGACCGCGCATTGCAGCAGAAAGTAGGCCTGAGTATTCCGCGATAGCAACACCAAGCATTGCTACTAGTACCGTGCCTAACGGAGCGAAACCAACAAAGTTCTTCACTAAGTTAGTAACGATAAGTTGTAAGCCATCAGCATTAAGTAAGCTGACAACGTGGATCATACCATCCGCGGAACGACCACTTGCACCCTCTGGACGAGGGTCCATTACTGAAACTTCGAAGTAACCAGCTATACCCGACATCACCAAAATGGCTAAACAGAAAATGGCAAATAGTGTGATCGGGTGGGGTAATAGGTTCCCCAAATATTCGACAGTATCTAAGAAACGCGTAAAAAGCGGCTTCTTAGGCGTGTTTTGTTTAATTGAAGCAGATGAACTCATCTGTTCCCTCCTTGTTTTTATTCCTATGCAAATGTGACAAAGATGTCAAAAAGCGAGCGAAGGGTACTTGAGAGAACAGTCAATTAAAAGTCAAAAACGTTACAAATTGTAAAATATAGACAAATTTTCAACTACTTTAAATAACAAAGGTAGTTTTTTTATCCTTAAATAATGCATAAATCAACACTATCAATTAAACAAGGTGATAATCAACCGCAATAATATATATTGCTACTTTTGCACAGCCTTGAATCTCGGGTTAGTTTTACAAATGACGTAGAGGCGTCCTCTGCGCTTCACAATCTGGCAATCAGGGTGGCGGCTTTTCGCGCTCTTTAATGACTTAACCACTTTCATCTCTTTCTCCTTATTAATGAGTAAATTGCCCAAAACGACGATTAAAGTTAGCGATCCGCCCTTCTGCTTGGACCACGCGCTGTTTACCGGTGTAATACGGGTGAGATTCTGACGACACATCTAAAGTCATATAAGGGTACGTTTTACCATCTTCCCATTTAATGGTCCGGTCAGTTTTAAGGGTTGAACCAACAACAAAATATTTATCTACGCTGGTGTCGTGGAATACCACCGGGCGATATTCAGGATGAATGCGTGATTTCATCGTATTTTCCTCTCAAGACAACTGTTATGTTATAACATTTTAATTAATAATCATTATCAAAAAGAAAAGCAAGAGAAATTTGTGATATTTTTTCTGCTAAACGAATTGTTAAAGATGGTCACTATGTATTCCATTGAGCCAATTGGCATCATTGAAACGCCTTACAAAGAGAAGTTTGCGGTCCCTCGCCAGCCACGTTTAGTGCCTGCAGCAACAGCAAGAGTGAAACTTTTAGGAGAAGCAAATAACCCTGAAGCAGTCAGGGGGTTAGAACAGTTTTCTCATGTGTGGTTACTGTTTCTGTTTGATCAAAATTTAGAGGCAGGCTGGAAGCCAACAGTCAGGCCGCCACGTTTAGGTGGCAATGAAAGAGTCGGTGTGTTTGCTTCTCGCTCTACTTTTCGGCCAAATGGTATTGGTATGTCGGCGGTGGAAGTAAAGGGAGTCACCAAGCAAGGTGACCAAATCTATCTAGAGCTAGGCAGCGTCGATTTGGTTGATGGCACACCGATTGTCGACATCAAGCCCTACATCCCCTACTCGGATTCGATTCCAGATGCGCAAGGAGGTTATGCGGGGGAAGAACCCGAAAAGGCGCAGGTCACTTTTTCCTCGCAAGCACTGTCATCACCAGCATTGGCGATGGTAAAAAAGCGATACGATACTGATCATGTACTGTCAGTGATCGAACAAGTCTTAGCGCAGGATCCTCGTCCGGCGTACAAGAAAAACAAGCCGGACAGCAAAGAATATGCGGTAAATTTGTTCGAATTAAACGTCAAGTTTACGGTTACAGACAACTTAATCACGGTTACCGCGATCGAAAGCTTTTGACAGAGCGATTTGGCTGATATTATAGGCGGCTAACAAATTTCCCATTGTGGGACCTTCATACTCTCGTCGGTACTGACATGAGTAACTAACTTAAATAAACGGATAAATTTAATGCGTACCAGTAATTATCTTCTTTCTACTCTGAAGGAGACTCCAAACGACGCAGAAGTAGTGAGCCACCAGCTCATGCTACGTGCAGGTATGATCCGTAAGCTGGCTTCAGGTCTATACACCTGGCTACCTACTGGTCTACGTGTGCTGCGTAAAGTCGAAAACATCGTTCGTCAAGAGATCGACAATGCAGGTGCTATCGAAACTTTGATGCCCGTTGTTCAGCCGTTTGAACTTTGGGAAGAGACAGGCCGCAGCGAGAAAATGGGTCCTGAACTGCTTCGCTTTACTGACCGTCATGAACGTCCGTTTGTTCTTAGCCCGACCGCTGAAGAAGTGATCACCAGCTTGGTGCGTAACGAGGTAAACTCTTACAAACAACTTCCTCTGAACCTGTACCAGATCCAGACCAAATTCCGTGATGAACGACGTCCACGTTTTGGCGTAATGCGTTCTCGTGAGTTCTCGATGATGGATGCTTACAGCTTCGATATCGATAAAGAAGGTCTGCAAAAGACATACGATTCGATGCACGATGCCTACTGTAAAGCATTCGATCGTATGGGGCTGGATTACCGTCCAGTCCTTGCAGATAGCGGTGCCATTGGTGGTAGCGGCTCTCAAGAATTCCACGTACTGGCTGAAAGTGGTGAAGACCTTATCGCCTTCTCTACAGAGTCAGACTACGCAGCAAACCTTGAAAAAGCAGAAGCATTGGCACCAGCCGATTCTGCTCCAGCGCCAACTCAAGAGATGACGCTGGTAGACACACCAAATGCGAAAACCATCGCGCAACTGGTAGAACAACACGGTCTTTCAATCGAGAAAACCATCAAGACACTGTTTGTTAAAGCGTCTGATGAAGTTGATGCACCGATCATTGCCCTGCTTGTTCGTGGCGACCATGAACTGAACGAAGTAAAAGCTGAGAACCTTCCACAAGTCGCAGCTCCATTAGAAATGGCGACAGAAGAAGAGATTCGTGCTCTTGTCGGCGCAGGTCCAGGTTCACTTGGTCCGGTTGGCCTTAAACTGCCATTCATCGTTGATCGCAGCGTCGCGGTAATGAGTGACTTCGGCGGCGGTGCTAACATCGACGATAAACACTACTTCGGTATCAACTGGGGTCGCGACGTGGAACTTGGTCAGGTTGAAGATCTACGTAACGTTGTTGAAGGTGACCCAAGCCCGTGTGGTAAAGGTACCCTGCAGCTTAAACGCGGTATCGAAGTCGGTCACATCTTCCAGCTAGGTAAGAACTACTCTGAGAAGATGAACTGTGGTGTGCTTGGTCCAGACGGTAAAAACGTTATTCTGGAGATGGGCTGTTACGGTATAGGTGTTTCACGCGTTGTTGCTGCGGCAATTGAACAGAACCACGATAAGTACGGTATCATCTGGCCAGACGCGCTTGCACCGTTCCAGGTAGCAATCGTACCGATGAACATGCACAAGTCAGAAGAAGTGAAAGAAGCGGCTGAGAAGCTGTACGCAGAACTGACCGCAATGGGTATCGAAGTCCTATTTGATGATCGTAAAGAACGTCCAGGCGTTATGTTCTCTGATATGGAACTGGTAGGCGTACCGCATACTATCATTATCGGCGATCGTTCAATGAAAGAAGGTAACTTCGAGTACAAGAACCGTCGTTCTGGTGAGAAAACAGCAGTTGCAATGGCTGATATCGTTGAGCACATTAAAACTCAACTTCAGTAACAACTAAACTGGTCTTATTGCTTGAAAGGGTTGGCTTCGGTCAGCCCTTTTTTATACTTATAGACTCCCCCATTGATTAAACCATGCTCAACACCACCCACAAATTGAGGCAAGACAAGTCTCTGCTTTGAGTTTCAAAACGGCTATGTGTATATTTGACAACAGTTATCACTTTTAAGGATTATGCAATGCAAGTATACGGCTGTTGTGAATTGGTTCGTGAGCTTTACGCTCAAATCGGCAGTGGCGATCAAGCTTATGTGCCTCAAGCAATTTCTTGTGCATTAAAAGCGCTGAATGACGTTGCAGCAAACGAGTCACTACCGCAAGAAACTCGTGAAGCAGCAGCATTTGCTGCGGCAAACTTACTGATTTCTGATTTTGAGGATAAGTAATGAATCTGGCGAACTTTGAATCTATGGATCCTGTGATGCTGATGAGCATCGTCAACATGAAGCTGCGTGATGATTTCGGCGGTGATTTGGATAAGCTAGTAGCTTTCTTTGATATTGACCGCTCAGCGCTGGAAGCAAAGCTGGCAACGGCGGGTTTTGACTTTCTTCCGGAAGCCGGTCAGTTCCGTTAATACGTTAACTAACCACAACAATACAAACAAGGGCTTGATGATCGATCATCAAGCCCTTTTCTTTTATCTCTGAGTCAGTCGATTATCCGAATGAAGCCCAGATAACGGTAGCCACAAGCACCGGACAAACAAACTTCACGTAAGCTGGCCATACTTTACCAAACCAGCCTAGAGTAAACTCTGGAAAGCCTTGTTCAAGCTCTTTAATCTTCGAGTTACGGCTCCATACCCAGCCACCAAACAGACAGAACAGTAACGCCGCCGTTGGTTGTAAGTACTGAGTCGCCACGGTTGCCACCAAGCCGAACATAGCGCCGAAGTTATACACAATCACGACACTGAATAGAGCAATCAAGCCACCAAGAACCCAGCTGGTTCCGCTGCGTTTGGTATTAAAGCGTTCACTTACCAGCGCGACCGGACACTCAAGCATCGAAATTGATGATGTCAGCGCGGCAATGGTCAGTAGTAAAAAGAACACGATCGCGAATAACTGGCCAAGTAAGCCCAAGCTATCAAACATCAACGGCAGTACAGTAAATACCAACGTATCTGAGCTAAGGAGCGAACCATCTTCTGCGTAAATCTGCACGCCTTTTTGCATGGCAACAAACATCGCAGGCATGACAACCAGACCAGCGATAAAGGCCACGGCAGTGTCCACTAGAGTTACGTTCATCGCCATTTTAGGCAGGTTCTCTTTCTTACTTAAGTAAGAACCGTAAATCAGCATTGAACAGCCACCAATGGTCAGAGAGAAGAAGCCCTGACCCATTGCAGCCAGGATAAGCTTTCTGTCCCAAATCTTGTCAAAATCCGGTACAAGGTAGTGTTTAAGGCCTTCCATCGCGCCGTTTTGCGTCATGATGTAGACAAACAGCAATGCAAACAAAACGAACAGTGCTGGCATTAAGCGTGTTGACCACTTTTCAATACCTTGTTTAACGCCACCTTGTACGATCAAAACAGTAAGAATATAAAAAGTAATCGTACCAAACAGATTGCGCTCTACACTGAACCCTTTGAACCAGGCAGTAATGGCTTCCAGACCCATGATGTCTGTGATCGCGCCAAGTAAAAAGCAGATCAACCAGCCACCAACAATAGAATAAAATGCAAGTACCGCACTTGGTACACTCAGGCCGATCCAACCAACCATGCCGCCAAATCTTTTACCGACAGAGTTATGGGTCAACGCACGCATACTGTCGACAGGGTTCGCCTGGCCATGACGACCAATCGCCATTTCAACCACAAGCATTGGAAAAGCAACGATAAGAATCATCACTAAGTAAACTAACAAGAATGCACCGCCACCATTACTGGCAGCTTGCGTAGGGAAGCCCCAAATATTTCCCAGGCCCACTGCCGCACCAGCTGCAGCTAAAATGAATCCGAGACGAGAGCCAAAATGCTCGCGAGGCTGAGAAGAAGTTTGTTGTGTCATACCACTCACACAATATATCAATGAACTAGCTAACTAGTACATTATAGAAATATCAACTAATCAGCAAGAGGAACCAGGTTAAATACTCGACAACAAGAACAATCAGCAGACATTCGGTTTGTAAAGTATTACGTACATCTCAATTTTTTCCGTCGTAATACAAGTCACCGTCATTAAATGTTGAGAGATAGAGGAGAATAAATGCTTGAGAGCAAGGCATCAGGTTTATGGGGAATTTAGGCGATTACTTTTAGTAAGAGAGCGCACGTCGGCGCTCTCTTTGATTATGTGCAGAGTTTAAATGGTAAAGACTCGATAATCTTTCAACTCAGGGATTTTCCTCAGGACGTTTTCCTCCTGCTCTGCCATATCATCCAGAGAGTCACACATTTTTTCTGCTTTCTGCTCTATGCCTTTCGAGTGTTCATTGATGCGTTGTTCCACTTTAGCACTCAGCTCCGCCATACTTTCAGACAGTGCCGTCAGGTTAAGACCATCTTCTTCTTGCATCTTCTTGGATAGTGCCTCAAACGCACTGGCTAAGAATTCTTTGTTGAAGATCTCCTGAGCTTTAGCAAAATCGTCTGTCCAGCTTTGTGTCATCGATTCAAAGCTTTCCGCTGGCAGAATAAAGTCACCGTCTTTGTAGTAGCGAGCTTCTACGTCGGCAAAAAACGCTTGTACTGAAGCTTTCACATTATCAAAAGCACCAGGGGCATCCAAACTCTCAGCGACGTCATCAATGATGGCATTTGCCAGTTCTAAACCATCACTCGCTAATTGTTTAGCCTGAGGGATGTATGCATTCATGTTCTCACGGTAGCCTTCAATCGCCGCTTTCTGATCGGCATCGAGTTCGACTTGCTCCCCTTTAATAAACAGGTTGTTTTGTTCATCGACAACCGCTGTATCACCAGTGGATTGATGAATTTCCAAACTCTGTCCATCCATACGAACTTCATTGTTGATGTCCACACGACACTGCGCTGTATAGCCAGAAGCACTCACTACCAGCAATGAAAGTGTAAGAAGTTTCTTCATGTCTTTCTCTTTTATCCAACTTTACTACTGTTAAACATAACACTGGGTTATAGATTTGATGTCAGAAAACCGTCACCACCGAATAACCCATTGTTTTATCGCCAATTTTAACATCAACATCCTCCCCTTCTTCTTTCCCTACCAGTGCTCGACCAAGTGGGGATTTCGCCGTTAAGACAAAGACGTGCTTACCTTGCCACTCCACCGTTAAACCACCAGAGCAAGGGCCGATGAAAAAACACTTTTCATGCAAATCATCGTCTTCGAGCAAGACAAAAGCCCCGACGCCAATCGGTGCATCCGTAAAGTCTCGAATGACTAGCGAACGGTACTGCTGCAACTCTTGTTCACTCTCCTGAACGCGCATTGCCTGACCATGAGCAAGGTAAGACGCCTCTAACGCCAGTGTGTCGTACTTGTGTTCAGGAACAGTCTCTTCATCCGTCGCGGCATCGATGGCTCTTTGGGTAGAAGCGTGCGCAATTTGCAGCTTTTCTTCTAACTGCTGAGTGATAATTTGGACTAACTCGGCTTTGTTCATACTTTTTGGACGCGCGTTATACAATCAGGATATGTTAATGTGCTCTAGTTTATCATCAAAGAAAGGTTTCCCTATTATGCAAAGTCTACCATTTCAGCAAACTCTTCAATCTGTGTTTGGTTTTGACTCATTACGCTCTGGTCAGCAACCAGTCATTGAAGCAGTCATGAATGGGGACTCTGCAGCGGCCATATTTCCAACCGGTTCAGGGAAATCACTTTGTTATCAGTTGCCCGCAACGCAACTGCCAAATCTGACGCTGGTGATTTCGCCACTCCTTGCGTTAATGAAAGACCAGCTTAACTTTTTACAAAGTAAAGGCATTGCGGCCGCGTCAATTGACAGTAGCCAAAGTCGGGAAGAATCTCAGCAAGTAATGGCAGGGGTGAAAAATGGTCAGATAAAAATTCTAATGATTTCAGTCGAGCGGCTCAAGAACGAACGATTCCGTGAGTTTATACGCCAGATCCCGATATCACTAATGGTCGTAGACGAAGCACACTGTATCTCTGAATGGGGACATAACTTCCGTCCCGATTACCTGAAGCTACCGCAATATCAGAGTGAGTTGAATATTCCTCAAACTCTGTTGCTTACTGCTACGGCAACACCTGCAGTTATTAACGACATGCAGCAGAAATTCAATATTGCCAGTAAGAATATTACCGTCACGGGCTTCTACCGCCCAAACTTGGATATCTCAGTCATTCCGTGCACAGAATCCGAGAAACAGACCCAGCTTAACCGCATCGTCGCGACACAACCTACCCTGCCAACCATTGTGTATGTGACTCAACAACAAACTGCCGAGCAGGTGGCAAAAGCGCTTATCCACATCGGAATTAACGCCCATGCTTATCATGCTGGGATGAAAAGCGACGTTCGAGAACAAATTCAGCAGCAATTTATGCAGAGCCAAATTGACTGCATTGTGGCGACGATCGCGTTTGGTATGGGCGTGGATAAGTCAGATATCCGCCGTGTGATCCACTTCGACCTGCCGAAATCAATCGAGAACTACGCACAGGAAATTGGACGGGCAGGACGTGATGGTCAACGCTCTGAATGTATTCTCCTCGGCAATACGTCTGGCTTAACCGTACTGGAGAACTTTGTTTATGGTGATACGCCAGAGCGCACCTCTATCAGGTATGTTTTAGAGCAAGCCCGGGAACATGCTCCACAGTGGGAAATCGTGCCGCTGCGCCTGTCTCGTGAAAGTAATATACGTCAGTTACCACTTAAAACCCTGCTGGTGTATTTGGAGTTAGAGAAAGTCATCGAGGCGAAATACAGCTACTTTGCCGAGTATCGCTTTAAGTTTCTCCAAGACCAGCAATTTATCCTTAATCAGTTTCAAGGTGAAAGACGCCAGTTTGTAGAAGCCATATTCACCTGCTCAACAAAAGCTAAAGTATGGTGTCAGGTAGATTTAGACGCACTCTGGATGCACTATCAGTCAGAACGAAGCCGAGTCGTCGCCGCACTGGATTACTTTCATCAAAACGGCTGGATTGAATTGGAGAGTAAACAATTAACCGATGTGTACGCGGTTCTTCCGACTCAACAAAGCTCGGAGACGCTGGAACAACACCTTTACGACCTGTTTCAATCTAAAGAGCACAAAGATATCGAGCGTATTCATACCATGCTCAACTTGTTCCAATCGTCAGATTGCTTAAGCTATCAGCTCGCACACTACTTTGCGGATCACAACGCGCCGACTCAATGTGGTCATTGTTCGGTGTGTCGCGGACAAGTGGCTGCGTTTCCGGCTCAGGAAAATGAAATCCCCGAGCACAAACAGATCGTCTCCTGGGTGAACGAGTTTGTGCAATTATCTCCAACAGCAATCAGTAATGAGGCCGTAGCCCGATTCTTATGTGGGATCAGTACTCCGCTTATCAGTCAGCTTAAAGCGACGAAAAAGTCCGGCTATGGCGCAATGGCGAATGTATCCTTCGATAAAGTCATCGAACAGGTGAGTAAAGTCCGAGCTTAAAGAAATGGTTCGGAATAGGAGCCGGGCTTAAATACCGTCCTTAGAAAAAACTAAGCTGACGAGCTTGAACTTCAGGCTTGAGCATCACACTCAGGCCTAAAAGGCGTATTTCTCTCCCTTGCTGACGTTTGAGCACGTCTCTCAGCAATACCTTGAAGTCATTTAGCTCAAGCTGAGGGTAGATGTGTTCTATGGTTGTCAGCTGAAAATCAGCAAACTTCACTTTTATGCCTTGCTTGACGATCGACTTATCCGGGCTTGCGCGTTCGAGGCGCTTTTCGAGTTCCGGAAAAAGTTTGCTCTCAATGATCTGCCAGCATTCGTCGTAAGTGGATATATTCTGGCTAAACGTGCGCTCGACTCCGACAGACTTTCGCTCCCGTTCAACCACCACTTCTCTGTCATCAATTCCCTGACTCCGTTTCCATAGCGAAGCACCTTGACGGCCAAACCGACGCAGCAACTCTCGGTAATCACTGTTTTTAATGTCTTCACAAAGGTAGAAACCCGCTTGATGCAGTTTTTCCAAGCTGACTTTGCCCACACCCGGAATTTTCTCCAATGGTAATTTGTCCACGACTTGCTGAACTTTGTCGGGAGGGATCACAAACTGGCCATTGGGCTTGTTCATATCTGATGCGACTTTCGCCAGAAACTTGATTGGAGCGACACCGGCTGAAGCGGTCAAGCCAAGCTCATTCCAGATATCACTTCGAATGGCTTCAGCAATTAATGTCGCGGAGCCATGACAAGCTGTTGCATCCGTCACATCTAAATAGGCTTCGTCGAGAGAAAGCGGTTCTATGATAGGGGTATAGCGCTCAAAAATAGCTCGGATCTGCTGAGACACTTGTTTGTAAATGTGCATCCGTCCGGGTACGACTACAAGATTAGGGCACAGTTGTAACGC
The DNA here is from genome assembly GCF_033042495.1 of Vibrio sp. EA2. Classification (NCBI taxonomy): domain Bacteria; kingdom Pseudomonadati; phylum Pseudomonadota; class Gammaproteobacteria; order Vibrionales; family Vibrionaceae; genus Vibrio; species Vibrio sp. EA2. Next base: position 224,266 of record NZ_JAWLID010000003.1, on the reverse strand, counting down.
CCGGGCAGTGGACATCGCACTGCGCACACCATATTTACGCGCTTCATAATTGCAGGTACTAATGACCCCACGCTGCTTCTCATGGCCACCGACAGCCAGTGCAATGTTCCGGTAGTTTGGGTTATCTCTCATCTCTACGGCAGCATAAAAACAATCCATATCGACATGAATAATTTTTCTGATTCGCTCTGACATAACCCATATCACACTGTTTAAAAATACAGTATAGATAAATTCATGCGCGAAGAAAATGAAAGTTTAGTCACTTAACTGACCGCCAAATCCATAAGGTTCGATAAGCCATTGACTGGCCAGTTATTATATTAAGCTAGTCCCTCAACATGACGTCTAGCTGATCGACTAACTCAGCCCAGTCAGCGTCTTCCTCTATTGCCTGCTTCAAGAAAGCTGACTGTGAATTTGTCCAAAAACTCGCTTCATATATCGGTGCTGAGTCGCGTTTATGTCGATGATTATTCACAAAGTCTTTAATTTCCCTTGGTGAACTGCCCAAGCCAAGCTGCTCAAACAACTCTGTCATACCATGTTGATGCATTTCCATATCTGCCTCCTAACAGGAATACTTATCAAGAGTATATACCCTGTCTGGCTGACGATAAAAAAATAACCCAGCCGAAGGCGGGTTATTTAAATTCGATGATTGTGCGACAACCTTACCGAGTTATGCGATACGGTCTTTTTCCCAAGCTGCCAGCTTTTCTGCGCGCGCGGCTTCACGGGCTTCTCGCTTTTTACGAGCGTCACAAGGCTCTGGGCAGTTACACACTTTTTCAATGCCTACGGCACCAAGACCGCCACAGCTGCCCTTCACCACTTTTTTCTGAAAGATATAGCCGACTGCCATTGCCGCAATAACAGCGACAAACACAGCAAATGTAATTAGAAATGTACTCATACAAACATGCTCACTTCTGTTGTTATTTGTTCATAAACGGCTTGTAGGTTTCTGAAGCCAGTTCTTTAAAGCCATCATCCGTCTTAACGATCATGAAGGCTGGAATGTTATTTTCATTCGCGATAGCCATGCCTTTGTCTTCACCCAGCACCATTAAGCCAGTTGCTAGGCCATCAGCAGTCATCGACGATTTATCCAATACCGTAACAGACACAACTTTGTGATGAATAGGTTTGCCTGTTTGCGGATTTATAATATGAGAGTATCTCACACCATCGCTCTCAAAGTAATTACGATAGTCACCACTTGTTGCAATTGCCATATCACCCGGCTCGATAATTTCTTGAATTGAGCGTTCGTCGACGGTCGGTTTTTCAATAGCAATACGCCAAGGAACACCTTCTCGGTTCACCCCTTTTAGACGCATTTCACCACCAACTTCAACCATATAGTTATCAACACCTTCAGATTGCAGATAGTTAGCAATAACATCAACTCCCCAGCCTTTAGCGATGGTAGAGAGATCAACGTACAAATGTGGGATATCTTTCGACAACTTGTTCCCATCGACAGTTAAGTGATGAATACCGGTATTCGCTTTTCGCTCCGCGAGCTCTTCGTCTGAAGGAACCACATCCGGACGAGCTTCCGGGCCAAAGCCCCATAAGTTGACCAGTGGACCAACCGTTACGTCAAGCGCACCTAATGTCAGACCGTTTAAACGAATCGCTTCTTTCACGACCGTCGCTGTTTGTGTCGATACCTCAAACGGTTCACTCGTCTGGTGTTGATTGAAACGACTCAGTTCGGAATCTTTACGATACGTCGACATCTGGTCATTCACTTCCTCTAACAAACGGTCAATTTCCGTTTGCAGCGCTTTAGGATCAGGGATTCCATCTTGCTCAATGTATTTGATGTTGTACGACGTGCCCATCGTCGGGCCACTTAAATGAATTTGCTCTACAGGCTGTTCACAACCAGCCAAAACCAATAGAGAAGCGAATGCAACAAGCCACTTTTTCACTTGTTTACTCCCATTGTTGTTGAATTGATATTGAAAATGGATCGGTGAGTCTCAAACCCATTGCCAATATCAACTGCTGTTTATGGTTTATTACTTACAAAAAACAATGGCTGACTATAGTTAGCCAGCCATTTCATACGTTTAATTTCCAGTAGTTGGAGTTGTAGCTAGGCGGTAAGTAAACCCAATCCTATGAGCATAGATCGACTATGTGATTTCAGGTTGGGTTTATGAAACCAACAACGCTACAGCTTCAAATACGCCGAAATTTAGCCGCCAAAGTCATCAAGTAGGATGTTCTCATCCTCAACACCTAGATCTTTCAGCATGCCGATAACCGCTGCGTTCATCATCGGTGGACCACACATGTAGTACTCACAATCTTCAGGCGCTTCATGATCCTTCAGATAGTTTTCGTACAATACGTTGTGGATGAAGCCTGTGTAACCATCCCAGTTATCTTCTGGCATTGGATCAGATAGCGCACAGTGCCAAACGAAGTTGTCGTTCTCTTCTTGTAGGCCATCGAAATCTTCTACGTAGAACATTTCACGTTTAGAACGCGCACCGTACCAGAAAGACATCTTACGCTTAGAGTTCAGACGCTTAAGTTGGTCGAAGATGTGCGAACGCATTGGAGCCATACCAGCACCACCACCAACGAATACCATTTCAGCATCTGTATCTTTAGCGAAGAACTCACCAAATGGACCAGAAATCGTACACTTGTCGCCTTCTTTAAGAGACCAGATGTATGAAGACATGATACCAGGTGGTACATCAGGATTATTAGGCGGCGGCGTAGCGATACGCACGTTCAGCATAATAATACCTTCTTCTTCTGGGTAGTTAGCCATTGAGTAAGCGCGGATTGTCTCCTCGTTTACTTTAGACTCATAGCGGAACAGGTTAAATTTGTCCCAATCTTCGCGGTACTCTTCTGGTACATCGAAGTCAGCGTATTTCACGTGGTGAGCAGGTGCTTCAATCTGGATGTAACCACCAGCACGGAAAGGTACTGATTCGCCATCTGGGATTTGTAGCTTAAGCTCTTTGATGAATGTCGCTTTGTTATCGTTAGAGATAACCGTACATTCCCACTTCTTAACGCCGAAGATTTCTTCTGGAAGTTCGATGTCCATGTCCGTTTTCATTGCAACTTGACATGCCAGACGTTCACCTTCGCGAGCTTCACCTTTAGTAATATGGTCAAGTTCAGTCGGTAGAATGTCACCACCACCAGATTTAACTTTTACGCGACACTGACCACATGAGCCACCGCCACCACAGGCAGAAGAAACGAATACACCAGCGCCAGCAAGAGCGCTAAGTAGTTTACCACCTGGTTGTGTAACGATCGCCAAATTAGGGTCGTCGTTCACAGAAATTGTAATGTCACCTGTTGGTACAAGCTTAGACTTAGCGAAAAGAATCACTAGTACTAGAGCCAGTACGATCAGAGTAAACATCACTACACCAAGAATAATGTCCATTGACTATTCCTTAATTGTTGCGGTTTACCCGACTTACAGTTGAACACCAGAGAAAGACATAAAGCCTAACGCCATTAGACCTACAGTGATGAACGTGATGCCTAGACCACGTAGACCTGGAGGTACGTCAGAGTACTTCATCTTCTCACGGATACCTGCAAGAGCAACGATTGCTAGCATCCAACCCATACCAGAACCGAAGCCGTAAACAACAGATTCAGCAAAGTTGTAGTCACGCTGTACCATGAAAGATACACCACCGAAGATCGCACAGTTTACTGTGATCAACGGTAGGAAGATGCCTAGCGCGTTGTACAGAGGTGGGAAGAAACGGTCTAGAACCATTTCCAGGATCTGTACAAGTGCTGCGATTACACCGATAAAGGTGATGAAGTTTAGGAAGCTAAGATCGACACCTTCAACTAGAGCGTTTTCTCTCAGTACTAGGTTGTAAACAAGGTTGTTTACTGGCACTGCGATAGTCAGTACAACGACAACCGCTACACCTAGACCAAAAGAGGTCTTAACCTTCTTAGATACCGCAAGAAACGTACACATACCTAAGAAGAAAGACAAAGCCATGTTTTCGATGAAAATCGATTTAACTAACAGACTAATGTAATGTTCCATGACGTCCTTACTCCTTCGCTTCTACTTGTTCTGGTTTCAGAATACGGATTACCCAGATAAGGAAGCCGATTAGGAAGAATGCTGATGGCGCTAGAAGCATCAAGCCGTTTGGCTGGTACCAACCACCGTTGCTCACTAGAGGTAGGACTTCCATACCAAATAGTTTGCCTGAACCGAATAGCTCACGGAAGAAGCCAACAGTGATAAGAACGAAACCGTAACCAAGGCCGTTACCGATACCATCGATAAGAGATGGGATTGGCGCAGATTTCATTGCGAATGCTTCAGCACGACCCATTACGATACAGTTCGTGATGATAAGACCTACGAATACCGATAGCTGTTTAGAGATATCGTATAGGTAAGCTTTAAGCACCTGGTCTACCACGATTACTAGCGATGCGATGATAGCCATCTGAACGATGATACGTACGCTGTTAGGAATGTGGTTACGGATTAGAGATACCGAGAAGTTAGACAGAGCAGTTACAAACGTTACTGCCAGCGTCATAACAAACGCAGTCTCTAGCTTAGTAGTTACTGCAAGCGCAGAACATACACCAAGAACCTGTAGCGCGATTGGGTTGTTATCCAATACCGGCGCTAGAATGCTCTTTTTAACATTTTGTGCACTAGACATTAGTTCAGACCTCCGTCACGAACTTTTGCTAGGAATGGACCAAAGCCCATATCGCCTAACCAGAAGTCAAATGTGTGTTGAACACCGTTACTAGTTAGTGTCGCACCTGATAGGCCGTCAACACCATGCTCAGAACCTGCTGGCGCACCACCTTTAACCACTTTGATAGCTGGTTGGTGGTTTTCGTCAAACAGTTTCTTACCATCCCATTGAGCGCGCCAAGATGGGTTTTCAACTTCACCACCAAGTCCAGGAGTTTCACCCTGCTCGTAGTAAGTCAAACCTGTCACAGTGTTACCATCGGTAGAGACTGCAACAAAGGCGTACATCATTGACCAAAGTCCCTTACCGTGCATAGGCAAGATAACTTTTTCGACTTCATCTTGATCTTTAACTAGGTAAACCACTGCTGTGTTAGCGCGGCGGCGAATGTCAGCTTTGTCTTCATCTGCAGATAAAGCGATAGATAGGTCTGCGTTTTTAGCCGCATCGCGCTGATCAAATTCAGCGGCGCTTGAGCCATTAGCAGCCGTTTCGACAAAATTACCCGTTTCTAGATCAACCAAACGTGGTTCAATGTATTGTGCAAATAGCTCAGGTACTTTCTTACCTGCTGCATCAATGCCCGCAACTTCAACGATCTTAGATTGCTTATCTAGTACAGCGTTAGCTTTTTGCTTATCGCGTAGACCTACTGCTGCTGTTGATACGATGATTGAACAAACAAGGCTCAACCCGACAACAACACCCAGCGTCTTTTTAATGCTGTCGTTATTACTTGCCATAGCGTGCTTGTCTCCGCTTGATGTTCTTCTCGATAACTAAGTGGTCGAACAGAGGTGCAAACAGGTTCGCGAATAGAATCGCCAGCATCATACCCTCTGGGTACGCTGGGTTAACTACACGAATAAGAACACACATTACACCGATTAGAGCTCCGTACCACCACTTACCTTTGTTAGTAAATGAAGCAGATACAGGGTCTGTCGCCATAAAGAACATACCGAATGCAAAACCACCCAGAACTAGGTGCCAGTGCCATGGCATGTTGAACATAGGGTTAGTATCAGAACCGATCACGTTAAACAGTGTTGATGTCGCGATCATACCAACCATTACACCCGCAATGATGCGCCATGAAGCGATTCGCATGTACACGATCATCGCTGCACCGATCATCAGAGCAAGCGTCGATACTTCACCAATTGAACCTGGGATGTTACCGATGAAAGCGTCCATCCAAGTGATAGGAGCACCAGAAACTGTGTTTACAAGCGCACCGTTACCACCTTGAGCCCATTGGCTAAGCGCAGTCGCACCAGAGAAACCGTCAGCAGCAGTCCATACTACGTCACCCGAGATTTGCGCTGGGTATGCGAAGAATAGGAATGCACGGCCTGCTAGAGCAGGGTTTAGGAAGTTACGACCTGTACCACCGAAGATCTCTTTCGCAACAACAACACCGAAGGTAATACCTAGTGCCGCTTGCCATAGAGGTAGTGTTGGCGGAACGATTAGTGCAAACAGGATAGAAGTTACAAAGAAACCTTCGTTCACTTCGTGCTTACGCACCATACAGAACAGTACTTCCCAGAAACCACCAACGATAAACACCGTTGCGTAGATAGGTAGGAAGTAAGTCGCACCGAGTAACATCTTACTGCCAACGCCTGCATCAGCGGAGATGGTTCCGCCAAACATTTCAGTCAGCCAGTAGTGCCAGTTGCCTGCAACTACTGCCGCTAGTTGGTCACCAGCGTGTAGGTGAGTCAATGCTGCGATAGCTTGGCCACCCGCGTTGTACATACCCCAGAACATTGCTGGGAATACCGCGAACCAAACCATGATCATGATACGTTTTAGGTCAACGCTATCACGAACGTGTGAGCTTTTCTTTGTTACAAGACCCGGCGTATAAAACAGCGTTGCTGCTGCTTCATATAGGGCAAACCACTTCTCGTGTTTACCACCAGGTTCAAAGTGATGCTCGATGTCTTCAATAAACTTTTTAAGAGACATGAAAATTACCCTTCCTTCTCGATCTTATCTAGGCATTCACGCAGTAGTTGACCGTACTCGTACTTACCAGGACAAACAAAGGTACACAATGCTACGTCTTCTTCGTCTAGCTCTAGAGCGCCAAGTGCCTGAGCACTGTCAGTGTCGCCAGCACATAGATCACGAAGTAGCAGAGTAGGCTCCATATCTAATGGCAATACGCGCTCGTAGTTGCCGATAGGAACCATTGAACGATCACTACCATTCGTCGTCGTTGTCATGTTGAACAACTGACCTTTGAACAAGTGACCAAGGAATGAGCGAGTTACAGAGAACTTGTTCTTACCAGGCATTGCCCAGCCGAACAGCTCTTTTTCATAACCTTCACGTAATACAGAAACCTGCACGTGGTAACGGCCTAGGTATGCGTGAGGACCAGTTGCATGTGTACCTGTTAGTACAGAACCAGAAATCACACGAACTTCACCTGGCATTAACTCGTTGTCTGTTACGTCGTCTAGGCTAGCACCTAGCGTCGTACGAACTAAACGAGGGTTATTTACTACTGGGCCAGCCAGAGAAATAACACGATCAGTGTAAAGTTCACCTGTGAGGAACAACTTACCGAACGCGATAACGTCCTGATAGTTGATGCTCCACGCCACATTTTCAGCATTCACTGGGTATAGGAAATGCATGTGGGTGCCAGCAAGACCTGCTGGGTGAGGGCCATCGAAGACGTGTTCTTCAATGTTAGACTGTGAAGAGCGTGGCAAGCTAGTGCCAGATTTACATACGTAAACCTTGTCTTCTGTCAGGGCTGAAAGAATGTCTAGACCAGCAACGAATGCTTCTTGTTGCTCGTTAATTATCAACTCAGGGTTCGCTGCGAGTGGATTAGTATCCATTGCAGTTACGAAAATCGCCTTAGTTGAAGACTCGATTGCTGGAACCTTGCTAAACGGACGAGTACGTAAAGCGGTCCAAAGGCCAGATTCAACCAGTTGAGTCTTGATCACTTCACGATCCAGACCTGAAAGTTGAGCGGCTTCGAACTTATCGAATGTCACCTGCTCTTCACCTGCCACTTCAATCACTACAGATTGAAGGACACGTTTAGCGCCACGGTTAACTTCGATCACTTTACCGGCTGCCGGTGCAGTGAATTTCACGCCAGGGTTCTTCTTGTCTTCAAAAAGAACTTGCGCTTTTTTCACTTCATCACCAACGCGGACATGCATGGTTGGACGCATGCCAACGTACTCTTCGCCAAGCAAGGCGACTTTTTTGATGGTCTTACCATCATTAATCACCTGGGATGGAGTTCCTGCGATAGGAAGATCCAAGCCCTTCTTTATTGTAATCATACGCACTTGCACTACTTTTATCGGGAAAAAGATTCTTTTGATTGCGTAACTTTTAGACACGACATTAGTGTCCGGTTTCAGTGTTGTTTTAAACACTGAAATCGCAACATCCTATTAAAAATCTCGTTACAAGAAATGGTCGAGATTTCTCAGGTGCAATATTCTAGCATTTTTTAGGAACTTGATGCCATGACCAATCCTAAGAATAGAGCGGTTATTTAGGTGGAATAAGGTCTAAAAGCTCAAAGAATACTCATAACTTTGACCAATCGCACAAATACAATATTCCACATATATCGTATGGTAAAACCACATTCACCAGCTGAAACAATCTTTGATTTTCATTCATATGTTGAAACACTGTTAACGTAATTTCTTTAACTTGGCTTACCCTATTCTGTAGTTTTACGCTTGATAAAACGAAAAAAAGATGGTTTTCACCACCTTTCTAAAATTTATTGTAAACGGCGCTAGTGGCCACCACCGACACACATAGGGCTATCTGGCGCGCCATTTTGCTCACTCTTCCACTCTTCATCGGTGTAAGTATGAATCGCTAACGCGTGGATGTGATTATCTAGCTCATCAGCGAGAATTTGATGTACCTGTCGGTGTCTGCCAATCAGTCTATGTCCAGCAAACGAATCGCTGACAACAATCACTTTAAAGTGACTTTCAGAGCCCGGCGGTACATTGTGCATATAGCTTTCATTGATAACCTTTAAATAGCTCGGTTGCAGCTCACTATGCAACTTTTTCTCTATGATTTCTTGGATCATATTCGTTCCTCATCGATTCGAATTTCATAAGTATATACCCAACTCACCGTAACTTGCAGCATCCATAAATACAAACTCACACTGTTGAGGTACTAGTCTGAAAAATTAAATCCTAACCTCAATAAACGCAATAGTTTAACACTCAGAGTTGATTCATGTCTGAGCCGATGACTACCGCAAATACAAGTAAACTCAAAATTTAACAGCTTTTTGTATCTACGCTTGCCATCATTTGCGACAATAATCGCTAGTTTATCGAATCAACCTACGTTTACTTATGAAAACCGAACTGAACCTTCACGGTAGAAGCCTAACCCTTCACCGCTTCCCTAAGCGTTCCAACGAAACACTGCAAGCTTGGGACGCTGGTGATGAGTATCTGATTAATCATGTTGAAGAACTGGCGCTAGCCGATAATCAACATATTGTGGTTATCAATGACAGCTTTGGCGCTTTGGCTTGCTGGTTTTCTGAAAAACATCGTGTGACGTTGATGAGTGACTCCTTTATTTCTCATAAAGGCGCTCAGCAAAACCTTGAATTCAATCAATGCAGAGAAGTGACGTTTCTTAGCACGATGGACGAGATACCAGCAGATGCTGACCTAGTTCTGCTGCAACTGCCAAAAAGCAATCGCCACCTAACCTGGATACTTAGCCAGCTCAGAAAAGTACTCCCTGAGTCATGCCCGGTTATTGCCGTTAATAAAGTCAAAGAGATCCACACTTCGACGCTCAAACTTTTCGAAAAGTATCTAGGTGAAACGAAAACGTCCCTTGCCTGGAAGAAGCACCGCCTGGTTTTCTCCCAAGCCAATGCTCAGCCAATTGTCGAGGTAGACCCGATTACTGCGTGGAGTGTGGATGGCGAGAACATTCAGCTCAAAAATCTGCCAAATGTATACTCAGGCGAAAGTTTAGACTTGGGTGCCCGATTTATGTTGCAGCATATTCCTCAAGATGCTTCCATCAATCATATTGTCGATCTTGGGTGTGGCAACGGCGTACTCTCAGTAAAAGCAGGCCAGCTAAACCCTAATGCTCGCCTGACTTGTGTCGATGAGAGCTTTATGGCGCTGGAATCAGCTAAGCAAAATTTATTGGATAACTTAGGAGAAGGACGAGATATCCAATGCATCGCTAATAACTGCTTAGATGGCTTTGAACACGATAGCTGTTCACTGATCATGTGCAACCCGCCATTTCATCAACAGCAAGCCATTACTGATCACATCGCCTGGCAGATGTTCTGCGATTCAAAACAAGTATTGAACCAAGGCGGACAGTTACTTGTCATAGGGAATCGACACCTAGGCTACGATGCGAAGCTCAAACGTCTATTTGGTGCCAACAATGTGAAACTTGTCGCGTCTAACAATAAGTTCGTGATTTTACAGGCAACAAAAAATCCTGCTAAATTGAACGCAAAATAATAAAGCTCGGTACTGAGCAAAATATTTACAAGGAACAATCAAATGAAAAAATTGCTACTCGCGGCTTCAGTTGCATTGCTGGCTGCTTGTTCAGCCCCTCAACAGGTACAACTGAACCTGATGCCTGAAAGCACTCTTAGCACCAATCCTATTGTACAAGGCAAGACCTACAGTTTGATCAGTAAAGACGTACGCGCCGCTCAGTACGTTGCCTTGGTAGACAATGGTCGCTCGAATATCCTTCCTCTCCACGCGAAGCAAAACTTACGCATCACTTTAGAACAGGCGTTGGAGCAACAGTTCTCATCTCAGGGTTTTCACTCCGACCTGAACAGTAACAATGTGATTGAACTTAAAGTGCAGGAAGCCCTGGTAAACGTGAAGCATTCGGTCATGGATAAAGAAATGGATGCTAAGGTTGTGTTAGAAATTACCGCCGAAAACCCACAAGGGCGATTAGTGAAAACGTACACCGGCAGTGCAAAGCGCTCCGGCACTTTCAGCGCTTCAGATTCTGACATCGAGCAAACCTTAAATGATGTTATTGACCTGACGCTGAAAGAAATCGCTAACGACCCAGAACTTCGCAACTATATGCAGGAGCGATTCTAATGATACGCAAAGCTATTCTTTCTCTGGCACTACTAAGTTGTAGTGTTTTGGCCGGACCTAAGGTCGCGTTCGAAACAACACTGGGCTCATTTACGGTTGAATTAAATGAAGAGAAAGCGCCAATATCGGTGGCTAACTTTCTTAAATATGTCGAAGACGGCAGCTACGAAGGCACCATTTTCCACCGTGTGATACCGGGCTTTATGGCGCAAGGTGGTGGTTACAACCAAGAGATGCAAAAGGTTAATACCTATGAGCCAATCAAAAATGAAGGTAACAATGGCTTAAAGAACGACCAGGCGACCATCGCCATGGCTCGAACCAATGCCCCTGATTCAGCGACACGCCAATTCTACATTAACCTGGCGGATAACGACTTCCTCAACTACACCGCTCGACCACCGGGTTATGCCGTCTTTGGGCAAGTTACCGAAGGCTTTGAAGTCATCCAAAACATGGCAAAACAGCCAACATCTTCATCGGGCCGGATGCGTGACGTACCAGAAACTCAAATCGTTATAACTAAAGCTACATTACTCAAATAGCCACAACCATAAACCCTTTGAATATTCGAAGGGTTTTCTCTTTAAACGGCGTCATTAATTGGATTAATCTATGTCTTCATTGCCTTCCATCACTTGGTTGGAAACGGTAAAAAGTTACCTTGATAAACGTTTGTTATGGGTCTTTATGCTGGGATGCTCAAGCGGTTTCCCGTGGGTATTGATCGGCTCTAATATGTCTGGGTGGCTTAAAGATGCAGGCTTAACCCTGTCTGCTATTGGTTATTTTGGTAGCGTCTTTGCCGTATATGCGATTAACTTTCTTTGGGCACCTCTCGTAGACCGAGTTAAGCTCCCAGTGTTGTACCGCTTACTGGGGCAGCGACGCAGTTGGATTTTCTTTTGCCAAAGTATTGTGCTTGTCGCCACCATACTCATTGCCGATGTAAACCCGGCAGAAAACCTGGCTTTTGCCTCCCTTTTAGCCCTGTGTATTGCAACCGCATCGGCAACACAAGATATCGCTATCGACGCATTTCGTATTGATACCTTTCCAAAATCAGAGGCTTCTAAACTGCCTCAGGCTTCTGCCATGGCGGTCATTGGATGGTGGACGGGTTACTCATTACCGGGATATTTAGCGTTTATCAATGCCGATAGTATTGGCTGGAATGGCGTTTACTACGGAATGGCGCTGATTGTTGTTATTTTAATGGTATTTACGCTGTTGGTCGGCGAACCAAAAACACAACGTGATCAGCTACAGTCTGAAGCAGAACAACGACATAAAGAGGTGGTCGGTTCACGGATTGTTGCTTGGTTTACCGTCACTGTCGTCGAACCGTTTCTTGATTTCTTCAACCGAAACGGCGTGCGCGTCGCGATAACCTTATTGTTATTCGTGTTCTTGTTCAAAATTGGCGAAGCCTTCTTAGGCAGGATGTCGATTGCCTTCTATAAAGATATCGGTTTTAGTAATGAGCAAATTGGCTACTATTCCAAGCTAATCGGCTGGGGTGCAACGATATTCTTTACCTTAGTAGGCAGCATGTTCAATGTAAGGTTTGGCCTGGTTCGTGGTCTGATGATTGGTGGTATCGCTATGTCAGCAAGTAACCTGATGTTTGCCTGGATAGCGTCAGTCGGTCCCAATGAGCATTTGTATTTAGCCACCATTATTGTCGATAACTTTACCACGGCGTTCTCTACTGTGGCGTTTGTCTCGTTCTTAACCTTACTGACCGGGCAAGCATTTTCAGCAACACAATATGCTTTACTGGCGTCCTTAGGCAACTTTGGCCGAACCACACTGGCTTCGTTTAGTGGTGAATTGGTGGATTACCTTAATGACTGGAGTACCTTCTTCATCCTGACAGCGGTTATGGTGATACCTAGTTTGATCATGCTGTATTCGCTACGCCACTACTTTGATGACCTGCTAGAAAAAGCACGCCATAAACACTAAACCTCCAGAAACGAAGAACCACCGCAAAAACGGTGGTTCTTTTTAATACAACATCATAAGTTCATTAGGTTAAGGGTAGAGCCCCTTACCGAACATATTGAAGATTCTTGCCACACCCTGAGTAAATATCATCGGCTCAGTAAGCACGGTAAGACACAAACAGTCTTCCCCAGCCTTTGTATACGGGCTGTGCTTAACAGAGCCATCGCGTATCATCAGGTCTCCCTCTTCGTACTCACCATCCTCATCGCTAAATCCGCCATGTAAGACCAAGGTTGACTCTATTCCTTTGTGCGTATGTTGAGGAATCTGCACATCTTCACTGATATACATGAGGTTCACTCTGGCATCTTCCCCCAAATCGATTTGCGCACTATATACTTTGCCGCCATAGCTTCTCCAAGAGCCGACCAAATCAGAGAAACGGCTCAAGGTTTTGGGTAACTCAAAGCTTTTACCCGCCACGGACACTTTTGCGGAGTCTCGAATAATCACACTGTCGCGCATGGGAGGTGCGTTAACAATGTCATTAAACATGTCATCAAATTCAGGCACGTAAACACAAGGAACGTCACTGACGACATTTGCCTGCGCTGCTTCTACCTGATTGACATAGCCTCGACACTTGGAGCATGTTTCTAAGTGCGTAGCGACCACAAGACCAGAAACCGCATCAATGCTGCCCGAAGCGTACGCTTCTAACAATTTGTTATCTGGATGTTTGTTCATAGTTGCTCCGTATGCATTGAATGTCTTAATTTTTCTACTGCAAGTCTCAGACGTGATTTCACAGTACCAAGTGGGATATCAAATAGTTCTGCCACCTGCTGATGCGGCAACTCTTCAAGATAGACCGCTTGCAACACGTCTCTTTGATTTTTTGGTAATGTATCCAAAAATTTAATTACCTGATCTTTCAACATATCTTGCTCCGGAGAGTAGTGATCGACGAGATCAGGTGGATAGTATTCGGAAGGCCAAATATCATCAGAGTGAATATGTAGCTCTTTGCCCTTTTGTTTTCGTAGTAAGTCAAAACACAAATTACGAATAATTGTGTAAATCCAGGTTGATAATGCACTCTTTTTTCCATCATAAAGGTGTGCTTTGTGCCAGACCGTCGCCATAGTTTCCTGAACCATCTCCATCGCGACTTGCTCATTCCCAACGTGCTTAAAGGCGAATTGTTTTAGTTTGGGCGCATAAAATTGGAACACAAAAGCAAAGGCGTCTTTGTCTCGCGCTTTGACTTTGTCCATATAATCGATCCATTCCTGCCGTCCCAGTTTTTGTCGGCTATCGCTCATCATAATCGGCCTTATCGTCGGGAGGAGTTACCCCCTCCCACTCCGTCCTAGTCTGTGATGTCATCAACTAACAGGTTGAAACCACCATTATTGCCATCGTCTATCGCAACGACTTGATAGACCACACCGTTCATCAGATTCACGGGTACCGAATCTATTGCAACAGTGCCAGGGTCCCCCGCCACGGTCACGGTGACATAATAGGTTCCTTCCTCCACGTAAAGTCCTTGCAGACTTTCTTTGTACGTAAAATTAGCAATGGTTGGATCACTGCCATCTATACCGGTACTGGTAGTGAGATAAATATCTACCATTTCAGCCATCGGATTGGCTGCTGAATGAGTCAGATTTAATGTTGCACTAGTCGCTACTGCTCTTCTCATGTCCTTAACGACTAACGGCTCAATGGCTACAGAAGGATTGACGACACCAACCGCATAGACGCTGTAGTCCATACCGCCTTCCACAGCTAAATCGTCAACGCTAAAAATTGGGTCTGTGGCTGTACCATCAACAAAAACATCAATGTCGTAAGATTGAGGAACAAGATCTAAATAGCCACGAATTTCTTTGAAGGCCAGATCAGCAAGTGGCGCAAACGGCGTACCATCCACATTCACATCAACAGCTGGTGCACCGTCGACGAGATGCCCAACCCGCACTTCAGCCTGGCTACCTATATCCTGAATTATAGAAGATCCCGCACCATCGAGAACGACTAACTTGACGGGAGAAGAACTATTGGAATCACCAGTTTTGATGGCCGCGATGGTTAAATTAGAATTGCCCGCCAATGACAGTGTTCCTGAATCAAACACGACGTCATCGCCTACGGCTAACCTTACTTGATAATCACCCGCGAGAATATTGAGCGCATCCGTTGAACCTTTGTAAGCAAGCTTTGTTACCGGCATTACTGTAGATAAGTCGACGCCCGGCTCTGTAACATAAAGGTCAACCGCAGGGACTCCAGAAGCAGCATGTACAACTTGAACGTCCAGGCTGTTTTCAGTCGCCATCGACTCAGTACTGCGTGTCACAATAAGCGGTTCGACTGGGTTCGGACTTCCATCAGCATCACCGACGACAAATATGGTGTATTTGAGATCGGAGCCGAGATCTAGCACGGTTCTTGGCACTACAGTGGCGACTTCATCACCAGGCAACTGCACATCCACCTGAACGGAGTTACTGCCCTCGCGTACCATTATGTATCCAGAACCAACGCCATAATCGACATCTGTCAGCGTTGCTTTGTCGTTAATCCAAACATTCGCCATTGGCGCATCAGATGATGCGTGTACAGCCTGAACGTTGGCGTACTCAATGGTATCGCTGTCTGAACCACACGCAGCTAACCCCAGAGATGCTATTGTAACCAGAAATGCTTTTCTTGATAGTTTCATAACCGTGCCTCTTTGTTTACAGGGGCTTCAAGTGCTTGATGTAAAAACTGCAATGCAGGAAGACAGTTTTCTGCTCCGGCCAACTTATCGAACAGATGACACTCCAACGGCAGCAGCTCAAGCCAGCGCTGAGTAACCCAAGTTGGGTCATCGTAAAAACGGTGCTCATAAAGTGACCCAAGCTGAGGAAACTCCTCATAAACGTCCGCTAGCTGTTGACTTAAGCAATCAAAGCTGTACAGCTCATGTGGAACAATCCAGTTATCCATCCACTCAACTTCTGCATGCCTTAAACCATCAGAATCTGCTCTGATACGCTGTACCTTAAAGCGCTTTTCACCAACCACTGTGATTCCAAGAAGCCCATCACTTAATGTTTCAAAATCAACAATCCGTACTAACGAACCTATCGAAGAAACATTTCCAACTTCTCTCGGATCGCCGTCATTCCCTACCAGACAAACGCCAAACCCCATATTTTTTGAACAGCATTCCTTCACCATGCGTATGTAACGAGGTTCAAAAATACGCAGATTCATCTTTCCTTCAGGGAGCACAACTGAAGTGAGTGGAAATAACATAACTTCGTTCATCAATAAGTCCTCTTTGCTTCATCGAATAGTACGAAACTCTGTTCACTCCGATCACTAACGGTTTTTGTTGGTTAATCGACTGGCTTAAAAAGTCACGAAAATCGTTACGCAAACGATCAAAATCACATATCTAATGCAATAAAATGCAACAAATAAAAAGTTCCGTAAATAAGACCACCTTTGTGACCCTGATCACCAAAAAGGTTTTGTTTTGCACCTTTTATCACTTTCTTTTGGGATTATTATCGCTATTATTCCCGCCACTTGGAAAACGCAGCATAGATTGCATATTCTGAAATCTTACAAACAAAGAGAGTCCCCTTATGCGTAAATCACTTTTAGCTCTTAGTCTTCTAGCAGCGACTTCGGCTCCAGTAATGGCAGCTGATTACTCTGACGGCGATATCCACAAGAACGATTACAAGTGGATGCAGTTCAACCTGATGGGTGCATTTAACGAACTTCCAGGTTTCCCTGATGGCTCAAACCATGACTACCTAGAAATGGAATTTGGCGGTCGCTCTGGTATCTTCGATCTTTACGGTTACGTTGACGTATTCAACCTAACGTCAGATCCAGGCAGTGATAAAGCTGGCGCTGAAAAGATGTTCATGAAGTTCGCGCCACGTATGTCTCTGGACGCATTAACGGGCAAAGATCTGTCTTTCGGCCCTGTGCAAGAGCTTTACGTTGCATCTCTCATTGAGTGGGGTGGTAACTCTGGTGTAAACAATCAGAAAATCGGTCTTGGCTCTGATGTTATGGTTCCATGGCTTGGCAAAGTAGGCGTAAACCTTTACGGAACCTACAGCGGTAACGATAAAGACTGGAACGGTTACCACTTTGCAACAAACTGGTTCAAACCATTCTACTTCTTCGAGAACGGTTCATTCATCTCTTACCAAGGTTACATCGACTGGCAATTTGGTATGAAAGATGAGTACGCAAGCTCTAGCTACGGCGGCACAATGTTCAACGGCCTATACTGGCACTCTGACCGCTTTGCAGTTGGTTACGGCCTGAAAGGTTTCAAAAACATCTACGGTATCAAAGATGGTAGCGGCGTAGATTCTACCGGTTTCGGTCACTACGTAGCGGTAACTTACAAGTTCTAATAGAACAAATAAGTTTCTTCAGAAATGGCGCTCATCAGCGCCATTTTTATTTGCTTTCCTTTTTCCCCTCATTATCCTTGCAGCAAACCTTTTTAATGAGAGCGTTTGGTGAATATTGTCATCCTTGGTCCTGGAGCGATCGGCTCACTCTGGGCAATAAAATTAAAGCAAGCCGGGCATAATGTGTCTCTTTGGAGCAGAAGTTCAGAAACTCAGCTTTCGTTGCAACTTGATGACTCAGTCGGTGACACTTTCCTAAATAATCACCTTCTTTCTGTAAAAAGTGCTGATTTGATTATGGTGACCGTTAAAGCGTGGCAGGTCGAAGATGCCATTCGCCCGCTTCTTGAACATATCAATCCCGACACCATTATGATGCTGATGCATAATGGTATGGGAACCGCACAACGCGTTTCAGAATCGCTTAAAAACAACCCTATCGTTTTAGCAACCACGACTCACGGAGCCTATAAACCTTGCGAACAAAAAGTGCTGCATACAGGCCATGGCAACACGCAGTTAGGCGGCTTCAATAATTTGGGCAAACAGTGTCAGTTTTTACAGGAAGTAATGCATCACGCCCTACCTGAAGTGAGATGGAACCCAAATATCCATACCGCATTGTGGACTAAACTCGCTATCAACTGTGCAATTAATCCATTAACCGCTATTCATCAATGCAAGAATGGCGCGCTTGCGCAGCAAGAGTTTCAGGATACGCTGCGAAACATTACGCGCGAATTGGTTGAGGTAATGAATAAAGAAGGACTCGATACTGAGTTCGACAATTTGTTCGGGGTTATCATGCAAGTCGTCAATGCGACCGCTGAGAATTACTCTTCAATGAGACAGGATGTTTACCACCAGCGACGCACCGAAATCGACTTTATTACTGGTTATTTATTGCAAACTGCAGAGAAACACCACATCGAGATTCCTGAGAACCTTAGTCTTTACCACCGCATTAAGCAGACAGAAAAAAGCTGGACAGAACAATGAGTGTAAAAATCTTAGTACCTATCGCTCCAGGTACCGAAGAAATGGAAGCCGTGACCATCATCGATATGATGGTTCGAGCTGGATATGACGTGACGGTAGCCAGTGCAGCATTCGACGGGGCTTTAACGATGAAAGCTTCTCGTGGCGTCACGCTAACCGCGGATTGTAAACTGGTCGATATCGCTGATGACGAGTTTGATGTCATTGCACTGCCAGGCGGTGTCGGTGGTGCAGAAGTATTTCGCGACAGCACGGTTATGATAGAAATCCTCAAACAACATATTTATGAAGGAAAACTGGTTGCGGCTATCTGTGCTGCTCCAGCGCTGGTATTACAACATCATAATCTTTTCCCTAAAGCACTAATGACTTGCCACCCAAGTTTCCAGTCACACATCCCTGAAACGAACTGGCGAAGCAAACGCGTGACTATCGATATCAACCATAACCTGATCACCAGCCAGGGGCCGGGAACCGCGTTAGAATTTGCGATGGAAGTGATCATTAAGCTATCGGGGAAAAAGCACGCATGGAGCATCGCCGAACCTATGGTAACCATTCCGACTTTGCATTATCACAAGATTGGTGACGAGTAATGTTTGATGTTAATACGGTTCGCCAGCAGTTTCCCGCTTTAAAGCAGTCCATCAATGACACACCTCTGGTTTATCTTGATAGTGCCGCCACCACCCAAAAGCCTCAGTGTGTGATTGATGTCATCAGCCACTATTACAGTGCTCAAAATGCCAATGTGCATCGTGGCAGCCACAGCTTAACCGCGAATGCCACCAGCCAGTTCGAAGCGGCTCGTGAAACCGTCACCGGTTTTATTGGCGCGGCCAGCTCGAAAGAAATCATCTGGACACGTGGAGCGACCGAAGCGCTCAATTTGATCGCTCAGACCTATGCTCGCAGTAATTTACAAGCTGGTGACGAGATATTAATCAGTGAAATGGAGCATCACGCCAACATCGTGCCATGGCAGATTGTTGCAGAGCAGACCGGTGCTAAAGTCGTTAAAGTTCCTATGACTGCCGACTGCCAGTTTGATATGGACGCATTTAAATCGCTGTTGTCTGAACGTTGTAAAATTGTGGCGTGTGCACAAATCACTAACGTCACCGGTTCACGTCAGCCTATCGAAGAAATTACCACCCTAGCACATCAGTTTGGTGCCGTTGTTGTTGTAGATGGTGCTCAAGGCATCGTGCATGAGCCGCTAAACCTTGCTGAGCTGGATATCGATTTTTATGTATTCTCAGGACATAAGCTCTATGCCCCAGCTGGGATTGGCGTGCTTTATGGCAAGTTAGCTTTACTAGAAGCGATGCCACCATGGCATGGTGGCGGAAAAATGGTCGAGAAAGTATCGTTTGAGAAAACCACCTTTTCAGATCTACCCGGAAAGTTCGAAGCAGGCACACCAAATGTCGCTGGTGCTATCGCGCTCGCAAAAGCGATTGAGTGGTATCAGGGATTTGACCATCAAGAAGTGGAAGATCACCTGCACGCTCTACAGAACAAAACATATCTCGCACTCAGCCAGATGGATGACATTCGCATTCTTGGTTACCAGCCGAAAGCATCAGTGCTGACATTTGTCATGGATGGTGTGCATCACCAAGACATTGCGACACTGCTTGACCAGCAAGGTATAGCTGTACGTGCCGGACACCATTGTGCCCACCCGTTAATGGATGCGCTCAAAGTAAAAGGAACCGTACGTGTCTCTTTTGGTATCTATAATACGGAAGAAGATGTTGATAGGCTGATTACGGCAGTCGAGAAAGCGGTAGAGATGTTGTAAGGAAGGGACTAGGTTGGAAGGTCCTAGATCCTAGATCCTAGATCCTAGATCCTAGAGGGAGATTGCTGGAAATAAAACGATAAACTTAAATACTTTGATTTGCTTTTTGGGAATACAGATTACTGAATACAGATTTTATTTCTCTTTCCGTAATCAGTATTCCAAAGAAACAAACACCGCAACCTACGTTTATCACTGAACTGACAGCATCTTCCCTAGAACCTAGAACCTAGGACCTAGCCACCTAGGACCTAGTCACTTAATCACCTAGGACCTTTATTTCTTCAACAATCGCTTTCAGACCATTACCACGAGATGGACTTAAGTGAGCAATCAAACCCAGTTGCTCAAAATACGCATCGATGTCAAACGCTTGGATTTGCTCAGCGGTTTTTCCGTCATATGCCGCCATGACCAAAGCAATCAACCCACGGACAATACGTGCATCAGAATCAGCGCAGAAATGCCAAACACCATCCTGCTGCTTGCTCACCAACCAAACTAAGCTTTCACAGCCTGACACCGTGACTTGTTCTGATTTCAGCGCTTCGGGCATTTGAGGTAATTTCTTTCCCCACTGGATAACTTGGCGGTAGCGATCTTCCCAGCCTTTAAACTGCTGCATCGTCGCGACAATATCGTCACTTGTTATCTCAGAACCAAATGGTGAAACTGGGAAATCAGTCATGATGTGTACTTCTCTTTGTTATTACTTCTTATACTTTTGAATCAGCTTTTCTACTATGCGTGAAACCGCAACAAAGCCAAACGTTGCTGTCACTACGGTTGCCGCGCCAAATCCGCTTGCGCAGTCCATTCGCTTAGGTCCTTCTGCCGTAGACTTCACACCACATACCGAACCGTCCGCTTGTGGGTATTTTAGCTGCTCGGTAGAGAACACGCAGTCAATGCCAAATTTACGCGCAGGATTCTTCGGAAAGTTATGATGGCGACGCAAGGTATCTTTGATCTTTTTCGCGAGCGGATCTTGAATCGTTTTGGTTAAATCGGCCACCATGATTTGCGTTGGGTCAACCTGACCACCCGCGCCACCCGTGGTGATCACTTTAATCTTATTGCTACGGCAGTAAGCCAATAATGAAGCTTTTGCTTTCACACTGTCTATCGCATCCAACACGTAGTCAAAGTCTTTGCTCAAGTACTCATGCTGGTTGTCTGGCGTGATGAAATCGTCAATCAGATTCACCTTACATTCAGGGTTAATCAGCTTAACGCGCTCGGCCATCACTTCAATTTTGCTTTGGCCAACCGTTCCAGACATGGCGTGAATTTGACGGTTAATATTCGTCACGCATACGTCGTCCATATCAATCAGTGTCAGCTCACCAATACCTGTACGCGCAAGGGCTTCGACTGCCCAGGAACCAACACCGCCAATACCAATCACACACACATGCGAAGCACGAAGAATTTCTACCTCGCTGTTACCATAAAGACGACGAGTGCCGCCAAAGCGTTGATTGTAGTTGTCGGAGGCCGGAGTATCGAGTTCGCGCATATTGAAATCCAGATGATCGATAGAAAAACAAAGAGTGCGATTTATACGCACTCTTTGAGAAAATGTCTAGACAAGAGAGCTCTCGTCGCTCTTATCAATCCGCTATTGTATCTTTTCTGGTGATAAAGCCCAAGGCGCTTGCGTTGGCGTGTTTTCTAATCCTAGCTTCCAGACACGGCCAAAGTGCTTGTAATGGCCAGCTTCGATTCCCGCTCTTGCACCAATACCATGATACAGATCCAGATGATTACGTTTTACTGCGCCACCCGTATCAAGAACAAGCAGAATGCGAAGTTGATGCGCGCCGCTCCAGGTTCCGTCAGCATTAAGCAGCGGGACTTCTGCCAGAACCGGCGTCCCCATAGGAAGAATAGAACGGTCACCAGCCACGGATGCCATTGGCAGTAATGGAATGCCCGCCGCCCCTGTCACTGGCGCTTCAGCTTTAGGAGCAAAGAACACATAAGACGGGTTTTGCTCTAACAATTCACGAACAGTCGCTTCATCGTTTTCCATCACCCAGTCTTTGATGGCTTTCATCGACATTTCTTCACGTGGCACTTCACCACGTTCTATCAAAATTCGCCCGATACTCACGTACGCTTTGTTATTCTTCCCTGCATAAGCAAAGTACTCCAACGTATCATCATCTTCGAAATGAACGTAGCCACTGCCCTGCACTTCCATCATAAATGGATCAATACGATTTGGAGCATAACCAAGTACCAGCCCTTTACCCTCTAAAGCACCATCATAGATCTCGGCTCGGGTCGGGCAATCAGAGGAACAATTCGGCTTAGCATAAACTGGGTATTTAAAGAGGTTATTTGGCTGATGACGCAACTCCATCACCGGAGAAAAGTACCCCGTGAACAGTACGTTACCTTTTTTATCGCCCCCACCTAGCTGTGCCGCCTGAATACCATAAGCGCTGAGCACACTAGTGTCGCCACTTTGCTGAGCCCACTCACTCAATCTGTGATACAGCGGTTGGTACATCTTCGCCATAGAGGGAGATTTAATCAAAACCTGCTCAACTTGCTTGTTGAACTCGGTAAAGTCGCGAGGCTTGTTCGACTCAACCACGTCCACTTTATTGAGAATTTGAGGAAACTCACCATCGATGTATTGATGGGCAAGATCGTTTTTCTGAGCACAACCAAACAGAAGGCCTAGAGTAACAATAGGAAGAAGTTGTTTTAGCACGTGATTATTCCGTAATAAAAGATAGAAAGAGGATGGCAAACAAAGACAGGCAACGCAATTGAAAAGCCACGTCAAAGTGTTTCAAAACTAGGTCAATTGTGTAATCTGCTGTGATTTAATCCAATTAAACTCGAATAAACAGCATGATAGCAGGAGAGTAAGTGAAGGAGTGTCCAGACAATGTTTGAAATTACGTTCACTGAACGGTCACTAAATCGCAACGGCAATAAATACGCGTTTAACGCAGTTCGATGCCTTGGCTTCCTTCTAAACGGAAAATAGGTCGATAATACGCGTTGGCATCTAACTTCATTTCTGTGTGCTGCTGTCCAATAAACTCAAAACGGCGAACGCTCGACCCAACCCGATAAGAAAATGAATGTCCATCAAATTCAAAACCGGTCGCAACCGTAGCGCCATTAACCGTGACACCTCTTTCGCTGACGACAAAAACCTCACGCGCATAAGGTGCGACTTCCTGCTCGATCCACTTTCCATATATGGCTGATTCTGGTACAGATGGATTGATATATCGGGAGAACAAATCACTGTAAAGCATGCCTACTATAACGGCTCCAACCGCTGTGGTAAGCATAAGAAAACGCTCTATTGCCTTGCGAAACTTAGACGTTGTTGATGAGTTGGCTTGGGGCTGAGTAGTAATCTTTACATTCCTGTTTAGGGTTAAAGAGATGGTAACCACTGATAGCGGAAAGGCTGGTGTATTTTATCCTTCCTCCTATTATTCCCCAAAGGAAGACTATCGATATATTTGTCCTTTATTCCAAAAAATTCGCCTTGATATTAACTGAATAAAAAGACATTATTTAAGCATAAATAAACACAAGGAATGGCAGTAGTGAAAATTCGTAGTACCGCTCTCGTTAAAGGGTTCCGCCAATCAACCCCCTATGTAAATGCACACCGTGGTAAAACCATGGTGATCATGCTCGGTGGAGAAGCGGTCGCCCACAGCAACTTCGGCAACATTATCAATGATATTGCTTTAATGCATAGCCTTGGCATCAAAGTGGTGGTGGTATATGGTGCGCGTCCGCAAATTAACCAATTATTGGTAAAACAAAACCTTACTACGCCATACCACAAAGACATCCGAATTACTGATGAAGAAGCCTTATCTGTTGTTATGCAAGCCGCAGGACAACTGCAACTAGCGATTACTGCACGCCTTTCCATGAGCCTGAACAATACGCCAATGGCGGGTACAGAGCTAAGTGTGGTATCTGGCAACTATATTATTGCTCAACCTCTGGGCGTCGATGATGGCGTTGACTACTGCCACAGTGGACGCATTCGCCGCATTGATACTGATGCGATTAACCGCACTCTCGATCAAGGTTCTATTGTGCTGCTTGGCCCAATCGCCAGCTCCGTCACCGGTGAGTGTTTTAACTTACTTTCTGAAGAGGTCGCCACACAGCTTGCGATTAAATTAGGTGCGGACAAGTTGATTGGCTTCTGCTCTGAGCAAGGTGTGATTGATGACAACGGCAATGCTGTCGCGGAACTACTCCCTATCGAGGCAGAGCATGTTATCAAAACCTTAACGGAAAAAAGCTCACCAGATTCAGACTACTACACAGGTACGCTACGTTTCTTGAAAGGCTCGATTGCCGCTTGTCGTGCGGGCGTACCACGTAGCCATTTGATCAGTTATAAAGTCGACGGTGCCTTAATTCAGGAACTGTTCTCTTTTGATGGTATTGGTACTCAAGTCGTGATGGCGAGCGCAGAGCAAGTCCGCCAGGCCAATATCGACGACATTGGCGGCATTTTAGACTTAATCCGTCCATTGGAAGAACAAGGTATTTTAGTCAGACGTTCGCGCGAACAATTAGAGCAAGAGATTGGTAAATTCACTATCATCGAAAAAGATGGATTGATCATTGGTTGCGCGGCCTTATATCCATACGCGGAAGAGCGTAAAGCAGAAATGGCTTGTGTGGCGATTCATCCAGATTACCGCGACGGCAACCGTGGTTTGCTATTACTGAATTATATGAAGCACCGTTCAAAGTCAGAGAATATCAATCAGATTTTCGTCCTGACTACACACAGCCTGCATTGGTTCAGAGAGCAAGGGTTCTACGAAGTGAGTGTCGATTACTTACCGGGAGCCAAGCAAGGCTTGTACAACTTCCAGCGTAAATCAAAAATCTTAGCGTTGGATTTATAAACATTAAAAAAGACCGAGTGCATACTCGGTCTTTTAGTTTCTAGTTGGCTAGTCGCTGCACCAATCCACTGGCTCGCGTTGTTTTCACCTTTATTCCTCGTTTCAGCACATTCAGTTCCGCATAAAGCGCCAAACGTTTCTTGGCTCGGGTGATGCCTGTGTAAATCAGCTCACGGGTTAATATCGGGCTAAAATCTGGCGGCAGAATCATTAAGGTGTAATCAAACTCACTGCCCTGCGATTTATGAATTGTCATGGCGTAGGCCGTTTCATGCTCTGGCACTCGGCTTGGCAGTACCGACTTAACACTACCATCAGGGAGTTCGAAAAAGACTTTCAAACGCTGCTCTTCTTCGCTGTCATCCCGCATACAAATACCAATATCACCGTTATACAAACCTAAACCGTGATCATTGCGCGTAACCATCACAGGTCTGCCGTGATACCAAATCTCATCCTGCACCTTAATCAGCTTACGTGCTGCAAGTGCTTTCTCTATGCGCTGGTTTAACCCAGCCACACCAAAGTCACCTTCGCGAATCGCACAAAGCAGTCTGCACTGGTTAAATGTGTCTAACACCGCTTTGGCTTTTCGGGTTAACGTTTCAGGTTCTCCAGTATTTGGATCCTGCTCTTGCTGCCCTATACGCTTCAGATAACGACCGTATTCTTGTACTAACGTCTGCATCATCTGATTGTAGTTTTGGCTACTCAGAGCAAAATGTTCGATATCTGAAAAGTCTCGCGCCCAGACATTGTCCACACTGGCCGCAGAACCTAAGTTCACCGCTTTCGCTAATTGACCAATCCCCGAGCGAGCATCAAATCGGTAACTCTTTTGCAGCATACACAGACTGTCTGCAATACTGGACACACTATTGCTGCTGTGAGCCAAGGTGTCAAAACCGGTCAGCTTAGCGATGGCCGAAGCCTGCTCTTTGCCATACCCCAAAGCGTGGAACGAACAGATATCGCCCAACACTGCCCCCGCTTCTACCGAGGCGAGCTGATCTTTATCACCAAGCAGGATCAGTCGAGCATGCTTAGGCAATGCATCGACCACTTTGTACATCATGGGTAAATCGACCATCGACGCTTCGTCAATGACTAAGATATCCAGATGCAGTGGGTTCTGCTTGTTATGACGGAACTCCGCGCTATTCGGGATCGCGCCCAACAAACGGTGCAAGGTGCTCGATTCAGTTGGGATTTTGGCTTTTAACTCAGGAGAAACCGGTAGCTCTTGCACTGCTTTGCCAATTGACTCGGTTAATCGTGCAGCCGCTTTACCCGTCGGAGCCACCAGCTTGATGGTTAGATTCTTCTCTTGTGCGGCCTGCTCTATCAGGGCGGCAAGCAATTTGGTTACCGTGGTCGTTTTACCGGTTCCCGGCCCGCCAGAAATCACTGCAAATCGACGCGTTAGCGCGACTGCTGCCGCGACTTTTTGCCAGTTTACACAAGCAGAAAGTGGCACAAGTTCATCCAGTGGTTGTAAATCATGAACTTTGGTAGCTTGGCTTAAAACCGCATCAATCGCAGGCCAATCCAACGCGTCGCTTGCGACAACATCAAGGTGGTCACATACCAATTGCTGGCGCAGAACTTGGTTGTTATTGCCCGCTTCATTCGCTTTAGCTAGAGCGTTAAAAAGAAAATGATATTGACGCGCAAACAGATGGTTAAGCAGCTCAGATAATCGCGTAAACTCTTGCGGCAGCAAGCTAACCGCCGCACCCAGTTGATTGAGCTTTTCCGCCAATGTCACTTCATAGTGCCAGTAACGGTGTAAATACAAACGCTCACCATCGAACATTAGAGGCAGCGCTTCTCCCTGTGCGCCAACCAAACTGGAATTTTCCAACAATTGGGGCCAATTAATGCCTTGCAGTTGAGTATTGAGCGTTAACGCTGCCTCACCGAACAGCCCCAACTTACTGGCTAAATCAGTAGGCTGACCTTGCGCATCGCAGAGAGGCAAACAGATATGTCCTTTACCAAGCTCACTACTGACGACACCAGCGATAAACGCCAGTGCCTGACCGTCTGATTGCGATTCACTCTGCACACCATTAGTTTGAGCATAAAGAAAACGTGCGAATTGGAAATCGAGCTGACGAATAGCACCTTTGTGTGCCAAGCGTTCAAGTGTTACCAGCAGGTTATCTTGGTTAGATGGAAGATTGTTATTGGTCGTCATTACAGTAGCTCCATCTGCCCAGCCTGAGTCGATCGTGTTTCCAGTGCTTGACCATCAATCAAACGATCCATCTCATGTAAAAATTCTAACGTTGGTTTGGCGGAAAAAATACCGTGATCGCTTTGCCCATCCATGCCGCGTAAGAACAGGTAATACACGCCACCAAAGTGCTGATCGTATTGATAATTAGCCAGTCGACTGCGCAAAAAGCGATGTAGTGCTAAAGCATAAATCTGATACTGCAAATCGTAACGGTGATCCGCCATGGCAGATTTTAGTGCTTCACCATGGTAGTGAGTCACATCGTCGCCAAGGTGGTTCGATTTCCAGTCCAGCACGTAGTACTTGCCTTGATGCTCAAACACCAAGTCGATAAAGCCTTTGAGCATGCCTTGAACCGTTTGGAAACCTAAATCTCCCGCTTTGGCAGACAATGGGTCATGTCGTTGAATCACACGGTTCAGCGCCGGAGCGGACAACACTTCAATCGGCAGCAGAAACTCCATCTCCACCAGACGCTGCGATGGTGCTTTTTGATTAAGCAGCAATGACTTTCCGTCTAATGGCGTGGCAAGCACAGTATCAATCAGCTGTTGTAAAATTGGCAGCCACTCTTCATCCAACTGTTCACTTTCCATCAAGCCGAGAATGATTTGGGTATTCTCTTCCGTCGTGGCTGGCTGAGTAAACTCAATTTCCTCGAATAAGCTGTGAAGGAACGTCCCCGGACGCGCGCCTCTTGGGAAGGTGAAAATAGAACGCTCAGGCTCAGCCAAATCCTCTTCGTCTTGCTCGTCAGAAGAGTCAATATCAAAGCCAATAATCTCAATGGTGGCGTCGTGTTCAGTCTGATGAGAGCCCTGCTTGACCAAACCAGAATAACTGGTGATACGCCAGTTTCTATCGATTGGGTTTTGTAGCTCTTTAGCAGTCAGGTTATGCACCTCTTCCTGTGGCGCTACATACATCTCTTCGAGCTGCTTTGGCGGCTCCCCTAAAACGACGCAATCGAGTTTATCTTGCTGCTGTTTTAAACCCTGGTACAGATCGTGGATTCCGCCCTCTTGACCATTTTGCACCAAGTAGCCGATTGCACTGCGGTGAACACCAGTTGGTTCTTTGGTTGAGCGTCCGTTACGCAAAGGCGAAGCACCAATAAAGCAGGCATACACGGCGCGCGTTAATGCTACATATATCAGACGCAGGTCTTCGGCTAAACGCTCTTTGTCCGCTTGCTGCATTGATGCATCGTTACCGGTGATATCCAGAACAGTGCGATCATTGGCGGCGTCGTAGTATTTGGCTTCGCTGGCTTCTCGGTAACTGAACACAAACGGCAGAAAGACCAGGTCATATTCCAAGCCTTTTGATTTGTGAATAGTGACGATTTGCACCAAATTACGCTCGGACTCCAAACGTTGGATTTGGTCGTCACTGCCGCCCAAACCATTTTCCGCATCACTGATAGACTGAGCCAACCAGCGCAGCAGCCCATGATCACTATCTAATTCGTTACTGGCTTGCTGAAGGAGTTCACCGATGTGCATTAAATCGGTAAGTACTCGCTCACCATTCTCTCCTTGTGAGCTTGCGCCTTCTTCTAACAATCGTTCGGCAATATGGCGTTTGCTGATCACCGCACGCAGCATGGGTAATACCCCACGTTGAACCCAAAGTTTGCGATATTCTTTGAATTCATTAACTGCGTTTTCCCATACGATTTCATCGTTATTGAGTGCATCCAGGCTGGCAGCATCCAATGCAAACAGTTCAGAGGCGAGACTCGCACGCAGCGCTCGGTCATTTTCCGGTGTCAGTACCGCTTGCAGAAGACGCTGCAGATCTTGAGCAACCGAGCTGGTAAACACACTGTCTCGGTTAGACAGATACACACTGGCAATGCCTTGATCGGCCAACGCCTGTTTAATCATTCGGCCTTCGTTACCAGTACGAACCAGTACTGCGATATCGCCAGCTTGAACGGCTTTCTCTTTTTCACCGTTCACCAGACACGCTTGCCCCAGCTGAGCCTGAGTCAAAATCGTTTGGATTTGGCTCGCGGTTGCCTCCGCCATTCGAGTCAAATATTCGCCTTTTGGCAGCGGTTTTTCTTCAGCGTTTTGCAACCAATAAGTCAGTGCTGGTTGCTTTTGACCACCCATAGTCCAAATGCGTTTTTCGGCATTTGGACTGTAGTTGACGGGTAAGAAAGGAATGTCCGAATCATAGATAAATGGGCTGTCTGGCAAGGCAAACACTTGGTTCACTGCCTGCACCATATCCGCACTTGAACGCCAGTTCGTTCCTAGCGTGTAGTGGGCACTTACTTGGTTACGAGCTTTAATATAAGTGAAAATGTCTGCGCCACGGAAACCATAAATCGCCTGTTTCGGGTCACCGATCATAAACAAACCGCATTCTGGATTGTTCAGATAGATACGACTAAAAATACTGTATTGCAACGGGTCGGTATCTTGGAATTCATCAATCATCGCGACCGGATACAAAGTGCGAATTCGCTCAGCCAGTAGCTCGCTTTCATCGGTATCGATAGAAGCAGAAAGTTGAGTCAGTAAGTCATCGAAAGAGAGCCACTGCTTCTGATTTTTCGCACTGGCTAACATCACGCGACAGTGTTCAATCGCATGAGCCAACAGTGGCGCTTTTAAGCTAATTGGATTGGCAAGAAAAGCCTCAATCGCTGCAAAAACGGCGTGCTGCGGCGCACTGCCTTTGGGTGTTTTTTCCGACAGGATATTTTGCGCAAACTTTTCCAGCTTGTCAGGATATTCATAACCTGTGGTTTCTGTTGCTGCCCAAGCATTCACTGCCTCTAACCAGGTCGGCAGAGACTTTTTGGTGTAGCTGCGTTTGTTGATGTCTGAATCCGAAATCAGCGCTAAAAAGTCATCCTGGCTATCTCGCCATTGTGCTTTCAGCTCATCGATTTTTTTCAGATTCTCAGTATGAACATCGGCCAAACTGCCTTGCATCGCAGGTACAGAAAGGCTTAACGGTGCGCCTGTTAAGTAATTGCTGATGTCAGACAACAGTGCAGATGGAGAACCCCACAACTGACGAATTTCCCCCGCTAAAGTAAACGGCAATGGGTAGAAGTTACGTCGCCAATAGTCAGCCACCACCTGAGCTTTAAGGTGGCTTTCGTCCGTCACGAACTCGTTATTAAATCGGCTGCCAGATTCAAAAGCATTTTGTGTCAGCATGCGCTGGCAAAAACCGTGAATGGTGTAGACCGCTGCCTCATCCATTTGACGCTCTGCCTGGAGAAGAATTTCCGCCGCTTGCTTGTGATCGTCGAACTCACTAAGCAAAGGCTGAATGACTGGATCGGAACTCTGTCCGCGAGCAAAAGCGATACGCGCATCATGGATTCTCGCCCTGATACGATCGCGCAACTCCGCTGTCGCCGCTTCGGTAAAGGTCACAACCAGAATTTGATCAACGGTAAGCGGGACGCGATGTTTGGTCTCTGCACTGCCGTGACCAAGCAAAAGGCGCAGGTATAAACCCGCAATAGTGAAGGTTTTGCCCGTACCCGCGGATGCCTCAATTAACCTCGCACCATGTAAAGGAAACTTCATCGCTTCTAGTGGTGTTGGCTGCGGTTGCCCAGTGGCTTCTAAATCATGGTTAGGTAGCTCTGCACCTGACATTTGATCCATAACGCTGAATCTCTCCGGATTATCAACTGATAGAAGTGTGATCTATCGTTAAAAATTCTATTTATATGTTTACCAAGTTGGATAATTTAGGGCTTTGTGGGATCTTTCTCACGGTTATCCATCTGTTGCACCGTTAGTATGCGCCTCACGAGATAAGCCAAGCCTTTTAGGCGGCAACACTCAAATGAATTAAGCAAAAGTATCATGGTCCCTCTGACCTTGTGGCCGTACAGCGAACGCCCTACACAAAATAATGATTTTCTGGCGGCCACCCTACTCTCCCTTTACTCTATCCAACTGTCCTTGCTACGCTTTTATATCGTCCGCATCTTGAACCGCTAAACGCGCACCTTGCAGCACCAACGCCGTCAATAAGCGTACTTCTTTCGCCAAATCATCATTCCAAGCTGGCCAAATACGTGCAATATACGCATTGTTTCCTTCGCCTGAACTCATGTAGCCATCGTTGAATGTATCTGCCATTTTCTTCAAAGATTTCTCTTCGTCGTCAGCCCAGTGTCCACGACTAAATCCGGCTTCAACACATGCTAACGCCGTCTGCGGGAAATAAGGCAAAGGCTTAGTCATGCCTTCAAAGAACAGACGAACCACTTCCGTAAGTAATTGCTTGGCATACTGCGCGTCAGCAATTTCCGGGTAGATTAAATGAACCGCACCTTCTTTGCGGTCATAGCCAATAATATGGGTTTTCTTGGCATGGCCCGAGGCTGACATGGCAAGATGATCAATCCAAGCGGCCAGATAATCCTGTGAACGAACCCTACCGCTACGGTAGCGAATCAACCCGGATTGGTAACACTGAGTAAGCCAACCTGTCAGGCGAACTTTTTTCTCATCGCCTTCATTGCCTTCGAATAACGAGTCAAAGGTCAGATCGATTTCTAAGTCGTCTTGAGGTGCGCCAGCTAAAAACGCCAGTTTGTCCACCAGCTCTTCAGCCTGAACTCGGTTAGTTTCAAACTCGATATCACCAAACGCACCGACTGGTAACTTACCTTGTGCACGTTGTTGACTCATAAAGTGCTTAAGCACATCTGTTTTCTTCTCTGGCTGTGTCAACGTGGTTTCGAGCAAGGTTTCTAACAGCTCATCACGCATTTGATAGCTTTCCAGCCCACCGAGTACAAATGGCTCATCATCTTCCATGACTGGCAATGGTGGCTCAAATACCACTTTTAAGCGGCGATTAAAAAAGTACTGTACTGGTAAGCGCCAAAAACGTTGCAGCTCGACTAAATCGAGCTCTAGTGGGAACGTGGCTCCCAGCAGATAATCGTCCAATGCGCGATTAAAGTCATGACGAACGTAGCCTTGAGATTGGCTACTTTGGGTTAACGCCGCCGGAATCCACTCTTTGGCGTAGCTGGAATGCATCCCCTGAAAGGCACTTGGGCTAAATGGCACCATGGCGTGCGTATTGACCAGCGCTTTCAATAAATTATCGCCAGACTCATCAACCGGTAAACCTTCATCACCGCCTAAACAGTAATTTTGGTGACAGTATTCCATCAACTCAGAAACCAGCACTGACGGTACGCGCTCGGTGTTGTCTTGAATCGAACGACCGACATAACTGATGTACAGCGTTTGCTGTGCGGACAACATTGCCTCTAAGAACAGGTAACGGTCATCATCTCGGCGAGAACGGTCACCCGGCTTAGTTCTGCCCGTCATCAAGTCAAAACCTTCCGGCGGCATGGAACGCGGATAGACGCCATCATTCATTCCAAGCAGACATACGGTTCTAAATGGAATGGAACGCATTGGCATCAGGGTACAGAAGTTCACTTGGCCGGCAAGGAAACGCTGGCTGACCCGCGTACCGGACAGTTTATCTTGCAAATATTGGCTGATGATTGCTGGTGACAATACCTCTTCGAATGCAGCATCAGCGAGCTGTTCTTTCAGTTGGCTAAGCGTATCGCGAATGGATTTGAGTGCCATTTCGCCTTCCAACTCGACTGAGAAGAAGTCATCCAGCAGTGTAACTAAAGTTTCTCGCCAGCCATCAATCGTCTGAACATGAGAGAGTTTGCGGCGATAAGTACTGATTTGTTGGATAAAATGCGCCAATTTACCAGCAAGCTCAGCGCCCATACCTTGCACTTCGTTGTACGGAGATAAACTGCCTTGCTCGGTTTCAAACAAACCTGCCGACTCTGGCATCGCATAGCCGAGCAACATGCGTTGAATACCAAACTGCCAGGTGTTTTGACGCGTTTCCGGCAGTTCAAATTCGCGTCCGGTATTGGCATCCAATCCCCAACGAATACCCGAGGCTTCAACCCACTGTTTAGCTTGTAAGAAATCGTCTTCACTTAGCTCAAAACGCTTCAAAATCGCCGGAGTTTCCAGCAGTTCAAGTAATTCCGATGCCAAGCAGCGCGTGTTCGGTAGGTTTGCCAACTGCATAAATGCCGCAAGAATCGGGCTCTCCTGATCCGCCGTTCGGTCTGAAATCGAATATGGAATAAAACGCTCACCCGGCGCATTACCAAATACTGCTTGAATTGCGGGACTGTAGGCATTGATGTCCGCAACCATGACGATAATATCGCGTGGTTTTAAGCTCGGATCAGCATCGAACATCGCCAGAAGTTGATCATGAAGCACTTCAACTTCACGCATTGGACTGTGACAAGCGTGTAGACTTAGCGATTTGTCGCCCAGACTAACCACTTGCTTGTGGCCACTATGCTCAATCTGCTGGTCGTCCTGGTGTTCCTCAAGGTTTAAAATATCCGCTTGCAGTTGATGGAGCAGACTATCACGCTCGACATCAACAAACGCTTCAATCTCATGGGACTCCAGCTGAGATAGCAGATACATGTTATCGCGGCCAAGTTTGCCCATCGAAGCCAATAGACTGTTTCCGACCACATCAGTGTGCAGTTCGTCGAGCACATTGTCTTCTACAGACCCTTTCAACTGCTCGGTTTCGCCTTGTACTTCAGAGTGATCTTCCTGCCAAACTACATGCTGACGATGTTTCGCTGCCAAGCGAGCCAGATATTTGCGGTCACGAACCTCACCCCAGTAGTAACGACACGGGTTGGTGAACATCAAATGCACGTCGATGTGTTCGCCTATCGCTTTTAGCGCATCCATGTAACGTGGTGGTAAAGAGGAGATACCAAAAACAAACAAACGCTTGGGTAAGTGACCGAAATCACCACTAAAATTCTCAAGCGTGTCGATAAAGTGCTCATAAAGGTTGGCACGATGATAAGGAGATTGCCCCAGCGACACCGTGTGATCGTACAATGCTTGCCACAAAATTGCCTGCCACGGATGTTCCTCTTCCAGCTCTGGTACACTCTGACCCGCTTCCCAGTTTGCGATCCATTCCGGACGGTATACCAGGTAGCCATCAAATATATCGGCAATTTTTTCTGCCAGCTGATACAGCTTGGAGTTATCACTGTCGTCTTTGAGATATTGCGCCAACGGTGAAAACGTCTCTTGGTTTAGAAGCCCTGGTAACAGGTGCATCAACTTCCACGTCATGGCTTCTTTGTTAAATGCACTGCGTTTTGGCACATCAGGCAATACCTGAGTGAACATTTCCCAAATGAAGGTCGCAGGGAGCGGAAAATCGATGTTCGCCGCCACACCAAACTCTTTGGCCAGTTCCATTTTTAACCACTGAGACATACCCGGACTTTGAACCAGAATTTGTTCTTTTTCGAACGGGTTTTCCAGCGGACTGATGCGAATCAGTTCAACAAGAAGTGATTTGAGAACGTCAACTTGGTTGGAGTGATAAACAGTAAACAAATTGGGAACACCGAGTGCCGATTGAAACTGTTAGCTAGCTTAGCACAGCCCCATTTAAACCCGCACTCTTCTCTTGACTCGAAATAACAAAAGGTTAGATATCGCCCAAATTCCCATATTTCATCATTCTGTTCGCACATACCCATGGTTGCAGCAACATCCGATCTGGACGAACAAGATAATTACAACAATTATTACACTGTTAATGAATTGTTAATTCATAATTTAAACAGGCTCAAACATAACCTTACCAGACATTATGTGTATCAAAGGGGGATCAGATACGCACTGGATAAGAAAGTAAGGAATTGACGATGGATTACATTAATGACTACTACCACTCTTTTCTTGATTCTGTATCCAGCGCAGAAACTTACAGCCAGATCGGTATTATCTTATGCATCTATTTACTGGCTTTTATTCTCGCTAATCGTGTCTATAAGTATGCTCCCATCCTGAGAAATCCCCCGTCACCACCAAGTAACTTCCCTATTCGCCACTTAATCTACCGTTGTGGGAAGCTGTTATTCCCTATATTCGCAATAGTACTGTTACGGATTTCGCTCGAATTCAGCCAGTTCTATATTGAAGATGGCTGGGTAATCAAAGTCGCTTTTGCCGTCGCTGTTTTGCTGCTTTTTCATTCTTTCATCACTCTGGTTATCACCAACCCACTGGTTGCCACCGCTTTTCGCTGGATAGGAATGCCGATTATCATTTTTTATGGCGTTGGCCTACTCGACGACATCATCGATGTTCTTGAATCGATGTCGATCGACTTGGGAAATATCCATATATCAGCCTATGGCCTGGCCAGAACATTAATTTTCGGTTCGTTACTTTTCTGGCTCGGACGCGTATCTAACGCAACAGGTCAAACCATCATCCGCAAACAAAAGTCTCTAGATTTTCGTACTCGTGAAATCGTCGCTAAAGTATTTGAAGTGGCACTGTTCTTCACCGTTATCCTATTGATCCTGCAACTTATGGGTATCAACCTGACGACGCTAGCCGTATTTGGCGGGGCTGTCGGCGTTGGGCTTGGTTTTGGCTTGCAGGCCATTGCCTCCAACTTCATTTCCGGGATTATCATTATTTTTGACCGTTCGATTTCAGTCGGTGATTACATTGAGCTTGAAGATGGCCGGACCGGGGTGGTGACCGAACTAAATATGCGCTCAACCACCTTAGAAACCTTTGATGGTAAAGATATTGTCGTTCCAAACGAAAAGTTTATATCCAGCTCATTTACCAACTGGACGCATAAAAACACCAAACAGCGTTACCGCGTTGACTTTTCCGTCGCCTATAAAACTGATGTACGCAGTATGGTTGAGTTGATAAAAGAAGCAGTAGCATCCCATCCACAGGTATTGAGTGGTCCTAACGTCCCATTTGAAGAGCGACCGGACTGTGAAATCGACAGCTTTGGCGACTCTGGGATCAATATGTTTGTCGAGTTCTGGATGGAAGGCATTGACGACGGTCGCAATCGGGTTGGAGGAGACTTATTGCTGATCATTCTCGAAACTCTGCAAGACAATGGTATTGAGATCCCATTCCCGCAACGAGATATTCGTGTGGTTTCTACCAATGATACTGACGAGCTTCAACGCAAGCGTTAGGTACGGCACTCCCATTACTACGCTTGCACTTCGTTTCAAACTATCTAATGATTGAGAACCCACGTTCAGATTAACTAAACATCAATCTATGGCCAGTCACATCTCACTCAAACAACTCAAGGTGTTTACCACCATCACTCAGCACAACACGCTGACGGCTGCCTCCGAGAGCCTCTACCTATCGAAGGCTGCGGTAAGTATGGCGCTGTCTGAGCTAGAAAAGCAGATAGGGCATCACCTGTTCGATCGGGTCAATAACCGACTGATTCTCAATCAAGAAGGGCAAAAGCTGCTTCCTTTGGCGGATGAACTGTTAAACCGAGCCAAAGACATTGAGAGTATTTTTGAAGGCGACCATGCCCTATCCGGTCAGCTACGAATAGGAGCCAGTGATACTATTGGCAATCAAGTTGCGCCCTACCTTCTGAGTGCCTTTCGCCAACACACCAATCACAGCTCGCAAAGCCTGTTTATTTCAAACTCGGCGCAGATATGTGACAAACTGACTGATTATGAGCTGGATATCGCCCTGATCGAAGGTAAAACGCTGCATCCTGAGCTTCAGTCGTCACAATTTAGTCAAGATGAGATGTGCGTAATCTGCCCGCCAGATTATCCCGCAGCGCACGAAGGTATGATGAATCTGGCAGAGCTGGAAAACAGCGAATGGATATTGCGCGAGGCAGGATCTGGTTCAAGAGAGTTCTTTCTACGCGTGATAGCCCCTCGTCTAGAGCAGTGGCACGAGGCATTTCAACTCAATACCACTGAAGCACTCATCAACTCCGTATCTGCAGGTTTAGGGCTTGGCTGTTTGTCACGTTTATCAGCCGATCCGGCAATTCGCGAAGGCCGTGTAAAAGTTCTTGAAATGCCGCTGGATATGAAACGTCGCTTCTGGCTGTTAGTGCACAAAGAAAAATATCAAAGTCCACTGCTAAAAACCTTTATCGAGTTTTGCCAGAGTTGGCCGTTTCCTGCAAATACTAATAAATAGTTCAATAGCTGGTCAGTTAGCTCTACCCACTTCGCATTCTTAGTTCACTAGGGTCTGTGACTCTAGACTTAGCTGGTCAAAAACTGTATAAAAAGCCAGTATCAATTCACCAAATTAGGGGACTAACCATGGCTGTAATAGTCAAGTACGTGGTAGAACGCAATGGAGAAGAGAAAATGACTTTTACCTCTAAAGCGGAAGCTGACGCCTATGACAAAATGCTGGATATGGCGGACGAGCTATTCTCGCTGCTAGGTAAGAGTGAACTTCTTGAAGACGAAACTAAGCAAGAAGATCTTGCCATGTTCCTTGCGCAAAACAAAGAAGAAGTGCTTTACGCTTTAGGCGCAAAACGTAAACCTGCACCAAAGAAAGCTAAGAAGCTTGAAGCTGTCGAAGAAGACAAAAACGAAGACGCTGCATAAGCTTTACTAAAGAATTCTAGGTCCTAGGATTCTAGGTCCTAGATCCTAGAAAGAGCTAGTTGGCATAACCAATACAACAATTTACTGTTCAGTACTCTGTAATCCGTATCCCAAGGAAACAAATACCGCAGCTTATACTTATCACTAAACCAACCGCATCCTCCCTAAAACCTAGGATCCTAACCACCTAGGCCCTCTTTCTCATCAGACAGACATATCTCTTAAAAGACAAAAGGTATCCATCTACAGACTTTCTGTATTTCACCTCTTTAAACTCCCTAACAGTGTCTTTATGATGACTATCAACTTAATTAGATTCTTGTCAGTGAACAGACGAGACCAGACTCAACAGACGGAGATCAACTATGGCTTTCTTTTCTCTAGCCTTTGGTACGGCAACTAAAAACCGTGACGGTAAAATCATCGAAGCGTTTTTTCCAAACCCAGTTCTTAACCCAAGCGACGAGCTAGTAAACGCGCTAGCGGCGGTAGCTGGATACGAGCAAGGCAACCAAGCTATCGAGATCTCTGCGGCACAAAGCGCAGAACTTGCAGCAGCTTTCGAAGCAAACGGCGATGCTGCAAACGCATCTTTCGCAACTAAAGCAGCAGAATCTGCACAACCACTTGTTTTGGTTATCCTAGCGTCTGACGAGCAGCCACAATCTGTTGCTGAAGGCTTCCTAAAACTGCAACTAATCTCTAACCGTCTGGTTAAGCCACACGGCACAGTACTGGATGGCATCTTCGGTCTGCTACACAACATCGCGTGGACAAACGAAGGCCCAATCGACCTGCCTGAACTGGCAGATCGTCAAATCGAAGCTCGTTTGGCTGGCCGCGCACTAAGCGTAGATTGTGTCGACAAGTTCCCTAAAATGGTCGACTACGTGGTACCAACTGGTATTCGTATCGCTGACACATCTCGCGTACGTCTTGGCGCACACGTGGGTGAAGGTACAACAGTTATGCACGAAGGTTTCATCAACTTCAACGCAGGTACAACAGGCGTGAGCATGGTTGAAGGTCGTATTTCTGCGGGTGTTCTGGTTGGTAACGGTTCAGACATCGGTGGTGGCGCATCTATCATGGGTACGCTATCAGGTGGCGGTACAGTAGTGGTTTCTATCGGTGAGAACTCACTACTGGGCGCGAACGCGGGTCTTGGTTTCCCACTAGGTGACCGTTGTACTCTTGAGTCAGGCCTGTACGTAACTGCGGGTACTAAAGTACGTATGCTGGATAAAGAAGGTAACGAAGTAGAAATCGTTAAAGCTCGCGACCTTGCTGGCGTATCTGACCTATTATTCCGTCGTAACTCTCAAACAGGTCAGGTTGAGTGTCTTGCGAACAAGAGCGCGGTAGAACTGAACAGCGAACTGCACGCAAACAACTAATTTTTTGAATTAGAATTGAAAAATCCCCCGGCCGGAAATGTCCAACTTTATGGGGTCACTTCAAAACGGCTGGGGGGATTTTTGTTTCTGTTACTTTGCGATATCCGTTACTTATTCAAGAAACTTACCGCTTTGTCTGGGAAATCTGTAAACAAACCATCGATTTTCACCTGATTGTAGAAGATATCCATCATACCTTCGAAGCTATCGGTGTAAGCAGGAATGCGCCCCGGATCGGCACGGAAAGTATAAGGATGCACCTGTAAACCGGCATCTTTTGCTGCTTTCATCAGTGGTTTGATAATGATGTTATCTTGGGTTGATTTATCATCCACCAGCATCGGTTTCCAAGGGCCAATCCCCTCTGCATAACCGGCGACTTTCTTCATACCACCCGCCTCGAACATCCAATCGTAGTCATATGGTGTTGCAGTATCGTCCTTGTAGACCATAGTTTCATTCCAGTCGGTGTAGGCCATCAGCTGAACAAGCTTTAGATCCATCCCCATTTCTGGCATCAACTCGCTGTTGATACGTTGAAGTTCGTTGGCGTCAAAACATTGCAGATATACTTTATCCTCTTGCGAATCATACCCATACTGTTTTAACACCTTCAGAACCGCTTTGGAAATGTCTTTCCCTTCATGACGGTGGAACCAAGGTGCTTTGATCTCCGGGTAGATACCGATATCGTAACCCAGAGTTTTGTTGAGCCCCTGAATTAACTCAATTTCTTCAGCAAACGTAGGGACAGTAAAATCAGATTTCCACATAGGGAATCGAGTTGGATACCCTGCCACTTTGTTACCGTTGTCGTCGATATTAAACCCTTCTGTCACTCGCAACGATTTTATTTCTGCCAAAGTAAAGTCAATCGCGTAGTAACGGCCATCTTTACGTGCGCGATCCGGAAAACGTTCAGCAACATCGGTAACGCGATCAAGATAATGGTCATGCAGTACCACTAAGTGGTCATCTTTGGTCATAACCACATCTTGCTCAATAAAGTCTGGTTTCATAGCATAAGCAAGCGCTTTGGCTTCTAACGTGTGCTCGGGTAAGTAACCGGACGCGCCACGGTGAGCAATCACAATAGGTTTCGCAATCGCTCCGGCAGATAGGCTAAGAGCCAAAAAAGTAAGGCATACTGACGTTGTTTTCATTTTAATTTCCTTGAGTTAGCGAAGAGGCAGTATTCCACTGCCTCTTTAAATAAATATTACGCTAGCGCTTCCTTTTCGCGCTCTTTCTGCTCGTGATGTGCGCGTTCGCCCAAAAATGCATAGGACAAACACAAATTGCGATTAAACAAAATCCACTCTAGTTCGCTGGAGAGAAAATAAAAACTATTGTTACAGAAATTCAGCCCCTGATTTCAAACGAAAGGAACATTCGCAAACGCTCAATCAAGATAAGCCAAGAGCGATATGTTTATTACCAATGTAAACGAAGAGTGATCTGACACCTCCTCTTCCATGACTGTAGATTAGGTCCTTATCGCCTTTTACCATACACAGTTCGTTTCAGCAGCCCAGTTTAATCCTTTGTAATACCTTACGTTACCTAACTATTTAGGGTTAATTATTACGCAAAACCAGTGCAACAAATCACCTTTCACGCAGCCTCCTCACAAAACTCATCTTACCAGTTTCCCATTCCTATTCGCATCGGTAACATAAATGAAGCATCACATCTAAAAATTCAAAAATGATGATTGGTAACTTTCTTTTATGACTAAAAGATGCGCCATTTAACAAAACATAA
This sequence comes from Vibrio sp. EA2, assembly GCF_033042495.1. Taxonomy (NCBI): domain Bacteria; kingdom Pseudomonadati; phylum Pseudomonadota; class Gammaproteobacteria; order Vibrionales; family Vibrionaceae; genus Vibrio; species Vibrio sp. EA2. The sequence goes on along the minus strand of NZ_JAWLID010000003.1, from coordinate 183,366 downwards.
GAGTTTGATTAACATTTTTATGCTCAAACGCTCACTTTTAATGTTCGTTTGTTTTCGAAAAGGAATTTATGTGCACAATACTACCGTGCTAGATAAGCAAAAATAACTAAAGGACTCTTACCATGACAACCAACAAACACCCTTCTCTGTTCGGAGAATGTTTGGCCGAATTTATCGGTACAGGATTACTTATATTCTTTGGCGTTGGCTGCGTCGCAGCCCTAGTGTTAACTGGCGCATCTTTTGGACAATGGGAAATCAGTATAATGTGGGGCTTAGGTGTTGCCATCGCGATTTACTGTACAGCCGGCGTTTCAGGTGCTCACATTAATCCAGCGGTGACCATTGCTCTTGCCATGTTCCATGGCTTCGATAAAGCCAAAGTGTTGCCATATATCATCGCTCAATTACTTGGCGCGTTTTGTTCCGCAGCTTTGGTCTACAGCTTGTACGCCAACCTCTTTACTGATTATGAAATCGCACACAATTTCGTTCGTAGTAGCCAAGAGGCCTTAGCGACAGCGGGAATTTTCTCTACCTATCCACATGCTTCTCTCTCTTTCATGGGAGCTTTTGCTGTCGAATTCGTAATTACTGCGGTATTAATGTTTGCGATTCTTGCGCTGGGTGATGAAAGCAACGGTGCCTCTCGCGGAGCCATGAACCCACTATTGATTGGTATTCTTATTGCTGTTATTGGTGGTTCACTTGGTCCATTAACGGGATTCGCGATGAACCCAGCTCGTGACTTTGGACCAAAATTGTTCGCCTACTTTGCAGGCTGGGATTACGCACTGACTGGCGCGAAAGATATTCCTTACTTTATTGTTCCAATTCTCGCTCCAATTGCAGGTGCATGCTTTGGTGGCTGGCTATATCCGAAAGCGATTGCCGCGTATCTTCCACAACAAGGTCACGGCTGTACGATCCCGAATCAGTGTGAGACAGAAGAGACAGAACAAGCTCGCGCTTAATACTATTGCACCCCGAACATTTACTAAAATATAAATAACGAAATAAAAGGATTCTTACCATGACTGAGCAAAAATACATTGTTGCCCTGGACCAAGGTACGACAAGCTCTCGCGCAGTAATTCTTGACCACGATGCGAATATCGTCAGCGTGTCTCAGCGCGAATTTACTCAGATTTACCCACAAGCAGGCTGGGTAGAGCACGATCCAATGGAAATCTGGGCAACACAAAGCTCAACCTTGGTTGAAACACTCGCTAAGTCAGGCATCCGCAGCGATCAACTAGCAGCCATTGGTATTACAAACCAACGTGAAACCACCATTGTCTGGAATAAAGAAACCGGTAAGCCAGTCTACAACGCTATCGTCTGGCAATGTCGACGTACCGCAGAAATTTGCGAAGACTTAAAACGCCGTGGCTTAGAAGACTACGTTCGTGATAACACTGGCCTAGTGCTTGACCCTTACTTCTCTGGTACCAAAGTGAAGTGGATTCTTGATAACGTCGAAGGTGCCCGTGAAGACGCGGAAGCAGGCAAGCTGTTATTTGGTACGGTTGATACCTGGCTGGTTTGGAAAATGACCCAAGGCCGCGTACACGTAACGGATTACACCAACGCTTCGCGTACGATGTTATTTAATATTAACGACCTATGTTGGGACCAAAAGCTATTGGATGAGTTGGGTATTCCGGCGTCAATGATGCCTGAAGTAAAACGTTCATCTGAAATATACGGCAAAACCAACATTGGTGGTAAAGGTGGTACGCGTATTCCTATTGCGGGTATTGCTGGTGACCAACAAGCCGCGCTTTACGGCCAGATGTGTGTAAAAGCAGGTCAGGCGAAAAACACCTACGGTACGGGTTGTTTCTTGCTGATGAATACTGGCCAGGAGAAAGTCACCTCAACGCACGGCCTACTCACTACTCTGGCATGTGGCCCGAAAGGTGAACCTGCATACGCATTGGAAGGTGCAGTATTTATGGGCGGCGCGTCAATTCAGTGGTTGCGTGACGAACTTAAGATTCTTAACGGCGCAGAAGACTCTGAATACTTCGCAACCAAAGTAGACACGTCAAACGGTGTGTACGTCGTCCCGGCTTTTACAGGTCTTGGCGCTCCGTACTGGGATGCATACGCACGTGGCACGATTGTTGGCCTGACTCGAGGTGTAAACTCCAACCACATTATTCGAGCAACCTTGGAAGGCATCGCTTATCAGACTCGCGACGTACTGGATGCGATGCAAGCCGACTCAGGGATCAAGCTTAAAAACCTCCGTGTTGACGGCGGAGCTGTTGCAAATAACTTCTTGATGCAATTCCAGGCTGACGTGTTAAATACACAAGTACTTCGCCCGCAAGTTACTGAAGTGACAGCATTGGGCGCCGCTTATCTGGCAGGACTGGCTGTGGGATATTGGGATAGCCTCGATGAACTGCAAGATAAAGCCGTCATTGATCGTACATTCGAACCTCATGAAGACGAAGAAAAACGCAACCGTCGCTACAAAGGCTGGAAGCGTGCAGTGAAATGTGCTCAAACCTGGTCAGAACTTCACGACGAAGACGATTAATCCCCTACAAACACGAACAAAGAGCGCCATTCGAGCGCTCTTTTTGCGTCTTATCCCCGATTCCTTGATCGCTTTACTTCTCACAACGCGCAAATTCGAGCACAATATCTGCAAATTACTCAATATATTTCGAATGTTAAGCATTGGGAGCTAGCTACCCGTGCACAATGGAGTCGTAAGTGAAGCAAATACCTAGACACCAGCAGATTGTCGAGTTGGTGAAAAAACAAGGCTATGTCAGCACGGATGAGTTGGTTGAACGATTCAATGTCAGCCCACAAACCATCCGACGCGATCTCAATGAACTCGCCGACGATAACAGAATTCGCCGCTATCATGGTGGCGCGACCATCCCTCTCAGCTCAGAAAACACCTCTTACAACACACGTAAAGCACTGAACTTCAATGAAAAAGATGTTATTGCAGAAGAGGTTGTCAAACACATACCAGATGGCGCGACGCTCTTTATTGATATCGGGACAACGCCGGAAGCGGTTGCACGAGCACTCAATAAAAACCACAAACAACTTCGAGTGGTCACTAACAACATCAACGTTGCGACCATTCTTTACCCTAACCCAGAAATCAAAGTGATACTGGCTGGCGGCGAAGTTCGTAACCGCGATGGTGGTATTGTCGGTGAAGCCACTCTGGACTTCGTAAAACAATTCCGCCTCGATTTCGGTATTCTCGGAATCAGTGGTATTGATTTCGACGGTTCACTGCTGGATTTTGATTACCATGAAGTAAGAGTAAAGCAGGTTATCATCGATAACAGTCGCAGCGTATTTCTGGCCGTAGACCACACTAAGTTTGGCCGTAATGCGATGGTGAAACTGGGCAATATCGCTCAGTTAAACATGATATTTACCAATAAGCAGCCACCTGAAGAAATTCTGTCCATTTTAAAAGAGGCTTCTATCCCGCTCGAAGTCGTCAACGCAAACGTGGCGACAGACGAAGAAAAATAAATAATTCGCTCAAACTTGAACCTTTAAATGACCTCTGCCTTACTTAGACAGAGGTTTTTTTTGTGCCCAAATCACACAAAACGCTCAAAAACGAAAATAACAGATGACCACAAACGAAACCTAAGATAGGATTACATTATGTTCTAAAATGCTCGTTCGCTCACCAAAGAGGTCAAATTTATGAGTATACAAAAAAATGCTTCCACAACTGACTCATCCACTCCTTTAGACTTGATCATTATCGGTGGCGGCATTAATGGGGCTGGTATCGCTGCTGATGCTGCAGGCCGTGGATTGAGTGTTGGTTTGTATGAAGCTAACGACTTTGCATCTGCAACGTCTTCAGCAAGCTCCAAACTTATTCATGGTGGATTGCGCTACCTTGAACACTACGAGTTTCGTTTAGTTTCGGAAGCGCTCGCAGAACGAGAAGTAATCCTTCGCAAAGCACCTCATGTTGCGTTACCTATGCGTTTCCGTTTACCTCATCGTCCATTTTTACGTCCAGCGTGGATGATCCGCTGTGGTTTGTTCCTTTACGATAATTTAGGTAAACGCACAACGCTCCCAGGCAGCAAGACCGTGAATCTGGCAAAATCTGGCTTGTTAAAACCAGAGATCAAAACAGGATTCGAATACTCTGATTGTTGGGTAGATGATGCTCGCTTAGTTTTACTTAACGTTCTCGCAGCACGTGAAAACCATGCAGAAGTTCGTAACTACTGCCGGGTAGAAAAAGCGCATCGCGAAAGCGGCATCTGGCATGTCACTATCCACGACACAATGACGGATCAACGTTTTGAACGTAAAGCGAAAGCTCTGGTTAACGCCGCAGGACCGTGGGTAAAACAGTTCTTTGATGAAGGACTAGAGCAAGCTTCTCCACGCAATATTCGTTTGATCAAAGGTTCGCACATTGTTGTGCCTCGTATTCACAACGAGCCTCAGGCTTATATTCTGCAAAATAAAGATAACCGTATCGTGTTTATGATCCCGTACTTGGATAAGTTCTCGATCGTCGGTACCACGGATGTCGAATATAAAGGCGACCCACGAGAAGTCGCGATCTCTGATGACGAAGTCGATTATCTGATCGACATTGTTAACCAACACTTTGTCCACCAGCTATCGCGCGAAGATGTGGTTTGGACATACAGCGGTGTACGCCCACTGTGCGATGATGAGTCAGACTCGCCACAAGCAATCACGCGAGACTACACACTGGAACTTGATGCGGAATTCGATCACGCTCCATTACTTTCAGTTTTCGGCGGTAAACTAACGACTTACCGAAAACTGGGTGAAGCGGCGATGAAAAAGCTGGCACCATTCCTGCCACAAATGGGCGGTAACTGGACAGCAAACCAAGCTCTGCCGGGTGGGAACTTCAGCTGCAGCCGTGAGCAACTGGCGAAGCAAATTCACACTAAGTACGCCTGGGTACCAGAAGCGCTCGTCCTGCGTTACGTCACTCAGTTTGGTACACAAACATGGGAACTAATGAAAGGTGCGGCAAGCGAAGCCGATTTAGGTCAAGTCTTCTCAACACAAGCAGGTGGGGTATATCAACGTGAAATTGACTACTTGATGAACCATGAAATGGCCCTGACTAAAGAAGACATTTTATGGCGTCGTACCAAGCTCGGGCTCTATATGAGCGACGAAGAAAAACAGGCTCTGGCTGAGTACTTAAAAGACAAGTTGCAGCAGAAAGTCGTCAATCTCTCCCAAGTTAGCTAATTGCTTATCCCCTATACAAAGCCTGCTTCGAGCAGGCTTTTTTGTTTTAGCGCCCCCATGCAAATTTTTCGTAGACTTTTCAATTGAAATGAAATCATACTTATTCAAAAGACGTCTACTGCAAGTAATCTCATGATAAGGAAAAGAATATGGGGTTTATGATTGAGCATTGGGACTTTTCAAACCCGATAGCGACTCAAGAAGCGACAACATCACAAGACATCAAAGCGAAACATTGGTATCACTGCGAAAGGTTACATCCTGACATTCGTGGCTGGCTGGAGCAAAACCAAGTTCCTAAAGCAACTGTCGATCATTTACTCGCCGATGAGAGTCGTCCCTCTTTTCACCCTCTGGACGACGAAAACTTCATGTTGATTCTGCGTGGCATCAATATGAATGAGAATGCGTCTCCAGAAGATATGCTGAGTATTCGGATTTTATATTTCCAAGGTGCGTTGATTTCAACACGGAAAATCCCTTCGCGTGCGATTATGGAAATCCGCCAGGCCTTGGCTGAACAGAAGGGACCAAAGAGTTTGGCAAGTCTGCTGAATCAAATTATTGAAGGGTTGAATGGTAAGATTGACACTTACTTGGATACCATTGAAGAAACCCTGAATAATTTCGACGTGAATGACGAGTCCACCTATAAGCATATATCTGCTCAAAAGGCGCTTATTTCTATTAAACGCTTTATACGTCCACAGCAATATGCAATCCGTGATTTGCTTGAATCAAGTTCTGACCTGGTGGTTTCCAGACCCCATCAGTATCGATTCGCGCACAACAACATTACTCGCATTAACGAAACCATCGACTTTTATCTGGGTGAAGTTGCATTGTTCCAGGAAGAGATTAAGCATAATCGGGATGACAAAACCAATAAGAACAGTTATTTGTTTACACTGGTTGCTACAATCTTCTTACCAACCAGTTTCTTAACCGGCTTACTGGGTATTAATATCGGCGGCATGCCTGGCGTCGAATCTTCAGTCGCCTTCACTTGGTTCTGTGTGGCTTTGATTGTCATCTTTGCTCTGGAGTGGCTACTATTAAAACGCTTTGGCCTAACCAACAAAAGCGACGACGAGTAGTTTCGTTCAAATACAAAAAAGAGGAGATGTGCTCTCCTCTTTTTTGATGCTTGCAGCTTTACCCTGGATGACCGTCGGCACGCGGGGTAACCAGCATAAAACCGAATCGCCACACAAACATGCCAAACGCTAATATCCAAAGTCCACCGCTGATGTCTATCCACAACATCATTCTGGCAGGGTCGAAAATCACTGCAAAACTGCGAACCACCGCCGCGGCAATAATAGCAGCGAAAGCGATACTCATATTTGGTCCTTTGTAGATCATACGCCCCGTGTGTCCCATAGTGACACGCGAAATCATCGCTAGAATTAAACCGCCTAAGGCACCTATCGCAAATAAGTGAATCAGGTTATGACTTGCAAATCCATCCCCCCAAGCTCCACGCAAAAGTAAACTCGCAGGTAAACATAAATACGCCGCATGCAATGACCAAACCAGTGGCTCACTTAAGGTTAACCACGGTTTCCAGCGCAAGAAACGGACTAACTGAGCAATACCTGCAAACACCATCAAAGGTTTCCCCAGTTCAGAAAAGGTGACGGGGAAGAAGCTTAATATAAACAACATCACTAATGGCAGGTTAGCCAGCCAGTCAAGCCACACCAACGGTTGCGCCTTTTCGAAATTAAATCGACGGGCGGTAAAGAATGGAATGACCCGAGCCCCCATTACCGACAATAGCAAAGTAAACCACCACAACATGGCGTGCCAAACCGCCGAAGAAGAAAATGGCGGCATGCCCTTCACCGTTGCATAGCTGGCAAAGTTAGCAAAGATCGCCAATAAGAACAGCGGGACAAAAAACAGGTTTCGCCAACCTTTGGACTGATAAACGCGAATACCGACCTCATAAGCCACAAAAAGTAAAAATAACGCCTCAATAATACTGGTTAGCCACAGAGGTACCGACGTCCAGAGCAATATTCGCGGGGCCAGCCACAAGGCAAAAATAATCAAAAGTGTGTAGTGTTTGGTGCCATTTATGCCGGTCCAGTTTTGTACCGCAGTCAGCACAAACCCAGCAACGATTGCCATTGAAAAGCCAAATAACATTTCATGTACATGCCACCAAAGTGCCGGTACGGCCAGTGCGTTTGGCTGTCCGGTCTGGAACATCCAAACCCACAAGGCAATCGCGACGATGGCATAGATAGCGCCAAATAAGAAAAACGGCCTAAACCCTAAACGCAGCCATGCGGGGATTTTCTCTTCCACTTTTTTATCGGTGATATTCAGCATTATTTTTCCCTCACGCTGGATTCGATGCTGGGTGATTCAACTACAGAATCGATGCTACCACAAACATACATTAAAAATACATGTTTGTGATCAAGATTACACTTTAGGGGTAAATTTGTGCTTCAGCGTCAGGTTAGGTATAAAGAAATAGAGATTGAAAGAAATAAAGAAAGGGACGCAATAAGATGTACATATTTGGCTATGGCAGCTTGATCAATTCCGCCTCAAGAAAGTTGACAGGGCAAACCGGAGTCGCAATCCCGGTCATTGCGCATGGATTAGTGCGCTATTGGGGCAAAATTGATGACTCTTACACCTTATCTCCACTGGTCGTTAACGAAGGACAGGGACAAGTCAATGGTGTGCTACTTGAAGTCAATGAAGAAGCGTTAGCCGAATTCGATCGCCGCGAACGTGGTTATCACCGTATTCAAATTCGCCCCGATCAAATTGAAACAGACCAGTCATTTAATCGTGAGCATAAAATTTGGGTATATGTGAAAGATGAACCACTGCCACCCTGCACTAATAGCCCTATCATGCAAAGCTACGTCGATACCGTTTTGGCGGGCTGTTTAGAAGTGTCCCACGCTTTTGCTGAGCACTTTGTTATGCATACCGTGGGTTGGCAACATGCGAAAGAGAATGATCGCCACCAGCCAAAGTATGGCAATCTCGCGGGTGTCCAAGATCACCACTATGAGTTGATTGATGATCTAATCGCACAGCATGTTTAGTTTTGACCTTAATTAGGTAACACCTTTTTATTTCCCCTACCAAACTGATTCCCGATGACGACAAAAGTGCTGAGTCGGGAGTCAGCCTCTCATAAAAAAATAACGTTTACACTGAAATAAATTCATTATTTACATGAAGTAAGCGTTCAATACCACATAAACTAACAGGCCAAATTGCACTAGTTACACATTGGGTGTTTAATACGTTCTGTCAAATGTTCTCGTCCAGAAAGGTCAAATATGGCAACCATCAAAGATGTTGCAAAAGAAGCTGGCGTATCGGTCGCCACCGTCTCTCGCGTGATCAATAAATCACCCAAGGCAAGCCAAAACTCGATTGATTCGGTTACACAAGCGATGAGCAAGTTGGGCTATCGTCCAAATGCTGCCGCCCGGGCACTGGTCAGCCAAAGTACCGATACGATTGGTGTATTGGTAAGCGATGTATCCGATCCGTTCTTTGGTACCTTAGTAAAGTCCGTCGATAACGTGGCACGTGAAAACGGAAAGCACATATTGATTGGCAATGGTTACCATAATGCCGACGACGAGCGCCGAGCTTTAGATTTATTGGTCAACAGCCGCTGTGATGCTCTGGTCATTCACGCCAAGGGGCTGTCTGATGAAGAACTGATCGCCTATGCTAAGGAAGTCAAAGGAATGGTGATCATCAATCGCCATATTCCACAATTGGCCGAACGCTGTATTTCTCTCGATAACCGCAAAGGGGCGTTCTTAGCCACTGAATATTTGATTCGTCATGGGCATCATAAGATCGCTTGTATCGCCTCTTCTCATGATATCGAAGATACCGATGAGCGCTTGCAAGGCTACCAGGCAGCACTAAAAGAACACGGTATTGAGCTATCCAAAAGCTACGTCGAATATGGTGAGCCAAACAATGACGGTGGCGAAGTCGCTATGACCAACCTGTTGACTAAGTCTCTTGAGATAACGGGGGTGGTTGCCTATAACGACTACATGGCCGCAGGCGCTTTAGCCACGTTGGATCAAAACGGCATAGAAGTTCCACAACAAGTTTCAATGGTAGGGTTTGATGACGGACTCATTGCCCGCTTCGTCCATCCAAGCTTGACCACGATTCGCTACCCGATTGAGATGATGGCCGAACGCGCGACCCGCTTAGCGTTAGCACTTTCTCGTGACGAAAAAGTGGAAGATGAAACGATCATTTTCAGCCCGACTTTGGTTCGTAGAGATTCTGTGGCGAAAGTATAAATGAATATTTGAGTGGCGGATCTTGATGACGGTGGTGACTGGCTTGGTTTGAAAAAACGGTGGGCCTATTACCAACCTAGTTAAGTCACTGCTCATCTCGTTACTTACGTCAATGATCAACAACTTAGTTAGGTTGGTAACCGCCCACCCAAAATGCTATCTAAAATTCAAACTGATAAACAGTTCGGTGCTGATAGCAACCCCCAGAGCTCAACACCCCACTGTTGAGCTCCCATTCTGGTTTGTTTGGCCCATCCGGAAAATACTCGGTTTCCAAAGCCAAACCATCATATAAGTCGTATACTTTGCTCGCCCCAGACGCGCCACCTAGAAAGTTTCCGCTATAAACCTGAATCGCAGGTTTGGTGGTTTTTACTTTCATGACGACATCTTCTTTTGGCGCTATCAATACCGCAGCAACAGACACACCATCACTCACATCAGGCTTAAGCACAAAGGCGTGATCATAGCCACCAGCGGTCTTCTGATCTTGCTCTGCAAGGAAGTCTTTCCCAATCAACTTAGGCTCAGTGAAATCAAAGCTTGTTCCTGCCACAGGCTTTAACTCACCGGTTGGAATTAACCCCGCATCGGTAGGTAGGTAGTATGCTGCATTCATCTGCAATGTATGAGCTAGCGCATTCTCGTCGCGACCTTCTCCCGCTAAATTGAAATAAGCGTGATTGGTTAAATTCACCGGGCAAGTCTTATCGACACTCGCTCCATATTCGATGATCAACTCATTATCATTCGATAAGGTATAGGTCACTTTGACATCAAGGTTGCCAGGGTAACCTTGATCGCCATCGGGAGAATTCAGCATGAACACCACTTGCTGAGCACTTTGCTCCACAATCGTCCAGCGCCTTTTATCAAACCCATTTAAGCCACCATGAATCGCGTTTTCACCATTATTGATGTCAAGTTGATAGCGCTGTCCATCCACTTCAAACTGACCTTTCGCGATACGATTGGCGAAGCGACCAACAATAACGCCAAAGAACGCATTCTGCTTCATGTGTTCTGCCATATTGGCTGAACGCAACAACACTTCGCGATGCTCTCCATTGATTGGAAGCGTGCAACTCAGCCACGTCGCGCCAATATCCATAAACGATGCTGTCATGCCATTTTCATTGGTGAGATGGAATAACGTCGCTGGTTGACCATCAAACGATGGGGTTTGTGCCATCGCCTGTTCTAACTGTCCAAAGTATGCTTTCATCACGTTCCCTTAAAGAACCTCAACCAGACCAGCACCTTCTTTTGCCTGGCAAACGTAAATTGATTCTTTCAGACCCGTTGCTGCTTCATACTTAGCTTCAACCGTAGCTTTCACATCATCAACCAATGATGGTGGAACCAA
>NZ_JAWLID010000003.1:171551-172255 GCF_033042495.1 Vibrio sp. EA2 | reverse complement strand
TATCATGAGCGCGCAGCGCTTTTGCCGCTTCAACTGTGCGGTCATTTTCAGTAATAACGTGACGCGCACGTTTGGCGACCATTTCATCAAGCTTTGAAACTTGTTGATTAAACTGCTCAATAGTCACATCACGCAGGGCTTTAACGCCAAAGATACGTGCGGCTTCTTCACACTGCTGGCGACGCGTGTTGTATTCACTGTCAACCAATCCACGCTTTTTATTCGAGTTGATGATCACCACCGCCATATCCTCTGGCATTGACACCGCTTCGGTTTCTAAGCTGCGACAATCCAGTAGCATAGCGTGGTTTTCTCGGCCTTCAGCGGAAATCATTTGGTCCATGATGCCGCAATTGCAACCGACAAACTCGTTCTCCGCTTGCTGACCATTTAAGGCAACTTCAGATTGGCTGATTTCCAGATTGAATAGCACTTTAAACGTCTGACCGATAACCACTTCAAGAGCCGCAGACGAACTTAACCCCGCCCCTTGCGGCACATTACCGCTGACTGAAATATCAGCGCCAGTAAACTGATAACCGCGTTCAAGCAAGCACTTCACCACACCACGAATGTAATTCGCCCACATTTTGTCTGGTTGGAAAGTAATTTCCTGACTGATATCGAACTCATCAAGCGCGTTATCGTAATCCACAGACACCACACGAACTACGTTGTCATTGCGCTTCGCAGCTGCAACAACA
>NZ_JAWLID010000003.1:171005-171456 GCF_033042495.1 Vibrio sp. EA2 | reverse complement strand
GCTTGGTGCGTATCCGAGTACTTTTTCAAAGGACGCTTTCACATTTTGGATTAGTTCAGACATAGTTAAATCTCGATTTTTGATTTTGAAATTAGGTTTTAAGGTTCGAGGTTTTTGAGGTCCTAGGAAAAGATTAAAGACTACAGAATACGGATTACAGAGATCGAGCCTTCCTTCTGTATTCCGTAAGCGAAGAGCTCCGTATTCAGTTTTCCTTCCCTAGAGCCTAGGACCTTTGTTTTACCTAGAACCTTCTTTATAATGCACATCACTTAAATCACGCAGACGCTGGGCTGCTTGCTCAGCAGTTAAATCGCGTTGACTTTCCGCCAGCATTTCGTACCCCACCATGAACTTACGAATGGTCGCACTGCGTAGCAATGGCGGGTAAAACAGCGCATGCAGTTGCCAATGGTCAATGTCGGTACCTTCTTCGAAGAATGGCGCGTAA
>NZ_JAWLID010000003.1:170522-170805 GCF_033042495.1 Vibrio sp. EA2 | reverse complement strand
AACGACAATTCGTGTGCCGTCTTTGAGCTCCGCATTCACATAATCAACCAGCAAGTTGGTGCCGTTCTCTTGGTAATACGCTTTTAGATTTTTCTCTTTACGCTCGATCTCATTCGGTAAAAAACTGTTCGCCCAAATCTGACCGTGTGGGTGTGGCTGAGAACAGCCCATGGCTTCACCCTTATTTTCAAACGCTTGAACCCAGACAAAATCTTGACCTAACTCTTCGATCTGTTCATTCCAGGTATCAATCACACCGCGAATTTTATCTACTGGTAATTCA
>NZ_JAWLID010000003.1:169776-170478 GCF_033042495.1 Vibrio sp. EA2 | reverse complement strand
CAATCCACGCACGCCCTGAGTTTTAAATAATGGGTTATCCGATTCAGGCGCATCTGGCGAGTCCACCATCAGAGCAGCAAAATCGTTGTTGAACACATAAGTGCCTTGGTAGTCTGGGTTTACGTCACCAGAAATACGTTCATTGGTCGGACACAGGAAGCATTTAGCGTCGTAATTCGGCAATTCATCCATGGCCGGTTTTTCATCGGCACCACTCCAAGGACGCTTTGCCCGGTGCGGGGAGACCAAAATCCATTGCCCTGTTAACGGGTTATAACGACGGTGTGGGTGATCCACAGGGTTAAATTCAACATTCGACATCTTACTTACTCAACTCTCAAAAATTCGTTTTTAACTGCCACTCCCGATGAAATTGGCGCAGCAGCTTCGCTTCCATTACTCTGGGGAATAACCTTGAGGGTTATTTGACTGCCACAGCCAGGTATCCGCTGTCATATCCTCTATGCTGCGCGTCGCCTTCCAACCAAGGTCACGCTCAGCTTTCTTGGTGCTTGCCCAACACTCAGCAATATCGCCTGGTCTGCGCGGGCAAAGCTCATAAGGGACTGGCTTACCGCAAGCCACACCAAATGCTTCTGCCATTTCAAGCACGCTAGAGCCTTTGCCGGTACCGAGGTTATAAATGTGTAATCCTGCTTTTTCACCGACGGCTTTGAGCGCAGCAATGTGGCCATCAGCTAA
>NZ_JAWLID010000003.1:0-169590 GCF_033042495.1 Vibrio sp. EA2 | reverse complement strand
ACGTAGCAAAGTGATACTCCAATCGTTTTCAGCCTGGAATAAGTCACTGAGACACTCTTCCACCATGAATTTACTGCGCCCGTATGGGTTGGTGGTTGCGCCTGTTGGAGAGTCTTCTGTAATCGGCACTACATCTGGATCACCGTATACGGTTGCAGAGGAACTAAAGACGATACTTTTCACGCCAGCTTTACGCATGCTACGCGCCAACACCAACGAACCATTGACGTTGTTATCGTAATACTCCAGTGGTTTAACCACCGACTCCCCCACAGCCTTTAAGCCGGCAAAGTGAATAACAGCTTGAATATCATGCTTCGCAAACACAGAGTCCAAAAAAGCCTCATCACGGACATCACCCAGATAAAACTCAGGTTGCTTCCCGGTTAACGCTTCAATTCGACTGAGCACTTCAACTTTGGCATTGCACAAGTTGTCGACGATGATTGGCTCCATTCCCGCTTCAATCATCTGGACACACGTGTGACTCCCGATATAACCCATACCGCCTGTGACAAGAACTTTCACTTTTTGCTTCTCCACTGTTGCAGCCTAATGTTTGCTCTCTTTATCAGGGGCAATTGAGCCTGTTGCATTGCTCCCGAACAGATACACCGTTTCCTTAACTGGCTAAAAGTCTAGCAATCAATACCGATCCAGATCCGTGATCGATCTCAAATAGTGTAAACGTTTCCACAAAATAACATAAATTAAGCGAATTCATAAGAAATGGAGAAGTCCAAGCCCAACATAGGTACTTAACGTCAGTCGACTAAGGATTATAAGGTTAGTCCAGCGAGCCTTCGCGAGACTAGGAATCTAATATCAGCACGCAGGGAATCTATAGAAAACGCTTTGACAACAAAGTGTTCGGTTATAAGATCCTGAATCACGCTCCTTCGTCGCTGTCCAGAATGACGGCAGACTCGATTATGCGACTTGCGGTTAAACGAAAGGTATTAACGTTTGTACTGGCGAGGACAACGTCTACGGGAAGGTAAATGGCCAAATTAAAAGACATAGCGGACGAGGCGGGTGTATCACTTGCGACGGTATCGCGTGTATTAAACAACGATCCGACGTTAAATGTGAAACAAGAAACCAAGCGTCGTATCTTAGACATTGCACAGAGACTCGAATATCGCTCCAAAAGTTCAAGGAACGCAGGGGGAGAGAGCAAACTGCGGCACCATTTTTTAGCCCTTTATAATTACCCTCAAGAAACGGAAGGTACTGATCCTTACTACTTGTCAATTCGTCATGGTATTGAAAGCCAATGCGAAAAACTCGGTATTACTCTCACCAACTGCTATAACAGCGAATTGGAAGTCGATACGCAGAAAGTCACCGGTATCCTTCTGGTCGGCGACAAAGAGCAAAGGGTTATCAATAAGTTACCCAAGCGTTTAGAAAACTTCATTTGTCGCATCGATGTCCCTGAACAAGGTTGTCCGTATGACTGTGTTAGTGCCAACCTGGAGCGGATAAGTAAACAAGTTGTCGATTTTTATGTAGCTCAGGGCTATGAGCGAATTGGGTTTATAGGTGGCAAGAGCCAGACAGATTTCACCGATAGACGAAAAAGCGCGTTTGTAGAATACGCCAATCTAAAAGGTTTGGTCGCGGATTCTGACCTTTACAGTGGCGATTTATCAAGTCAGTCAGGATATGATTTGGCTAAACTAATGCTGACTAAAGGTGACTTTCCAACCGCGATATTTATCACCTCAGACACCATAGCAATCGGTGTTTTGCGTGCTATCCATGAGTTCGGATTACGCATTCCGCAGGACATTGCACTGATCAGTATGAACGATAGTCCAACCGCGAGTTTTACCTTTCCTCCGCTATCAACCGTGCGCATTCATGCTGAAATGATGGGGGCTCAAGGCGTTAACTTATTGGTTGAAAAACACCGTGATGAGCGGAAGTTACCTCTTCAAGTCTATGTTCCCAGCGAGCTAATTTTACGCGATACCACCAAATAAGGGTAAACGTTTTCACTAGTATCATTCTTTAGCGTGATCGCGGAGACGTGATCGTTTCTGCCACGACTTTTCTCAACCAGGTTCCCTTATCATCATTGGTTCGGCTGGTATGCCACACCATAGAAATGTCGAAATCGGCAACAGGGATTGGAGGAGGAACAGTCACAAGGCCGTCTGAAAAGCCTTCTGCAAGCGCCATTTTTTCCGGCACAATGGCAATAAGATCTCGCTGTTTAAGCAAATGGCGGATAGTAAGAAAATTACGCGACGCCACGGTGACCTGACGGCTCAAACCATGCTCTGCGAGCTTTTGGTCTACCTGTGTCTTTAAGCTCCCGTCAGGGCTGACTAATGCTTGCTTAATATCGGCAAACGCTTGGATAGACAACTCAGACTTACCATTCAATACCTGCTTATCACATAAGCAAACGTGCTTTTCTGTATAGAGATACTGGCTAGAAAAGTCTTCTTCAAGAACAGCTATACTGCCAATGACAAGATCTAACTTATCCCTCTCGGTTCGGATTATATAGTTACTGCGATCAACGTTTATGAAGCTGATTTTCGCTTCAGGTGCTTGTCGGTGAATTTCATCATAGATAAACGGAGCAAAGATGAATTCGGCGTAGTCTGTTAACCCTATACGACACACGCCTGAGTAACTTCCCGGCTCGAACACAGGCTTAGTCAGCAACTCTTTAGTGATAGAATCCAATAGCTTATGTACGGTTGGCGCGATACTGTGTGCGCGCTCGGTTGGCTCCATTTTATGACCTTTGCGCTCAAATAGAGGCTCATCAAAAAGTAACCGCAGACGAGATAAACTGTGGCTCATTGCAGATTGGCTAACATAGCTATTTTCAGCCGCTAAACTGACACTCCGATAGCGATATAGGTAAGAAAATGTCACCAACAGATTCAGGTCAATGTTACGCCATTGGACTTCGTCTTTCACTAGAATACCAATCCCATTTTATTCATAGGTTAAATTCAAATTATCAATTTGAGTCATTTTAAACCACTCGATAAATTATCAACATAAAAATTCTATTCAGATAAACAGGCTCAACATGTTCACTATTTTTAAAACTTTCTTTTGGCTCGGTTGGATTAGTTTCGGTGGCCCAGCGGCACACATTGGCTACTTCCGCCAAACTTTCGTTGAAAAGCTCCAATGGCTGGATGACAGCGAATATGCACAAATCGTTGCATTAAGTCAGTTCTTACCCGGCCCTGGCTCCAGTCAGGTGGGATTTGCATTGGGATATAAACGTGGCGGATTAGGAGGAGCATGCGCGGCTTTTATAGGCTTTACGCTACCTTCAGTGTTGATCATGCTGGTATTAGCCATGGTAAGCAGCCAAATCACCGATACATCTTGGTTCCAAAACATCGTACACGGATTAAAGTTGCTGGCCGTAGTTGTTGTAGCCGATGCGACTTGGGGGATGTACAAGAACTTTTGCCAAACCAAATTGACAGCTGGGTTATGTGTCGCAACCGCGATCGCACTGTTGCTCGTGCCAGGCATAACAACTCAGATGCTGGTTTTGATTATCTCTGGCATGGTCGGTGTACGCTACTTGAAGAAGGAATCTGCCATTCCAGCACAACCGTTTAAGCCCAACTTAACACCGCTTGTGATCTTTACAGTGCTACTGTTCGGGCTACCTCTCATTGCACATACAACCCCAATGGTAAGCCTGTTTAACGACTTCTTTCAGGCAGGAAGTTTAGTATTCGGTGGCGGTCATGTGGTACTTCCCCTGTTAGAAAATATCCTTGGCGACCAAATCAGCCAGGACGCATTTCTAACCGGCTACGCCGCTGCTCAAGCCGTACCGGGCCCGATGTTTACCTTTGCAACATATCTTGGCTATCAACTAACAGAGACACCGGTTCTTGGCGCTCTAGCAGCTACATTAGCTATCTTCCTGCCAGGTTTCTTACTCTTACTTGCCGTACTAAAAAACTGGCAACAACTAGCAGCGAAACCCGCTATTTCCGGAGCTGTAAGTGGCGTAAATGCGGCCGTTGTAGGTCTACTCTTCGCAGCACTTTACCAACCTGTGTTTAGCAGTGCAGTCGCAAAACCAATAGATATTGCCCTGGTGATCGCTGGCTTCTATTTGCTTAAGAAGTTGAATGTTTCAGTGCTGTGGATGATTGTGTTTTTTGTTGGAGCGGGAATTATCAACAACTTAGTACTATGATTATTAGATAAAAGTAGGTACTTAATAAGTGCCTACTTTTAAGCTAAGCTATACATTAAAACATAAACTGAGATGATGGATCATCCATGGAACAAGATAAGAGTTGTAATCTAAATGTCAGTTGGCAGGAAAGGTTTCAAGTATTTACAAACAACTTATGGAAAGACATTATCAAAGATAAATTTATTTATTTATATTGTATTACTTCCACAGTTATAATTTATATTAGTGCCGTCTATTTATCTCTTCCTATCAAGTACTCATTAACCACATACTTCGACATATTTTACGTGGCGATTTATATTTCAATTCTATCTTGGTTGGTTTATTGTTATTTTAATTTACTGATTCGTAGAGAAAAAAAACCAGCGAAAATAATGCTCATTAAATTAAAGAACATTATATTTCCAATTAATAGAATTTTTTCTTTATTTTTATTATTAATATCCCTAAGCATTTCATTTTCAAACTATACTTTCTTAAAATCTGTCATTCCTATTATACATCCCTACGGTGTCGATAAGGTAATTATTGAGATAGATCGTTGGTTACACTTTGGAGTTGATCCATGGGTTATCACTCATTATATATTTTCTACTCCTTGGTCAACATTATATTTAAACGCAGCATATAATGCTTGGTTTTTTTTAATGTGGGGCGTTCTTTTTTTCTTTCTAATCTACAATAAGAAAGAATTACTAAGAAAGCAGTTTCTGATCACTTTCTTACTAACTTGGTTAATAAATGGAGGAGTATTCGCAATTATTTTTTCTTCTGTAGGTCCTTGCTATCTAGAACTATTAACAGGTAACGACATCTTTAGCCCACTAATGCAGAGACTAAATGAACAGAACGTTTATTTACAAAGTGTAGGATCATTACCTTTATGGGCGTTAAACACACAAAGTAATCTCTGGCAAGATTACATTACACAGTCAAATGGCATTGGATCAGGCATCTCTGCAATGCCTAGTATGCATGTTTCTATAGCTTTTCTAATGTCATTGGCTCTCTATCAATTTAGAAAATCTCTAGGGATTTTTGCTTACGTGTTTGCAATAATTATACAGATTGGCTCCGTTCATTTAGGCTGGCACTATGCGATAGATGGATATTTTTCAATTATTTCAACTGTTGCTTTATGGAAATTAATCGGCCATATTTTAGTTAAAAATAACAAAAAGTACTATGAGAATTTAGAATGAATCTTGAAAAATATGACTATACAAAATACTTTATTTTTTCCTCAATATTATTAGCAGCTTTTGTTAACTTTAAAAATCCTGCAATTGGATCTCTAATTGTTTTATTTCTTGAGATATGCATAATTATTTCAATCCTAAAAACTAGACTTATCAATGTAAAAATAATTAATCTCAAATTAAAGGAAATATCGACGATTATTACTTACATTGTAACTATAAGTTTATCAACAGTACTAGTATTAGTAGAAAACAAAAGTGAAGACCAGTTATTATTTAGCTTGGTCCGATATATTGAAATTCTATCTCACATATTAACCATCTTTACCCTTTCAATATACTTTTATAACATTAAACAGAAAGAAAATTTGTTTCTATTAATTCCAATTTCCGTAGTGTTAGCTAGTATTATCTGCTTTCTTGATTACCATTTAAACTCAAATTCAGTTATGAATAACAACGGTTTCAAATTAATAGTATCCTATAACATTAGACAAATAGGTTACGTGGTGATGCTAGGTTGTTTATTTTGTATTGTAAAATTGATTTTTATAGAAAGAAAATGGGATGGGGGATTCTACGTACTATTATTCATCATTAACTGTTCTATGCTTTTTTGGTTAGGCGGAAGAGGTGCAACTCTAGCTTTTATCGCATCCATAATATTATTAATATCAATATTAAAAAAAGAATTTATCGCGAAATGTAAAATACTTGTTTCAACCGTAATACTAATGATTTTATCCTATATAGTCTCCATTCCATTTAGTGTGTTTTCATGGAATGGAGCAAACAGATTCTATATGATGTGGTCGCAACATATTGATGAACCGCTAAGAAAAATTTCAAATGGACGCTTTGAACTCTGGCAAGAATCAATAAGTCTGATATTACAAAAGCCTCTTTTGGGATATGGCCCAGAGGCCCATGCGTTTGAAACTAAAATAGGTTTCTTACAACCACACAACGCCTTACTCCAATCACTGCTTGAGTTTGGAATTATGGGTACCATCCCCTTTCTAATAATGATATTTTATATTGTAAAAAACGCCAAAATAAATTCAGCTGCAGAACCAACAATAAACAATTTATTTTGCTTTGGATTAATCAGCGCAATTCTTATTCATAGCCTTTATTCTGGGCCTCTTTATCACGCAACATCAATGATTTTAGTGTGTATTGCATCAGCATATATTCTTTCCGTGACATTAAAAAGGAAGAATAAAAACTGACAGCCAAAGATAAAAGAATCTTTTTTAATAATATCTAGCCGTCATAAAAATAAGCTTATATTTTTAAAATTAAACATCAAAAAAAGCCAGTAGTTTTTACAACTGGCTTAATGCATACGTATACTTCATGTCATTCGCAATGATTGTTGCTACTGTAAGAATGCTTTAGACGTATCTCTATCAGCTCTGACCATTGCAAGTGCACGCTCCAAATTATCATTCGCTTTTGCATAGTAAGATGGACTTTGATCAATCGCTTCCTGAAGATAAGGAATCGCTTCTCCGGGTTCTCCCCTTAGAATGAGGAAGTAGCCAACGCTATTTAATGCTTCAGCTGTCGACATATGCTGGCCAAAAATGCCTAACGCTTTGCGAGGCTCTCCTTGACCGATAGCTATTAGACCCAAATTATTAATCGCTTTTTCATTACTATTATTTAAGTTCAAAGCAGCATTAGTAAAATAAGAGGCTTTGGCGTAATCACTCACCATATAATAAGAGTAACCAAGACTAACTAGCGCACTTTCATTATAAGGCTTAATATCTAATGCCTTACGTAAGAATGCTTGAGCTATATCGTGTTTATTATTAATATCATAAAGAACACCTAGACCTACATACGCATTGACAGGTGATTTTTCATCATACCTCAGGGATAGGATACTCTCGCTAGATATGTTGTTGACTGTTACATCTCCCTGCGCACCAAGGCGCAATTGGTCCGCGTTTAGTGCTCGCAAATAATAACTGAGCCCAACATCCTTACGCCCTTGCTTTGTGTTGAGCTTTCCAAGCTCTTCTAACGACCCTATATGGTTAGGATTTTCTGCAAGCGAAGCACGATAAGCCTTGTCGGCTAATTCAAAATCTCCACGAGTCTCATGAATTCGACCAATGGTATATAACGTCTTATCTTTATGAACACCATCTTCAAAGGTAAGAGAGCGGATATATTCATACAAGGCAAGGTCGGTGTTATTGCTTGTTAATGCAGAGTCACCCCGGGAAATTGCTTCTTCTTCGTTAACTGGCGGTTCGTCATTGGTCAAAGCCTCAACAGGCTTTCCTGAGTATAAACTCTTATCGAAAGCGGCTTGCTTTGTTTCATTGTTTGCACATCCTGAAATCAATAGCGCACAAAAAGTAAGTGTATAAACTTTCCACATAATATTCCCTTTCTATGTTCTTATAAAATTATTATTGCGAGAATGCTTCAATAAGAGTAATTATTGATGGCCCGATAGCAACAATAAAAAAGCACGGCCAGATAAATAACACCATCGGAAACATCATTTTTACTGGAATTTTTGCTGCGATTTCTTCAGCAGCCTGTTGCCTCTTATCTCTATAATCTTCTGTGTATTCTCGTAATGAATCGACTAGACTGCCGCCCATTCGCGACGCGTGACTTAGCATACTAGCCAGTCCCATAAACTCCTCTAGCCCGGTTCTCATTATCATTTCTTTTAGGCTATCTGGCATTGACTTACCTGCTTGTATCTTCAAGCAGACAGTATCTAGCTCATCAGCCAAGTCTGGGTGAGATATCACCATTTCGTCTGCAACCCGACGTAAAGAGGCATTAAAACCTAATCCTGATTCGGTACAAACAACGAGTAGGTCAAGCATATCAGCCACACCTAAACGAATTCGTTCCTGACGCTTTTTAGCTAGCTTTTTTAAAAAATAATCAGGCAAAAATAAACCTACAAACACACATATAATCATAAACGTATAAAGTTTATTAGATTGTGGTAATAATACATATAACCCGACGGAAATTATTACACCGATTATTGTTGTAAGTGACTTAATTGAATAAAAAAGGGATAGAGCGTTATTTTGGTGAAAGCCAGCATGCATCAATATCATTCTTGTCGTCTGCTGCTCTTTTTCACTAGCAGATGAAGATAAAGGAGCCAACGTTTCCAGCGTATTCATCACTTTTACATTACGCGATATGGCATTTGATTTTTCACCAGTTGAGAGCTCGGATAGTTTCTGCTTTACTGGAGATTTTACGCCTATAACTACATATCCAATCGTCATTACAAGAAGCACTGTTGTTACTAGAACAAACAGAATAAATAACATTTCCTGGCTGATATTAACGTTAGAAATGAAATCATTTATCACATCCATAGCTACACCTCAAAACTCACGATTTTTCGAATCCACATTGAGCCAAGAAATAAAGAAACCATTCCACCTATAATCATTTTGATACCTATAGGGTTGTTATGTAATATGGCAATATAATCCGGATTAAATATAGCTATAATGATATACATGACAAAAGGGGCTAAAACGAGTACCCAAGCCGACATTCTAGACTCCGCAGAAACCGTTTTTATTTTCCTAGCAAGCTTGAATCTACCTCTTAATACTATTGATAACTTCTCGATATTTTCGATTAAGTTACCACCGGTTTCTTTTTGCAGCATAACCGCACTTGAAAACGCCGTCATCGATACGGTAGGCACTCTTTCAACTAACTGCATAATCGCTAAACGCATATCGTAACCATAATTGAGCAAACTGAAAGTATTTTTAAATTCAGGGCCAATCGGCGCTGGCATTTCTGAACCTACCTCTCCAAATGCCTGGTTAATTGGTTGCCCTGCCTGCAGTACACGCTTAATAATATCCAACGCTTCTGGAAGTTGCTCTTCAAACTTCATCAACCGGTCGCCAATTCGCTTTTGGATCATAAAATATTCAATAAGCCATATCGCTACCGCAGCTCCTGCCCCCATATACCAAGGCTGGTTAAACAAGATAAGCACTAGACCTGCAATAACGCCTGAAATAAAAGATAGAAATAAGAACTTGCCAAAAGTCGTATCAATACCAGCCAGTTCAAGTTTCTTTTTAAACACTTCAAACAGAGAAAATCGCACTAAAAATCGTTCTATTCCCGACAAGTTTTTAAGCGAGTTTTCTTTTAATAGAGAAATACTCTCTTGGTCAATGTTCTTATGGCTCTCTTTGATGCGCTGTATTAAGTGTCGATGTTTTACCTTTTTCCCAGCCGAAGGCATTATCAGTGCCTGGCTGATAAAAAATACTGATAAGAATAATAAAAGCAAAAACAGTGGTAATTGACCGCCCATATTACCTCCTAGCGAACTTTCTCATTGAATATTTCAAATGGAACGTCCAGGCCTCGTTTGATGAGTTGATCATGACAATCCGGTACGATACCTGTCGCGATGTAATCACCAAGCACATTGCCCTCTTCATCCACGCCTTGCCTTTGAAACTTAAATATCTCTGACATGGTGATCACTTCCCCTTCCATGCCGTTGATCTCTTGAATGCTGACCATGCGACGTTTACCGTCTTCCTGCCTGTCCATCTGTACAACCAGATTGATCGCTGACGCAATTTGCGAGCGGAGGTTTTTCGTCGATACGTTCCAGCCCGCCATTGAGAACATATTTTCCACACGACTTAAAGCGTCTCGTGGTGTATTCGCATGTATAGTTGCCAGAGAGCCATCATGGCCCGTATTCATTGCAGATAGCATATCGACCGCTTCACTGCCCCGCACCTCACCAACGACGATTCGGTCAGGCCTCATACGTAGAGAGTTCTTAACTAACTCGCGCTGAGAAATTTCGCCCTTGCCCTCGATATTGGCAGGTCTAGTTTCTAGTCTGACAACATGAGGCTGCTGAAGTTGTAACTCTGCCGAATCTTCGATAGTGACAATGCGTTGATCGGAAGGAATAAACCCGGATAAAATATTCAGTGTAGTGGTTTTACCTGAACCAGTACCACCGGAAATAAGAATATTCAACTCACCAACAACTGCCGCATTAAGAAACTTCGCCATCTCTTCCGAAAGAGAGTTGAGTTGTAGCAAGTTGTCCATATTAAGCCGTTCGACAGCGAAACGACGGATAGACACAGATGCACCATCAATGGCCAAAGGAGGGATTATTGCATTAAAACGCGAACCGTCTTTAAGTCGAGCATCCACCATAGGAGAAGACTCGTCAATCCGTCGGCCGACTTGGCTAACGATTCGGTCAATAATACTACGCAGATGGCGGTCATCTAAAAATGTGTGGGGTGTTTTTTCCAGTTTACCGAACCGTTCAACAAAAATACTTTTCGGGCCGTTGACCAGAATATCGGAAACAGTGGAATCTGCGAGCAAAGGCTCAAGCGGCCCTAAGCCAAAGATCTCATCTTCAATCTGTCGAATCATGCGGTTTCGCGCTTCCGAGCTCAACGGATGAGTTTGGTCTTCTGCGATCAGGTGAACAACGGCTTCACGTAACTCTTCTTTCGCTCTGTCTTCCTGCAGATGTGAAAGCAACCCCAAATCTAAGGTATCCAGTAACTTGCTGTGATAGTAGTGTTTGATCGTCTGGTCGTGCTCTAACTGCTTGCGTTCCGCTTCCATCTTACGGATCTTTTCTTCAATCGCTGACGAGTGAGCGACACTACTGCTATGCTTCGGCTTGGAAACAGGTTCTGTATGAGTGTCAGATTTCGTATTCCGCAGTTCAGCATCTGAAAAATTACTGCCGACATTTTTCCTTTTAAAAAACATAGCGACTCCCTGCTAAGAAAATAATTTACCTAACCAACTTTGCGATTGTTTATCCGCTGGCTCTTCTAACTGATGTGATATATCAATCAGAGACGACTTAATCGCACTATTTTTCTTCGATTGCACAATCGGCTTGCCCAGGTTGGAACACTCCATTGCCATCGAATAGTTATTCGGAACTAAAAGCAGGTCTTGGTTTGGGAACGCTTGTTCGATGTCTTTAATCGTTATCGATGTTTTCTTTTCATAACGATTAATCACCATCCTAACCTGTCCACTGGTTAAACCGTAGTCAAGCTGCAAAGATTTCAAATAATTGGCCGCATGTTTAATTGAGGTCACGTTTTGCTGCATCACCAGATAAATATAGGAGGCGGGAGCAACAATATGTTGAAAAACGTGCTCAACCCCATGCGACATATCAACAATAATATGTTTATAGTATTGGCGTAACAACGGAATCAAGGCACTCACCTTTGTCGCTCGATCATAGTTATCTTTGATGTTGTCAGCGCTAAAGCATAAATAGTTCACTCCGGAGGCATGTTTGTAAACCAAGCCATCTAGTGACAAGTCATCAAGGTCATTCATCGCATCAATTACATCATTAATACTGTATTTGGGCTTACTATTAAGATAATCCGCCGCATCACTAAACTGCATGCCCAAGTCGATCAACAGAACTTTACCTTTTGAATACTCAGATAAAGCAATCGCCGTATTCAGTGCCACGGTTGTTGCTCCGGAGCCACCCTTAGTATTAATAAACAGAGACAATTCACCTATCTCGCTGCTCGAAGCCTTTTCGTTTGCCATATCTTCTAAAAGTGGTAACAACTCGTAAAAGCCAACTTCGCGATGTAGATAGTCAGAGGCGCCTAACTTTAGTGCTAATTTCAATGATGTGGTGTCATGCTCATCGCCAAATACCACCAATGCAGTCTGATTGCGCTGCAAGTTGCCTTCATTGGAATAGATATGCGATATCTTTTGTGCCCAACTACTTCCCGCCTCGATATAAATCACATCCGGTACACGTCTATCACCTAAGGCAGTAACCGCAATTTTGCTTAAATCCAACCATTCGATATTAATGTTAACGCACTTGGACAATTCGGCTTCCATGGTACTTTTAAACTCAGCCGTATCATAAATCACCCAAATATTAATATTGGTTTTCAGGGAATGGATGCTGCTTGTTTTTATTTCTTTATTTAATTCTACTGGCTTCAACATAAACTATTCCCTTAACAATCTTCATGTTTACCGAGCCCAGCCTCGGGCCTTAATACGCCTAAACTCTCGGCAGGTAAAATGGTCTGAAATCTAGGGCTGACACCAACAGCTTTGATTAAAGCCGCTAAAACAAAAAATTTGAATTCATAATCAGCTTCGGCTTTAACAAAACGAATATGAGAAAATACCTCATTAAGATCGATCGTAGGTGACGCTGACGAAAATTCAGCCACCTCGGCGTCAGTTAGTGCTTCTATTTTGATATTCCCATCATCATCTTCCTCCGCTGTGAGGTAACTTATTTTCAAATCGCTAGAAGAGAAACCCGGCGGGTATAACCCTTTTACTGCAGGTAGTTCGGGAATATCATCCCTATCAGCGATATAACAAACAGTGGCTAAACGAGCGGCTCTGCGGGTGACTTCATTAGCCATCTGTATCGAATAGAAATACAACGCAAACTCAATAATTGAGAAAATTACTAAAAGCACAGCTAAAGCTATAAGTAAAAACTCAATCTGAGTGACTCCTCTCTTTTTTAATATCCACTTTGTCATGGCGAAGTCCTCATTTTGCTTGATGCACCAATTTCGAAAGCAAGTGAACTGTCAGTAAACGGAAGGCTACTAAAAATTGGTTCATAGGTGTAACTAACTGATATTTCAACCTCTTTTATTCCATCATCGGTAATTTTCTCAACGACATCTACCTTTCCCGGATCAATGTAACGCAAAATTGGATTGCCAGTTGCTGTCGGACTACCGTAGACCACCATATTCTGAATTTTCTCTGGATCTGCGATACTACTAAAATCAAGCGTACCGTAAGTATCTACTACTGCGTATCGAGCTCCATTTTGCAGTGCTTTATTAATTTCGGTGTACTGAATAAACGCCCGACTCACATCGATCAGCAGTACTGCCAGCATAAGCAATACAGGCAGACAAATAATGAATTCCAGTGCAGCTAGACCTGTTTGGTGGTTTTTACCTGTTCCAATCAGAGAGTGTGGGATAGCAAATTTCATATCAAGATGCTCCAGCTTCTGGGTCTTTATACAATTGGATTCGATAGAAACCCGAATCGGAAGGTTCCACTCCGGTTGACCCATTTTTTATTGGGCAATCATATAAGAACTGTCCATAAACACTGTCATCTGAAGCAGCACCGCTATTATCAGCAACTTCCTTCATTAAGAAAAAACACCCAAACCCGAGAACATCAAAGGTAGTTTTCCCTCCTGAATCGGTACAATCAACAATTGGAACTCTTAATATTCTTCTGTCAACCGTTCCATTACTAGGATAATCGGTATCGACTCCGCAACTACCTGTTTTACAGTCGTTATAGTCCTTGTAATAGAAATCACTACCACTAATTTTGCCAACAGCATCTTTACTGATATTGGCTTGTTTTACATAAATATCAGGGAGCACAGTGCCATCATTTTTAATCGAACCTTTGTAAACATTTAGTCGGGGGTTTAATCCTTGTGCTACTGGACCTACACTACCACCAGGCTTGGTTTCTACTGTTTTTCCAATAGTTGCGCAAGCATTGTATTTTCCGGCAAGAGCATCTTTAACTAAATCAGCACCTCCTCCCGGAGCATCCTGTCCAAAGTCTATTAATTGGAAGTTTCCCGGTCCCATGGCAGTTTGATTGGTGTTTCCTACTTTTAATGCATGAATGGTAGAAGGATCTTTAGTTACCTCTGGGTCATATCCTGTTGGATTATATCCCCAAACTTTTCCCGCTCCCTTGACTGGATCGCCGCAAACCGCCATTGGTGTTATGTTACACGCGTTAATAATCGCCGCACTAGGCCCGGCAACCGCACTGGCTGACACACTCTTGCCAACACCAAATATATAACTTAGATATTGTGTTAGAGAAACATCGCTAACGGCCACCCGAACATAAATATCACTATCGTCACCTGGATCGAAGCTAAATCCGGCGGCGTTGACAAAACTACCTGGTAGTTTGGTTTTAGAGAAAGTAACTGAAATGTTATTATCTTCCGTGTAAACAAGCTCTTGGTTGCCAGAGGATTTAGCGAAACTATTTAAAGCTTGTATAGCGGCTGTTCTAGCTGAATCAACATCGGCTGTGTCATCAGCTACTACCGCCGCAGCTAAAGCAGCTGAATCGACCGCATTTTGCAAACGCGCTTTATTGAGGACCTGGTGGTTTAAGTCCATCGCGAAGGCGCCCATACCGATTAATATCAGCATAATTAGGCTAATCAACACCAAAGTGATCCCTTGCTGAGAACGCCTCATTGCTAGTGGGTTTATGCGTCTCATGACTGCCTCCTAAGTGATAGCATCACTTAATCTTTGTTCTCACCATTATTGTTGTAGACTTCCAGACTGGTTTGCGTACGATCACCGCTGCCTTCTGGCAGGTAATCTATGTTCTCATACCATGCGTTGGGGTTCAGTGTCTGTTCAGCCTGAAGTTGATTCAAAGCAACCCCCAACTCAGGCTCATTGGCGCAACCGGTTAAGGTAAGCGCGACAAAACAAGCAGTTAGTCCTATTCGTTTTTTCATCTTGCTTCCCCCTTATAAGCTGTGACCAAATTGTCCATCGGTTCCACCCTCACCTGTTGTGAATTGGTACTCAGGCTGCTCCTGAAGATTTGTTTGCGAACCAGTACCTAAATCATATTTGTCAAAGTCCAAGCTGGCTCCTTTGCCAAGCAGATAGAACTCCACGTCATTTGGGCTAACAAATCCATCAGTTGGTAAAGTAAACCGACGTCTGTCTACAGGCTTGGCTAAGCGAGGGGTAACCAAAATCACTAACTCAGTCTCACCAGACGTAAATTGCTCACTCTTAAACAGGCGTCCTAATACTGGTAAATCTGCTACACCTGGTAAACCTTCATCAACATTACGCGCATTTTCACTCAGCAGCCCGGCAATACCTATCGTTTGCCCATCTGCTAACTCTAGGGTGCTCCCTGCACTGCGCTTGGTTAGCGGTGGGATATAATACGCTGCGTTGGTTGCACCAACGCTATAAGTCACAACCCCAGAAGTCGCCAGTTCACTCACACTGACATTCAGTTTTAAATTGATTTTTTTATCACTAAGGATATAGGGGATAAAGTCCAAAGTTACGCCGTATTCTTTGTAATCGATGGTGATACCATCTTCATTAGGTACTGGAATTGGGAATTCACCACCCGCAACGAATTCCGCTTGGGTACCACTCAGTGCCGTTAAGCTAGGTTCAGCCAGTACCTTTGCCACCCCATTTTGCTTCGCAATGTCAAGGGCAAAGGTAAATAGCGTATTGCTGTCGAGAAAAGACCCTAGAAAGCCAAATTCGTTGACCCCCGCATTACCACTCAATATTGGTCCAATATCATCAATCGCACTGCCTATCGTGGTTGCACCCCAGGTAATGTCTCCGCTCTTTTGGAAAAAGTGAAAATTAGAATCGAAGGTACGCACGAGTGAACGTTGTACTTCGGCAACAGTCACCTCAAGCGTTACTTGCTGTGCACCACCAATAGACAACAAATTGATAACGGAACTGTCGTTTTCTTCCTCGTCATCGCTCTCGTCCGCTGGCTTACCAGCCGCAAAGGTTTCCGCGACTTTAACTGCCACATCCATATTTTGTTGACTGCTTACCAGGCCCCTTAATACGATTTTGTCTTGCGTGCTGTGAACCTCTATGTTTTCGTCTGGCAAAAACTGATAAAGCTTAGATTTTAGGGTGTTAAGGTCATGGGTCACTTCAACATTAAATGATTCAATAATTCGACCACTGCGATCCCAGACCGAAACATTGGTGGTACCGAGCTTTTTACCAATCAAGTACAACTCGTTAGACCTCAACACTAGGATATCCAGAACGGTTGGGTCACCTAAGGTTACTTTTTTGGCACTACCCGAAATCATTAATTGGGTGGACTGGTGGTGAGGTACACTCACCACTCGCCCAGACTGTGCAGCCGCATAAACCGTTACGCTGGTGAGTAACATGATTAAGTGGCTTAAAATTAGTATTGTTCTTTTCATAATTCACCTAATTGCTCACGCGTACATTGGAAGTTTGAGAACCTTTAATTACGGTCACACTTGGACGAGGTGTGTAAGTTCTTTTCGGCGGCGCTTTATCTACAGTCAGTGGATTCCTTAATGCCAGTTGTATCTGCCCACGGCTGTTTTCTGTTAACAGCTTTTCGGCTTCTTTTGGTGAAACTTCCAAGGTCACCGCCCGGACAATCACTGGCTTGTTATCGTTCGTTCTTGCCGTTTGGTCCACCGCCAGCACTTTGATATTTTTCAATACCGTGCTGGTTCCGTTACCTTTCGTATTGAGAACATCAACTTTATTACCCGGGAGTAGAAAACCTGCCACGCCAATGACATCGTTGACTCGAATGGTCAGTGCGCGTTTATCCTCAGGAATCATGGCGGCGAGTGTCACCCCTTCACCTAATACTGCAATACGGTTGGGATTGACTAGCTCTCCCTCATATATCGAGTTAGCAACCACTTTACCGATCGCCTGAGATGGTTCTGTTAGCGTTGATTCTTCTATCCAATCCACTTCCATCAGTCTCGTTTTGAGGTGTTTCTCTTCTATAATAACGCCTGGTTCGATTTCCATTGCCGCGACCAGTACCGGGTGTCGCTCAACTTCTTCGAGCTTCACTGTGGGCTGCGTCTGACTATCTAACCACTGCTTTGCAATCATCACCGCCCCCAAACCAAACGCGATTGATAGCAATAGCAGCATGACAATTTGTGTCCTGCTCATGACATCCCCTCATTCTTATTCATCAACGGTAAAATAGAGCCCCCAAGCACGCGTCAGAATATCGCTCGACACGTGATCCCCTATTTCCTCAAATTTCAAAATATCCCGGCTAATCCCTAACATATCTTTTGGTAAACACGGGAAGTACCCAGTCCCCGTCTCATCATGCAGTTGCTTTAATCGATCAAAAAAACCGTCTTGCAACGTCAACTGATAGGTATTAGCCAATTCCATCCATAGTTGGCAGTACTCTTCTAACTCTAGAGGATTAAATTCAATCTTGTAGCCAAGTCGGCGTAAAAATGCCGGATCGGCAATCGAACTCGGTGGCAGGTTGGATGAAAAAGCCAGTGTAAGCAAAAACGGCACCGATATCTGTTGTCCGTTTGGTAAACCAAGGTGATCGATAAAATATTCCATCGGCACAATCCAGCGATTGAGCACTGCCGCCACCGGCATCGACTGACGGCCTAGATCATCAATCACTAAGATGCCGTTATTAGCCATCATCTGCAGTGGCGCATTCCATACGCGATTATGCTCGGTGTGGTTAACTTCCAGCATATCCATGGTCAACTCACCGCCGACCTGAATATTGGGTCTTTCACACAATACCCAGCGTTTATCGTAATGATCGCCCAGTTTAACAAACGACTGACTATCGGAGTTATCGACCTTTTTGTGGTGGTACTGAGAAAACAATTTGATAATATTGCCGTCTGCATAGATGGCATGAGGAATAAATACCGACGTGTTTAAGGCATTAAGTACCCGGGCCGCAACATACGTTTTACCAGTCCCGGCATGCCCATACAGCAATAACGCCCGACCGGAGTTAATGGCTGGTCCAAGAACTGGAATTAAACGCTCCGCACCATAAACATCATCCAGTGCTCTTTCGACATCCGCACGGGCAATCGGCTGATTACGTAAGTTTTGTCGTTCAACAATGTCCCAGTACTGATCCAAAGAGACAGGGACTGGTCCAATGTACGCCTCGCGACGAAAGGCTAACTCCGCTTCTGCCATACCTAATTCAGTTAAACCATAGCGAATATTAGAATAAGAACTTGTGGCGTTTAACGGCTGATACACTTCGACCCAACTACGGGCACGCAGATGTGCTAAAGAGGTTTCAACAATAGTCGACACCACGCACAACCGGTTAGACAGCTCAACCAAATTGGATTTAGGATAAGCAGAAAGATGCTTGAGCAGCAGGTGCTCAACGACCGCTGCCGGAATACCTAAATCTTCCTCTGAAGTCGGTGTCGGTGGCGGAGAAATTTGTGGCACTAAACTGGATTTAGGTATCACTGACATGGGCTTGTGCCCTCCTGATGTCTGGCACGGATATGGGTGGCAACTCCCTGCCAAACCGAATAAAACACGGCAACTCGAACCTAACGGCTTGAAACGTATAATTTAATGAATATAGAAATAGTAAGCCAAGCCAATCACGATTGCCGGAGCAAATGGGATCACTAGTGGTTGTTTACTTTTCCAACCAGGGGTGACTTTTTGTAGACCATAAGCCTTTACGAGCTCAAACAAAGAAACACTGGATGCAGCAATGTATTGAGCAAGATAAAATAGACCTAAAATACCTCCGGCGATAATAATAATCGGTACTGCCTGCCACATATTTTCTGGTCCCAACCACCCCCCAAGAACTGCCAGCAACTTGACGTCTCCCCCGGCCATTACCTTAAAAAGATACAAGATAAAACACACCGCAAACGTAACAAATCCACCATACAAATGTTCTAACCCATCAGAGGCAGAGTTAAACATCACGCTTGCAGTGACGATAACCATAAGTAGCAATACTGCTTTATTGGATATCTTATTATCTCGCACGTCTGACACGCCAATTGCTATAAGCAGCGACCAGATGGCTAACTCAATCAACAAGTTATTCTAGTCCTAAAAGTTTAATCACCTATAGTATTAATTTCACTTGAAACAGAATCAAACTTGGATTTGAGCGTTGTCCAAAAAGATGTACCACCTACTAAAAACGCTGCCACAATCAATGCTGCACCAAGAATATATTCAAGAAGCGTCAAGCCTTCTTCATCATTCCAAAAGTCTTTAAGTACTTGTGTAAATTTATCCATTTTAAATGCCCCCTAAAGATCCGTTTTAGAGATCTTTAATGTTGATATTAATTTAACCCCTGATGAAACATCCGAGAATTGGCTGCTTCGATGTCAATTTAGGTTAGAAAAGTGTTAGAACGTTAGGATATTCTTGCCATTCATTGGTACTTTTTTGCTATAAGTGTATTTAGCCGCATGCTGTATTAAATATGAGATTAATGGCTATGAACTTTGGGACGGACATCACAATCGATTGTATAAATTTCACTCATAATCAACTGACAAATAAAACTAAAAAATGATTTGAGCCGAAAATCATTAAACGAAAGGATTGATCTTAATACTCAAGGATTGAGATTAGACTGATTAATCCATGTTCAAATGTTGTCTAAGTATGAGTTAAATGGATTTTATATGAATAGGTTTGTTAAAGCGTGCTGGATTGGGGAGCCCTTTGTATCTTTACCTGAGCAATTTCGCTGGGTGTTTGCGCAATACTTTGAATTAATTGATTACAGTAATGATATTTCAGTAATTAGTAATAGGGAACTCAATTATTTTTTTTACTATGCATCTGAAAGGCCAAACGAGTCTTTAAAGAGTGTTATCACACTGTGTGAGAATTTGGACAAAAAACTTATTGTTGTGCACACAAATAAGCACGATGAGCAATTACCACCACAACATATCACTGCTGAGTATTACGCCTTAAATGATAACTACCTGTCACACTGGCTATCACAAATTCAACTCAAATACTTTTTTAATCATAACCTTGAAGGGTCTGCGTTATTAACCCGCAAAGCTCACTCTAGGAATGGTAAAGCCAATTTTTCCGACGTAGTCGACTACATCACGAACAATGTTCATAGAGAATTGCGCGAAGAAGATGCTGCAGCACTTTGCCACTACTCCACCACCTATTTTTCGAAAGTGTTTCGTCGCAAGGTTGGGATGTGCTTTCGTGATTATGTTACCGCGAAGCGCATTTCATTAGCCAAGAAGATGCTCACTGAAGATAACTCAACGAAAATCGCCTACATCGCTTATCAATGCGGGTACCACGATGTCTCTTATTTTTCTCGTATTTTCAAGAAGAAGACCGGGTTCTCTCCCGCCAGCTACCGGCAACAGTTCTAAATAATCAAAACTTCTATTCGAAATGCCGTTCGTTTAGCAGCTAACGGCATGTTTAAGCCTCTAGTCATGCTGAACAACGACGAAGGTGTGTGATTCAGGATCTAATTTCCGAAGCACTTTAAGGCCGAAATTATTTAATTAACTGCTCAGAGCGCTGCTATTTGATTCCTAGTCTCGCTAGAGCTCGCTGGAATGACACAGATAAAATCGTTAAGCGATTAGAATCAAACTTCTATTCTGGCTTTTTACGCCAACCTACCCACACATTTACTCAAATGCTTTCTCTTATTGTTAATCAACATGCTAAAGTTAACAATATATTAACAACTATAAAAAACGAGAAGACATGGAGTCACTTATGATGCATCAGCCGAATGTAACCAACACCTCCGCTGGTTGCGCTCTCCCTCCGCCAAATGAAATGATTCTAAAGTGGGCAAAGGAGCGTCCAAATGAGGTTTACTTAAAACAAATTATTAATCGGGAATTTGTTGAGTTCACTTACGCTGAAGTCGCCGATCAAGCTCTAAAGCTGGTGAGCGCATTACGAAAACTTGGTGTTAATCCTGGCGATAAAGTCGCGTTAATCTCCAAAAACTGTGCTGAATGGTTTATCTGTGATCTGGCTATGATGTTAGGGGATTACGTAAGTGTGCCTATCTTTCCAACAGCTGGAGCAGACACTATCGAATACTGTCTCACGCATAGTGAGAGTAAGGCGATTATCGGCGGAAAGTTGGATGACGCCAAGGCTACACAGCAAGTGATTAATGAAATGAGCGACCTGATCAGTATCGCGCTACCATATAACACTGCGCCTATGTGTCAATATCAGTATACGGAACTGGTTGCAAATGAAGTGCCAAGTGTAGAGCGTCCACAACATTACGACGATAAGCTTATGTCATTGGTGTATACATCCGGCACTTCAGGCTTACCAAAAGGTGCAATGTTAACCTACGGTGCCTTCAGTTGGTCTGTGCAACAGCTGATCAATCATATTGGCATACAACCGAACGACCGCTTGTTCTCCTACTTACCGCTCGCTCACATTACTGAACGAGTATATATATTCGGTTCTTCCATTATGGGAGGTGTCCCTACCGCATTTCCAGAGTCACTTGATACTTTTATTGAAGACGTCAAGATGCACCGACCAACTCTGTTCATCTCTGTACCAAGGTTATGGACGTTATTCCAACAGCGTATTCAGGATAAGTTACCGCAAAAGTCTTTGAATATTCTTCTTAAGATTCCATTTGCGAACTCATTGATTAAGAAGAAGCTCGCCGTTGGGCTGGGTTTGGATCAGGCGCGCGTATTAGGTTGTGGTTCCGCTCCCGTTTCACCGGCACTATTAAAGTGGTACCACAGCGTCGGGCTAAATATTACCGAAGCATGGGGAATGACAGAGTCTTTTGCGTACAGCACCATTAATTATCCGTTTAGAGCCGATAAAATTGGTACCGTCGGCAACGCTGGCCCTGGCATAGAACTGAAAATTGCTGATGACAGTGAAATCATGGTGCGCAGTCACGGGCTTTTTTCCGGTTATTACAAAAATGATATCGCCACTCAGGAGTCTTTTGATTCCGAGGGATGGCTGCATACTGGAGACATTGGAGCCATTGATTCGGATGGTTACCTTACCATTCAGGGCCGCAAAAAGGACACCTTTAAAACCGCAAAAGGGAAATTCGTTTCTCCCGTTCCGATTGAAAAGAAATTATTTGAATACAGCCGTATAGAAATGATGTGTCTAATTGGCCTTGGTTTACCTGGCCCAATATTGTTGGTTGTTCCGCATGATTTTCCTCATTTCGACAAAGAACGCTATGAACGCTCCACGCGTAAAGTCATTGAACGAATGAATCAAGAGCTGGCATCTCATGAGCAAATCAAAGGTGTGTTGATGATCAAAGATCCTTGGACTATCGATAATGGCATCCTCACCCCAACTCTGAAAATTAAGCGCCATGTACTGGAACAAAAATATCATGAGCTTGGCCACGACTGGCCTAAAGATCAGCTGATTTTGTGGGAAGAAGATTTGTGATAATAAAAAGCCCCGCACTAGGCGGGGCTTTGAAGTCATAACGTTCGCTTAGACTTACTTAGCGTTACGCTCTTTAACTTCTGCGATTACTTGCTCAGCAACGTTTGCTGGACAAGGTGCGTAGTGTGCGAACTCCATAGAGAACTGACCACGACCAGAAGTGATAGTACGTAGGTGACCGATGTAGCCAAACATTTCTGATAGAGGAACGTCTGCTTTAATACGAACACCAGTAGCACCTGCTTGTTGGTCTTTGATCATACCACGACGACGGTTAAGGTCACCGATTACATCACCAACGTTATCTTCTGGAGAGAATACGTCAACGTGCATGATAGGCTCAAGAAGCTGTGCACCCGCTTTAGGCATAGACTGACGGAATGCGCCTTTCGCAGCGATTTCGTACGCGATTGCTGAAGAGTCAACTGCGTGGAAGCCACCGTCGAATAGTTCAACTTCAACGTCTAGAGTTGGGAAGCCAGCTAGAACACCTTCGTTCATCATGCTCGCGAAGCCTTTCTCTACTGCAGGCCAGAATTCTTTAGGTACGTTACCACCAACAACTGTTGAAGAGAACGTGAAGCCAGAGTTTGGCTCACCTGGTTTGATACGGTAATCGATCTTACCGAACTGACCAGAACCACCAGACTGCTTCTTGTGCGTGTAGCTGTCTTCGATTGCTTGAGTGATAGTTTCACGGTAAGCAACCTGAGGAGCACCAACTTCTAGTTCAACACCGTAAGTACGCTTAAGGATGTCTACTTTGATGTCTAGGTGAAGTTCGCCCATACCTTTAAGGATGGTTTCGCCTGAATCTTCGTCAGTCTCAACTTGGAAAGATGGATCTTCTGCAACCATTTTACCGATCGCGATACCCATTTTCTCAGTAGAACCTTTGTCTTTTGGTGTTACAGCAATAGAGATTACTGGCTCAGGGAAGATCATTGGTTCTAGAGTACATTCGTGTTTAGGATCACATAGAGTGTGACCAGTTTGAACGTTCTTCATACCAACAACAGCGATGATGTCGCCCGCTTGAGCTTCAGTGATCTCGTTACGGTCGTCAGCTTGCATTTCACACATACGGCCGATACGCTCAGTTTTACCTGTCGCAGCGTTAAGTACTGTGTCACCCTTCTTCATTACACCAGAGTAGATACGGATGAATGTTAGCGCACCGAAGCGGTCATCCATGATCTTAAATGCTAGTGCACGTAGTGGCTCTTCTGCAGATACTGTAGCAACTTCACCAGTTGGCTCACCAGTTTCTTTATCAGTTAGAGGCTGAGGATCAACTTCTGTTGGAGAAGGTAGGTAATCTACAACAGCGTCTAATACTAGCTGAACACCCTTGTTCTTGAACGCAGAGCCACAGAATGTTGGGAAGAATGCTAGGTCACGAGTACCTTTACGGATACAACGTTTTAGATCTTCGATAGAAGGCTCTTCACCTTCCATGTACGCTTCCATTAGGTCGTCGTCTTGCTCAACTGCCGTTTCGATTAGCTCTTCACGGTAAGCTTCAACGTCGTCAACCATGTCTGCAGGAACGTCTAGAACTTCGTAGTTCTCTGGAAGACCAGTGTCATCCCATACGTATGCTTTACGAGATAGCAGATCAACAACACCAACGAAGTCATCTTCACGACCGATTGGAAGAACCATAACTAGTGGGTTTGCCGCTAGAACGTTCTTTACTTGATCAACTACGTTGTAGAAGTCTGCACCCATACGGTCCAGTTTGTTAACGAAGATCAGACGAGATACACCTGATTCGTTAGCGTAACGCCAGTTAGTCTCTGACTGAGGCTCAACACCACCAGAACCACAGAATACACCGATACCACCATCAAGAACTTTTAGTGAACGGTATACTTCTACTGTAAAGTCAACGTGTCCCGGAGTATCGATAACGTTTAGGCGGTGACCATTCCACTCACAAGTTACCGCTGCTGATTGGATTGTAATACCACGCTCAGCTTCCTGTTCCATGAAGTCAGTTGTAGACTCACCGTCATGTACTTCACCAGTTCTGTGGATTTTACCAGTAAGCTTTAGAATACGCTCAGTGGTGGTAGTTTTACCCGCATCAACGTGCGCGAAAATACCAATGTTTCTGTACTTTGATAAATCTGCCATTGTCTTACTCTGTTTATAAGGTATAAATTGCGCGCAGAGTATAACACAATCTGTCAAGACTGATACCCTTGCGTGCAGATGGACGAAAAAAATTTTTAACGTAAATTTTCCATCCTCAAAGGATAGCCAAGGTTCACGATTTATGTGCTTTAATCGCTCACTTTGAGAATGGATTTTACATTTTTGCAACGCTTATTTTAGCGCGTTATAACTCATCAAATGCTTCGATTGCTTCTGATAACTTCTTAACCCCATGAATTTGCATGCCCGGAATGCCGCCTTTGGGCATATTCGCGGCAGGAACTATTGCTTTTTTAAAGCCGTGCTTAAATGCCTCATTTAATCGCTCCTGTCCGCTCGGTACAGGACGGATTTCGCCAGCCAAACCAACCTCACCAAAGATAACCACATCTTTTGGCAGGGCGCGATCGCGGAAGCTCGATAACAACGCCATCACTAATGCGAGGTCGGCGCTGGTCTCGGTCACTTTTACACCACCGACGACATTAACAAATACGTCTTGGTCTGCCATTTGCAATCCACCATGCTTATGCAGCACAGCTAATAGTAAAGACAGACGGTTTTGCTCCAAGCCCACCGCGACTCGACGTGGGTTGGCGAGCTGTGAGTAATCGACCAGGGCTTGTATCTCTACTAATAGAGGACGAGTCCCTTCCCACACCACCATAACCGAAGATCCAGACGTTTCTTCTTCACCGCGTGAAAGGAAAATCGCCGACGGGTTGCTGACTTCTTTTAGCCCCTGCCCCGTCATTGCAAATACACCAAGCTCGTTCACAGCACCAAAACGGTTTTTGTGGCTGCGCAAAGTACGGAACCGGCTATCTGTGCCACCATCAAGCAAAACTGAGCAGTCAATGATGTGCTCAAGAACTTTCGGACCAGCAAGCGTACCATCTTTTGTTACGTGACCGACAATAAATACCGCGACATTGTTTTGTTTCGCATATCTCGTTAGCGCCGTCGCGGATTCACGAACCTGAGCGACACTCCCCGGAGATGACTGAACATCAGAAACATGCATCACCTGAATCGAGTCGATCACCATGATACGTGGTTGCTCTTTTTCTGCAACTTGGCAGATTTTGTCCACGTTGGTTTCAGATAACATCTTCAGGTGCTCTTTTGGTAATCCGAGACGAGAAGCTCGCATCGCTACCTGTTGCAGCGACTCTTCACCCGTCACATATAAAGTCGGCATTTGTCCTGATAGAACACACATCGTTTGCAAAAGCAGCGTCGACTTCCCTGCGCCGGGGTTACCACCAATCAATATTGCCGCACCGGGAACCACACCGCCACCGAGCACGCGATCGAGCTCTTTAAAGCCACTGGTAAAACGCGGTACTTCTTGCAAATCGATTTCTGACAACGTTTGAACCTGAGCCTCTGTTGCAGAGCCAGCATAGCCGGTCAAACGCTCATTACGAGCAACCGTTGGCGATGCAGCGATGCGCACTTCAGTTATCGTGTTCCACGACCCACACGCATTACATTGCCCTTGCCAACGCGGAAAGTCTGCGCCGCAATCATTACAAACATATGCTCGTTTTGCTTTTGCCATGATGCCTCAATTCTTCAACAAATATGTCCAAACACTGCCAACTCACACCTGATATGGATATACTCAAGCTTTCCTGTGCTTAGCCGATACAATTCAAATAACGACATACTTTAACAGAAATAATGCAGCAATCTGAAATTCTCTCGCTCGCGGAACGGCTCATTCCAGTCTATGGTTCGGCAGACTTTGATTTTGTCCTTGGCCAGCTGACCGAGGAGGCGCCGCCTTCGGCCAAAATTTTGGTTAAGATCGAGTTAAACCGATTGATGGCACCATGCAAAAAAAGCATCGATCTGCGTGGCCGTGTTAACGGGGAGTGCAGAAAGTATATATTCGATGGAATTCCACACTGGTTAGATGATGTGGCATTTAATGCTTACCACAAAAGTACCAGAAAATATGGCGGCTATACCGAAGGCGTCTGGGAAACACTAGTTAGTACCCGTAATAATTTTCGCGTTATGGGCAAACACCCAGCCGAAGACAATCATCCATCCGTAACAGAGGCTAAAAGCCCATTCTGGGCCACCCCGATTCAATTAGGTTATGACTTAAAGCGTCAGGAAAAACGGTTAAAAGTCCAATCACAAGTCGAGATACACCTTTCCAAAGGCCAGCTCATCCATGGCTTGAGCATCGATCTATCCAGCTCTGGTGCAAAATTCAAAGTGCCCAGCGCATTTAAATACAACCTTGGCGAAATTATTCAGGTGACGTTTACTGATTTTGCGAGTAAATCTCAATTAGCCGGAATTGAAAAGCCCCTGACCTATCGGATCCTAGCTGTCGAAGACTGCTACGAAAATGATGCGATTCGATACCTGAGAACCATTCGGCTCACCGAAACCAATGTGATCGACAGAGTCATTGATGAAGTGCTAAACAGTGACGCAAAACGCACCCGTCATGACAATCAGGACAAAATCATTCGGGCTCGTACTCGCGGCTACGAGCATCTTGCGTTAAAGCACACCAGCAATTTACCCCTGTTCTTTCAAGGCAGTGAGCTAAAACTCGCCATGCTAACGCCGAATAACCAAAAGCTATGGCAGTACTGGCACGATGAACGTAATCAACAAGTCTTCGGCTCCCTGTTCCATGAACAAAGAATGACTTCTCTGATTACACCGGGAGTAAAAGGCACGACTAACGTTCTCTATTCATTTACACACGAGCACGACAATAAAACGTATTTCTATTCGATGCTAAGACCTGAAGCAACCAGAGAGCAACGCCAACTATTCTGGCATTTAGGGGCAAAAAGAAAAAGCTGGCGCGTATTTCGAGTCTCCATCTTTGAGCTGTCAGAGAAGGAAAAAGAGGAACTCGCTTCTTTTTCATCAGAGTTAGCAGAGACATCGCAATTACTCACTCACGTGGGGATTTTGCAAGAGATCTCGGATGAAACGTCAGGGCAAGATTATCTATTAACCGAAAAACCTCGTCTACCGTCAAACACCTTAAATGCGTTTCGGCACCCGCGACGGATAATAGGTAACCCTAAAGGGATTTATTTTGACGCGAAATCTCGACGCAAAGAGCCTCGCTATCGATTTAAAACGCCTTTAACGTTAAATGCCGAGCCATTAACGAGCGCGGGACACAGTGTTGATATATCTAAACGAGGGCTCGGGATTCAACTAGAACGTCCTGCGACATTACACGCA
The DNA here is from genome assembly GCF_033042495.1 of Vibrio sp. EA2. Lineage (NCBI taxonomy): Bacteria > Pseudomonadati > Pseudomonadota > Gammaproteobacteria > Vibrionales > Vibrionaceae > Vibrio > Vibrio sp. EA2. Next base: position 141,682 of record NZ_JAWLID010000003.1, on the reverse strand, counting down.
GGCCAAGAAGTCACGATTAATTTTCGTGAACTGCAGCTCTACGACAACAACCTGCCGCTATCCACTGTTCCCTACCGAGTCGTACGAGTCAGCTCCGATGGTCACAGGGTTCAATTAGTTATTGGCCAAAACAGCAAAGCTCGTCAGGTTATCGCTTTTCTCAATAAAGTCATCGAGCATAATCAAAACACGTTAGTCCAACAGAAAGATGTACTGCCAAGCCATGAATTATTGGAGAGACTCCATAGTGTTCTGCTTTCCAGAAGCTTGAGTTCACCGATATTCATTAGTAAGACTGCAACTGGCTCATTTAGAACCCCCGTTATCGGGGTAAACCTGCCATTGCCCAAACATGTTGAGATTTTTGCTCAGCTGGGTCATGACAATAAATTTTCGCTGGAGCACATATTTAAAGGCCGTACGAGTACTCTTATCGCTGACCTAATCAAGCGTGTCGAAGGCGTGCAGGAGAAACACGAGGACATTTACCTCAGCGCCTCAAAAATTGGCGACAAGGTGACAGCCATTGAGTCTAAGCTGCATCAGGATTTTAGTAGCCTAAAACAACGCATTCAGTTTATAAAAAAAGCACGCATGATGGGCGATTTCTATGTACTTCGCCTCTCTACCACTCGCATATTTGAACCAATGACTTCTCTACTACAAAGAGATTTAAGTGAGTTAACCCAGTTTAGTGTGCATCAGGCAAGTAAACTAGAAAAGGAGCTCACCTCGCTTATCGGGTTTAGTGAGTTTGAAGATATCACCGAAGAAGTACTGGTCAGGCTAGAGCTCACCGAATAAAAAACACCGCCTTATTTAGCGGTGTTTTCGGATCGTTCCAGGTTAGCTTTATTTTTCCAATATCCTATGCCTTCTAACAACCTACGGCTTAGACTTCCAGCTAATTTTCTGCTGTTTAACCAGCGCCCCTGACAGTATACAAAGCACGCCACCTAATCCAGAATAACGAACCGCAGATTGGGCCTGCGCTTCTACTTTTGGTTTCGCATGGTAGGCGATACCTAACCCCGCAGCAGACATCATCACCAGATCGTTCGCGCCGTCACCGACCGCAACCGTATTATGCTGCTCGATTTCGTACTCATCCGCCAATTCAACCAAGATATCGGATTTCACTTGCGCATTTACAACGTCACCAAGCACTTGACCAGTGAGTTTTCCATTAATGATCTCGAGTTTGTTCGAGCGCGCAAAGTCTAAGCCTACTTTATCTTTGATGTAATCAGAGAAGTAATCGAAACCACCTGAAGCAATCGCTGTTTTCCAGCCTAACGCTTTCATCGTCGCGATGAGAGCTTCAAAATCTTGCATGAATGGCAGCTGAGAACGTACTTGTTCTAGAATAGATTCATCCGCGCCTTTTAGTTTGCCGACACGTTGACGAAGGCTCTGTTCGAAGTCCAGCTCTCCTTGCATCGCACGTTCAGTAACTTCAGCAACTTCATCGCCAACACCCGCTAACTTCGCAATCTCATCAATGCATTCAATTTGAATGGCTGTCGAGTCCATATCAAACACAATGAGCCCTGTGGTTGATAAGTCAGGAACTTCATTTAGCGATGCGTAATCTAAATTAAGGCCTTTTAAAATGGTTTCGTGCTGAGGCGTCAGCTCGCCTGACATCAATGCAACTTCGTACTGTCCCACTTTCCATGTTTCTAGGACTGTATTGTAAAAACCAGTAAAAAAATCAATGTCTTCAAAATGACGCGGCGAAAGGTAAGTTGAAAAAACAATCCAGTTTGCTTTGGCTCTGTCCAACTGTGAAGCAAAGCGAGTTTCGGGCAATCGTTTTAAAAGTGTCGTATGTTTTCTTATAGGCAAGCTTTTTGACGCGTCCATGTATATAATCCTTGGTGACTTTGCTAAAACGTTACCTCAACAAACTAAAAAGGCAAGTCTTTGTTTTATTTTAAATGGATGAGTAAAGAGCATGAGTGAATCCTTGTTCTCAGTAAGGAATGCCCTACGAATTCTGGCGCTAATACTACTGTGTGTAATGTTATTTATCACCATAAAAAACAGTGTGGTAATCAGTAAGGGCAACGAGAAGATCCAAGCGCATCAGCTTGAGACACTCACCAAGGTTTTGATCTCACAGGCATCTTTGTCTGCCAGTGAAATGATCGTCAATAATGACCAAGAGCGATTACTGCAGTTGTCTAATCAGCTTGCACAAGATCGTCTGGTGTTTGATGCAACCATTTATGATGCACAAGGTGTGCGTTTGGCTTCCAGTGAAGAGGCGTTATCGGTACGAGAAGTACTGGGTTTGGATACCCCATTGGCAACCGCTTCCATTGGTCGCCAACAACTGGTTGAACCTGTTATTTCCGACGGTTCTGTTGTCGGTTTTGTTCGCGTGACGTTCGAAACAGGTCGCGTGACCGCAATTTCTGACCATCATTATCGTAAGAGTGATCGCTACATGTACATGATGGTTCTGATGAGCTTTGTCTGTGGCATGCTGTTCATTATGATTTTACGCAAGCAACCCATTCGCAGAAAGAAGGCGGAAAACCTACTGCTAACCAAGTAACTCACCGGTAATCAGAATTGAATATAAAAACAGCCCGCATTGTGCGGGCTGTTTTTTTAGGTGCTTAGTTGCGATTACTGGGGCTTACTCTTTATCACCAAGTAATACCGAATCCAGTGCAATCAGCATCATGTCGTTGAACGTGGTTTGACGCTCATCTGAAGTGGTTTGTTCACCTGTTTTAATGTGGTCAGAAACCGTACAGATGGTTAGGGCTTTAGCGCCGTATTCTGCTGCTACGCCGTAAATACCAGCCGCTTCCATTTCAACACCAACAATACCGTACTTGTCCATTACATCGAACATGTCTGGATCAGGCGTGTAGAAAAGCTCTGCTGAGAATAGGTTACCGACTTTCACATCAATGCCACGTGCTTTTGCTGCATCTTCTGCTGCACGAACCATTTTGTAATCAGCAATAGCAGCGAAGTCATGGCCTTTAAAGCGAATACGGTTTACTTTTGAATCCGTACACGCGCCCATACCGATCACAACATCACGTACTTTTATGTCTTCGTTCACCGCACCACAACTGCCGACACGGATGATCTTTTTCACACCGAAGTCTTTGATAAGTTCAGTCGCGTAGATCGAACAGGATGGGATCCCCATACCGTGACCCATCACAGAGATCTTGCGGCCTTTATATGTGCCTGTGTAGCCGAACATATTACGAACGTCACACACTTGAACCACGTCTTCAAGGAAAGTTTCTGCGATGTATTTTGCTCGTAGCGGATCTCCAGGCATTAAAACTACGTCTGCGAATGCACCCATTTCAGCATTGATGTGAGGAGTTGCCATGTTTCTTTTCCTTAAGCTTTCTTGTCTCTAGCCTTCGCGTCTAACGCGCTGTCAGCCAGAGTCTTCTCGTTTCTGACAAGCAGTATTTTCATACTGCAAAGATAAAACTAGGAGCCAAATGCTCCTAGTTTTCAGTTACCTAATAATTATAGGAAGTTTTTACCGTAATCCATTGGTGATGTACCAAAGTGGCTCGCCAGTGTCTGGCCAATATCAGCAAACGTATCACGTAGGCCCAGAGAGCCAGCCGGTACCTTGTTGCCATAAACCAAAACTGGGATGTGTTCACGAGTATGATCAGTGCCCGGCCATGTTGGATCACAACCGTGGTCTGCAGTTAAGATAAGCACGTCGTCTTCATCCATTAGCTCTAGCACTTCGTTGATGCGACCATCAAAGTACTCAAGCGCGGCAGCGTAACCCGCCACATCACGACGGTGGCCATAAGCTGAATCGAAATCAACAAAGTTAGTGAATACGATGGTGTTATCTCCAGCTTCTTTGATCTGCTCTAGTGTCGCTTCAAACAGTGCTGGGATACCTGTTGCTTTCACTTTCTTAGTGATACCGCAGTTTGCGTAGATATCGGCAATCTTACCGATAGAAACCACATTGCCTTGCTTCTCATCTACCAGCTTTTGTAGAACCGTTGCTGATGGTGGCTCTACAGATAGGTCACGGCGGTTACCAGTACGCTCAAATTGACCTTTACCCGCGCCAATAAATGGACGGGCGATAACACGACCAATGTTGTAATCTTCCAGCTCTTCACGAGCGATTTGGCAGAGATCTAACAGACGATCCAGGCCGAATGTCTCTTCGTGACATGCGATTTGGAATACAGAGTCAGCAGATGTGTAGAAGATTGGCAAACCCGTCTTCATGTGCTCTTCACCCAAATCATCCAGTACTTGAGTACCAGAAGCATGGCAGTTACCTAAGTAGCCATCTAAGCCAGCACGCTCAAGAATGCGATTCGTCAACGCTTCAGGAAAGCTGTTGGTTTTGTCACTAAAGTAACCCCAATCAAATAGAACCGGCACACCAGCAATTTCCCAATGACCAGACGGAGTGTCTTTACCAGAAGACAGCTCAGCAGCGTGACCGTAGGCACCGATGATTTCTGCATCTGCGTCTAGACCAGGGGCAAAGCGACCTGTTGATTCTTTGTGCGCCATTGCCAAACCAAGTTTAGATAGGTTTGGAAGACGAAGTGCGCCTTGACGCTGATCGTTATCAGCTAACCCTTTTTCACACTGATCCGCGATATGACCAAGTGTGTCTGACCCTACATCACCAAAATCTTTTGCATCCGCAGTTGCGCCGATACCGAATGAGTCTAGTACTAAAATAAATGCTCTTTTCATTGCTTGTTCCTTCGGCCCACTCGGCAAGTTGCTATGGTGAGTAGACCTCATGTAATTACTTAATCAGTTAGGGTCTGTTGACCTAGATATCTTCTGCACGAATCTGACGGTAAACCTCTGGGGTTGGCGTGTACTCACCACCTACTTTGATTGCACTGCGTAGTGCTTTTGCCGCTTCTTCCCACTGCTCTTCAGTACGAGCGTGGATAACGGCCAAAGGCTTATCGCTGTCAGCGACTTCACCCAGGCGGATGAACTCGTCAAAACCAACTGCATAGTCAATTTCATCTGTCGCAACGCGGCGACCACCGCCCATCGCGACCACAGCCATACCGATAGCACGTGTATCCATTGCAGAAACGATGCCCGTTTCTGTCGCGTATACCGGTTTGATAATCTGTGCTTTTTCCAGGTAGTTTTCGTAGTTTTCTACGAAGTCTGCTGGGCCACCAAGACCGGCAACCATCTTGCCGAAGCACTCCGCCGCTTTACCGTTGTCGAGCACTTCCATTAGTTTCGCACGTGCGTCTTCGGTATTTTCTGCCAGCTTACCAAGCACCAGCATTTCTGCACATGATGCCATGGTGACTTCAAGTAGACGTGGGTTGCGGTATTCACCAGTCAGGAAACGAACCGCTTCACGAACTTCAACCGCATTACCGGCTGAAGACGCTAATACCTGGTTCATATCTGTCAGGATTGCTGTTGTTTTTGTGCCAGCGCCATTTGCTACCGCTACAATAGATTTAGCGAGTTCTTCTGATGCTTCATAGGTTGGCATGAATGCGCCTGAGCCAACTTTTACGTCCATCACTAGTGATTCCAAGCCCGCCGCCAGTTTCTTAGAAAGAATGGACGCGGTAATTAGCGAGATGTTATCTACAGTAGCCGTGATATCTCGGGTTGCGTACACACGCTTATCGGCTGGTGCCAAATCGCCAGTTTGACCGATGATTGCAACGCCTGCCTCTTTCGTCACCTGACCAAATACGTCGTTGGTTGGTGTGATGTTGTAGCCTGGGATTGACTCTAATTTATCGAGCGTACCGCCAGTATGGCCAAGCCCACGTCCAGAGATCATTGGAACGAAGCCACCACACGCCGCCACCATAGGGCCAAGCATGAGAGAAGTGACATCGCCAACACCACCGGTTGAGTGCTTATCGACAATAGGGCCGCCAAAGTTCATGTGGCTCCAGTCGATAACCATGCCTGAATCGCGCATTGCACAAGTCAGGGCAATACGCTCATCCATGGTCATTTCATTGAAGAAAATAGTCATAGCAAATGCCGCGATCTGACCTTCAGATACTGTGTTATTTGCTACGCCTTGAATAAAGAAGTTGATTTCGTCAGCAGAAAGAACTTCGCCGTCACGTTTTTTACGAATGATTTCTTGCGGTAAATACATTAGTGCCTCCCAAGCTCGATGAAAGCTGTGGTCAAAGTAGGACAGAAGGTTGGTAGCCCCCTGTTTGGGGCTACCAGTCAGACATTTTTAGAATTAGTACGCTGTTGGATCAGCCGTTTCGTCTGTTACTTCTAATGTATTTAATAGATTGGTTAGCAGGCTTGACGCTCCGAAACGGTAGTGACGCGCATCAACCCAGTTATCACCAAGGATTTCATCAGCCATTGCCAGGTAAGCCGCTGCGTCTTCAGCAGTACGCACACCACCTGCAGGTTTGAAGCCAACTGTTTCTGCTACACCCATATCGCGAATCACTTCAAGCATCATGCGCGCGTATTCTGGTGTTGCGTTAACAGGCACTTTACCTGTTGACGTTTTAATAAAGTCTGCACCCGCTTCGATACAGATTTGTGAAGCTTTCTTGATTAGTGCTTCTTCTTTTAGTTCACCCGTTTCGATGATCACTTTTAGAAGAATGTCACCACAGGCTTCTTTACATTGCTTAACCAGCTCAAAGCCCACTTTCTCGTCACCTGCCATTAGCGCACGGTATGGGAAAACCACGTCAACTTCGTCTGCACCGTAAGCAACTGCTGCTTTTGTTTCAGCAACTGCGATTTCGATGTCGTCATTTCCGTGTGGAAAGTTAGTCACAGTAGCAATGCGAACCTCTGGTGTACCTTGCTCACGAAGTGTCTTCTTAGCAATAGGAATAAAGCGAGGGTAAATACAGATTGCAGCCGTGTTACCTACTGCTGTTTTCGCGTCATGACACAGTGAGATCACTTTTGCATCAGTGTCATCATCATTCAGCGTAGTTAGATCCATAAGTTTTAGTGCACGTAGCGCTGCTGCTTTTAAATCGCTCATTTCTATCTCCGATCAATATTCAAAAAATTCACTACTCAGCCTTACATCACACCTCTAACTATAATCAACGAGCTGAGATTGTGTAAAAAATGACTCAGTAGTCTATTTATGAACGGACTTGGTTCCCTGAAGACTCGGCATAGTCAGCGAAAGTGTCATATGCCAATTGCTATCCTTGTCACCGCACAGTACCAGTTTGGACTATGGCACAACAATCTATGATTGCGGCGTCTTACTGGGCAATTCATTTGCCCATCGATTATGTAGTATTCATTACGTGATTAAGTATCAAACTTAACCACCATCCTGTGATTAATACATTATAGAGTTTCACCGCAAAACTGTAGCACCAAATAGAACGCAAACGGTTTGTATCTCAAAATTTCCAGATTTCTATTCTCTAGCTCGCCAGATAAGACTCGTTACCTTTAACTGCACTAAAAAATTTTCAGTCCTGAAAACGAAAAAAACCCCGCAGCAATTTCTTGCTACAGGGCATCATTTAACGTGGCGTCTATATATTAAGAACCCGTTCTAAATTATAGAGCTGCAAGGCTTAAGCAGAAGCCTGCAATTGTCGCAGCCATTAGGTTAGACAACGTACCAGCAAGTACTGCCTTAATACCCATGCGAGCGATATCTGGACGACGGCTTGGCGCTAGACCACCCAGACCACCTAGAAGGATCGCGATAGAAGAAAGGTTCGCGAAACCACACAGTGCAAATGAGATGATAGCTGTAGTCTTCTCAGACATTACTTCACCAGTTGCAGCAATTACTTGCGCGTTTTCACCGATGTAAGGCGTGAAGTTCAAGTAAGCCACGAATTCGTTCACAACGATTTTCTGACCGATGAATGAACCAGCGGTGATCGCTTCATCCCATGGAACACCAATTAGGAACGCCAGTGGAGAGAACGCGTAACCCAGGATTAGCTCTAGAGTCAGCTCAGGCATACCGAACCAACCGCCGATGCCACCTAGCATACCGTTGATTAGTGCAATCAAACCAACGAATGCGATTAGCATTGCACCTACGTTTAGCGCAAGTTGCAGACCAGAAGCCGCACCGCCCGCTGCTGCGTCGATAACGTTTACTGGTTTGTCGTCGCCACCGTCCATTGCTTCTTCAATGCTTTCATGAGGCTGATCTGTCTCAGGGTAAAGAATTTTAGCGAACAGTAGACCACCAGGTGCCGCCATGAATGATGCCGCAACTAGGTATTCCAGAGGCACACCCATAGAGGCGTAACCAGCGAGTACACCACCAGCAACAGAAGCCAAGCCACCACACATTACCGCAAATAGCTCAGATTGAGTCATTTTTGGAACGAATGGACGAACGACTAGAGGTGCTTCAGTTTGACCTACGAAAATGTTAGCTGCTGCTGACATTGATTCTGCACGAGAAGTGCCAAGCGCTTTTTGTAATGCGCCACCCAGAATCTTGATAACCCATTGCATAACGCCAATGTAGTATAGAACTGAGATCAGAGCAGAGAAGAAGATCAGTGTAGGAAGAACACGGAATGCGAAGACGAAACCACCGCCACCGAATACTTCGAACATCTTGTCAGACACAAGACCACCGAATAGGAATGATGAACCATCGTTACCGTAGTTGATAACGTTAGATACACCACTAGAGAAACCGTTCAGTAGATCACGGCCCCAAGGTACATACAGAACAAATGCACCTAATGCGAATTGGATAGCGAATGCACCACCCACAGTTCTAAAGTTGATAGCTTTGCGGTTAGATGAGAATGCGAATGCAATGGCAAGAAGCACTACCATACCAACCAGGCTCATAAACAGGCTCATAGTTTATGACTTCCTTATAAGTTATTTATTGGCGTGTAACAAAATGGAGCTATAAAAGCGGGGCAATTATACTCATGCATCATCAATTAAAGTAATGCCGCCCTCACACTTTCCCATAAGATTCATGATTGATTCAGCAATCTTTGTGATAAAACTCACAATAAAAAGGAAAACGTTTTCGAATCTAAACACTTTCTTTGAATTCTATTCACATATTGAGAAGGCAAAATTGCTATTTTTCCACAGTTGCGACGCAATCGATTGCTTTTCTCCGCTACGCAGCTCTACGAGCGTATTGAATACATGAATGAGTTTCGCTGGGTGATTTGGCTGCCCCTGATATCCAAGTATAGGCATATCTGGAGCGTCTGTTTCGATTAGTAGATGTTCAAGCGCTAATTTTTGAATGGCGTCGCGAGTTTTTTTGGCTCGTGGGTAAGTGATTGTCCCGCCTACTCCGATGAAAAAACCTAATCTGACCCATTCCATCGCTTGTTGATAGCTGCCAGCAAAAGCATGCACGACACCACCTTTAGGCAGCTTGGCCGCTTTAACCATTTGTATCAGCCGATTGTGCGCTTTTCTGCTATGCAGGATGATAGGAAGGTCAAAACGTCTGGCGAGCTCAAACTGTAGCTCAAGTGCTTTTTGTTGCAACTGAGGATCGACGTCAATCGCAAAATCTAATCCGCACTCGCCTATTGCAACGCACTGTGGCGCTTTTTGTTTTAGATAAAGTTCCAGTTCCGCAAAGTGCTGATCAAAGCTCTGCTCCAGAAAATACGGATGGAACCCGAGCGCATAATATAAGTGGGAATATCGCTTGGCTAAGCTTTGAATGTGTGACCAGTTTGAGGGTCCGACTGATGGTATCAGGATTCTGCTCACCCCTTGCTCTTGAGCAAGAGTCAGGTTGTGCTCAAAGTCATCCTGAAACACATCAAAATCAAAATGACAGTGCGTATCAAAGAGCTTCATCTTGTGACTTTCTATTACTCTCGGCGGATTTCGGTGCTGCGTTTTGCTCCTCACTCTGATGAGCCGGATCTGTTCGATAAGGTACACAACTGCGTTTTTGATCCGGCGTAAGTCCCATTTCTTTACACCAGTCGTCGTAGCGCTTAATGCCTCTTTTCAACCAATTCATTTTTCATCCTCACATAATATCAATCATTTCTGCCGATATAAAAACGCCCTTGACTAAGTCTATAGCCAAGGGCGTTTTAAAATCCAGTCGCTGAGTAGCGGACTTTAATTAACGTCGATTAGTGCTCACGAGTCGCACGGAAGTCAATATCCGGGAAGCGCTCTTTCGCAAGGTTGAGGTTAACCATCGTCGGTGCAATGTAGGTTAAGTTGTCACCACCATCGAGTGCTAAGTTTGTCTGGTTCTTACGTTGGAATTCATCCAGCTTCTTCGCATCGTCACACTCAACCCAGCGCGCCGTTGCCACATTAATACCTTCGTAAATCGCTTCTACGTTGTACTCAGACTTCAGACGAGCCACAACCACATCAAACTGAAGCACACCAACCGCACCCACGATTAGGTCGTTGTTTTGCAGTGGACGGAACACCTGGACCGCGCCTTCTTCAGACAACTGAACCAGACCTTTAAGTAGCTGTTTCTGCTTCAATGGATCTTTCAGGCGAATACGACGGAACAATTCCGGCGCAAAGTTAGGAATACCAGAGAATTTCAGTGATTCACCTTGCGTGAAAGTATCACCAATCTGGATAGTACCGTGGTTATGCAGACCAATGATGTCACCTGCATAGGCGTGTTCTGCACGAGCACGATCGCCCGCCATAAAGGTGACCGCATCAGAGATACTTACCTGCTTACCAAGACGAACGTGGTTCATCTTCATGCCTTGGGTGTAAGTACCCGATACAATGCGCATAAATGCGATACGGTCGCGGTGTTTTGGATCCATGTTTGCTTGGATCTTAAACACAAAGCCTGAAAACTTCTCTTCTGTTGCTTCAACGTCACGCTCAACCGCTTGACGTGTTTTCGGCGCTGGCGCCCATTCAGTCAAACCATCCAACATGTGGTCCACACCGAAGTTACCTAGTGCCGTACCAAAGTAAACAGGTGTGAGATCGCCCGTCAGGAATGATTCCAGTTCGAACTCTGGGCAAGCACCCATTACCAGCTCCAGCTCTTCACGTACGCTTTCTGCCAGACCCGCACCGACTTTTTCATCCAGTTCAGGGTTATCCAACCCTTTGATGATGCGCACTTCCTGAATCTCATGACCATGGCCAGATTCGTAAAGAATCGTCTCGTCACGGTGGATGTGGTACACACCTTTAAACTCTTTACCGCAGCCGATAGGCCAGGTAATTGGCGCACACATCATACCCAGTTCGTTTTCGACTTCGTCCAAAACTTCCATTGGATCGCGAACATCACGGTCAAGTTTGTTCATGAAGGTGACGATTGGTGTATCGCGAAGACGCGTAACTTCCATCAATTTGCGAGTACGATCCTCGACACCTTTCGCCGCATCGATAACCATCAAGCAAGAGTCAACGGCAGTTAGCGTACGGTACGTATCTTCAGAGAAATCTTCGTGTCCCGGCGTATCCAGCAGGTTTACCAGACGGTCGTTGTAAGGAAACTGCATCACAGAAGTGGTTACCGAGATACCACGTTCCTTTTCCATTTCCATCCAGTCAGATTTTGCATGCTGTGCATTACCACGACCTTTTACTGTACCTGCTTTTTGGATCGCGTTTCCGAATAAAAGTACTTTTTCGGTAATGGTGGTTTTACCCGCATCCGGGTGAGAAATAATAGCGAACGTTCTACGTTTAGACACTTCGCCTAGAAAAGGTGTATTTGACATGAAACTGGTCTTCTTTGATGTCTGAATGCCTGCTCAATTGCAAACACTCTTTGAGATTCAATTTTGCGCGGTATTCTCGCTTATTATTGCTTGAGGGGCAACTTCCCTAATGAAGTGTGTTGGCAGCTAATGGAAGAAGATGTAACTCATGATGATCGCATCTTCTTTTCCATTACCAGTTTTGGCTGGGTAATAATTGTAACGACGGTCTAACTCATTGAACCCTGCTTGTTCATAGATATGAATCGCCGCATGGTTACTTTCTCTTACTTCTAACCAGGCGCTTTCTGCTTTTACCTGTTCGCAATGCTCTAAAAATGCATCCAACAGTTTTTGTCCGTAGCCTTTGCCTTGTTGTGTTGGCGCTATCGCGATGTTCAACAACGTGACTTCGCCGACAATGTTCTGCGCATAAAAATAACCGAGAACTGTGTTGTCATCTAACATCACATGGTGGCAAGCTCCGCGACTGGATAAGTCCCGGACTAATGACTCAGCCCAAGGGTGAGAATGTGCTTGCTGTTCAATTTGCCAAACCTGATCCAAGTGCGCTTCACACATTGGAATAATTTCAATCGTCATGATTTAACCTATTTAACGCTTAGCTTGTAATTCGCAGTACGCACTGAGCTACATAGTTAGCTGCATTAAGAAAAAGAACAAATTTGTTGCCAAAGTGCTCTTTTTTGTTCGTTGTTACCATCAATGTCCTGAAGCAGCGGTGAAATAAGTTGCTTGATGTTTGGATTCGCATTCACATCACACCCGGCAAACCATATCCATTCCAGCTGGTGCTCCCCTAATGAAGATAGGCGTTCTGGCTCCAGATGCATGGCTTGGTCGAGGGTCAACTTCATACTCTTGAGTATTTTCTCGAATAGGATGGCTGATTCATTGACAGGACAGACTGGGGAAACCAGCAGAAGCTTACAAGCACTTGGCAGATCAATCGTTGGTGATTGATAGCCTGCTAATCTCTGCGGATGAATCAACTCCCAAGTGCTGATTCCCATTTCATGTAAATACTGTTTCTCGTTAATCGACATTTTTCGTCACCTGTTTGAACCCGGCAATACTATCAAATTATAGTGACGATACCCAATTTACTATTGCTTCAACTGGAGAGCAGTAGCCCCGTCATTCTGGACAGCGACGAAGGAGCGTGATTCAGAATCTAATGTCCGAACTCGTTATGACTAAAACTTTGTGCGCGCAGCTATTTAATTCCTAGGCTCGCTAAAATGACGCTCACCAATGAGAAATGAAAGTATGTTCAAACAAAAAGCAGCCAGCGGTTTTCCACTGACTGCTTTCTAAGTTGTATCTTGTCTTGGTGCTTATAAGTCGTCGAACTCAGGCGAATAATCAATGCGACCAGAACGTCCTGCACATTGGCCTTCAACAACTTCAGCAATACGGAACGCACCTTCAGGCACTTCCCATGCGCATTCAAATCCTAAATCAGCACAAGATTTAAAGCCCTGACGAGCGTAATAATCTGGGGAACCGAGCACAACACATACCGGATAACCAAAGTCGCGTAAAGAGTCGAAGCCTTCTTTAATCAACTCGGCAGCGATACCTTGGCGTCGATAGTCTTCGTGTACCGCTAATGGCGCAAGTCCTTGCCATGACAAATCTTCACCATTTAATGTAACTGGGCTAAATAAAGCGTGACCAATCACTTCCCCCTCATCGGTACACGCCACCAAAGACAAAGTCAGCTTGCTATTTTCACGTAAACGCATCACTAAATTAGCTTCTGCGTCAGTTGGAAAAGCGTGTTTCAATAAGCGGTCAATGGTAAGAATGTCCGCAGGGGCTTCAGTTCGAATAAGCATTCGCTACTCCGGGTTGTTGTGCAGGCTCTTGAACTCCTTTGTGGACAAAATCCGCTAATTGGTTCAGAGCGACTTGCATGGCTTTTGGTAACTGCTCTAAGTCCACACTGTCCATTAAGTTTTTCACCTCTAAGCCAAGCTCAGTGTCACCTTCAATCGAAAGGCGACGTTGGAAGAACAGTGTGTCAGGGTCTTCTTTACGACCAGCAATTAATACTAGATCGTTTAGGTTACCACTAAAACTCACATCTTCCTGAACTGGTTTTTCAGCAACCAGTAAGTTTTCATCTTGATAGCTGATGTACCATGCTAAGTTCAAGTCTTTAATCGCAACTTTTAACCACTTATCTTGCAGAAATTCAAAATCGCCATCGTCCAGCGACTCTTTGAATATCATATTAAGTCCTTCAAGTAAGGCCTTTTTCTGCACCGTTTGTGGTAATAACTGGACTGGAGAGCGCAAGATATTGGCTGCGTTCTTGACTAGTTGACTGCGAATCTTGTTTAACACGTTCATTATCCGTTACTTTATCATCGGGGCAATCATATTACGCAATTGTGTGAATCTGATACCTGTTATGCATCAATAAACGGTTTGTTTTCATTTGGCCATAAATGCTTCGTTTTTTGAACTTACGTGTATTATTGATGAGAACAATGAGATAAACGCTTTAATAACTCAATTTTCAAAGCTATAGTGACCGACCGTATTTTGGTGATTGTTGGCAACGCAATTTAAGTAAGTCAATGACTTAACGAGCTGAGCTCAGTTCTTGCGTTAAACTTCACCGGAGCGAACTTTCTCAACTAGCACGTTTAAAACGGACGAATAATCTGGCTCATCGGAGATCGGTAATAACCTCATGCCTTCCCAGCAATTACAACATTGGTTTGCCACGCTAACCTCAAATAGCCCTTTCTTTTTCGCCATTCTTGATAAAAAACACAATTATCGAATGGTGAATGATCGCTATTGTGATATCGCCGGATTGAGTAATGAAGCGCTCATCGGACTCAACGACGTCCACGTTTTAGGAGAGCAGTTTTACAAAAAGCTCGCCCCTTATTATCAACGCGCCTTCGATGGTACACATGTTGAAGCAGAGATTACGCTGGATGAAACGGATCTAGAAACCAGCCTGCATTTTAGTTTGTCGCCGGTTTATGAAGAAAGTGATGTAAAGTTTGTGGTTTTTCATGCCGTCGATACCTCAGAGAAACACATCCTTGTTCGTTCCCTTGAAGAATCAGAGAGCAAATTTTCCAAGCTCACTCAACTGTTGCCCGACGGCTTATTGCTTATCGAAGAAGATGTCATTATTGCGGCAAACCCGGCATCAGCAAGGTTACTCGGAATCAACTCGCCTCACGATTTACTTGGAGAAAAGCTCAGCCGTTTATTCATTGATGAAAGCACCAAAAAGGTCTTTAGCCATCCTTTAAGTACACTGATTTCTGACAAGCCTTTTATTTGCCTGACCAGCGCGCGATGTGGATTTGAACGCAAAGTACAGCTTCATGCCGATTCAACTGCCATATTAGGCAGTGCGTCACAAATCGTTCTGATTCAAGATGCTGACAATGCGCCAAAGCATTTATCCGCCGCATTTAGTGAAGATGCGAATATTGATTCATTGACCAAGTTGTACAACCGTTTTGGTTTTACTAAACGCCTGGAACAACTGATCAAAAAACAGACACCACTACTGCTCTTCTATCTGGATATCGATAACTTTAAAAATATCAATGACTCACTTGGCCATCATATTGGTGACAAGGTAATTCAAGAGGTCTCGGCGCGCCTGAAGCGTTTATTACCAAGTCAGGCAATTATCGGTCATTTGGGTAGTGATGAATTCGGCATTATTTTACCTGAGCCTGAAAACGCTCGTATGGCAGAGATTCTGTCTGATCGCATTATTTCTCTGATCAATCAGCCTTTCGACTTACATCACTTTAGCAAACGCCTTGCGTGTTCAATTGGCAGCGTTCTCTATCCAGAAGATGGTCAAGATGCTCGGATTCTGCTGCAAAATGCCGATACCGCGATGTACGAGGCAAAAGATCGTGGCCGCAATCGACTGATCAAATTTAACGATCAGATGAACAAAGAAGCGCGCATGCGTTTGTGGCTGGAAATCGAATTACAAAAAGCACTGCAACAAAATGGCCTCGAAGTTTGGTATCAGCCCAAAGTCAACGCACGAGATTTCAGTATCAACGGCGCAGAAGCCCTGGTGCGTTGGAAACACCCTGTCGAAGGCTACATAAGCCCTGGCGCATTCATTCCCGTAGCCGAGCGAGCAGGATTGATCGAGCACCTGGGACGAGTGGTGATGCGTGATGTGTTTAACACAGTAAAACGCTGGAAGCAGCAAAACGTTTTACCTGGACGTGTCGCGATAAACTTATCACCAGAGCAGTTTGGTAACCCACAGCTGATTGATTTTATGGAAAAGTTATTGCGCACCACCGACCTCGATCCAAGCTGTATCACCTTTGAGCTTACAGAAAGCGCAGTAATGAGCGACAGCGAACATACATTACAGATGCTAAACGCCATCAAGAAGCTGGGCTTTGCCCTATCTATTGATGACTTTGGGACTGGCTATTCGTCTCTGTCTTACTTAGCCCGCTTCCCTATAGATGAGCTCAAAATCGACCGAGCATTTATTAACGATATTGACACCTTACCCAAGCAGGTAACCGTTATCGAAAACATCATCAATCTCGGTAAATCACTCGATTTATCCGTTGTTGCGGAAGGGGTAGAAACCCACCAGCAAGCGACGTTGCTTTCTAACCTGCAATGTCACTCTATTCAGGGCTTCCACTTTTACCGCCCGCAACCTAAACAGGAAATTGAAGAGCTCTTTGTGCAAAATCGTCGCCACAAGAACTGACTCGTTACTCCCAAAGAGTAAATATTGAGTTTATTGAGCTAAACCTAACTTAGGTCAATTTTGCTATTCATAATCCTTCATAAAATGCGGACACCTTTTTCTCAATGATTATGAGCATATGGAACTCTTGTGTCCTGCGGGCAACCTGCCTGCATTAAAGACTGCGATTGATTGTGGTGCAGATGCCGTTTACATCGGCTTTAAAGACGATACCAATGCACGTCACTTTGCTGGATTAAACTTTAACGGCAAAAAGCTAGAGAAAGCGGTGCAATACGTTCATGACCGCAATAAAAAAATCCACGTAGCACTCAACACATTCGCCCATCCAAATGGCTTTGAACGCTGGACGAACGCCGTAGACAACGCAGCTTCATTAGGTGTTGATGCGCTGATTGTCGCTGACATTGCGGTACTGGAATATGCGGCCCGCAAATATCCAGAGTTAGAGCTTCACCTCTCAGTACAAGCGTCTGCAACCAATGTCGCAGCCATTGAGTTCTATAAACAGAATTTCAACGTAAAACGGGTCGTACTGCCACGTGTGCTCTCTATTCATCAGGTTAAACAGTTGTCGCGCAATATCACCAGCGATGTAGAGCTTGAGGTGTTTGCCTTTGGTAGTTTGTGCATCATGTCTGAAGGTCGTTGTTATCTGTCGTCTTACATGACTGGTGAGTCACCAAACACGGTAGGCGCTTGCTCTCCGGCTAAGTACGTGCGCTGGCAAGAGACCGAACAAGGGTTGGAATCCCGACTCAACAACATTCTGATTGATCGTTACAGTGACGGTGAAAATGCCGGTTATCCGACCTTGTGTAAAGGCCGCTTTGAAGCGGAAATCGAAGGCGAGAAAAAGCGCTACCACGCACTGGAAGAGCCAACCAGCCTGAATACGCTTTCTATGCTTCCTGAATTGTTTGCAGCCAATGTTGCTTCAGTAAAAATTGAAGGACGTCAGCGCAGCCCTGCTTATGTAGAACAAGTAACCCGCACCTGGCGAGCGGCGATTGATCGCTACCAAGCCAACCCTGAAGCTTACCAAGTGGAAGCAGCATGGGATGCGGCACTGGCAAATGTGTCTGAAGGTACACAAACCACACTAGGTGCTTATCACCGTCAATGGCAATAGAGGTTAAGATGGATAATTCAATGAAATATGCACTGGGTCCATTACTCTATTTTTGGCCCAAACAAGATGTAGAAGCCTTCTATCAGCAAGCAAAAAAGAGTACCGCGGACATCATCTATTTAGGGGAGAGTGTCTGCTCTAAACGTCGAGAGATGAAACCAGCCCATTGGTTTGATATCGCGAAAGAGCTCTCCGCTGCCGGAAAACAGGTCGTGCTCTCAACTATGGCGCTGCTGGAAGCACCAAGTGAAGTCAACATTATGAAGAAGTACATTGATAATGGTGATTTCGCGATCGAAGCCAATGATGTCTCTGCAGTTCAGTTAGCCGCAGAACACCGAGTACCATTTATTGTTGGCCCGGCAATTAATACCTACAATGCACATACACTGAACCTATTTCTCAAACAGGGAATGACTCGCTGGTGTATGCCTGTTGAACTGTCACGCGACTGGTTGAGTGACACCTTAGCGCAATGTGAGGGCCTTGGTATCCGTAATAAGTTTGAAGTGGAAGTGTTCAGCCATGGCTATCTGCCACTAGCCTACTCTGCTCGTTGCTTTACGGCTCGAGCTGAGAACCGCGCAAAAGACGATTGCGAGACCTGCTGCATTAAGTACCCAACAGGCATTCAGGTCAGAAGCCAAGAGGGCCAAGAAGTTTTCAATCTTAATGGCATCCAAACTCAGTCTGGTTACTGCTATAACTTAATCAATGATTTACCTGGCATGCAGGGATTAGTGGATGTGGTACGACTTAGCCCACTTGGCATCAGCACCTTATCTGAATTAGAGCAATTCCGCGCTAATGAAAAAGGCGAAAAGCCTCAGAAGCTGGAAAGTCGTCAATGCAATGGTTACTGGCATCAGCTAGCCGGTCTGGACGTCAAAAATATCTGACTCTAAAAGTGAATAGTAAAGCGAGGTCAATACCTCGCTTTACTATAACTGTCACCTATATCAAGAAGCTTGCATGCTTGGTTCGACAGGGCTCTCCCGAAGCAACTTCTTCACGTCACGCCATAACATACTCATTACGACCAAACTTAACGCAATGTTAGACAATGGGAAGGCGATCCAAATACCCACCACACCGAATATTTTTGGCATGATGAACAGAAATGGCAGCTGAACCATAATATTACCAACCGTAATGAACATTGCCTTACTGCCCTTGTTCATCGACTGATAATACGCCGCGGAAACCATTAAGAACCCATCTAAAAACAGGGCAAACATGTGAAAGCGGATCCCCATCACTGTACTTTCAATTAACTGCTGATCCGAGCTATTGAATACTGACACAACTTCATAGGAAAAAACGTTCATCAAGGTTACAAAAGCGATACCGCCTAATACCGAGGTTCCCATGGCTATTTTGAGCAACTTGCGAATGTTTTCCGGGTTACGCGCGCCATGGTTGTAACTCACCAGAGGTTGCATACCGTTAGCAATGCCCTCTGCAACTAAGAAATAAACAGTCACTATGTAACCGAGAATCGCATAAGCTCCGATCAATAACGCACTACCGTATTGAGCGAACAACGAATTATGCAGCGCCACCATGATCGAGCCATAAGCGTACATAAAGAAACTCGAACTACCGATCATCACGATCTTAGGCACGAACTCAAACTGAACCTGCAGGTCACTTACACTTAAACGCAGCTTAGCTTTCGAACTGAAGAAGTAACCAATACCGAGAACCGTCACTACCATCTGCGCCAAGGCGGTTGCAATGGCGGCACCGGTCAACTCCCATCCCAACCAAGCGATAAAGACATAGTCTAGTAAGATGTTTATCGCTGCGCCTGTTACCATCAGGATCGTGGCTAAGTTAGGGCTATCATCATTTCTCAATAGAAATGGCGCGGCGATCGATCCAAGAGTAAATATGCATGAAACAATCAGTATTCGTAGGTACTGGAGGCCTAGCTCGTATACTTGGCCTTGTGCACCTTGCCAACGAATAAAATCATCCGCAAAGTAAAAAAGAACAGTTGCAACGACTGGCATCAATGCGGCGAGTAGTAATAGCCCGGTAGATAAAATGCATTTGGCACCGTATTGGTCTTGTTCACCACGCTTGATGGAAACAAGAGCCCCCGTGCCGACGCCGACCATCATGCCGACACCTAAGATTGTACCAATCACTGGCCATGCTACGTTAATTCCAGCCAGCCCATCAGCACCAACATAGCGGCCAATAAAAATGCCATCGATCACTTGGTACAAACCATTTACCAACATGGCGGCAACGGTTGGAATAGTGTACTTCCAAAATTGTCTATATATCGAGCCTTGCATAACAATCACCAGCCGTTAGCAACTGCTAACTCGTTAATATTAATAATATTTTATTTTTCTGTACACGAAGTTCATATCGTACAAAACAGCGCCTATGGCTCGCTATGATAACGTAAGCTCAACCAGAACCATATCCGCATCACCATCAAAAAACCGCTCGGTGAGCGGCTTTAGACTAATTCTCTTGTTGCTCGGCTTTCCGCTGAGCTACCCTGTCCTGCTGCAACTGTTCATATATCTGGGCTAACTCGATAAATGAATACCGGTGTTCGACATAATCATAAACATTGAAGGATATCGCCAGCTTATACAGTGAAATGGCACCTGCAAAGTCACCTTCAAGTTGATGACGCTTGCCAAGGTAGAAGTAAGTTTCAGTGAGTCGCTCCGCAAGACGGTAGTTTTCTCTTGTACCATTCATGATCATCTTTAGTGCCTGCTCGTCTGAGACGTCACGCAGCATTATCGCAACGAGGACCCACCCCCACTCCTCACTGCGATCTCGTTGGTAGCGCTTCTTCAGGTTTGCTTTCGCTTGTTCTTGATCCTGCTCGGCTTCAATGATGTAGAGCCACAGCGCACGGAAGGGATCGCTGGGCATCTCTTCATAATGCTTATTCATGTCTTCCAGAGCGAGTTCAATCCGGCTGCCATAATACAATGCGATGGCACGGTTTCTTTCCGCATACGTATTATCTGGGGCCAGCTCTAGGGTTGAATCAAAAGCCTCGTAAGCCGCATCAAACTCACCAACCTGAGTAAAATACACCCCTAATAGATTGAAAATATCCGGTTGAGCTGGGTTTAATTGTAATGATTGGTTGAAATCCAAACGAGCAAGGTCACGTAAGCCGACACTGTCGTAGTAATTGCCGCGCTCATAATGCATTTTTGCACGAACTTCATCACTCAGATCAGGACGCTGAAGAAGCTGAGATAAACGCGCAATTTGAACTTCTTGTTGCACGCTAGGCTGCAGAGGCACCGCCATTGGTGGGTAAACCCACTGCTGAGCCGATTGCTGAGAAGTATTTGCGCAACCGGTCAGCACGATAGCAACACATAAACTTGCGGTTTGAAACCATTTCACTAATTGATACTCCTGTCTGGACTGCTCCGAGTCTGTTTCTCTTAATGCCTTACCTTTATATGCAATAGTAGAATAAATTGCCTCACCTGAGGGTTAACTCTTCGAAACAAAACAAAAAAAAGGGAGCAAAAATGCTCCCCTTTTATAGCATGCTTTCAGGCCCTTACGCTAATAAAAGACCGAAAGTCGAGTATAAGATTACTCGTCTTTAGCGGCAGGCGCTTCAGCTGCTGCTTCTTCAGCTGGCTTTTCTACTGCTTCTTTCATGCTTAGACGTACACGGCCCTGACGGTCGATTTCAAGAACTTTAACTTGAACTTCCTGACCTTCAGTTAGGTAGTCAGATACTTTCTCAACACGCTTTTCTGCGATTTGAGAAATGTGTACCAGGCCATCTTTACCAGGAAGAACCGTTACGAACGCACCAAAGTCCGCCAGACGTGCCACTTTACCCGTGTAGATACGGCCAACTTCAACTTCAGCAGTGATCTCTTCAATACGACGAATTGCTTCTTTCGCTGCAGTACCTTCAGTCGCTGCGATTTTGATCGTACCGTCGTCTTCGATTTCGATAGTTGTGCCTGTTTCTTCAGTTAGCTGACGAATCACTGCACCGCCTTTACCGATAACGTCTTTGATCTTCTCAGCGCTGATCTTCATAGTATGAATACGCGGAGCGAACTCAGAGATATCATCACGAGCACCAGAAATCGCTTCATCCATTACAGATAGGATGTGCTTACGTGCACCTTGTGCTTGGTTAAGCGCAATTTGCATGATCTCTTTAGTGATACCTTCGATCTTGATGTCCATTTGAAGTGCAGTAACACCAGTGTTAGTACCTGCTACTTTAAAGTCCATGTCACCTAGGTGGTCTTCGTCACCAAGGATGTCAGAAAGAACAACGAAATCGTCGCCTTCTTTCACAAGACCCATTGCAATACCCGCAACAGAAGACTTGATTGGCACACCAGCATCCATAAGAGCCAGAGAGGTACCACATACAGAAGCCATTGAAGATGAACCGTTAGATTCAGTGATTTCTGATACAACGCGAACGGTGTATGGGAATTCCTCAACAGATGGCATTACTGCTGCAATACCACGTTTCGCTAGTTTACCGTGGCCGATTTCACGACGCTTTGGAGAACCTACAAAACCAGTTTCACCTACACAGTATGGAGGGAAGTTGTAGTGTAGTAGGAAGTGATCTTTACGCTCACCTGTCAACTCATCAATGATTTGCGCATCACGCTGCGTACCAAGAGTTGCTGTAACGATAGCCTGAGTTTCACCACGAGTGAATAGCGCAGAGCCGTGAGTACGTGGAAGAATACCAGTACGTACGTCTAGCGCACGAACCATGTCTTTCTCACGACCATCAATACGTGGGTTACCCGCGATGATGCTACGACGTACAACTGTCTTCTCTAGGTCATGGAAGATAGTGTAGATTTCTTTCGTGTCCGCTTCTGGATCTTCAGCAAGTAGCACTTCGTTAACTTCTGCTGCGATCGCGTGGATACGGTCGTAACGAGCCATCTTCTCAGTGATTTGGTAAGCTTCAACAAGTTTAGCTTCTGCTAGGTCAGCAATCTTAGTTTTAAGCGCTGTGTTCTCTTCAGGCGCAACCCAATCCCAAGCTGGAGTAGCAACTTCAGCTTTGAACTCGTTGATTGCATTGATCACAACTTGTTGTTGATCGTGGCCGTAAACAACCGCCGCTAGCATTTCTTCTTCAGTTAGGTTGTCAGCTTCTGATTCAACCATTAGCACTGCAGATTCTGTACCCGCTACAACAAGATCAAGGCGAGATGAAGCTAGCTCAGTTTGGCTTGGGTTAAGAACAAGCTGACCGTCGATGTGACCAACACGCGCCGCACCGATAGGACCGTTGAATGGGATACCAGAGATAGCTAGCGCTGCAGAAGTACCAATCATTGTTGGGATATCTGGTTGAACGTCAGGGTTTACTGACACAACCGTAGCAATAACTTGTACTTCGTTTTTAAATGCATCCGGGAATAGCGGACGGATTGGACGGTCGATCAGACGAGCTGTTAGGGTTTCGCCTTCAGATGGACGACCTTCACGCTTGAAGAAACCACCTGGGATTTTACCTGCTGCGTAAGTACGCTCTTGGTAGTTTACTGTTAGCGGGAAGAAGTCTTGACCAGCAACCGCTTCTTTCTTACCTACAACTGAAACGAATACGGCTGTATCGTCCATTGTAACCATAACTGCTGCTGTAGCTTGACGTGCAATAACGCCAGTTTCTAGAGTAACCGTGTGGTTACCGTACTGGAACGTTTTAACAACTGGTTTTTCGAACATTGTTATTCCTTGTTTCTAAACGCGCTGACAATCAGCCGCTTAGGTGTGTTAATAAACACTCAAGGCATTACGAATCGCGACTAGTGAAAAGAAACTCAAACAAATTTCCTTTTAATAGCCGCGACCTTTTGGTCGACGAGGTTGACTGTAATGCAAAGAGTTTAGTGAAAATCTGATCTACTGTTCTATATAGTGGTCATTCACTTATCTAGAACCATAGCAAAAGATTAAGCCGCCAGTATTATAACGGCTTAAGGGGGATTTGGCTAAGCTATAGCAGTCAAAATAAGCTTTCGCAGTCAAAAAATAAATAAGGGGCAACAAAAAAGGGGCATAAAGCCCCTTTTTCGACAAACTGCTAAGCAGTCGCTGATTAGCGACGTAGGCCTAGACGCTTGATTAGGTCTTGGTAGCGAGCTAGGTTCTTACCTTTTAGGTAATCTAGAAGCTTACGACGACGAGAAACCATACGTAGAAGACCACGACGGCTGTGGTGATCGCCTTTGTGCGCTTTGAAGTGACCTTGTAGGTGGTTGATAGAAGCTGTAAGTAGAGCTACTTGAACTTCTGGTGAACCAGTGTCGCCTTCAGATTGTGCGTATTCTGCAACGATTGCTGCTTTAGTTTCTGCATTCAGAGACATAATTCTCTCCTAATAAGAGTAAGTTAATATTTGTGCCAGCCAATCTCTGATTCAGCCGACACGAGAAGCGCGAATTATAGGGAAGTTTATCCATTCACGCAATAAAAAATACCGGCACTAAGGCCGGTATTTTTCAAGTAGTGCGAAATTACTCTTCGTCACGAAAAACCACCAAGCGTTTTGGTGCAATTTTTCCGTCGTTATTCATCTCGCCAACGCCGATAAATAAGCGCTCCTCTCCCATGGTAAGGCGAAGAGAACCTTCAGTAGGCGCACCACTTACTTGAACCGGTTGACCATGTTGAACCATGTCCGCAAGCTCTGGAATCAGGTTCACTTCTGGTAGATCTTCTACCGCCGTGTCCATTGGCATAAGCAGCGGATCCAAAAGCTCACGTGGCGCGACCTCTTGGCGGTGTGCTTGCTCCAGTAACTCGTTAAGTTGCTCAAGCGTAACCATCTTCTCGTATGGATACTTCGCAACACCTGTGCGGCGAAGCATGGTAACGTGAGCGCCACAGCCGAGCATTTCTCCAAGGTCATCAATGATAGTGCGAATGTAAGTACCTTTTGAACAGTGTACTTCCATCTCAACCTCATCACCTTCAAAACGATGAAGGATGATTTCGTAGACCATGATTTTACGAGATTCGCGAGGAACTTCGATTCCTTTACGCGCATACTCGTACAACGGCTTACCTTGGTATTTCAACGCTGAAAACATAGAAGGCACTTGATCCGATTCACCACGGAATTTGTCAATGCACGCTTCTAGCTTCTCAAGATCCACATCGACCGGACGAGTTTCTACGACTTCACCATCAGAGTCTGATGTGTTGGTACGTTCACCCAGTTTCGCGATCACTCGGTAGCGTTTGTCTGAATCCAATAGGAACTGAGAAAACTTGGTCGCCTCACCCAAACAGATCGGCAACATGCCCGTCGCTAGAGGATCCAATGCACCCGTATGACCCGCTTTTTCGGCAAAGTAGATGCGCTTAACTTTTTGCAACGCATCATTAGATGAGATACCTGTCGGTTTATCTAACAGGATAACGCCATTGATTGGACGACCTTTACGACGACGAGCCATTATTCTTCGTCCTCGCGACCAGAATCTTTTTGCTTTTTCTTATCTGCACTAACCACTTCAGACACAAGGTTAGACATTCGCATACCTTCAACCAAGGTATTGTCGTAGTGGAAACGAATTTCTGGAGTAAGACGCAGACGAATACGCTTACCTAGCATCATGCGAATATGCACTTCATGCTCACGCAGCGCTGCTAGACATGATTCTGGTGTTTGCTCACCAACACACAGGAAAGTAACAAATACTTTTGCATAGGCAAGATCACGAGATACTTCAACATCTGAGATAGTAACCATACCCAAACGTGAGTCACGAACTTCACGTTGAAGGATCATGGCAAGTTCTTTTTGCAGCTGCTGTGATACACGCTGCGTGCGGCTAAATTCTTTTGACATATCTTTTCTCTTATATAGAAAGAATGGGGGGTTGGTCTAAGCCAGCCCCCCATGGTGTATTCAACAACCAATTACTACTTATCTATCAAAGATAATATGAGTAATCTTAGTCAATTAGTCTAGAGTACGTTTAATTTCAACGATTTCGAATACTTCGATTTGGTCGCCAACGCGAACATCGTTGTAGTTCTTAACGCCGATACCACACTCGTAGCCATTCTTAACTTCTTGAACGTCATCTTTAAAGCGACGTAGTGACTCAAGTTCACCTTCGTAGATAACAACGTTATCACGCAGTACGCGGATTGGGTTGTTACGCTTAATCAGACCTTCAGTAACCATACAGCCGGCAATTGCACCCAGTTTCGGTGACTTAAATACGTCACGAACTTCAGCAAGACCAATGATCTCTTGCTTGAATTCTGGAGCAAGCATACCGCCCATTGCCTGTTTCACTTCGTCAATCAATTGGTAAATGATTGAGTAGTAACGTAGGTCAACAGCGGCTGCTTCAACCGCACGACGAGCAGATGCATCCGCACGTACGTTAAAGCCAAGAATGATTGCGTTAGAAGCTTCTGCTAGTACTACGTCAGTCTCAGTGATACCACCAACGCCTGAACCAACGATGTTGACTTTAACTTCGTCAGTTGACAGTTTCACTAGAGAGTCTGCGATAGCTTCAACAGAACCCTGTACGTCAGCCTTAAGCACAACGTTCAGTTCAGCAACTTCACCAGCTGTCATGTTAGAGAACATGTTCTCTAGTTTAGATTTCTGCTGACGAGCAAGTTTCACTTCACGGAACTTGCCTGCACGGTAGTTTGCAACTTCACGCGCTTTACGCTCGTCACGAACTACAGTTGCTTCGTCACCTGAAGCTGGCACACCTGACAGACCTAAGATCTCGACAGGAATTGACGGGCCAGCTTCTGTGATTTCCTGACCAATTTCATCACGCATTGCACGAACACGGCCGTACTCTTGACCACACAGAACGATATCGCCTTTGTTTAGCGTACCAGACTGAACAAGAACGGTTGCAACTGGACCACGACCTTTATCTAGACGAGATTCTACAACTACGCCAGACGCCATTCCTTCAGCAACTGCGGTTAGCTCTAGAACCTCAGATTGTAGAAGGATTGACTCTAGAAGTGCGTCAATGTTAGTACCTTGTTTCGCAGAGATGTGAACGAAAATGTTCTCACCGCCCCACTCTTCAGGAATAACATCGTACTGTGCCAGTTCGTTCTTAACGTTATCTGGGTTAGCACCTTCTTTGTCGATCTTGTTCACTGCAACGATCAAAGGAACACCTGCCGCTTTCGCGTGCTGGATAGCTTCAACCGTTTGAGGCATTACACCATCATCTGCAGCAACAACAAGAACAACGATATCTGTCGCTTGAGCACCACGTGCACGCATAGCAGTAAACGCTGCGTGTCCAGGAGTATCAAGGAAGGTGATCATGCCGTTTTCAGTTTCAACGTGGTATGCACCGATGTGCTGAGTAATACCACCCGCCTCGCCTGAAGCAACGTGTGTACGACGGATGTAGTCAAGTGTTGACGTTTTACCGTGGTCAACGTGACCCATGATAGTCACAACTGGTGCACGAGGAACCGCTTCTGCATTCGTGTCACGATCAGACAGTACTGCTTCTTCCAGTTCGTTCTCTTTGCGAAGAACAACTTTGTGGCCCATTTCTTCAGCAACAAGTTGTGCAGTTTCTTGGTCGATAACCTGGTTGATAGTCGCCATTGCGCCCATCTTCATCATCACTTTGATAACTTCTGTCGCTTTAACCGACATCTTGTTAGCAAGTTCTGAAAGAACGATTGTCTCGCCAATTACAACATCTTGCTTAGCAACCGTTGCTGACTTATCGAAGCCATGTTGCATTGAGGTTGGCTTAGCCAGTTTGCCCTTACGGCCGCCTTTGCCACCACGTTGGCCACGGCTACCGTTACGTGCTTGATCATCTTTGTTAGAAGGTTTTTTCTTCTTCTTACGACGACCACCTTCTACTTTGCGATCTGCTTCATCTTCGGCTTCACGTGCGTATTGTGAAGTCGTTACATGGTAATCTGTATCTTCCATATCACCCTTTTTCTCTTCTGCAGCAGACCAACGCTCTTTATTCTTTTCAGCCAATTCGCGAGCTTCTTCAAGCTGGCGCTGACTTTCCTCTTCAGCCTTACGCTTAGCTTCTTCTTCCTGACGGCGTTTAAGCTCGTCGGCCTCTTTTCGCGCTGCTTCTTGCTTAATTTTGTCTTCAGCATCACGTTTCGCTTTTTCGTCAGCTTCACGTTGTGCATTCGTATCAACGTCTCGTTTCGCTTTTTCTTCAGCTTCACGTTTCGCTTTTTCTTCAGCTTCACGTTTTGCTGCTTCTTCTGCTTCACGTTTTACAGCTTCTTCAGCTTCACGCTTTGCGGCTTCTTCAGCTGCGCGTTTTGCTGCTTCTTCTGCTTCACGTTTTGCTGCTTCTTCAGCTTCACGTTTCGCTTCATCTTCAATTGTGCTGCGCTTCACGTATGTACGTTTTTTGCGCACCTCAACCTGAACATTCTTACTCTTACCACCACCCGCATTCACACTAAGTGTACTACGAGTTTTACGCTGTAGCGTAAGGCGTGTCGGCTCTGAATCGCCAGATTTATCACCGTGTTCTTTTTTCAGATGAGAGAGAAGCTGCTGCTTCTCTTCATCAGTAACATTGTCAGAGCTCGCCTTTTTAATGCCAGCGTCAGCAAGTTGTTCAATCAAGCGGTCGACTGGCGTACCAATCTCATCACTCAGTGCTTTAACTGTTAATTGTGTCATGCCGCTTCCTCCTTGCTGAATTATGCTTCTTCGCCGAACCAACAGATGTTACGTGCGGCCATAATTAGCTCACCTGCACGCTCTTCGGTCAGGCCTTCAATACCTTCTAAATCGTCAATGCCTTGGTCAGCAAGGTCTTCTAGTGTTACCACACCTTTTGCTGCCAATTTGAATGCCATTTCGCGCTCTAGACCTTCAAGTCCCAGCAGATCTTCAGCAGGTTCCAGACCTTCAAAAGATTCTTCTTGCGCTAATGCAATGGTTGTTAGTGCATCTTTCGCACGACCACGTAGCTCTTCGATTAGCTCTTCATTCAGGCCATCGATTTCAAGTAGCTCGTTTACTGGTACGTAAGCAACTTCTTCTAACGTTGAGAAACCTTCTTCAACAAGTAGTTGTGCGAAGTCCTCTTCGATATCGAGGTACTTCATGAAGTTTTCAATAGATGCTTGAGATTCTTCTGCGTGTTTCTTCTGCAGATCCGCAACTGTCATTACGTTCAGCTCCCAACCAGTTAGTTGAGAGGCAAGGCGAACGTTCTGGCCATTACGACCGATCGCTTGCGCTAGGTTATCAGCTTCAACGGCGATATCCATTGAGTGTGTATCTTCATCAACGATGATAGAAGCAACATCAGCAGGCGCCATTGCGTTGATAACGAACTGAGCTGGGTTATCATCCCAAAGCACGATATCGATACGCTCGCCACCAAGCTCACCAGAAACCGCTTGTACACGTGCACCACGCATACCAACACACGCACCAACAGGGTCAATACGCTTGTCGTTAGTCTTAACTGCGATCTTCGCACGAGAACCAGGATCACGTGCTGCGCCTTTAAGCTCGATGATGTCTTCAGCGATTTCAGGCACTTCAACACGGAAAAGCTCTGCCAACATTTCTGGCTTAGAACGAGTGATGAAGAGTTGGAAACCACGCGCTTCTGGCGCAACTTTGTACAGAAGACCACGAACACGGTCACCTGGACGGAAGTTTTCACGAGGAAGCTGGTCATCACGTAGGATTACCGCTTCTGCGTTGTTACCAAGATCAAGTACGATGGTGTCGCGGTTTACTTTCTTGACAACACCAGTGATGAGATCACCTTCATTGTCGATGAACTGCTCAACGATTTGTGCACGCTCAGCTTCACGCACTTTTTGTACGATAACTTGCTTAGCCGTTTGAGTCGTAATCCGGTCAAACGTCACTGATTCGATTTCGTCTTCTACGTAGTCGCCTAGCTCAACTGAATCATCTTCATATTGTGCAGCTTCTAGAGAGATCTCTTTAGTTGGGTTTTCAACATCGTCAACCACTAACCAGCGACGGTAAGTAACGAATTCACCTGTTTTACGGTCAATAGCAACACGTACGTCGATTTCGATTTCGTATTTTTTCTTTGTAGAAGTTGCTAGAGCAATCTCAAGAGCTTCAAAGATACGCTCACGAGGTACCGCTTTTTCGTTCGATACCGCTTCTGCTACCGCTAAAATTTCTTTACTCATTGTATTTAGCCTCTAAGCTTAAACTTTTTTAGGGAACTAAAATTTAGGGATCAGGTTAGCTTTTGAAATATTACTTAAAGCAAACTCTTCTTGCTGGCCTTCGACAGTAACTGTCACTGTTTCGCCATCAACACCGTGGATAATGCCTTTCCACTTACGTCGGTTTGCTACAGCCATCTTCAAAACGATGCTGACCTCGTGACCAATAAATTGCTCGTAATGTGCTGCTTTGAAAAGCGGTCTTTCTAAACCTGGAGAAGACACTTCTAGGCTGTAAGCAACCGAAATTGGGTCTTCAACGTCTAGTACCGCACTTACTTGGTGGCTAACTTCTGCACAGTCGTCCACGTTAATGCCATTTTCATGGTCAATATAGATGCGTAGCGTTGAGTGTGCGCCTGCTCGAATGAATTCTAATCCAACCAACTCATAGCCCGACGCCTCAACAGGAGCTTCAAGCATTTCAGTAAGTTGTCTTTCTAAACCAGTCATTTAAACCACTCCAGAAACAAAAAAAGGGCTCAGAGCCCAATCAAAAAACCAAGCAGCAACCTGAGATATTTAAAAAACTCAGATAACAAAAAACCCCGATAGTCGGGGTTTTATGCTGCTGGACCCTGATACGTTAAGAATAGATAAAAACCTCATTCTTAACTCGTAGTGTGGTTAGTACTACGCAAACTTGCCAACTCTCGATTTCTTATTCAAAGAAAGAGGTTGGTTGCGGGGGCCGGATTTGAACCGACGACCTTCGGGTTATGAGCCCGACGAGCTACCAAGCTGCTCCACCCCGCGTCCGACTTGCTGAGCATTATACTCGCAAACAAGTGATTTACAAGTTTGTAAATACATGGTGCCGAGAGAGGGACTCGAACCCTCACACCAAAGGCACTAGCACCTCATGCTAGCGTGTCTACCAATTTCACCATCTCGGCATCAAAACCTTACAGCTTATTGAGGAATTTCATCACCCGTAGGGGCTGGAACTTCACTCGCTGCGTCCTCAACTTGTTCTACAACGGTTTGACCTTGGATAGGGTTTTCCCATTGAGACTCAGTCTTGTGTGTAGACATACGACCAAGTAGCAAGCTAATGACAAAAAATACGGTTGCTAAAATAGCAGTTGTTCGGGTTAAGAAATTACCTGAGCCGCTAGCACCAAACACTGTGTTTGAAGCACCAGCACCGAACGAGGCTCCCATATCTGCGCCTTTACCTTGTTGAATCAACACAAGGCCAATCACACCAAGCGCTGCCAACAGGTAAATCACAAGTAGAACTGTAAACATTTTTTCCACCTATGTTCCAAATTGTTGAGCCAGCGCCGCTCAAAAATAATCAATCTTATTAAATGAACAAGGCTAGCGACCTCCTAACGGGAGGCGGTGCAATACTAGCGAAAGCCATTAACGCTGACAAGGGGAAATTAGTAAAAAAACCACGTCCGTGAGTCGAACGCTCAAAAAAAGGGCAAAAACCGCCCTTTTCTTTCATGTTGTCGTTTAACGCAATGATTAAAAACTTGCTTTTACAGCATCAGCAATTTTAAGCGCTGAGGTCTGGACAAGTTCTGCGTCTTCGCCTTCGACCATGACACGAATCAGTGGCTCAGTACCTGACTTACGTAGTAGCACTCGACCTTTCTCGCCTAACTCAGCTTCAACTTCAGCAACAGAGTCCAATACTGCTTTTGCTTCCAGTGGATTCACATCACCAGAGAAGCGAACATTTTCAAGAACTTGTGGGTAAAGCTTCATTCCTTGAGAAAGATCGTATAGCGACATATCGCTACCAATAATAGAAGCAAGTACCTGTAAAGCAGCAACGATCGCATCACCGGTGGTGACTTTATCAAGCAAGATAATATGGCCTGAGTTTTCAGCACCGATCTTCCAGCCTTTAGCAAGCAATTGCTCCATAACGTAGCGATCACCTACCGCAGCACGTACAAATGGAATACCTAACTGCTTCAGACCATTTTCCATGCCTAAGTTAGTCATCAGCGTACCAACAACACCACCTTTCAGCTCACCACGGCGTAGCGCATCTCGAGCGATGATGTAAGCAATTTGGTCACCATCAACTTTATTACCCAAGTGGTCAACCATGATTAGGCGATCACCATCACCATCAAACGCTAGCCCTAAGTGCGCTTGCTCTTCTACTACACGCTTTTGTAAAGCACGTACGTCCGTCGCGCCAACTTCATCGTTGATGTTTGTACCATTAGGCTCAACACCCATCGCAATAACTTCGGCACCCAGCTCTTTAAAGACATTAGGAGCAATGTGGTAAGTCGCACCATGTGCACAGTCAACCACAATCTTAAGGCTTGATAGCGTCAGCGCAGAAGGAAAAGTACTTTTACAGAACTCAATGTATCGGCCTGCTGCGTCGTTTAGACGGGTTGCTTTACCTAACTCAGCAGACTCCACACATTCAATTTCTTTATCCAGTTCAGCTTCGATCGCAAGTTCAATATCATCAGGTAACTTGGTGCCTTCAGAAGAGAAAAACTTGATGCCGTTGTCGTAGTATGGGTTGTGAGATGCCGAGATAACAATCCCGGCTTCTGCTCTGAATGTTTGTGTTAAATAAGCCACTGCTGGTGTTGGCATTGGTCCAGTAAACGTTGCTTTAAGCCCAGCGGCAGCCAAACCTGCTTCTAGTGCAGATTCCAGCATATAGCCAGATATACGAGTATCTTTACCGATAATTACTTTTTTTGTGCCTTGTTTCGCTAATACGCGACCAGCTGCCCAACCTAGCTTAAGTACAAAATCAGGTGTGATTGGATATTGGCCAACTTTGCCACGCACACCATCTGTACCAAAGTAACGTCTTTTATCAGACATAAACTTTCCTTTGTTATTTTTAAATATTGTTTTTCGTCATCTCAACAACTTTCATCGCTTCTAGCGTTTCTTCAAAGTCGTGTACCCGAATGATCTGTGCACCTTTCATCGCTGCAATGGTGGCACAAACGACACTGGCGTTTGTACATTCTGCGGCAGGCTTATCCAACAGTTTAAAAATCATCGACTTACGAGACAGGCCGGCCAAAATCGGCAAGCCAAATTCATGAAACTTCTCGAGATGAGCCAGCATATGATAATTGTGTTCAATGGTTTTGCCAAAGCCAAAACCAGGATCAAGAATGATATTTTCACGAGCAATACCTGCCGCTTCGCATACTGCCATTCGCTCGGCTAGAAACTGCTCCACTTCCTGCATGAGATCATCATATTGCGGGTTCTGTTGCATGGTCTTTGGTTGACCTTTCATATGCATGATGCACACCGGTATATTCGCTTGTGCTGCAACTTCCAATGCGCCCGGCTCGGTCAGTGAACGAATATCATTAATCAGGTCTGCCCCTGCTTCCACGGACTGACGAATGACTTCAGCTTTACTGGTATCCACTGAGATCCAGACGTCTGGGTAGTGTTCTCTTATCGCTTTGACGACCGGGATCACTCTTTCAAGTTCCTCTTCCAGAGTCACTTCAGGAGCACCAGGACGTGTTGATTCACCGCCAACATCAATAATGCTCACCCCTGCTTTTATCATTCTCTCAACTTGGGCAAGGGCTAAATCTAGTGAATTGAACTTGCCTCCATCAGAAAAGGAATCAGGTGTGACGTTGAGGATGGCCATTACATGTGGACGAGAAAGGTCCAGAGATTTGTTTTTTGCTTTAATAATCATAATAAATACAAAAACCCCGAGCGAACTCGGGGTTTATCAATATCAACAATAGTTATTCAGAATCTTTCTTTTCTGGTGCGTCAGTTGAAGCCGCTTCTTGGGAAGTGGACTGTTCTGCATCTTTATCAGCATCAGCCTTTTTTTCTTCCTCTTTCGCTGCAGGCGCAGCTTGCGGTTTATCATCAACCTCAGGCTTGTTAGTCAGGTTATCACTCCAACCAGCCGGTTCACGAATTTCAGACTTACGCTCCATCAGGTCATCGATTTGGTGAGCATCAATGGTTTCATACTTCATTAGCGCATCTTTCATCGCATGCATGATATCCATGTTGTCTTGCAAAATCTTCTTAGCACGGTCGTAGTTGCGGTCGATGATTTGACGAACTTCGTCATCAATCAGCTTAGCGGTATCATCAGACATATGTTTTGTCTGAGTTACACTGCGACCTAGGAACACTTCACCTTCATCTTCTGCATATAACAAAGGACCAAGTTTTTCAGAGAAACCCCATTGCGTTACCATCTTACGCGCAATATCTGTTGCACGTTCGATATCGTTAGAAGCACCTGTTGAGACTTTCTCGGCACCGTAAATCAGCTCTTCAGCAAGACGACCACCGTACAGACTAGAAATCATGGATTCTAAGTGCTGACGAGACATGCTTACGCGGTCTTGTTCTGGCAGGTACATCGTCACACCGAGTGCACGACCACGAGGAATAATCGATACCTTGTACACAGGATCATGTTCAGGAACTAAACGACCGACAATGGCGTGACCCGCTTCGTGGTAGGCAGTGGACGCTTTCGTCTCTTCTGACATCACCATTGAACGGCGCTCAGCACCCATCATGATTTTGTCTTTAGCCAGTTCAAACTCAACCATTGATACGTTGCGTTTATTACCACGAGCCGCAAATAGCGCTGCTTCGTTTACTAGGTTTGCTAAGTCCGCACCTGAGAAGCCTGGAGTACCACGTGCAATTAGAGAAGGCTCTACGTCACCCGCTAGAGGTACTTTACGCATGTGGACTTTAAGAATTTGCTCACGGCCACGCACGTCTGGTAGACCAACAACGACCTGACGGTCAAAACGACCAGGACGTAGCAATGCAGGGTCAAGAACGTCTGGACGGTTAGTCGCAGCAATAACGATAATACCTTCGTTACCTTCGAAACCATCCATTTCAACCAGCATTTGGTTCAATGTTTGTTCACGCTCATCGTGACCACCACCTACACCAGCACCACGCTGACGACCAACCGCATCGATCTCATCGATAAAGATGATACAAGGTGAGGCTTTTTTCGCTTGTTCGAACATGTCACGCACACGAGATGCACCGACACCAACAAACATTTCAACGAAGTCAGAACCCGAAATCGTAAAGAACGGTACTTTTGCTTCACCAGCAATCGCTTTAGCAAGCAGTGTTTTACCAGTACCTGGAGGACCGACCATTAGCACACCCGTTGGAATCTTACCGCCCAACTTCTGGAAACGGCTTGGATCGCGCAGGTAGTCAACCAACTCTTTTACGTCTTCTTTGGCTTCATCACAGCCAGCAACATCTGCAAACGTAGTCTTGATCTGCTCTTCGCTCATCATTCGAGCTTTACTCTTACCGAAAGACATCGCGCCTTTACCGCCGCCGCCTTGCATTTGACGCATGAAGAAAATCCATACACCAATCAGTAAGATCATTGGGAACCAAGAAATAAAGATAGTGCCGAGCAAGCTTTGCTCTTCAGGTGGTGTACCTTGCACTTTCACGTTTTGGTTAATTAGGTCATCCAGAAGCTTTTGGTCATACACTGGCATGTATGTGACCATCTTGGCACCGCCGCCACGACGAATAAAGCTAATTTCTTCGCCTTTAAAAGTTGCTTCTTGAATCTGGCCTTGGCCAACTTCCTGTACAAACGTGGTGTAATCCACGGTTCTGCCATTACTTTCTCCAGGGCCAAAGCTCTGGAATACCGACATCAATACGACAGCGATAACAAGCCACAGAATTAAATTTTTTGCCATGTCACTCAAGGTGTAAGCCTCTCGATAACTAATTGTAATTAAAGGTAGGGTACTACAGTTCATTGACTGTAGCCATAGTGTTAACACGCTCTTAATAGAGCAAAATGGTTAACCTTTGTAACCAGTGGCTACTACAAAGACCTCTCGAGAGCGAGCTCGCGAAGAATCTGGTTTTCTGACTTTTACGACTTTAAACATGTCTCGGACTTCTTTCACGTACTGATCGAAGCCTTCACCCTGGAAAACTTTAACAACAAAGCTACCATTAGGCGCTAGAACTTGTCGACACATATCTAAGGCCAATTC
Organism: Vibrio sp. EA2; assembly: GCF_033042495.1. NCBI lineage: Bacteria > Pseudomonadati > Pseudomonadota > Gammaproteobacteria > Vibrionales > Vibrionaceae > Vibrio > Vibrio sp. EA2. The sequence goes on along the minus strand of NZ_JAWLID010000003.1, from coordinate 105,868 downwards.
AACTAAATACATCGCTCTAGGTTGATCGACAGAGTTATTACCAGCAATGTTAGGTGCCATATCAGACATGACTACGTCCACCATCGATGGCTGGATTCTTTCTAACAAAGCGTCTAAAACCGCATCGTCACGAAAGTCACCTTGTAAAAAGCTTACACCAGCAATCGGATCCATTGGTAACAAATCACACGCAATAATTTGACCACTATCTCCTACTATTTTAGCAGCATACTGCGACCAACCGCCTGGAGCTGCACCCAAATCGACCACGGTCATACCTGGTTTTAACAGCTTATCTTTGGCTTGGATTTCATCAATTTTGAAGTAAGCACGTGAACGATAACCTTTTTTACGAGCTTCATTCGCGTATTTATCATCAAAGTGTTCTTTCAACCAACGACCAGAACTCGCCGAATGTTTTTGTTTACTCATTTTAATCCTAACAAGGCACAAATAGGAGCTATTGTTTTAATAGGCGTAACCTATTACTCAATAAATTATAGTCTTCAGCAATAGATGGCGTTAAAATAGCTTTTTTCAACCCTTATTTTAAAGAAAATTGGCCGCGTAATGAACCTAAGCACCAAACAAAAGCAGCACCTAAAAGGCCTGGCTCACAGTTTAAAACCTGTTGTGCTAATGGGCGCAAATGGACTTACAGAAGCCGTGCTAGCAGAAATTGAAATCGCTCTAAACCATCACGAACTGATCAAAGTAAAAGTTGCTTCAGAAGATCGTGAGACAAAACAGCTAATCATCGACGCTATCGTACGTGAGACGGGCGCAGAAAAAGTTCAGACTATCGGTAAAGTACTTGTACTGTATCGCCAATCTGAAGAGCGTAAAATCGAAATCCCTCGTAAGTAATCACTACTTGCGTTGCTGAAGAAAAGGTCGCCAATGGCGACCTTTTTATGTTTTACAGACAGAATAATACTCTCTGACTAAATATATTCTACTCGATCAATCTCGAAGTCTTTTGCGCCGCCCGGAGTTTCGATAACGACCTCGTCACCTTCCATTTTACCAATCAGGCCACGAGCAATTGGAGAGCTAACAGAAATACGGCCCGCTTTGATGTCAGCTTCATCATCGCCAACAATTTGGTAGGTTTTTTCTTCGTCAGTATCGATATCAATCAAAGTCACTGTTGTGCCAAAAATCACTTTTCCGGTGTTTTCCATTTTAGTCACATCGATAACCTGAGCAATAGACAGCTTGTATTCGATATCGCGGATCTGCGCTTCACAAATACCCTGCTCTTCACGCGCGGCATGGTATTCCGCATTCTCTTTTAAGTCACCTAGCTCGCGAGCTTCTGCAATCGCCTCAGAAATTTGAGGACGTAGCTTAAGTAGACGATCTAATTCTGTACGTAGCATTTGTTCGCCACGTAGTGTCATTGGCACTTTTTCCATTATATTACCTCATGCCCAACTATGTTTTGGACAAAAAAACCCTACCCTGTCAGTTGACAGGGTAGTGTGTTTGAAGATGTGTTTTATCTAGTGTAAACAAACTCAGATGTGAAATCACCCTAATTCGAACTCAAGTATCGCTGAGTACTCGAGCATAATGATGTGCGTCACTATTTAGTTTCATCATTATTGTAATTTATTGAAAAACAACACGGTTTTTTAAAAGAAAAAACCTCAAAAAACATAAAATATAATCAATCCCAAATTCAAAACAAAAAACAATAAAACAATATTTATCAGACACATAGAAAACAAAACCACACAATCGAACAGCGTTCACTATCGAAATTTATATCATTTTACTAACTCACAAGGAAACTTTAACGGTAAAACGTGTCCAGCAAGTTGTTCGATCAAAGACTTACCGACACGCTCTACTCGTGTGCATGGCATTTCTTTCCGAGACCAATAGCTTGTGAGAGCAAGCCTCTCCCCCATACAACAATGAATTATGGACAGCTAACTAGGACAAATAAGATGAAAAAGACTCTAATTGCTCTTTCTGTATCTGCAGCAGCAATGGCAACTGGCGTAAACGCAGCTGAACTTTACAACCAAGATGGCACTTCTCTCGAAATGGGTGGCCGCGCTGAAGCACGTCTATCTATGAAAGATGGCGATGCTCAAGACAACTCTCGCATCCGTCTAAACTTCCTTGGCAAACAACAAGTCAGTGACAACCTATACGGCGTTGGTTTCTGGGAAGGTGAATTCACTACCGCTGACTTTGACGACCAAGGCAATGACATCAGTGGTGAAGACTCTCTAGATACACGTCTTGCTTACGCTGGTCTAGGCGGCGCTTGGGGTGAGTTCTCTTACGGTAAAAACGAAGGTGCGCTAGGCGTTATCACTGACTTCACGGATATCATGGGTTACCACGGTAACTCAGCAGCTGACAAACTTTCAGTCGCTGACCGTGCAGACAACATGATGGCTTACAAAGGCCAATTCGAAAACCTAAGTGTTAAAGCAAGCTACCGCTTCGCTGACCGTGTGGAAAACGCTAACGGTGATTTCTCAGACAACGATCAAGACGGTTACTCTCTATCTGCAATCTACGCTCTAGCAAACACTGGCGTTGACTTAGCAGCGGGTTACGCAGAACAAGACGAAGCTAACGAGTACATGCTAGCGGCATCTTACACTATGGGCGATCTATACTTCGCTGGTGTATTCACTGACGGTGAGAAGATGACTGATGACTTTTCTGATACTGTTGACTACACAGGTTACGAACTAGCAGGTGCTTACACTGTCGGTCAAACTGTATTCACAACAACGTACAACAATGCAGAAACAAACGACGAAACGTCTAAAGACAACATTGCTATTGACGCGTCTTACTACTTCAAGCCTAACTTCCGTGGTTACGTTTCATACAACTTTAACCTAATCGACTCTGGCGACAAGTTTGGTTCTACTACTGGTCTGAACACAACAGCAACTAAGATCGATGCAGAAGACGAGCTAGCTCTAGGTCTACGTTACGACTTCTAATTAAGCTTTATAGCGAATAGCGAATAGCGAATAGCGAATAGCGAAAGTTTCATTCAATGCCCGCATTTTGCGGGCATTTTTTATTCCCAGTTAACAAACCCCGCTCGTAACTTCCTTATTATTGGCTGATTAATAAATGACGAGAAAACCATTCTTCCTTCACCTAGCATCTTGGAGGAACTTGGGTATACTCAACTACATAACTCACGTCAGAGAGTGCCTCTATGCGTTTACGTTGGTCCCTATTTTTACTGTCCCTGCTATGTCCGTTAGCCACGCAAGCATATCCTCATCAGGAAGTGCTACCAGATGGCGCACGCATCAGCCTGGTTGCGCAAAAACTCACTGATAATGCAGAGCTTGCTGGTATTCACCCTACCGAGCAGCTATTTCCACCAGCCAGCACGCTCAAGATTGTCACCGCTTTAGCCGCCAAGCTAGAACTCGGGGATAGTTTTAGATTTCGAACCAGACTTGAAGCATCTAGCTCAGATGCCGTCATTACTTTTGTTGGCGATCCAACGTTACAAACCAAAGATCTCAAAGATCTTCTAACCCTTGCAAAAAAGAATGGCTTAAAACGTATTGACGGCGATTTGTGGCTCGATAACAGCATTTTCACTGGCTATAACCGCGCGGTAGGATGGCCATGGGATATTCTTGGTGTTTGCTACAGCGCCCCGGCATCCGCCATCACACTGAACAAAAACTGTGTACAAGCATCCATCTACACACAGAAAGATGGTGGGACAAGGGTATTTGTGCCCGAACATCAACCTATTTATGTGAAAACTTCCGTAGAGACGGTAACACGAGCCGTTCAGAAAAGTCGCCACTGTGATTTGGACCTTCTACCCAACCCTGACAATCGCTATGAGTTAAATGGCTGCCTGGTCGCAAGAGATAAGCCATTACCTCTAAAGTTTGCTGTCCAAGATCCTGAAATGTATACCAGCAAAAATATCACCGCTTTGCTTGCTCAACTAAACATTAAGCTAACAGGCAAAATAAAGGTGGGGCCGGCGCCGAAGAAACAGCGCAAACTTTTCGCTCTGCACCAGTCTCAGCCATTATCTGTTTTGCTCGATCAGATGTTAAAACGTTCAGACAACCTGATCGCCGACACGCTGACTAAAACGCTTGGCGCGAAATTTTTTGTTCAACCCGGCAGTTTTACCAATGGTACTGAAGCTATCAAGCAAATTATCTTCGCGAATACGGGCGTCGACATCCGACAAGCACGTTTGGAAGATGGGTCTGGGTTATCGAGAAACAACCGAATCTCCGCAACCAAAATGGCCGAGATATTACGTTATATCTGGAAAAATGAAAAACAGCTCAACCTGATCGCTATCATGCCAAAATCAGGGGAATCAGGAACACTTCAATACCGCAAAAGCATGCGTAATGCACCGATTAAAGGACAACTGATTGCCAAAAGTGGTTCGTTATATGGGACTTACAATATGGCCGGATATGGGCTGGATAAGAACGGCAAACCGAATACCATCTTTGTCCAGTTTGTCTCTGATTACTTCCCAGAGAAAAAGGATGGCAGCACACCTGCAGTCGCGCCGATTACCAGTTTTGAGAAACTATTCTATAACGATGTCGTGAACTTCAGTCAGACGGTACCGAAAAAATAGTGTCTTACGGTTAAGCAGCCCTTAAACAAAAAAGCGCCCATTGGGCGCTTTCATTTTGCTCAGTTAATAATTACTGAATCGTAATACGAGCGAATTTACGTTTACCAACCTGGAATACGTATGTGCCAGCTTCTGGCGTAAACTTGCTGTCTGCCACTTTCTCACCGTCAATCTTAGCTGCGCCCTGTTTTACCATACGCATCGCATCTGAAGATGATGGGCATAAGCCTGCCTCTTTAAGCAGATTGCTCACTGGACGGCCTGCTTCGAATGCAAATTCTGGCATTTCGTCAGGGATTTGGTTCTTGGCAAAGCGGTTTACAAACTCTTGCTCTGCTGCATCAGCGTCAGCATCACTGTGGAAACGTGCAATGATCTCTTTCGCAAGCAGTACTTTGATGTCACGAGGGTTCTTACCCGCTTCAACATCAGCCTTAAACTGGGCAATCTCTTCCAGTGGACGGAAAGACAGCAGCTCGTAGTAGCTCCACATTAGATCATCAGAGATAGACATAATCTTACCAAACATCTCGCTTGGTGCTTCGCTGATACCAATGTAGTTGTTCGCAGACTTAGACATCTTCTTCTCGCCATCAAGACCAACAAGAAGAGGCATCATTAATACGACCTGAGGCTTCTGACCGTTAGATTTTTGAAGTTCACGGCCCATTAGCAGGTTGAACTTCTGGTCGGTACCGCCAAGCTCAACATCGGTTTCCATTGCCACTGAATCCCAACCTTGCAGTAATGGGTACATGAACTCGTGAATAGCGATTGGTTGTCCACCGGTGTAACGCTTTTTAAAGTCATCTCGTTCTAACATACGAGCAACCGTTTGGTTAGCAGCAAGACGAATCATGCCTTCTGCACCAAGATCAGATAGCCACTCTGAGTTAAATTGAATCTTAGTTTTTGCAGGATCTAGAATTTTAAATACCTGCTCTTTGTACGTTTCAGCATTACGCAGTACGTCTTCACGGCTAAGTGGTGGACGAGTTGAGTTTTTACCAGTTGGGTCACCAACCATTGCTGTGAAGTCACCAATCAGGAACGTCACTTCGTGGCCTAACTCTTGGAACAAGCGAAGCTTATTGAAAATAACCGTATGGCCCAGGTGAATGTCAGGTGCCGTTGGATCCGCACCTAATTTAATACGTAAAGGACGGCCTTCTTTTAGTTTTGCGATCAGCTCTTCTTCTGGAATCAGCTCTTCAACACCGCGCTTAATCTCGGCTAGTGCAGCTTCAATGCTCGCCATTCTTGTTCACTCCCACAGATTTGGCAAAATATAATAGCTGGACATATTACTTGAATAGCGATGCATTTTGAAACACGTTAGACTAGGTAGTTGTCATTTTTTATGTTTAATTTAGCAAACAAGTACGTCATGCATTCGATTTTTGTCCGACTTCCACTCTTGCACAAAGTATTGATCGGTTTTTTTAGTGCGCTGATCATCTTCGCACTGTTTTTTTTACCCGATCCGCAAGAACTCGACCCACAACAAAGCCGCTTAAAAGTGGGGCAATATTATCCTGTGCCAATTTCTATGGAATTGACGACATTAAACGGGACATCCTCCACCTCTTCGATTTTACGCTGGGAGACTTATAAAGTTAAAAATGGCGAAAGTGCCGCTATTCTATTTAGCCGCGTCGGCTTATCTGCGCGTATTCTGCATGAGCTGGTTTCTTCAGATAAAGAAGTAGAAAAGCAGTTAACCCGTCTTCGACCTGGCGACAGACTGCAATTCGGTTTTGATGAAAATAACAACTTAGTTCAACTACGACGCACCTTGAGCGCTTTCGAAACCTTCCGTATCAAGTTACAAAATGGCAAATACGTATCGGAAATCGATAAAAAAGAGGTCGATTATCAATACAATTTCGCCGAAGCGACTATCAAATCTAATTTTTGGAATGCGGCGATTTCTTCGGGCTTGAACGCGAACCAGATTATGGAGTTAGCCGGTATCTTTGGTTGGGATATCGACTTTGCGTTAGATATTCGTAAGAACGATACCTTCAGAGTTCTGTATCAGGAAGAGGTCGTTGAAGGGGAAGTGATTGGACGCGGTAAAATCATCGCGGCCGTTTTCAAAAACCAGGGAGATACCTTTACCGCGATTCTGGATGAGAAATCCGGCAAGTATTACGATGAAAATGGCCGGGCAATGAAGAAAGCCTTCTTGCGCGCCCCATTGGACTTCCGCCGTGTAAGCTCAAACTTTAACCCACGTCGCCTGCATCCAGTGACTGGTCGAGTTCGTCCACACCGAGGTACAGACTATGCAGCGCCGGTGGGCACGCCTATTTGGGCTGCCGGTGATGGCGTTGTACAAAAATCTTCATATAACAAATTTAATGGTAACTATGTGTTCATCAAACACAGTAATACCTACATTACAAAGTATTTACACCTAACTAAGCGTACCGTCAAAACAGGTCAACGTGTTAAACAGGGTCAAACCATCGGTACTTTAGGCAGCACTGGTCGTGTTACCGGACCCCACCTGCATTACGAGTTCCTGGTTAACGGCGTGCACAAGAACCCGCGTACGGTTAATTTGCCTCAATCAAGATCGTTAACAGGGCAAGCAAGACAAACCTTCTTGGCGAATGCAAAAATCAATATGGCAAAGCTTGATCGATACAGCGAGCTGTTAACCATGAAATAAGCGGTTAGAACAGGGAAGGCGGCGAATTATGTCTCCGCTTTCCCTTTTCTGACATTTTATCTACTCAGATGGATCGTCTTTCCCGAGCATAAGTAGGCAGGGCGTTAAAACTAACGTCAGTAGTGTTGCAAAAGCGAGTCCACCCGAAACAGCAGTGGCTAACTGAGACCACCATTGGGTACTTGGCGCACCGAATTCGATTTTCTGGTTGATCAAATCGATGTTCATCTCCAGCACCATTGGCAGCAGGCCAAGAATCGTCGTGATCGTAGTCAGTAATACCGGGCGCAGACGCTGCACACCTGTTCTTAGAATCGCATCACGCTTATCCAAACCGCGCTTGCGCAGCTGATTATACGTATCAATTAAGACGATATTGTTGTTTACCACAATCCCCGCTAACGCAATCACCCCGATCCCAGACATAATCACACCGAACGGTTTCTGGAAGATCAACAAGCCCGCAAAGACGCCAACCGTCGAAAACAATACTGCACTCAGAATAAGAAACGCTTGGTAGAAACTGTTGAACTGAGTAATTAAGATCAGCGCCATACCGACCAGCGCTACGATAAATGCGTTAAGTAAGAACGCAGAGGAGTTTTCCTGCTCTTCGTTCTGACCTCGGATTTTAAACTCGACTCCCTCAGGCAAGGCTAACTCTTTTAGTGCCTGTTCTACTTTCGGCAGTTCAAGCGCCAGGTTGTAGCCTTCTCTGATATCCGCAAACACACTGGTCACCCTGTGCCCATCGACACGACGGATCGTATCCTGTTTATGTTCAGGAACAATGCTGGCAAAGTTGGTGATCGGAACCAGTCCAGCAGCGGTTTTAACTCGCAATTGGTCAAATCGTCCAATATCACGCTTATCCTCAGGGTAGCGAACCAATATGTCGACTTCCTCACTCGAGTCATCCGGCAGATAATCTCCCAGCTTTAAGCCGTTAGTAACAAACTGTACCGTGTTACCCACCAGTGTTGCGTCTGCCATAAAGCGAGCGGCATCATCACGGCGAATATCGATCTGCCAGTCAATGCCGTCTTTACTCGAGTTATCACTGATATTGGTAAAGGCAGGATAAGCATCCGCCCAATGACGAACCATTTTCGCTCCCTCATCTAAGCCACTGAGCGTTGAGCCCGACATTTCAATAACCAAGTCGTGATCAGTTGGTGGACCCGCCTCCGGAAACTTGTACTCAATTTCCACCCCAGCGTATTGGTCTGTGGTTTGTTTTAGTTCATCAATAATGGTTTTCACCTTACGACGATACTGCCAATCCACAGGTGTGACCTGGATTAAACCAATCTCATCATCGCCACCTGTTTTGGTGTAGACGCTTTCAAACTCGTCATGCCCTAGCATCACCGATTCGACGTCGCGCATGATCCGGTCTTTCTCATCAATAGATAAATCACCGTAGGAGCGTACTTTAACCGTAAAAAATGGTGGGTCTACTTCAGGGAAAAACTCTGCACCTAATCCTGCTTTAACGTACGTAAAACCCACGGCGACCGAGAGCAAAATGGCACTTAGCAAGATCTTTAGCGGATGACGTAACGCAACATTCAGCGTGTAGTAGTACAGCTTAGTGATGCCCGTTGATTTATCGTAATCGCCTTCATGCAAAGCAAGCATTTTCTTGTGTTGTATCGGTGAGACATTTTGCGGTTTACCGATCAAACTACCCAGTACAGGAACAAACAACAGTGCCATCGCCAGCGAAGCGGCCAGGGTCGCGATTAACGTCAGCGGTAGATACTTCATGAATTCGCCAGTGACATCCGGCCAAAACAGCAGCGGAGCAAACGCGGCTAATGTCGTCGCTGTCGAGGCCGTGATCGGCCAGGCCATACGCTTTGCCGCATCCCGATACGCTTCTTTACGCGGCACCCCTTCTTGCATGCGCCGATCAGCAAACTCAGTGACAACAATCGCCCCATCAACCAGCATACCAACCGCCATGATCAGCGAGAACAACACGATAATATTCACCGTCAGGCCAAACATCGCCAGTACCAGTAAACCCGTTAAGAATGACCCCGGAATCGAAATACCGACCAATAGTGCAGTACGAACACCAAGAATCGCAATAATCACAATCACGACCAGAATAATCGCTGATAAGATGTTGTTCTGCAGGTCATTGAGCATCATCTTGACGTCATCCGACTGGTCTCTCGTGTATTTCACCAGTAGGTTGTCCGGCCACTGTTCTTGATTTTGCGCTTCTGTCATTACCGCTTTGATCAGCTCTACCGTTTCAATGATATTTTCGCCCGCACGCTTTTTCACATCGAGCACAATCGCTGACTTTCCGTCCAAACGTGCATAACTTTCTGGATCGCGGAATGCACGCCTGACCGTCGCCACATCGCCGAAGGTAATCACTTGCTTGCCATCAACTTTGACCGGCAACTCAAGCACATCTTTGAGCGATTCAAATACCGACGGTACTTTTACCGAAAATCGCCCGTAGCCAGTATCAACAAAGCCCGCCGCCACCACACGGTTGTTTAGCGCGATCAAATTGTAGATATTCGCCTGATCAAGGCCATAACTTTCCATCAACAGCGGATCGACAATGATCTCGACGATATCTTCGCGATCACCGGCAATATCCACTTCCAGGATCTGTCGATAGCTCTCCAACTTGTCGCGTAATTGGCGCGCAAGCTGGACGATGGTTCTTTCCGGTACGGTTCCGTAGAGCACCACGGATAAAGCCGGTTCTTCAGACGCCAAAGTGACTTCATTGACAGTCGGTTCATCACTATCGGTCGGCAACTTAGGCTTCGCCAAATCAACCGCGTCACGCACTTCAGCCATGGCTCGGTCTAGGTCAACTCCAACGCTGAATTCCAGCACCACCGATGCGTGCCCCTCCGATGCCGTTGCGGTCATATCTTTAACACCCTCGATAGAACGCAACTCTTGCTCTATCGGACGGACAAGCAGACGCTCAGCATCGGCAGGTGAGATACCTTGGTGGGTCACAGAGACGTAAATAATTGGGATCGTGATATCAGGGCTCGATTCTTTCGGAATCGTCAAATAGGTAAGTACACCAGAAACCAGAACAAAGACCAGCAACACCATCATGGTACGTGTGCGAGATAAAGCGGCGTCAATCAAACTTAACATATCGCCCCCACTTACAATGCTTGTTTCACGGCAATCACTTCATCACCGTCACGCACAAACCCTTGACCAGTGGTGATAATATCGACTTTATCCCCTAGCCCTGTCAGCCAAACACCATCCTGCTCCGCTTTAACCAATTGAATGGGGATAAATTTAACCTTTTGATTTTCTAATATTTTAACGCCTAAAACACCAGCTTCATCAAGTGCCAGCATCGCTGGGGTTAACTTAATCGCTAAATGTTGTTTGAGGTTCAAATCAACCTCGGTGCTGATCCCCGCAGGAATTGACTGTTGAGGGTTTGGCAAGAGGATTTCAATCGGGAAAGTATTCGTTGCAGTTGATGACACTCGCGAAATATAACTCACCGTGCCTTCAGCGGTTTCACCAGAGATAAACTTCACTTTCGCTGGTTGATTTAACGACAAGTCCTGAATATGGCGTTCGCTGACATCTGCCTCAATCACTAAGTTAGATAAATCAATAATGGTCGCAACCGGGTCGCCAACACCGACAAAATCGCCCGTTTCGATAAATAGGTGGTCAATAATTCCACTGAAAGGCGCGATTACATTGGTGTTTCTCAACGCAATCTGAGCGTTGGTTACTTGCGCTCGGGCCTCTACTAAAGAAGCTTCTGCATTACTGAACGCAACCTCCCCTTGCAAGCCTTTATTCTTTAACGACCGGGCCGCATTGAACTCTTTTTCACGAACTTTAAGCAATGAACGTGCTCGCTCCAGCTGGATATCGAGATCACCTTTATCAATTTTCGCTATCACTTGTCCTTGCTTAACCGACTCACCTTTTTCAACCTTGAGCGCAATAATCTTACCAGCAATTTCAGCTCCTAGGTTCGCCTGCCTGTCTGGCGCGGTTCGGCCATACAACTCAATCGTTTTATAAGTATTTTGTGCGGTAAATGTTTGGTAGGAGACTTTCGCGAGAGGAATATCTTGTGATGAACGCTGTGGCGATACGTCGTTAGCTTGGATCGAGCCGAGCCCTAACCAAACAGATAACAACAAAACAATCAACAACGACACGATATAAGGTCGCTCAGCGAAAAATCGCGTAAATGAGAAGCTAGCCATAACAATCTCTTGCAGTGAGCAATGTGAGAAGAATTAATTCATTATACAAACTAATCTTAGTCGAATAATTCATGGTACGAATTAACTTTATAAAAAGAAATTAGTAAAGGCTTGGATTCTTAACTGGGTCGCAGTTTCAGGAAATTTATCTGTAAATAAAACAAAGGCTGCAAAAATGCAGCCTTTATGAAATAAGTTATCAGAGATTAAACACTGAATGATGCGCCACAACCACAAGTGGTCGTTGCATTTGGGTTATTAACGAAGAAGCGCGCTCCCTCTAAGCCCTCGGTGTAATCCACAATTCCGCCGACAAGGTATTGCAAACTCATTGGGTCAACAACCAGTGTGACGCCACTGTTAACGATGGTTGTATCACCGTCATTCACATTCTCATCAAAAGTGAAACCGTATTGGAAACCGCTACAGCCACCACCCGTAATGTATACGCGCAATTTCAATGCTGGGTTTTCTTCTTCTGCAATCAGCGCCTTAACGCGAGATGCTGCAGCGTCAGAAAAAGATAATGGTACGTTTACTTCGCTCACGAAAAACCTCTCTCACTCGTGTAATGCGTCGAGCCTGAAGCAAGACGTCAAATTTGTGCTTATTGGCTACGATTATCCAATACCTGACCAACTCGTTCAAGTATTCACCGCTGATTCTTTATAACGGATAGTTAAAATTACATTGCGAAACAACACATAAATCAAGCAAAACGTTTCTAAGTTGATTATAGCTAGGTACAATGCGCACCACTTGGTCCGAGCAATCAAAAGAGGATAACCCCATGACCAAATCATCAGAACTGTATGACAAAGCCCAGAAAACCATTCCAGGCGGTGTAAACTCACCTGTTCGTGCATTCAACGGCGTAGGCGGTTCTCCGCTATTTATCGAGCGAGCAGACGGTGCTCTGATTTTTGATGCCGATGGTAAGGCGTATATTGATTACGTCGGTTCTTGGGGGCCAATGATCCTTGGTCACAACCATGCAGTGATTCGCGAAGCTGTGATCGAAGCTGCGCAACGTGGCCTGAGCTTTGGCGCGCCAACTGAGCTAGAAATTTCAATGGCAGAACTGGTTTCTGAACTGGTGCCATCGATGGAACAACTGCGTATGGTTAGCTCTGGTACTGAAGCAACCATGAGTGCGATTCGCCTTGCTCGTGGTTTCACTGGCCGCGACAAAATCATGAAATTCGAAGGTTGTTACCATGGTCACGCTGATAGCTTGCTAGTAAAAGCAGGCTCTGGTGCGCTGACTCTAGGCCAACCAAGCTCTCCAGGCGTTCCGGCTGATTTTGCTAAACACACCCTGACAGCCACATTCAACGACCTCGATTCAGTTCGTGAGCTTTTTGCTGCCAACAAAGGGGAAATTGCTTGTATCATCGTTGAGCCTGTCGCTGGCAACATGAACTGTATTCCACCAGTAGAAGGCTTCCATGAGGGCCTGCGTGAAATCTGTGATCAAGAAGGCGCGCTACTGATATTTGATGAAGTAATGACCGGCTTCCGTGTTGCGCTTGGTGGTGCTCAAGCATACTACAACATCAAACCAGACCTAACTACGCTAGGTAAAGTGATCGGCGGTGGTATGCCAGTGGGCGCGTTTGGTGGTCGTAAAGACGTAATGCAATACGTAGCGCCAACAGGTCCTGTATACCAGGCTGGTACACTTTCTGGTAACCCTGTGGCTATGGCGGCAGGATTCGCCAGTTTGAGCCTGCTCAAAGAAGAAGGCAACGAAAAGCGTCTGGCTTCAAAAACTAAGCAGCTAGCAGATGGCTTTAAATCTCTGGCAGATAAACATGGCATTCCTTTGGTGGTGAACCAAGTGGGTGGCATGTTTGGGTTCTTCTTCACTGATCAGGAAAGCGTAACCACCTACGAAGACGTGACTAAGTGTGATGTAGAACGCTTCAAACGATTCTTCCACCTGATGCTGGATCACGGCGTTTACCTTGCACCTTCTGCATTTGAAGCAAGTTTCACTTCTTTGGCTCACGGCAGCAAAGAAATCGATGCCACGCTCGAAGCCGCAGACCGCTGTTTTGCAACACTGGCCGCTGAAGCGCAATAATTCTTCAAAGGCAGTAACGACGAATCTCAAAAGGACCTCCTCGGTCCTTTTTTATTGCCAATTCAAAATCACTAAGACAACGAGTACACCAACCACAATACCTAACCACGGAGTGCGCTTGGTTTTTTTCTCGTTTTGACACGACTTGTCACCATTACAACAACCCATTTTACATCTCCTGATTGATAACCGACTGATTTGTCGTCATTATAACAAGGTATGCTACTAGGCTCTAATACCACGATATTATAAGTACGTTAGTACATACAGTAATAAAGGTTCAAAGCCCGTGTTATAAGCTAGAAACCGTACATGTCACCCGCAAGTTGGATTTATCTTATGCCAAACAATGTGAAAATCACGTCGAGTCATCGCGTACTAATGGTCGCCCTACTCGCCGCTGCTTTTGCTTGCTACTTATTGGTCGAACCTTACATCAACTCGATCGTAATGGCTTTTATCATTTCATTACTCATGTTCCCGATACACGAATGGTTTGAGCAAAAAATGCCAAAACATAGGAACATGGCTTCGCTACTGTCTTGTGTGGTACTGACCTTTATTATTGTGATTCCACTGCTATTTGTTTTTGCTGCCATCGTTCAGCAAGGCTCCTTGTTTTCACAAAATACTTATAAGTGGGTAACGAATGGTGGAATTCAGGATATTTTCCAGCATCCTTTAGTTATAAAGGCATTAGCATTGGTTAATGAGTACTTACCATTCGATACAATAGAACCAAAAGCCATTGCGGAAAAAATCGGCCAGTTCGCCACATCATTTGGTTCGAATCTGGTCACCATCAGCGCCAAAATTCTCGGTGATGCGACAAATTTCTTGATGGACTTCTTCCTTATGTTGTTTGTCCTGTTCTTTTTGTTGCGCGATCACGACAAAATAATTTCCGCCATTCGACATATTCTTCCCCTGTCACGCAGTCAGGAAGACAAAATTCTGACCGAAATTGAGCAAGTATCAAAGTCAGCGGTAATGGGATCATTCCTTACCGCCATTGCACAAGGTTTCGCCGGTGGGATTGGCATGTGGCTGGCGGGTTTCCCAGGTCTATTCTGGGGCACAATGATGGGCTTTGCTTCATTCATTCCTGTCGTAGGTACCGCTTTGATCTGGATACCGGCGGCGACTTACCTTTTCCTTACGGGTGATACAACCTGGGCAATTTTCCTAGCAGCGTGGAGTGTGGTTATTGTTGGCTCAATTGATAATTTATTGCGCCCACTACTGATGCAAGGCAGTTCGGGAATGAACACCTTAATGATTTTCTTCTCACTATTGGGTGGTCTGCAACTGTTTGGACTCATCGGCCTGATTTATGGCCCACTGATTTTTGCCATCACTATGGTGCTATTTAATATCTATGAAGAGGAATTTAAAGACTTCCTCAACGATCAAGACAACAGCTAGTGACTCGTTAATGACTTCAAGCTTGGGCCAGATTGTGAGAAAATCTGGCCCTAATTATTTCTGATGAACCAAGTTTATGTCTGCTTATATTGCTCCAAGCCAAATAGCACAACGCCAGCTGGAATACTTTCAGGGAAAGCATGTTTTAGTTGCAGGTGAAGTTGAAGATCTGTTCCCTATTGAGCTAACCGCTCACTGTGAGTCTGTAGAAGTTTTCACCTCGAACTACAGCTATTACCGTCAAATTCGTACATCTGACAAAATAAAAAGCCACTTTGGCTCAGAGTTTAACATCGATACCCAGGCAGACATGGTGCTCCTCTACTGGCCAAAAGCCAAAGCAGAAGCGGAATATTTACTGGCAATGCTCATGGCGAAACTTGGTATCGACACAGAGATCGTGGTCGTTGGAGAAAACCGGTCTGGTATCAAAAGTATCGAGAAGATGTTCACAGACTATGGCCCGATCAATAAATACGACTCCGCACGTCGCTGCTCTTTTTACTGGGGACAGTGTGTCAATGAACCAGCGCCATTTAATCAGCTCGACTGGTTTAAGTCCTACACCATCAACCTCGGCAACCAATCGCTGCAGGTCAAAAGCTTACCCGGAGTGTTCAGCCATGGCGAATTCGATCTAGGAAGCCAGTTATTGTTGGAAACTTTACCGCCTTTGTCCGGTAAGGTGCTTGATTTTGGTTGCGGTGCAGGCGTGCTTGGCGCATTCATGGCGAAATCCAACCCTGAAATAGAAATTGAAATGTGCGATATCAACGCCTACGCAATTACATCAAGCCAAGCAACACTTAAAGCCAATGGCTTGGAAGGCAAAGTATTTGCTTCGGATATTTATTCAGATACCGCAAACGACTACCAATTTATCATCAGTAATCCCCCTTTCCATAGTGGTTTAGATACGAATTACAATGCCGCAGAAACCTTGCTTGGTGATGCACCACAATATCTGAAAAATCAGGGGGAAATGATCATTGTGGCAAACAGCTTCTTAAAGTACCCGCCAATTATTGAAAGCGCTTTCAATAAATGCGAGACGCTAAATAAGACTAAGAAGTTCTCAATTTATTACGCCAAAAAGCCGTAACCTCCCTCCGCGCAGGCAATAACCTGCGCGATTTTTAGCGATAAATTCAACAAACAGAAGAAAAACTGCGTGACTCTGCACGCTTTGCAACCAACTTTCTTGTCAAAGCAAAAAAACTCGTTAATTTTGTTATTTCTATCGAATTTAACGTCTTATCCGTTTTTAACGAGAACCTTGGTAGCAATCATTAAAATTGTTGCTGCCCTTTACGAGTTGCAATCTTATCCATGTTCAAATTCTACAAAAAACAGAAGTTTAAGCGTCTACAAAGCACGCTGATGACTGCGTTTCTTGTCCTCAGCCTTACGCCTTTAACTATTACCGCGTTTTATTTCCTGCAGTCACACAGTCAAGATCTGCAAGAACAAAGCACCTCACATCTTTTATCCGTAAGAGATACCAAACAACAGCAGATTGTTGACTACTTTGAAGCTCGCGAAACTGAAGTGATGGGCTTCGTTCGCTCTGAGTTAGCCTACGCCAGCGGCGGACGCTTCTATGGTTTAGTCAATGCATTCAGTCGCTTAGGAAATGATATTGACGAGTCCCGTAAAAATGCGCAGCAACGTTATATAAAAGGCAGCGGTGATCAGACTAAAACGTCAATATTGCCGGAGTCATCCAACTTTGTCGGTAGTGAGCGTTATCGCCTACTCCACAAACGCTACCATTGGGCGTATTTAGAGCTTCTTAAACGTTCTGAGTTCAATGACATACTGTTAGTTGATATCAACGGCAACGTGACTTACTCAATCAATAAAGATGACAATTACGGCACCAACCTTCTCACTGGTCGCTATAAAGATTCTGCGCTAGGTAAAGCGTTTCAGCGCTTAGCCGACGATGTCAACGAGCGCCGTAAAGTGAACGAAGACTATACCCCAATCCTGGTTTCAGACTTTGAACTTGAAAATGGTAAGCAAGTTGCCTGGCTTGGCGCTCCTATCGTGCAGCAGGGTTATCTTCACAGCTATGCCATGTTCCGATTGCCAAACAACGGCATGACTAAATTAGTGGCCGATAAAAACCGCGAATCGTCCATTGAAACCTTGTTAGTAGGAGGCGACCAACAACCTCGAACAATCAACACCAAACGCGATGACATTCAAAACAGCATGGAGGTCATCAATCAAGCGCTTTCTGGTCAAACTAACGTAGGTACTTATAAAAACGAGCTTGGTGAAGCCATTATCGCTGCCTATGCACCAGTTAAGACACGCGGAGTTAACTGGGCTTTGGTCGTGCAATTGCCAGAGAAAGACGCTTTTTCTCGTATCCACCAGCTGGAAAAGCTCTTTGTCATTGCGATGCTGACGGCAATCATATTGGTTGTGATTTCCTCACACTACCTATCGAATTTCATTACCTCACCACTGCTCAAACTAACCTGGGCTGCAGAGCGAGTATCAGCAGGCGATCTGGATGAAACGACATTTGATACGGTTCGGAAAGACGAAATTGGCCGCTTAGC
Source organism: Vibrio sp. EA2 (assembly GCF_033042495.1). Lineage (NCBI taxonomy): Bacteria > Pseudomonadati > Pseudomonadota > Gammaproteobacteria > Vibrionales > Vibrionaceae > Vibrio > Vibrio sp. EA2. The sequence continues at coordinate 88,242 of NZ_JAWLID010000003.1, read as the reverse complement.
CATCAGCTTTGAGCGTATGCAACGGTCTATCCGTGAAAAAATTCAGACGATTAAAAAGCAGAATGAGGAGTTGGAAAGCAATATCCGCTTAATTCAAAAGCAAAATGACGAGCTGCAACTGGCAGATAAGCTAAAGGATGAGTTTCTGGCCACCACCTCACATGAACTGCGTACACCTTTACATGGTATGGTCGGCATTGCTGAGACCCTGATATCTGGCGCCAATGGTCCTATTCCGGCAAACCAGAAGTATCAACTTGATATTATTATTAAAAGTGGCCAGCGCTTAGCAAATCTGGTCGACGACTTATTGGATTACCATAAAATGCGTTACGGTAGCATGGACATCCAAAAGTCAGCGGTCAATCTGGCGAGCTCAACCCGACTAGTACTAGAGCTGTCTGGTCATTTACTTGGCAACAAGACCATCCGAATCATCAATCAGGTGCCCAATGATCTCAAAGCAGTATCGGCAGATCCTCAGCGACTCGAACAGGTCCTTTACAATTTAATAGGTAATGCCATTAAATACACATCAGAAGGTAAGATCGTTATTTCAGCGGGTGTCGTTGATGATCATGTTCGAGTTCAGGTAGTCGATACTGGTCAAGGTATCCCTGCCGAACATCTTGAGCACATTTTTGAGCCTTTGATTCAAGCTGGACAAGATGAGAGTCGCTACCGTCAAGGTGCTGGATTAGGCTTATCAATTAGCCGCCAATTGATTGAGCTAATGGGTGGTTCTTTATATGTGAGTAGCCAACCAATGGTAGGTACTACATTCAGCTTCACTTTACCTCTTGCCAGTGAGGAAGAGATTCAGGCCACGCAAACACTGGCTGCCTGCGGGCATTTCCAAGTACCCGAAATTAACCTAGACAATACCGATGACCTATCACTGCCAGAGAACCCTGACGGTCCACTGCTTTATGTAGCAGACGACGAACCAGTTAACCTGCGTGTCCTTGAAAGCTTTTTACGCTTAGAGGGTTATCGTGTCCGAACAATTTCGGATGGTCCCGAAACACTGGCTCTTATCGAACAAGAAAAACCGGAATTGCTGCTACTCGATATTATGATGCCGGGAATGAGTGGCTACCAGGTATGCAGTGAACTGCGTCAAAGCTATGATCATGCTGAGCTGCCAATCATTATGCTAACGGCCCTCAGCCAAACAGAAGATCGTGTTAGAGGCTTTGAGGCCGGAGCGAACGATTACTTGTCCAAGCCTTTTAACAAACAAGAACTTGCAGCCAGAATTCAAGCCCATTTAACTGCAAGTAAAGCGGAAATGCGTCATATAGAGAATAAGCTACTTGAGTCGGAACTTCGTAAACGAGCCGAAGTAGAAGCCAGCCTGCTTGAAACTCAGGGCCGCCTGCTAGAACAACTTGAATCCGCTCCAGAGGCCATCATCTGCTTACGCGAAGATCAGCGTATTCGATTTGCCAACGAAGCTGCATGCAAGTTATTCAAGCGTAGTCTGGAGCAAATTAAACGCTCTTCTGCTGATGAGCTGATCGCGCCAAAATTCCTCACCGTGAAGCAACCACATTATTGCGGGAAAATTGATATCTATGTTGAGGATATTCGTCAAAATATTGGAGCGGATATTCTCAAACTTCCTGAAGGGTCCGGCTTAGACGTTATGTATATATTTAATGTCGGAGGGGGCGTAAATACAACCCGTACCCATAACCTAGAAACAGCAGTAGAGGTGCTTTCTCGCTATGCATTTGACGGCGACAAAGAGCAGCTGCAGAAGCTTAAAGAGCTTGGGGGAGAGTTCACTCGACTGGCAGACAGAGCGTTAGGCAATAAAAAAGATAAACAGGAAGTGATGCGTGAAGTGCTAGTTGAGGCAATGACACATGCTTTGGAATACTGGGAGTCTGTTACTGGAGAAAGTAAGTTTGCTTTTGCCGAGCAAAGTGGTCTTTGGCGCGTTTACCTTGATAGAAGTACACTACAAACCCGTACTCTAGATAAATACATGCGCATTGAAACCTTACCTAAAACTCCGCGTTGGAGAACCGTTCTAAGCTCTATCGAGTTTATTCTTGAGCATTGTAAAGAACAAAGTCCGGAACGTGCTTATATTGAAGCTCAACGAGATAAACTGCAAAAGTTACTGACCAGCTAGAAACGCCAGGTTAAAGAACTCCGTTTTGTACAGCCCCCAATAATCAGAGGCAGATTGTTGGGGGCTTTTTATATCTGGGCTACTTCTACTGCGGCTTCAATCGCCTATTTATTAGTGAAAGGAAACAGGACAAAAATGGCTTGCCACCTATTCCATCAGAAAAACCATCATACAAATCATCCAGCTGAGTAAACCTCTGTAGCAAGTCCAAATTTAACTAGTGCAGACGCTATTATCCCGCCAAGAATTCAAATTTCTGGTTCATGTTCGTTGGATTTTTTTCACAATAAAGATCACGCAAAATCTCTTTATTTACGAGATAAAAAAAGCATTATAATCAGCGATACACAAAATAAGAAAAGGCGAAAATTTCATCATTTAAAGTATAAGTTTATAAATTAATGACACAGATTGCGAAGTCAATCACAACAGAACGGCAGATTAAATTTCACCTTATGAATTAACATGAAACACGTGCGTGATCGAGATCTCCTAACTCACTAAAACAAGAAAATACCATTTTAAGTAAGGCATGGTGAGTAAGTAGACACTAACATACATCATCCAGGGGAATATAAACTGCGACGCATATCAAGGTTTGTTTTCCAGCCCAATTTGGTTCAAAAGCAAACAAAATGACGTTTATAACGTGATACCCACCCTTTTTGACGTTTTTAACGGGATGCGAGTTTGATTATTTTCAAGATAAGGTGTTTTCTTACTCCTGCCGAAGACCTACAGGCCACTCTACATGTGATGAAGGTGAAAGCTTAAGTTGCAATAACTCTAGAGGTGGGTCATGGCGAGTGTTTATCAATTGATGACATTCAATTCCATATAGTGAAATGAAGCAAACAGTAAGGAACAGCTATGCTTGCCAATATTAAAAAAACAGCACTAGCAACAGCAATAATTGCTACAGCTACTACAGGTTTTGCATCGGTAGCAACTGCGGCAGAGCGCAGTGAACTAACTATCCACCCTAAAGAGTTTACAACGTTTGTTCGTAACTTTAACCCTTTCTTGGGTGCAACTAACCTGCACACAACAACCGACTTTATTTACGAGCCTCTGGTTATTTTCAACGAAATGCACGGTAACACACCTGTATTTCGTCTAGCAGAAAACTTCCAAATGGCCGACGACCTGATGAGCGTGACTTTCGATATTCGTAAGGGCGTGAAATGGTCTGATGGTCAGGCGTTTACTGCTGATGATGTGGTTTACTCTTTCAACCTAGTAAAAGAGAAACCAGAGCTAGACCAGTCAGGTATCAACTCTTGGGTTACTAGCGTAGAAAAGTTGAATGACTACCAGGTTAAGTTCCGCCTAACAGAAGCAAACTCAAACGTTCCTTACGAAATTGTTAAAGTACCTGTCGTACCTGAGCATGTATGGAGCAAAGTAAAAGATCCATCAACCTTCACCAATGAAAACCCTGTAGGTACTGGCCCATTTACCGAAGTGGATACATTCACTCCTCAGCTTTACATCCAGTGTCAAAATCCGAACTACTGGGATGCTGATAACTTAGATGTTGACTGTTTACGTGTACCGCAAATCGCGAACAACGACCAATTCCTAGGCAAAATCGTTAACAGTGAAATGGACTGGACTTCTTCTTTCGTACCAGATATCGATCGTACATACGCAGCAGCCAGCCCTAGCCATCACTACTGGTACCCACCATCAGGTACGCAAGCGTTCGTAGTAAACTTCAAAAACCCAGATGCTGCGAAGAATGAAGCTCTAACCAACGTCGATTTCCGTCGTGCGTTCTCTATGGCGCTTGACCGTCAAACTATCATCGACATCGCTTTCTACGGTGGTGGTACGGTGAACGATTTCGCTTCAGGTTTAGGCTACGCATTCGAAGCTTGGTCTGACGAAGCAACGCACAACAAATACAAAGGCTACAACACATACAATGTTGAAGGTTCTAAAGAACTTCTAGCTAAAGCTGGCTTTAAAGATGTCAACAAAGATGGCTTTGTAGACACTCCGTCAGGTAAATCTTTTGAGCTTCTGATTCAATCTCCAAATGGCTGGACAGACTTTAACAACACAGTGCAACTGGCTGTTGAGCAACTAGCAGAAGTCGGCATCAAAGCACGTGCTCGTACACCAGACTTCTCGGTATACAACCAAGCGATGCTTGAAGGTACTTACGACGTAGCATACACAAACTACTTCCACGGTGCCGATCCACACCTATACTGGAACAGCTCCTATAACTCAGAGTTACAGTCTGGTGAAGGTATGCCTCGTTTCGCGATGCACTTCTACAAAAACGAAGACCTAGACAAACTACTTAACAGCTTCTACAAAACAGCTGATAAGCAAGAACAGCTAGAAATCGCACACGGTATCCAAAAAATCATCGCGGAAGATCAAGTAACTATCCCTGTGCTGTCAGGTGCTTACATGTACCAATACAACACTAAACGCTTCACTGGTTGGTGGAACGAAGAAAATCCTAAGGGCCGTCCAAACATTTGGGCAGGTATCCCTGAGCGTCTACTACACGTACTGGACCTAAAACCAGTTAAATAAGTAGAAGTTCATTTCTAGCGGCATACCACCTGTATGCCGCCTATAAAAATCCCCTCATCACGAAACCAATTTATGGCGCTCGTCGTCAGGGGATTTCTCGCTCTAAATTTCGCTAGGAGCGACCTGTAACCAGAAACAGAACAAAATATCTGGATGAGTAAGGTGTAAGTTATGGGTTATTTTTTAAGACGTTTGTCATTCTATCTTGTCGCGCTCTTAGTTGCAGCGACGTTAAACTTTATCATTCCGCGAGCAATGCCTGGTGACCCAGTTACCATGATGTTTGCCAACGCTTCAGTACAGGTTACGCCTGAACGAATCGCAGCCATGAAGGAGCTGCTGGGTTTTGTGGATGGGCCTATTTATATCCAGTACCTGTCATACATCAAAAACATTCTAAGCTGGGAGCTAGGTACTTCAATTCAGTTCTACCCACTTTCAGTCAACTCTTTGCTTGGTAGTGCCTTCGGTTGGTCACTGTTCCTGGCAGGTACTGCAGTGGTACTTTCATTTTCTATCGCATCAGTGCTCGGCATTTTTGCAGCATGGAAACGCGGCAGCAAATATGATGCGTTTGTTACGCCAGGTACCCTTATTGTTCAAGCTATTCCACAAATGGTTATCGCCATGCTAGCCCTGTTTACCTTTGCTATTGGTTTGAAGTGGTTCCCATCCGGTTACGCGTACACTCCTGGCGCGGTTCCGGATTGGACAAGCTGGGAATTCATTAAGAACGTCGGTTACCACGCAGTGCTTCCTCTGTTTTGTGCAACCATTGTTCAAATTGGCGGCTTCCTGGTCAATATGCGTAACAACATGATCAACCTGTTGGCTGAAGACTACATCACAATGGCGAAAGGTAAGGGCCTGAGTGAAAACCGTGTGGTATTCAATTACGCCGCGCGTAACGCATTACTTCCAAGTGTCACCGCACTTTCAATGTCTTTGGGTATGGCGATCGGTGGTCAGCTAATCATCGAAATGATCTTCAACTATCCAGGCTTAGGCACCGTCCTACTGAATGCCATCCACGCTCGAGACTACCAAGTACTTCAAGGTCAGTTAATCATCATGACGATGTTCATGCTTTGCTTCAACCTAATGGCTGACATGCTGTACATGATTCTGGACCCTCGCCTACGTACCGGAGGCAAATAATCATGAAAGAACTATTTAAACTCATTTTAGGTAACTCATTCGCACGAATTGGCCTTGGTATTGTCACCATTTTCATTTTCATCGCTATTGCAGCACCTGTCATTACTAAGCATGCACCAGACAAGCGTACGGGCAATCCACATGAATACCCTAGCTTTGTCGTAAAGCAGGCACAAAGTAACCCTGATGGCTGGGTTGCGAAAAATTTAGCTGATGACCGTCGCACATTGCTAATGTCGAAGAAGGCTGATCATGTCTTAGGCACCAGCCGCATGGGCCGCGATATCTGGGCACAAGTTGCTTACGGTGCTCGCGTATCACTAGGTGTGGGTTTCGGTGCAGGGATCATTGTCTGCTTCTTAGCTACGGTTATCGGTATTTCTGCGGGCTACTTTGGCGGCAAAGTCGATGATGTGTTAAGTGCAGCCATGAACATCATGCTGGTTATTCCTCAATATCCATTGCTGTTCGTTCTCGCCGCGTTTATCGGTGAAGCGGGGCCACTCACCATCGCCTTAATCATTGCAGGGACCTCCTGGGCTTGGGGTGCACGTGTTGTCCGCTCACAAACGATGGCGCTGCGCGAAAAAGAATTCGTTAAAGCAGCAGAGGTTCTGGGTGAATCTTCATTCCGAATCATCTTTGTTGAGATTTTGCCAAACCTGATTCCTATCGTTGGTGCAAGTTTTATCGGTTCCGTCATGCTGGCCATCAACACCGAAGCCGTTATCTCATTCTTGGGCTTAGGCGACGCAAACACCATCAGCTGGGGCATCATGCTTTACAACGTGCAAACCTCATCAGCCATGCTGATCGGAGCTTGGTGGGAGGTGTTAGCACCGTGTATTGCTCTAACTGTTCTGGTCACTGGACTTGCTCTACTGAACTTTGCTGTTGACGAAATTGCTAACCCTCAGCTTCGCTCTCACAAAGGTATGAAACGCTGGAAGAAGCTAGCAGCAAAAGACAAGAAAGAACGTGAGCCTGAGTTGGCACCACAAAATGCACTATGGAGCGGAGATAAATAATCATGACTGCACCACTAATTTCTATCCGCAACCTATGCGTAGATTACATTACCGATGCGGGCGATGTCCGTGCCTGTAATAACGTCAGCTTTGACATTGCGCCAGGCGAGGTTTTTGGTCTGGCTGGTGAGTCTGGCTGTGGCAAATCAACCGTTGCTTTCTCGCTAATGCGTCTTCATAAGCCGCCAGCGTTCATCACCGGTGGTGAGGTAATCTTCAATGGCGAAGACATCCTGCAATACAGTGATAGCCGCATGCAATCATTCCGCTGGAGCGAAATGTCAATGGTATTCCAAAGTGCAATGAATGCACTAAACCCTGTTCTGACCATGGAAGAGCAGTTCTGCGATGTCATTATGCGTCATACCAACATGACGCGTGAGCAAGCTAAGAAACGCGCAGAAGGCTTACTGGAAATCGTCGATATTCATCCGAGCCGACTTAATGACTACCCTCACCAGTTTTCTGGTGGCATGCGCCAACGTTTAGTCATTGCTATCGCTTTGGCTCTGAATCCTAAGATGATCATCATGGATGAACCGACAACCGCACTTGATGTGGTGGTTCAACGTGAAATCTTGCAAAAAATTTATGCGCTTAAAGAAGAGTTTGGCTTCTCAATTCTGTTCATTACCCACGACTTATCGTTGATGGTTGAGTTCTCCGATCGCATTGGAATCATGTACTCAGGTGAACTGATTGAAGTCGCACCGTCACAGCAAATATTGGAAAGTCCTTACCACCCATACACTAAAGGTTTGGGTAGCTCTTTCCCTCCACTAACTGGTCCAAAGACCAAACTGACAGGTATCCCGGGAAACCCTTTGAACTTGCTTGAAATACCGCAGGGTTGTCGTTTTCAGGCTCGCTGTGACCGTGTCCACGAAGCGTGCACAAAAATACCGACACAGTTGCGTCAGATAGAGCCAAGTCGTTTCTCTAATTGCCACTTGTACGGCGAACCCATTGCTCAGGCTAAGGTTTAAAACCCCGAAATCACGTTAGCTACAAACAAAATTACACTGGAGAGAATTATGAGCCAACAACTCGGCGAGTTGCTGATTGAGGGTAAAAACGTCGTTAAGGACTTCCCGTTAAATAGCAACTCTATCAAGCAGTCCAAGATGCGCGCGATCAACGACGTATCATTCAAAATGTATAAAAGCCGCGGTTTGTCTGTTGTAGGTGAATCTGGTTCAGGTAAATCTACTACCGCAAAAATGATTGCGAAAATGTATGCGCCTTCGGAAGGCATCATTGAATACAAAGGGCGTGATATTCAAGACATCAACTCAAGACAAGATCTAATGTCTTACCGAGAAGGAGTGCAAATGGTCTGGCAAGACCCGTTTGGCTCACTAAACCCGACGCACAACATTTTCCACCATATTGCACGACCACTGCTTATCCATAAAAAAGTGTCACCGGGCAATAAGAAAGAGCTGGAAGAACGTGTGTATGACTTGCTGGAACAAGTAGGCCTTATTCCGCCTAAAGAGACCGCGCAAAAGTTCCCTCACCAGCTTTCTGGTGGTCAGCGTCAGCGTGTAAACCTAGCGCGTAACATTGCAGTTGGTGCAGAAGTCGTATTAGCAGACGAACCTACGTCAATGCTGGACGTCTCGATTCGAGCAGGTGTTCTAAACCTGATGGAAGAGATGAAGTTCGAGAAACAAATGTCTCTGCTCTACATCACGCACGATATCGCAACGGCGCGCTACATCGCGGAAGATTTGGCAGTAATGTACGTCGGACACATGGTGGAATGGGGAGACACAGAGGAAATCATTCATGATCCTCAACACCCATACACTCAATTGTTGGTTTCTGCAGTACCCGATCCATCTAAATCCATTCACGAGAAACTGAAAGGAAACAAAGGAGAGATCCCTCTCTGGACTCCGGAGTCTGTCGGTTGCCCATTTGCGGGGCGCTGTGTACACGCAACAGATAAGTGTCGCCAACAACTACCAGGCGTTACCCAACTATCTGAAAACCACTTTGTCCGTTGTTACCTATTTGAGAACTAAGCATAACTAGGGCCAGAGAACACTGGCCCATTTCCAATTGTTTTGTTTCGCGGAGACATTAAATGCTGCTACTGACTAACCACATTGGTTATGAGCGTCTGGGGCCGAAAAAAGCGGTAATACAGACAGAACAATCACACTTGTCTTCTGATACTGCCACACTGGTCTGTGCCAAAAGCGAGCAAATCGTTGCTACCTTTTCGGTACAAGAGCAAGGGAAAGTAGCGAATTGGCATCAGGGGTATTTTTATCTTATCGATTTTTCGTCATTTGAGATCCCAGGCCACTATTATCTTCGCTTTGATAACGACTGTTCTTCTCAGCTAGAAATTGCTGAACAACTTCTTCTGGATCGCACTCTTTCCGATGTAATCCACTACTTTAAATCTCAGCGTTGCGGCGGAATTTTCGATCATGCCGATCTTCAGGCTACGCTATTAAATTCCGAACAGACGGCCGATGTTCATGGCGGTTGGTACGATGCGTCTGGTGATGTAAGCAAATATCTAAGTCACCTTTCGTACGCAAACTACCTTAATCCTCAACAAACCCCTATGGTGGTTTGGAACATGCTAAAAGGACTTTCTCTGCACCAATCTAGCGACAGTATCGCTGCTTTCACCCGCACACGCCTCATTGAAGAAGCGCTGTATGGTGCAGACTTCCTTGTTCGCATGCAAAACGAGAAAGGTTTCTTTTACATGACGGTATTTGATAAATGGAGCAAAGATACCGCCCAACGTGAAATCTGTGCTTTCGAAACGCAACTTGGTCACAAGTTCGATGATTATCAAGCTGGCTTCCGACAAGGTGGCGGAGTCGCGATAGCGGCGCTTGCTGCTGCATCGCGTTTAGCCGTTCATGGTGAGTTCAATCAACAGCAATATTTAAATACCGCAGAGAATGGCTACTGGCACCTAAAAGAGCATAACAAGCAATATCTCAATGATGGCGAAGAGAACATCATAGACGAGTACTGTGCCCTGCTTGCCAGTGTTGAACTGTTTAAAACAACCAAAGAAAGCCGTTACTTGGACGAAAGCCGTCTGTGGGCTTCACGCCTGGCAGACCGCCAAATGAGTGATGATAAATTCAAGCATTTTTGGTCAGCCAATCAAGATGGTAGCCGCCCTTACTTCCATGCAGCGGAAGCTGGATTACCAGTGATTGCTCTTTGTGAATACCTATCTATCGAAGACGACTCCGAGTTGGCAGCGTCCATAAAACAGACGGTCAACCAGGCATGCGAATTTGAATTGGAGCTCACCAGTCGTGTCACCAATCCATTTGGTTACCCTCGTCAATATGTCAAAGGCGTTGAAGAATCGAAACGTGATGCCTTCTTTGTTGCCCACAACAATGAATCTGGTTATTGGTGGCAAGGTGAGAATGCTCGCTTGGGTTCACTAGCATCAATGTCTTACCTCGCTCTGCCTTATATCGAATCACATGAGACACAACAACAACTGATACGTCTTGGACAAGATGCGCTTAACTGGATCGTTGGCTTAAACCCATACGACATGTGCATGCTCGATGGCCATGGGCGAAATAACCCAGACTACCTTCCACAATATGGGTTCTTTAACGCGAAAGGCGGTATCTGTAATGGTATCACTGGTGGTTTTGAAGACGAGAATGACATCGCCTTTAACCCACCAGCACAAAAGGACGACATCCTACAAAACTGGCGTTGGGGAGAGCAGTGGATCCCACATGGTGCGTGGTACTTACTCGCGATCATGAGCCAAGCTCACCACCTATCAGTAGACGTTAAGGAGTAATACAATGGCGTTCTATTTTGTCGGTATTGATGGTGGCGGTACTTCTTGCCGCGCTCGCATTAAAAATGCCCAGGGTAATTTTCTTGGTGAGGCGAAAACTGGCAGCGCCAACATCATGCTTGGTGCTGAAATAGCGATGACTTCTATCATTGAGGCAATTTCGTTGGCAGCTAAGCAAGGCGGGTTATCTGAGCAAGACTTTTCGTCTATGCATGTTGGGTTAGCACTCGCAGGGGCTGAACACAAAGCTTCTTGGAATGCTTTTATGTCTCTCGCTCATCCTTTCGCCAGCATGACATTAAACACAGATGCCTACGGAGCTTGCATCGGCGCACATAACGGCCAAGACGGCGCGATCATGATTGCAGGAACGGGATCTTGCGGCATCTACCTCAAAGGATTGCAACAACATGTTGTCGGTGGCCGAGAGTTTCCGATTTCAGACCAAGGTAGTGGTGCTGTCATGGGGCTGCGCCTAATTCAGCAGGTTTTATTGGCAGAAGATGGTATCCGAGAGAAAACCCCGCTCTCCCAGCACGTCATGGCACACTTCAAAAATGACGTAGATAACGTGGTTGCTTGGTCAAAACAAGCATTACCTCGTGATTACGGGCAGTTTTCTCCAGCTATTTTCCAGCATGCACAACAAGGCGATACGCTCGCCATTGAAATGTTAAAACAAACTGCTGCTGATATAGAAACGTTTCTCATGGCACTTAACAAGCGTGGAGCGACCCGTATTTGTTTAATGGGAAGCATTGCTGAACGCATTCTCCACTGGCTATCTCCGCCCGTTCAAAAGTGGATTGTAGAACCTCAATTTGATGCGATTGAAGGAGCCCTTATGTTTGCTGGCAAGCCTGAACATAACCTTTACTCGCTATCGGTAGAACAGGAGTAGATATGGAATATCGCGTTGACCTCGTCGTCCTATCTGAGCTAAAGCAAAATTGTCGCTTTGGACTGACTTTTCATAACTTAAGTGACCAAGATCTTCATTATTGGCACCTGACGTTTGCTTTTGATCGCTTCATTTTACCTGACAGCGTATCTAACGGTGTACTTAACCAAATTGGGAGCTTCTGTACTCTCAAACCAGAAAGTATGGTACTGGCGGCTAATCACAATTTCTATTGTGAGTTCAGTATTGGTTCAAATCCATTTCGCTATTATTCAGACGGATTGAATGAAGCTCTGGTTGATTTTGTCGTCAATGGTAATACTCAGCGAGCCGAGGTTGACGTAACACCTATCGTGCTGGCTTCGCCATACCGCGAGCGTAGTGACATTCCACCGAGTTTGATTCACGCTCAGCCTTTATTACCTAAGCCAAACCATATTGAAGTTCACGAGAGTTATTTTTCTCTTCACAACCGTGTTGGAATCAGTACTTACTCCGATTTAGCCAATTCAGCAAAAGATTGGTTGCTCGATGAACTAAAACGTATTCACCAGTTTGAGCTTACCGCGTCTAATAACAGTCAGATTATCTTTAAAAGTAATCCAACCTTAGATAAAGGTGCGTATAGGCTCAAAGTGACCGAAGAATCGATAAAAATCGAGGCTGGTTCAAAGTCTGGATTCACCCATGCAAGTGCGACCCTGCTCCAACTTATCAGAAGAAATGGGGAAGATACTTCTATGGAAGTGGTCTGTTGCTCAATTAAAGACAGACCTCGTTTCAAATATCGCGGAATGATGCTCGATTGTGCACGACACTTCCATTCCGTAGAGCAAGTGAAACGTCTTATCAACCAACTGGCACACTACAAGTTTAATACCTTCCACTGGCATCTTACTGACGATGAAGGCTGGCGAATCGAGATTAAATCCCTGCCAGAGCTGACAAATATTGGGGCATGGCGCGGGTTAGATGAGTCCATTGAACCGCAATATACGCATTTGTCTCAGCGTTATGGCGGGTTTTATACCCAAGAAGAAATAAAAGAAGTGGTTGCCTATGCGGCGCAGCGCAGTATTACCGTCATCCCTGAAATTGACGTACCAGGCCACTGCCGCGCCGCCATTAAGTCACTACCTCACATGCTTGTAGAGGCAGAGGACACCACCGAGTATCGCAGTATTCAGCACTACAACGATAACGTGATTAACCCAGCGCTACCGGGCAGTTACGAATTTATCGACAAAGTGCTGGAAGAAGTTGCCGCTTTATTTCCTGCACCGTATATCCACATTGGGGCCGATGAAGTACCACATGGTGTCTGGTCGCAAAGCCCAGCCTGTCAGGCGTTGATGGAGCAACAAGGCTATAGCGACTACAAAGAACTGCAAGGTCACTTCTTGCGTCATGCGGAAGACAAACTTCGCGGGCTTGGTAAACGAATGCAGGGATGGGAAGAAGCTCAGCATGGCAACAAGGTCAGTAAAGATACCGTTATCTACTCATGGCTAAGTGAAGAAGCGGCACTCAATTGTGCTCGCCAAGGCTTCGATGTGGTGCTGCAACCTGCCCAAACCACCTACTTGGATATGACTCAAGACTACGCGCCAGAAGAACCTGGAGTGGATTGGGCAAACCCGATTCCACTAGAGACAGCGTATAGCTACGAGCCGTTAGCACAAGTGGCAGACGACGATCCGGTTAGAAAACGTATTCGGGGCATTCAGGCTGCACTTTGGTGCGAAATCATCAATAACCAACCACGTATGGACTACATGATATTTCCCCGTCTGACGGCATTAGCAGAAGCATGCTGGACCGATAAGCAGCACCGCAACTGGACTGATTACCTATCACGTTTGAAGGGGCACCTTCCACTGCTCGATCTGCAGGGAGTGAATTACCGCCAACCGTGGAAGTAACGAAAACATACGCGACGACAGCGCGCTTTAAAGAATTTTAATTTTTGGCTGCTCAAGCAGCTTTGTAAAAAGGAACGACACAAATGAAATACGGCTATTTCGATAACGAAAATCGTGAATATGTCATTACCCGTCCAGATGTACCTGCTCCTTGGACTAACTATCTGGGTACTGAAAAGTTCTGTACGGTTATTTCACACAATGCAGGTGGCTACTCATTCTACAACTCACCAGAATACAACCGTGTAACCAAGTTCCGTCCCAATGCGACCTTTGATCGCCCGGGACACTATGTTTACCTGAGAGATGACGAAACGGGTGATTACTGGTCTATTTCTTGGCAACCTGTAGCAAAAAGCCTTGATGAAGCGAGCTACGAAGTTCGCCACGGTTTGTCATACTCTAAATTTAAGTGTGAATACAGCGGCATTACTGCAACGAAAACGCTATTCGTACCAAAAGGTGAAGATGCCGAAATTTGGGACGTGGTCATCAAGAACACCTCTGACAAACCACGCACCATCAGTGCTTTCTCATTTGTTGAGTTCTCTTTCAGTCACATTCAGTCAGACAACCAAAACCATCAAATGTCTTTGTATTCTGCAGGAACGGAATACAAACAAGGCGTTATTGAATACGACCTGTACTACAACACGAACGATTTTGAAGGCTTCTACTACTTAGCTTCTACGTTTGATCCTGACTCTTACGATGGCCAGCGTGACAGCTTCCTGGGGCTATACCGTGACGAAGCAAACCCACTTGCGGTAGAACAAGGCAAGTGCTTTAACACTGCACAAACCTGTTACAACCACTGTGGTTCCCTGCATAAGCAATTTACAATCCAACCAGGTGAAGAAGTTCGCTTCGCTTACATCCTAGGTATCGGTAAAGGCAATGGTGAGCGTCTGCGCACTAAATACCAAGACCTAGCAGAAGTAGATAACGCGTTTGCTGGCATCAAAGCACACTGGGATGAGCGTTGTGGCAAATTCCAAGTAAAATCACCAAACGAAGGTCTGGACACCATGATCAACGCTTGGACGCTATACCAAGCAGAGACGTGTGTGGTTTGGTCTCGTTTTGCTTCTTTCATCGAAGTTGGCGGTCGTACGGGCCTTGGCTACCGTGATACGGCACAAGATGCGATTTCGGTGCCTCATGCTAACCCACAAATGACACGCAAACGCATTGTTGATCTTCTGCGAGGCCAAGTTAAAGCAGGTTACGGTCTACACCTGTTTGATCCTGATTGGTTCGATCCAGAGAAAGCGGATGTGAAACCATCTAAGTCACCAACTGTGGTTCCGACTCCGTCTGACGAAGACAAGATTCACGGCATTGAGGACACCTGTTCTGATGACCATCTATGGTTAGTGCCAACCATCTGTAAATATGTGATGGAAACAGGCGAGCACAGCTTCTTTGATGAAGTGATCCCTTACGCAGATGGCGGCGATGCAACGGTTTATGAGCACATGAAAGCAGCGTTAGACTTCTCTGCTGAATACGTTGGCCAGACAGGTATCTGTAAAGGTCTGCGCGCAGACTGGAACGACTGTCTCAACCTAGGTGGTGGCGAATCATCAATGGTGTCTTTCCTACACTTCTGGGCACTACAGGAATTCATCGATCTGGCAAAATTCCTGGGCAAAGACGCCGACGTTGAGAAATACACCGAGATGGCAGCCAACGTTCGTGAAGCGTGTGAAACCCACCTTTGGGACGAAGAAGGCGGTTGGTACATCCGTGGTCTAACGAAAAACGGTGACAAGATTGGTACTGTGCAGCAAAAAGAAGGCCGCGTACACCTTGAGTCAAACACACTAGCGGTTCTGTCTGGTGCGGTATCTCAAGAACGTGGCGAAAAGGCAATGGACGCGGTAGACGAGAACCTGTTCTCTGAATACGGCTTGCACCTGAACTCGCCATCATTCGCAACACCAAACGACGATATCGGATTCGTGACACGCGTATACCAAGGCGTGAAAGAAAACGGCGCTATTTTCTCACATCCAAACCCTTGGGCGTGGGTAGCAGAAGCGAAACTCGGTCGCGGTGACCGTGCAATGAAGTTCTACGATGCACTCAACCCATACAACCAAAACGACATCATCGAAAAACGTGTTGCAGAACCTTACTCATACGTTCAGTTCATCATGGGACGCGATCATCAGGATCACGGTCGTGCTAACCACCCTTGGCTAACGGGTACCTCTGGCTGGGCTTATTTTGCGGTCACAAACTTCATTCTCGGTGTTCGTACTGGTTTTGATGGACTAACTATCGACCCATGTATTCCAACCAACTGGCCAGGTTTTGAAGTGACGCGCCAATGGCTGGGAGCGACGTACAACATCAAAGTGGTAAACCCGGACACGGTAAGCAAAGGCGTGAAGTTGATCACTCTGAACGGTGAAGCTGTGCATGGAACATCAGTACCAGTGCAACCTGAAGGCTCAGTAAACGAAGTGATCGTTACCTTAGGTTAATTCGCTTTGGGGAAACGTTCCCCTTTTAATTTTTCCGGTGTACTTGGCTCTTACTGGGTACACCGGTTCGCTAGCAAATAAATAAGGCACGGCACGTTACCGTTCTTATTGAGGATCGAATCATGATCAAATTTGGTACAGGTGGCTGGCGCGCATTCATTGGTGAAGAATTCACTAAAGAGAATGTACGCTTGGTTGCTCAAGCAGTCGCAAACATCACCAATGCAGAATCTGTCGCGGAACGCGGCTTTGTGATTGGCTATGATCGCCGCTTTCTTTCTGACAAAGCAGGCCGCTGGTTCGCTGAGGTACTGGCAGCAAATGGCATTGTCGTGAGCTTCATCGATAAGTTTGTCCCAACGCCGATTGTTATGTTCAAAGCGAAGGAGATGAACTGCGCTTACTCAGCATGTATCACGGCTTCGCATAACCCTGCCGACTACAACGGGATTAAAGTCTTTATCGAGGGCGGTCGAGACGCGGATGAAATCATCACCCAGAAGATTGAAGATCAAATCGCCACGCTCACAGCAAGCGATGTGAAAAGTGTCGACTTTGAACAGGCTATCGATGATCACTTAATTGAAGTCATTAACCCGATGAACGAATTCGTGGATTCAATCATCAACTTTATCGATATAGAAGCGATCAAAAAAGCCAATCTCCGTGTGCTTGTCGATCCTATGTTTGGTGTGGCAAAGAATGCGCTACAAACTGTGTTGATCAATGGTCGTTGTGACGTGGATGTCATCAACGATGGAAAAAACCCAGATTTTGGTGGCTTAATGCCATCACCAAGTGCAGCAACGCTTTACCGTTTGATGCACTTAGTCGAGGAACAAGGTTACGACATTGGTATCGGCACTGATGGTGATGCTGACCGTTTGGGCATTATCGATGAAAAAGGGAATTTCATTCATCCCAACGAAGTTCTGATCTTATTGTATTACTACTTACTGGAATACAAAGGCTGGAAAGGCTCTGTAGTACGTAACATCGCAACCACTCACCTGCTCGATAAAATCGCACAAGATCACGGTGAAAAGTGCTTTGAGGTACCAGTAGGCTTTAAGCACATCAGCTCTCAAATGGAAGCAGATGACTCGTTGATCGGCGGGGAAAGTTCAGGTGGTTTAACCATTCGTGGCCATATAAAAGGCAAAGATGGGGTGTTTGCTTCCAGCTTGTTAGTAGAAATGATTTCCGTTACCGGTAAGAAGCTATCCGAGCTATTAGATGAAATCTACAGTAAGTATGGCTATGCCTATATGGCTGAAGGTGATTGCAAGTTCAAACCTGGGCAAAAAGAAGCGTTATTCAACAAGATTTATGTTGATAAACAGTTACCTGAGTTTGAATTTGAAATCGAAAAAGTCAGCTACGAAGATGGCGCAAAAGTCTACTTTAACAACGGTGGATGGATTATTGCTCGCTTCTCTGGTACTGAGCCGCTATTGCGTATATTTGCCGAGATGGAAGATAAAGATACTGCGGAACGTGTTCTTCAACAGTTTAAAGACTTCTTGT
The DNA here is from genome assembly GCF_033042495.1 of Vibrio sp. EA2. Lineage (NCBI taxonomy): Bacteria > Pseudomonadati > Pseudomonadota > Gammaproteobacteria > Vibrionales > Vibrionaceae > Vibrio > Vibrio sp. EA2. The sequence continues at coordinate 70,704 of NZ_JAWLID010000003.1, read as the reverse complement.
CTCTTTAACCTGAACTTGTCTGGCTTCAAGTTGCTGGCAGTCACTTAAGTCGCAAGTAGAGGAACACTTGCCCGGCATCACCGCCGGGCCTTTTTATTTCTGGAATACAAACGTTAAGCAAACGCCAATACACCCTGAGTATCGATTTTTACTGCAACGCTGTCACCCACATTCAAAGCCTGCACGGAAGTAGCCAGCAATCTGTCTCCGTTCACATCTATCACATAGCGGCAGTGATCACCCATAAAGTGTTGCTCCAGCACTTTCACGGCGCTTTCTTCATCAGCCTGAACCTGAACATGTTGAGGACGAAGTAGTAACGCACATTCTTCCTGCAATTGAATGTCCTGCTGAGCACTTGCTTCTATCACACCCAGATGCGTCTCAAACTCGCCATGTGACACTCTGGTTGCAGCCAAATAGCTACCACCGCCCAGGAAATCAGCGACAAATTTGCTCGAAGGCTGGTAGTACAACTCTGAAGCTGTTCCATACTGCTCAATAATGCCATTGTTCATCACGGCCATCTTGTCTGAAAAGGCAAAAGCCTCCTCTCGACTGTGAGTCACGAAAATCGCAGTTACACCTTGCTGCTTAAAAATTTTACGGATCTCGCGAATCAGCTCGTGACGCACTTGCGTATCAATGTTGGAAAACGGCTCATCCAATAACAGCAAATCAGGTTTGTAAGCCAAAGAACGGGCAATAGCCACACGTTGCTGCTGACCACCTGACAGCTGATGAGGATAGCGATCCCCATAGCCTTTTAAGTGAACCAACCCCAACATCTCTTCCACTTTCAAAAGCTTCTGTTGGGCCGTTTCATTCTTCAGACCAAAAGCGATATTCTCAGCCACAGTAAGGTGCGGAAATAACGCGTAGTCTTGAAAGATCATACCAATATTGCGCTGTTCTGGCGGTAGCCAATTCTCACCATCATCAATAATCAAGCTGTTGAGACTCATTTGCCCAGAAGACAAAGGCAGCAATCCCGCTACCGCTTTTAGTAATGTCGTTTTACCACAGCCACTAGCACCCAACAGACACACAATCTGGCCTTGCTCAACCTCAAGAGATAATGACTCTAAAACCGTTTGGTCATCGTAGTGGCAGGTCAGGTTTTTAATTGATAATGCGCAGCTCATTAGTGATTTTGCTCCAGTGAACGGTTAACGACAACAAGTGGGATCAACCCAACAAAAACCAACAACACAGCCGGTAAAGCTGCCAACTCTAAGTGCTCGTCCGAAGCAAAGTTATAAACGTAGGTTGCCAGTGTTTCAAAGTTGAACGGGCGCAAAAGAAGAGCCGCATTGAGCTCTTTCATCGACTCGATAAAAACTAACAGAGCAGCGATAAGTGCGCCACGCTTAACCAGCGGAAAGTGAACACGCCATAACATGGAATTCGGTGTGCAACCCATGGTGCGTGATGCCATGTCCAAGGACGGGGAGATTTTGTTTAAGTTACTTTCGATACTACCAATGGCAACGGCAGAGAAACGCACAACCATGGCAAAAATAATGGCAAACATTGAGCCTGAAAATATTAGCCCAGGTCTGCCCCACTCCATTGCTTTGGCAACATCATTGATGCGGTGATCCATAAATAAAACAGCCACCATCACACCAATCGCGAGTACCGTACCAGGCACCGCATACCCCATTGAGGATAAGCGTATAAAGGTAAGCGTTGTCCTCTTGCCATTGACTCGGTAAGTAAAATTCACCACCAGAGCAACAACAACACCAATGATTGCCGCGATAACCGACACGACCAGACTATTCCAGGCATACTCACGGAATTGTGGCGTCCAACTTTGCTCGAAGTAAGTAATTGAGTAATCGACCAGCTGCATCAGCGGCAGGATAAATGCGGTTAAAACTAACCCCCAACACCAGAGCAGTGCTGCCCATTTTTTCCAGCCTGTCAGTTCATAACGGAAATCTTCATGGCTGTTAAACTGGCTCTGGAATAGTTTCTGCTTTCTGCGGCTATAGCGCTCTGAACTTAGCAACAGCACGACAATTACCAGCATTATCGCGGAAATTTTGGCGGCAGCGTTAAGATTAGAGTAACCCAACCATGTATCGTATACCGCGGTCGTTAACGTATTCACCGCAAAGTAACTGACGGTACCAAAGTCACCGATGGTTTCCATCGCAACAAGTGATAAACCGACGGCGATAGAAGGACGCGCTAAAGGCAGAGAAATACGCCAAAAGCTTTCCCATGGCGAACATTTTAGAAGGCGTGCACTTTGTAACAAAGAGACGTTTTGCTCCATAAACGAAGCTCGGCAAAGTAGATAGACGTATGGATACAGTACCAGAGAGAGAACAAAGGTCGCTCCAGACAAAGTACGAATATCCGGGAACCAGTATTCTCTAGGTCCCCATCCCGTTATCTCTCGTAAAAAGATCTGTATCGGTCCGGCAAAATCAAACCAGTCTGTAAAAATATACCCGATGATATATCCTGGCATCGCTAACGGTAAAACGAGCGCCCACTGCAGCCACTTCTCAGTCGGCAGTTTACACATCGCCATAATCCACGCACATGGTATGCCAAAAATTAAAGACAACACCATCACACCAATGGTTAGCGTCACGGTGTTATAGATATAAGTCGGCATAACCGTTGACATCAAGTGTCCAAACAGTTCGTCCGTTTCACCAATTGCGGTGTAGAAGATAGCTAAGATCGGTAAAACCAGTAGCAAAGCCAAAGCTCCACTACTGGTTTTCCATAAATAATTTTTTTCTTTCATCGCCTATTTACAGCCAGGCTGAGCGAGAGATAAATGCATCTGCAAATACATCTCATATCCTTTTAATCGATGAGGGCTAGTTATACCCTTATAAACAAACAACCTCAAGTAACTCAGATAAAAGAGCGACTTGAGGCTGTAAATTTATCATCGGAGAATCAACTGCTCACCGAGGAATATCAAACTAACGATTAAAGGTCGAACTTAACTTCGTCTAATAGCTTGATCGCGGCTTCATGGTGATCAGCAATCTCGTCCAGAGAAAGCGTATCTGCCTTGAACTCACCCCAAGATGCGACAAGCTCAGAAGGCTTAACGTCAGCTTTAACTGGGTATTCAAAGTTTACTTCTGCGTACATGCTTTGTGCAGTATCACCAGCTAAGAATTCCATAAGCTTAAGTGCGTTCTCTTTATTTGGCGAGTATTTCGCCATTGCCATGCCCGAGATGTTTACGTGAGTACCGGTTGTTTCTTGGTTAGGGAAGTTAATGTATACCGCGTCAGCCCAAGCTTTCTGCTCTTTATCATTAACCATCTTACCTAGGTAGTAGCTGTTACCAAGAGAAACGTCACACAGACCTTCTTTGATTGCTTTAACCTGTGCACGGTCATTGCCTTGAGGTTTACGAGCTAGGTTAGCTTTAACGCCTTCTAGCCATTCTTTTGTCGCCGCTTCACCTTGGTGAGCGATCATAGAAGAAACCAGAGATACGTTGTATGGGTGCTTACCACTACGAGTACAGATCTTGCCTTTGAATTCTGGTTTAGCCAGGTCAGCGTAAGTGAAATCTTCACCAAGTTTGCCTACACGGTCACGAGAAGAGTAAACGCTACGTGTACGAGTCGTCAGAGCAAACCATTCATTAGCTGTATCTTGGTACTGAGCAGGAATGTTCTTTTCTAAAACAGGGCTCTCAACCGGTTGAACAACACCTTTTTCAGTGAGTTCAGCTAGACGGCTGATATCAACGGTTAGAAGAACATCAGCAGGGCTGTATTCGCCTTCCTGAACCAGTTTTTCTGCCAGGCCTTTCTTAGCAAACTTAACGTTCACTTTGATGCCAGTCTCTTTAGTGAACTCGTTGAACATAGGCTCAACCAAGAATGGTTGACGGTATGAATATACGTTCACTTCTTCAGCAGCCATAGCTGTTGGAGCAAGTGTTGCACAAGCCAAAGCAGAAAGAGTTAGCACTTTTTTCATGAATCAATCCTTTAAGAAATCTACCGTAATGATAACGTTTATCAGTTGCGTTATTATATGTATCTTCAATAGTAAAACAATAACTGATACAAAAAAACCTGCCATTAATGGCAGGTTTTTATTATGTGAAGTGTAACAACATGCTACATGGTAAATGTTATTTTGCTGTCACGAACTCTGGGTAAGCACCTACACCACAGTCGTGCATATCCATGCCTTCCATCTCTTCTTCTTCGCTTACTCGGATACCAACCGTTGCTTTCAAGATTGCCCAAACAACCAGACTTGCACCGAATACCCAAGCAAAGATAACTGCTGCACCTAGAAGCTGTGCACCGAATGTCGCGTCACCGTTGCTTAGAGGAACAACCATTAGGCCGAAGAAACCACATACACCGTGTACTGAAATCGCACCAACTGGATCATCAATCTTAAGCTTGTCCAGGCCGATGATGCTGAATACTACGATTGCACCAGCAACTGCACCAATAGCAACAGCGTATAGCGGTGATGGTGAAAGTGGATCTGCAGTGATAGCAACCAGACCAGCCAATGCACCGTTTAGGATCATAGTTAGGTCAGCTTTGCCCCACGTTGTTTTACATACAAACAGTGCTGCAATTGAACCCGCTGCTGCTGCCGCGTTAGTGTTTAGGAAAATTTGACCTACCGCTGTTGCGTTCTCGAAGTCAGAAACCATTAGCTGAGAACCACCGTTAAAGCCAAACCAACCGAACCATAGGATAAATGTACCTAGCGTTGCTAGAGGCATGTTTGAACCTGGAATTGGGTGGATTTCACCATTCTTGCCGTATTTACCTTTACGAGCGCCTAGTAGCAGAACACCAGCTAGTGCAGCAGATGCACCTGCCATGTGTACAATACCTGAACCAGCGAAGTCACTGAAGCCTGCTGCTGACAGGAAGCCACCGCCCCATGTCCAGTAACCTTCCATTGGGTAGATAAATGCAGTAAGAACTGCAGAGAAGATCAGGAATGACCATAGCTTCATACGCTCAGCAACCGCACCTGAAACTACAGACATCGCTGTCGCAACAAATACTACCTGGAAGAAAAAGTCTGATTCTAGTGAATGGTCTGCGCCTTCACCTTGAGAACCAATAAGGGCACCTAGTGATGGTAACCAACCACCTTCGCCATTATCAACGTACATGATGTTGTAACCTACAACTAAGTAAGTCGTGCAAGCAATCGCGTACAGACAGAAGTTCTTAGTCAAAATTTCTGTTGTGTTTTTAGAGCGAACGAGGCCAGCTTCAAGCATGGCAAAACCCGCTGCCATCCACATGACCAATGCACCGGAAATGAGGAAGAAAAAAGTGTCTAGTGCGTAACGTAACTCTGTTACTGTTGTTGCTAATTCCATAATAGTGTCTCCAATCCCTTGAATACTTTTAAAGTGCTTCTGCGTCCATTTCACCAGTACGGATGCGAACAGCTTGATTCAGGTCGTATACAAAAATTTTACCGTCACCAATTTTTCCTGTTTGCGCCGCTTTTGTGATGGCTTCTACCACACGATCGACATTATCTGCATGAGTTGCGATTTCTATTTTTACTTTTGGTAGAAAGTCCACTTGGTACTCCGCGCCGCGGTACAACTCGGTGTGGCCTTTTTGGCGGCCAAACCCTTTAACTTCTGATACTGTCATCCCTTCGATGCCTACGTCAGCCAACGCTTCACGTACATCGTCTAACTTAAATGGCTTGATAATGGCATTGATTATTTTCATTAAATTCTCTCCGAAGCATTCATCCTGAAACACTTCTTATAATCCAATCTACGTGCCAAGTTTTTAACTCATTGATTTTAAAAAAATAACCTCTACTGGCAATGATACAAACAAAAAAGGCGCACCATTATGGTGCGCCTTTTTCCCAATGATAAAGCAAGCCAAGGTTGAATACCCAAAACTGTGCATTAAATGTTCAAAAAATCTTTCCACTGCTCTATTAGGATCGTGAAGTCTTCGATACCACAGCTGGCTGTACTTTCACTGTCATACAATTCGAACTCGCTGTCTTCATCTTGCTCATAATGATGCAGTAACGCATTATCTTGTACCGTCACTTCATCGCCACAAATCATCAAACTGATTTCGCGCCCTAAAAGCGAAAACTCTTGGGTCGGCTTGTTTATAGCAGATGCAATCAGAGCTTCAACGTCTGCAATGTGACTTTGATCTTTACCGATTTCCTCTTGTAACCAACGTCCAATGATTTCATGCTCCATCGAACAGTGACAATAATAACTACCATCTAAGGTGTTTTTCTTAAATTCGTAGTCCATCTCATTTCCTTAAATTATTTTAACTAACAATTATATAAGTTAAATCAATACTGATACTCATTATTATCAGTTAATATACCTTGCTAAACCACCTCTAGAGCAGGGTTTACATAGCGAGCATGCAGTTAAACGAAAACATTGCCCGACAAATCGTCGAACGAACAATGACTATCATCTCTTATTCGATCAATGTCATGGATGAAAAAGGTCGTATTATCGGCTCAGGTGACAGTACACGCTTGCAACAAAAGCATGAAGGTGCCGTACTAGCAATCAATGAGAAGCGTACTGTCGAGATCAACCACGCCGTTATGAATAATCTCAAAGGTGTCAAACCGGGGATTAATTTGCCAATTGTTTATCGCAATCAGGTAATTGGTGTGATTGGCATATCCGGTGCACCAGAAGAGGTTCACCATTATGGTGAATTGGTAAAAATGACGGCAGAGTTGATCGTCGAACAGGCTGTGCTCATGTCGCAAATTGAGTGGAACAAACGCCATAGAGAAGAGCTTGTGCTTCAACTTGTCCAGGGCTCAACGTTAAATGACAATCAACTGAACTCGATCGCGGAACGGCTTGATCTCGATCTTTCTCAACCGAGAATTGCTGTTGTCGTAAAAGTAATACCTAGCGATGATACACCAATGAACCTAGAGCACTTACAGCAGTTGGTGCACCTACTCGAATATCCAGAGCGTGATAACTTAGTTGGGATTCTTTCAGTCTCAGAACATGAAGTCATCGTACTTAAGCCAATCACTCTCACCGCAAATGGTTGGTCGAAAGAAATCGACATGCATTGGGCAAATCAATTGCTACGGCGGGTAAAGAAACAAGGGAGGTTCAAGATCCGCATCACTCTGGGCGACTATTTTCCCTCTTTACAGGGGATCGCTCTGTCTTATCAAACCGCTAAACGGACGATGGGTTTGACTAAAAATCAGGCTGGACAAGTATTTGTCTGCCAAGACTACCGAATTCCCGTGCTGCTAAGCGCAGTAAAAAATGAACCCTGGCATCTACAACAACTGTGTCATCCGTATCAATTACTGCAACTTAATGATTCTAAAGGCACACTTATAAAGACTCTTAACGTCTATTTCAAACAGAATTGCGATGCACATCAAACCTGCCGAGAGCTTCATATTCACCGTAACACGCTCCGCTATCGCCTTGATAGAATATCAAAGATAACCTCATTAGATATCAATAATTTAGACTCAATAATCCAGCTTTATCTTGGTAGCTCATTTATTCACTTGAAAAACGATTCTTGTGCAGACGCACAGTAATTGGGCGTTTTTTTTCAAAAAAAGTTGTTTCATCATCCAAAGACTGTCTAAACCCCGTCTTTTATATTAGCCAGAGTTAATTACTACTGTGGATATTATATATGATTGAAGTCTCTACTCTTGGAGCATTAGCTGCATTAATTGTGGCGATATCTCTAATTCTAAAGAAAGTTCCACCAGCGTACGGAATGATCATCGGTGCCTTAATTGGTGGTGTCGTTGGTGGTGTCTCACTAACGGATACCGTTTCTCTGATGATTGGAGGTGCTCAAGGTATCGTGACAGCAGTACTTCGTATTCTGGCTGCCGGCGTATTAGCTGGTGTACTGATAGAATCTGGTGCGGCAACTTCTATCGCTGAAACGATTGTCAAAAAAGTCGGAGAAACACGTGCACTACTTGCGCTGGCGCTAGCGACTCTCATTCTAACCTCAGTTGGTGTATTCGTTGATGTTGCCGTTATTACGGTCTCTCCCATTGCTTTAGCTATTGCCCAGCGTGCTTCCATTTCTAAAACTGCGATCCTATTGGCGATGGTTGGCGGTGGTAAAGCTGGTAACGTGATGTCACCGAACCCAAATGCCATCGCAGCCGCTGACGCATTTGACGTACCACTGACTTCAGTCATGCTTGCTGGCGTGGTACCTGGCCTGTTTGGTCTTACTCTCGCTTACTTTTTGGCGAAACGTCTGAGCAACAAAGGCAGCATGGTACAACCAAGCGAAGTCGTTTCGGTTAATCGCAAAAAACTGCCAACCTTTGCCGCTGCCATTGTCGCCCCACTTGTTGCTATCGCTCTACTGGCACTGCGACCAATCGCAGGTATTAACGTTGACCCTCTTATAGCTTTACCTCTTGGTGGCCTAATCGGCACGGTTGTCATGGGGCGTTTTAACGACACCAACCACTTTGCTGTATCAGGTCTAACCCGTATGGCTCCTGTCGCTGTGATGCTATTAGGCACAGGTACACTCGCAGGCATCATCGCGAACTCTGGCCTTAAAGGCGGTCTAATTGAAGTCCTCACTGCTTCTGGCTTGCCATCATACTTACTTGCACCAATTTCTGGCGCAATGATGTCACTGGCCACCGCTTCAACAACTGCTGGTACAGCAGTAGCAGCGAGCGTATTTAGCCACACAATTCTAGAGCTTGGTGTTCCTGCACTGGCAGGCGCAGCAATGATTCACTCAGGTGCAACCGTTCTTGATCACATGCCTCATGGTAGCTTCTTCCACGCCACAGGTGGCGCACTCAACATGGATATCCGCGAGCGTCTTAAGCTCATACCTTATGAGTCAGCAGTTGGTCTGATGATCGCGTTTGTCTCTACCATGATGTTTGGTGTGTTTGGTTTATTTGTTTAAGGCGTTTAGGTATCACTATGAAAATTGTTATTGCTCCAGATTCTTATAAAGAAAGTCTAAGCGCGATGGAAGTTGCTATCGCTATCGAGCAAGGATTTAAACACATCCTGCCAAATGCAGAGTACATCAAACTGCCAATGGCTGATGGCGGTGAAGGCACCGTTCAATCTCTTGTTGATGCGACTGGTGGCAAAATAGTTGAGCACTCAGTAACCGGCCCACTTGGCGAACCTGTTTCTGGCTTCTATGGACTACTGGGAGATGGCAAAACAGCGATCATCGAAATGGCGGCGGCATCTGGTTTGCACTTGGTCGATCCAGATAAACGTAATCCGATGATTAGCACAACGTTTGGTACTGGTGAGCTGATCAAAGCGGTGCTAGATAAAGGTGTGGAGCATATCATCGTTGGTATTGGCGGCAGCGCGACTAATGATGGGGGGCTAGGCATGGCGCAAGCACTAGGTATTCGCCTTCTGGACGAGAATTATGAGTCACTTGGCTTTGGTGGTGGCGAGCTTTCCAAACTTCACCGTATCAATATGCGAGGTCTCGATCCCCGACTAGCGCAAGTACGTCTAGAAGTTGCATGTGATGTAGATAATCCGTTATGTGGACCTCAAGGTGCGTCACAAGTGTTTGGTCCGCAAAAAGGCGCGACGCCTGACATGGTTGAGCAGCTAGATCGAAACCTCGCACACTACTCAAGCATAATCAAAGCGCAACTCGGCCAAGATGTTCTCACTCGTCCAGGCGCTGGGGCGGCAGGTGGTTTAGGAGCAGCTCTGATAGGGCTTCTCAATGCGGAGCTTCGTCCTGGTATTGAGATTGTGATGGACGCGGTTAATCTGGAAGAAATCATCGAAGATGCTGATCTGGTTATCACTGGTGAAGGTCGTATTGACAGTCAAACGATTCATGGCAAAACGCCCATTGGTGTTGCTCGTGCGGCCAACAAACATTTCGTGCCAGTGATTGGTATCGCGGGCTGTTTGTCTCACGATTGTGGCGTCGTTCATGAGCATGGTATTGATGCCGTATTCTCGGTGGTCAACCGTTCTATGGATCTGCCAACCGCATTCGCTGAAGCAGAAAAAAATATTGAGTTAACCGCGCGCAATGTCGCAGCGATGTTGCAAGTTAAGTTATAAAAACCAATCATCCCCCCTATAGTTTGGTTATAAAAAAACCGCAGACACTGTCTGCGGTTTTCGTCTTTTACCTAATAAAGCTTATGCTGGCTCTTGGAAGATAACCGTATCCGCTTTCTGAGTGTACTGTTCCATCTTATGGAAGTTCAGGTAACGGTAAGTATCAGCAGCTGTCGCGTTGATCTTAGCCGCATACTCTAGATACTCTTCCTTAGTAGGAATACGACCTAGGATTGCACCTACTGCCGCTAGCTCTGCAGAAGACAGGTAAACATTCGCACCTGTACCTAAACGGTTCGGGAAGTTACGCGTTGAAGTAGACATCACTGTTGCTTTGTCTGCTACACGAGCCTGGTTACCCATACATAGTGAACATCCAGGAGTCTCGATACGAACACCAGCACGGCCGTAGATACCGTAGTAACCTTCTTCCGTTAGCTGATCGCGGTCCATCTTAGTTGGCGGAGCCACCCATAGACGTGTCTCTAGTGAACCACCCCATTGCTCAAGCAGTTTACCTGCTGCACGGAAGTGACCGATGTTCGTCATACATGAGCCGATGAAGACTTCATCGATTTGTGTACCTTGAACTTCTGAAAGTGGACGAGCGTCATCTGGATCGTTTGGAGCACATAGGATTGGCTCGTTGATTTCCGCTAGATCGATCTCGATTACGTGCGCGTATTCCGCATCCGCATCCGCTTCCATTAGCTCTGGATTATCCAACCACTCTTGCATTGCAGTGATACGACGCTCGATTGTACGACGGTCGCCGTAACCTTCAGAGATCATCCACTTAAGCATAGTGATGTTCGAGTTTAGGTACTCTTCGATTGACTCTTGAGACAGCTTAACCGTACAACCTGCTGCTGAACGTTCTGCTGACGCATCTGAAAGCTCGAACGCTTGCTCAACCGTTAAGTGCTCAACACCTTCGATTTCTAGAACGCGACCAGAGAATTCGTTGATCTTACCTGCTTTCTCAACCGTCAATAGACCTTGTTTGATGCCGTAGTAAGGAATTGCATGAACAAGGTCACGTAGCGTGATACCCGGCTGCATTTCACCTTTAAAGCGAACCAGGATTGACTCTGGCATATCCAGTGGCATAACACCGGTTGCTGCTGCGAATGCAACCAGGCCTGACCCTGCAGGGAATGAGATACCTAGTGGGAAACGAGTATGCGAGTCACCACCTGTACCAACTGTATCAGGCAGAAGCATACGGTTTAGCCACGAGTGGATAACACCGTCACCAGGACGCAGAGAAACACCGCCACGGTTCATGATGAAGTCAGGAAGTGTGTGGTGAGTGTTTACGTCAACTGGTTTAGGGTACGCAGATGTGTGACAGAAAGACTGCATTACTAGGTCAGCAGAGAAGCCAAGACACGCAAGGTCTTTTAGCTCATCACGCGTCATAGGACCAGTAGTATCCTGAGACCCAACTGTCGTCATCTTCGGCTCACAGTAAGTACCTGGACGAACACCTTCTACGCCACACGCTTTACCAACCATCTTCTGTGCAAGCGAGTAACCTTTGCCTGAATCAGCAACGTCACCTGGCTTACGGAAGAAATCTGCTGGCTCTAGACCTAGAGATTGGCGAGCTTTGTCAGTCAGACCACGACCGATGATCAGTGGAATACGACCACCAGCACGAACTTCGTCGATCAGTACTTCTGTTTTTAGCTTAAATTCAGCCAGAGTTTCGCCAGTTTCGTGGCTACATACTTTGCCTTCAAATGGGTATACGTCAATGACGTCGCCCATGTTCAGCTTAGATACGTCAACTTCGATTGGTAGTGCACCTGCGTCTTCCATAGTGTTGAAGAAGATAGGAGCGATTTTGCCACCAAGTACGTAACCACCAGCACGTTTGTTCGGTACGTTAGGGATATCATCACCCATGAACCAAAGTACTGAGTTAGTCGCAGATTTACGCGAAGAACCGGTACCGACTACGTCACCAACATAAACCAGTTGATGGCCTTTCTCTTTCAGTTCTTCGATCTGTTTGATTGGACCGATGCTACCAGGTTGATCTGGATTGATACCGTCACGCTCGTTCTTCAGCATGGCTAAAGCGTGCACTGGGATGTCAGGGCGAGACCAAGCATCAGGTGCAGGAGACAGATCATCGGTGTTTGTTTCACCAGTAACCTTGAATACCGTCAGTGTAATTTTTTCTTGCAGCTGAGGCTTAGACTCGAACCATTCCGCATCAGCCCAAGATTGTAGAACTTGTTGTGCATACGCGTTACCTGCTTTCGCTTTCTCTTCCACATCGTAGAAAGCATCAAACATAAGCAGAGTATGAGACAGCGCTTTTGCAGCAATTGACGCTAGAGCATCGTCGTCCAATAGATCAACTAATGGCGCGATGTTGTAACCACCTTGCATTGTACCTAGCAACTGTGCCGCTTTTTCACGGCTAACTAACGGAGAAGAAACTTCGCCTTTTGCTACTGCGGTCAGAAAACCGGCTTTAACATATGCAGCTTCATCAACACCTGGCGGGATACGATTCTCTAGAAGGTCAAGAAGGAACTCTTCTTCACCTTGAGGGGGATTTTTAAGAAGTTCCACAAGGCCAGCAACTTGCTCAGCGTCTAGTGGTTTAGGTACAACTCCTTCGGCAGCACGCTCTTCGACGTGTTTACGGTAGGCTTCAAGCACGACTTTTTCCTCTCATTGCGGTTCCTCCTTTATTATTACTATTTTTTAAAGTAAAGGAGTGAACATCCTTGGAAACTTGGCTCTCCATTGCCCTTGTTTTCATTCAGTTATGATTGAGAAACAGCGCCGTAGAGGCCAAACTGTGGGCCAAAGAATAGCAAATTTAACCTTAAATTAAAATCTTATCATTTTGACCAACATAGCAACTTACGACTAAAGTTCTGCTAATTTTGCGCCAATATGCTGAGGTTATGCTTTCTTTTGCCAGTTAATTAAATGACGTTCCTACGATTAAGTACACAGCCTCCAAGTCCTGCTCTGTACGACCGTAAGACAACATTATAGGCCCAATTGGTGAATCAACACCAAAGAATACTGAGCCCGCATTATACAGCGGCGCCTCATTTAAAGAGAGGTCATTATCCGACCAGACACCGCCATACTCGACTGAAGCCCCTATATATACCGGAGCTTCAAACAATCCGAAATCATTATCGAACCATTTATAACGATAAACGAGACTGCTAAAGAACAGATCCTGGCCAATCAGACTGTTTCTCGGAATGCCTGAAAGGTTTAAAAAGCCGCCGAGTTCTCGTGGATCGAGGGGTATGGTTGAATTTTTACTTTCAACAAAACTGTACTCGGCATGTCCGACTAAAGTATGACGCTGATGGCTCACTGCACCTTTAAATCGGGCCGAAATTTCATACACCGTATCTTCGACTGTTGATTCGGATTCCAGGAAGTTATCACCTTCCGGACTTTTATCATGAGAAGCCAAGTACTCCAAATCAACCAATAAACCACGAGTAGGGAAGGCAAAGTCATCAAGAGTATCTAAGCGGTAGCTCGCAAATACGCCCAGCCGGTCAAAATCGAGATTGCCCGCCGACGCCAACGTGGACAGTTCAATACTCCCTGTTGAATATCGGGCGCCCAACCTTAGCTCTTGCCATAACGTCGGCTGATAGCCAATCGAGAGCTCCGATGTAAAGTGACTGTACGAGACAGGCAGAAAATCATCCACTGCGCTAATATCAGGGTTTTGAAAATCATTCAGGGGTAAGTTTCGGCTTTCATTGCTATAGGCCAGTCGTCCGGAGACGAACAGTTCTTGGCTGGACATCACGGGCGAATACAGTTCCGTTTCAATCAGCTTATCCGTGCCCATTTCAACATTAAATGCCAGTTCTGCACCGTGTGAGTTTAGGTTGGTAAAATTAGTCGATAGCCCGATGCCATACTGGCTGTCAGTATCAAAATCATCTTCGAGGAAAAATCGAAAGTTGAGGTAATTAGGACCCCATGATTTTTCGTTGACCGTGAAAACTAATCGTGTCGAGCCTAACTCTTCCTCGAAGTGGTAGGTTATCAGCTCAAAGCGATCAAGCGCATAAAGGTTTTCAACCGCTTTTTCGATCTCTTGCGTTGAGATTGTCCGTCCAGTTTCTAAATGCAGACGGTTGGTTAACAATACATCACTGTAGTGCGTGTTATTGACGATCTCAACATCATCAACAATGCGTTCATCGCCATACACTAAGGTTTTTCGAACATCTTGTTTATGTTCAACGTATCTCTGGTAATCAGCACTCGACAAGCGTAAATCTTTCAGCTTTGATTCCAGCATGTTGGTGATCTCATAACCAGACTGAAATGCTGATGGCATCTTATCGAATTCGACGGTTTCCATTTTGCCAACATTGGGGCGAATATAAATATCTTGTTCTTGAAGTGCTTCGACTTGCTCTTGGGTACTACGACGTACAAGGTAATTAGAAAGCTGATCGGCGACGGTAAACAGACCGGTAAAGTCTTCTTCCGTTTTATAATCGGTACTGATATCCACAGCAATAACCACATCCGCGCCCATCGCACGAGCCACATCAACTGGCATGTTATTCACCACGCCGCCGTCCACCAGCATATGACCATTTAACTGATAAGGTGGGAGCGCCCCCGGAACCGACATGCTGGCCATCATCGCATCCACTAGGTAACCATTACCAATGACGACTTCTTCAAGCTCTAAGATATCAGTCGCAACAGAGCGATACGGTATAGCCAGCTCATCAAAGGAATCAAAACGCCCCAGGTTACCCGTACTTTCACGCAGGATACGCAGCATGTTTTGTCCCTGCACCACACCAGTTGGTGCTCTGACTTCGGTCAAGCGTAGCCCAAGATCGGTGTATATCTGGTAACGATCTTCGTACTCTTTATCGCGAACCCGGCGCTGGCTTCGATCAACGCGATCTCGATAGCCGCCATTCCAATCCACAGTGTAGATAAAGCTCTCAATCTCATCCGCGGTCATCCCCGTCGCATACAAGCCACCTACATATGCTCCCATGCTCGTGCCAGTAATGATATCGACCGGAATTTGCATCTCTTCCAGTGCTTTAAGTACACCAATATGTGCGGCACCTTTAGCACCACCACCTGCGAGAACCACCGCAATTTTAGGCCGCGATGCAGAAGTCTCTTCCTGGGCCCGGGAAGCCGAAGGCATAGCGATCAAAAAGAAGCTCAGCCAAAGCGCGAAGTAGCGAGTTAACGGGCTAAATGACAACTTTTTGAACATTCACGTTTCCTTTATCGAATCTCTGGCTTAGGAAAGGGTTGGCAATGTTGTTCAACCCCACTTCCCAGCTTTTAGGCCCTAATATGTACTAAGAATTGACCAGTGAAACAAGCTTATACTTGCAGTTTAGCGACACTACCAATTAAATAAATCATTAATCCAGTTAGATTTTTTCTCACACTGCTGCCTTACCTGGCCTGTTTTATCCCATACCGGCAGTTTATATTCGCTACGGCAATTCATTTCCAACCCACCGTCGGTCGTTTGTTTGAATCCCAATGTCGTCACTTCTCGAGGCCAGGGTAGTGCTAAACGTTCAGGAATACGCTGAGACAAATATTCGGCGTAAACACGTAAAGCCCCGCTGGCTCCCGTTAAATGGGTTGGTTTGTTATCGTCACGCCCAAGCCAGATAGTGGTGACTTCTCTACCATCCACTCCGACAAACCAGCTATCACGCGTGTCATTACTGGTACCGGTTTTGCCAGCCAACGCAGCCCAAGCAAACTGGTTCTGCAAAAAGCGCCCCGTTCCCTGAGCTACGCCTTGTTTCATTGCGTAAGTGGTTAGCCAAGCGGCTTGTTCATCCACCTCACGAGACGAACGAGGCAATGACTGATACAGAACATTACCTTCCATATCAATCACCGAGCGAAGTGCGGTTAGCCTAGCTCGCTTGCCTGAGTTTGTCAGAGTCTGATACATCTGAGCGACCTCAATGGGCGTGAGTGAAAACGCGCCAAGGAACATAGCAGGCACCGGGCGGATTTCGTCTTTGCTTACGCCCAAGCGCTCTAAAGTAGCCGTCACCTCAGGTATACCTAGTTCCATACCCAGACGTACGGTTGGTACATTAAGTGACTTGGCTAACGCAATGAAGAGTGGAACATCGCCACGGTATTTACGGTCGTAGTTGCGCGGTGTCCAAACCGTGCCTTCACTGCCTTTCAGGCTTAACGGCGTGTCATGCAGCGTTGTACCCAGGTTGTACTTTTCCGGTTGCTCCAGCGCAGTCAGGTAAATAGCAGGTTTCACCAAAGAGCCAATAGGACGGCTCGCATTAAGCGCCCGGTTAAATCCATCATAACCCGCTCGTTTCCCGCCTACCATTGCACGGATTTCACCACTGTGACGGTCTACTGCAACAGCGGCTGCTTCGAGCTCTTTACCACCTCTCTTAGACAAATCGGGGATCTTTTTCGCGATGGCCTGTTCCATTTTACTCTGTGATACCGGATCCAGTGAGGTGAAAACTCTTAACCCCGTTTCCGCCTTAAAACGTTCACCGACTTTTTCTTTAAGCTCGATGCTCAACTGTTGGAAGTAAGCGGGCTGACGGCTGGCGATACGCGGGTTGCTTTGTGTGTCGAGCGGGCGACTCGCTGCTTGATCATACTCTTGAGCTGTCAGTAGATTTTGTTGCATCAACAGACGTAACACCAAATCGCGGCGATCTTTGGTACGCTCAGGATAGCGAATAGGGTTGTAATAAGACGGCCCTTTGACCATACCGACTAACATCGCAAGTTGATCGACACGGAGTTCACTGATCGGCTGACCAAAGTAGTAGCGAGAAGCCAAACCAAAGCCATGGATCGCTTCACCACCACTTTGTCCTAAATACACTTCGTTTAAGTACGCTTCCAGAATACGATCTTTGCTGTAGCGATAATCCAGAATCAACGCAATGTAGGCTTCACGTAGCTTACGCCACAATGTTTTGTCACGGGTCAAAAACAGGTTTTTCGCCAACTGCTGGGTCAGGGTGCTCCCCCCCTGAACCGTCCGACCCGCCTTAATATTAGCAACGAGCGCGCGCCCGATTGCCAACGGAGAAACCCCGTCATGTTGATAAAAGTTTCGGTCTTCGGTCGCCAGTAACGCATCCACCAAAATTTCCGGGAACTGATCTCGACGTAGAAACAGTCGTTGCTCGTCCTGATCTTTCTCTAGCATACCCAGCATTTTAGGCTCCAGACGCAAATAGCCAAGATCCCCTCTGGACTCTAAAGACTGAATGCGCTGTAAACCGCCGTCAGAGAAATGCAGCATCACGTGACGATCTGGCTCAGGGCCATCGGCGAATTCAAATGGACGACGGATTAATTCGATACGAGTAGAAGACGAAGAGTATTCGCCCGGATAACGTGGCGTGCTTACCTTTCGATAGTTGAGCACATCCAGTTCATTGCGCAGCTCTTTGATGGTGATATTTTCACCCGGACTCAGATTCAGAATGCGCGCGTAAACAACGGTTGGCAGCTCAAATAACTGACCATCAAAACGCTCTTTGACCACGCTATCTAAATAAATACCGACGAACAACAATACCGCAGCCAGTGCAACACCCGCTTTCCAGCTAAACGACCACAACGTTTTTAGCCACGAGCGCTTCCCATTGCTCGGCTTCTTGCCCGAGGTACGTTTGGTACGTTTGGTACGTTTTGCCGTACTTTTCGCTGCTGTTTTTTTCTTCGCAGGCGCTTTTTTTGTGCTTGGCTTTTTACTGTTAGTCATTATTCAACTGTCTTTTTGTTTTCGTTGTCGCTACATGATTTGCCGGGTCGTCTGGCCATACGTGTTTTGGGTAGCGCCCTTTCATCTCTTTTTGCACGTCTTTATAACTGCCTTTCCAGAAGGCCGCGAGGTCTGTTGTCACTTGCAGTGGACGCTGCGCTGGAGAAAGTAACTCAAGCAGCAACGGTTTACGACCAAGAGCGACCGTTGGCGACGCACTTTCTCCAAATACTTCCTGCATTCTTACTGATAACACCGGCTCATGACCGTATTGATATCGAATGCGTTTTTTGGTTCCGGTCGGTAGCTGGTAGTGCTCTGGTAGCCACTCATCAAGGTTCTGATTCAACGGCCAGCCTAAACGCGCATTCAACGCTTCAGTCAAATTGACCTTATTCAGCTCTTTGACCGACGAGACGGACGCCATATACGGCTCTAGCCACTCTTCCAAAAATTCGAGTAAACTCGCTTCATCAAAACTTGGCCAAGGCTGCTCTGGCATCCAGTCTATTGCACAGCGAATACGCTCAAGCAAGCTTTCTGCTGCCGGTGTCCAGTTTAGACTGCTCAATCCCTGGCGGCGGACATACGTGAGTAAAGCTTGTGTCATTTTTTCTTTGCCCGGGCTTGGCAACGACTCACGCTCTATCACCAACTGACCGAGCTTTTGCTGCCGCTGCGCGATTAAACGCCCTCTTTTTTCATCCCAATCCACCAGTTCTTCAGATGAAAATAGCGACTTAAACGTTGTTTGCAGTAAGTTGACGTCCAATTCACATGCCAAATGAATTTGACTCGAATTAGAATGTGAACGCATCAAGTCAATCGCTACCAAATATTCACACCCACCTAAGCTATCCTCAGGACGACATTCCGCACCATGGCCGTTCGATAGCATGAATCGACCGTATTGATTACTGCGTTGCTGAGCAATACGATCCGGAAACGCCAGACTCAACACCAGTGGCAGCGCACTCTCATCAACATCGCCAAGAGAAAAGGCACTATCCTGTTTGTGAGCTAAGGATTGCGCACGTTTAAGCAGCAGTGATTTTTTCGGATGCGTCCCCGTCATCCAGCGGTGCAGGCTGTGTGCAATGTTGGTGACGTTTCTTTCTGGTTCTTCAATAAGGGCGACCGCTGCAAGCGCAGTATTTAACATCTTCTCACTGTGCAGCGAAGATTTAATCAACATAGCGGCTGCGCGAGGCTCCACACCAAGCTCATGAGCCTGTCTGCCATCCGCCGTCAATTGACCTTGATCGTTTAGCAGTCCAAGAGACACTAGCAGTTGCTTAGCCTGATTCAACGCCGCCTGAGAAGGAATATTGAGCCATTTTAGGTCCTGAATATCGCTTGCGCCCCAGAACGCTAACTCCATAACCAAACTCGCCAAATCAGAGTGCAGAATTTCTGGCTGCGGAACCGCGGGTTGCTGTTTGAACTGACTGTCAGAATAGAGACGGACGCAGATCCCCTCTTCGATTCGGCCTGCTCGTCCCATACGCTGAATTGCAGAAGACTGGGCAATTCGCACTTGCTCAAGACGGGTGAGTCCATTTTTTAGATCAAAACGAGCAATACGTTCTAAACCGGAATCCACGACAAGGCGAATGCCTTCAATCGTCAGGGAAGTTTCCGCGATATTGGTTGCTAACACCACTTTACGTTTCCCCTTTACCGCGGGAGCAATCGCCTTTTGCTGCTGAGCAAAACTAAGCTGACCGTAAAGAGGACAAACTTCGACCTCATCAGGCAGATGAGATAACCGTTCTTCAACCTGCTTAATCGCCGCAACACCAGGAAGAAAAGCCAATAATGAGCCCGACTCTTTATTGATCAAACTCTCAATCGTCTTGGCCATAATACTTGGCAGATGGTCATTAATGGCTAAGGGGGTGTAACGCGTTTCAACAGCAAAACTGCGCCCTTCTGACTGAATAAAACTCGCTTCGTGCAACAGAGTTTGCAACGCATCTTGATCCAGCGTTGCCGACATCACCACCAGCTTAAGATCATCACGCAGCGCTTCCTGAACTTCCAAACTGAATGCCAATGCGGTGTCCGCATGGATACTACGCTCATGAAATTCATCGAAAATCAGCAGATCGACGCCATCCAGTTCAGGGTCGTTTTGGATCATGCGCGTCATGATCCCTTCCGTCACAATCTCCAACTGCGTGGCGGAACTGACCTTTGTCTCACCACGAACACGATATCCAACTCGCTGCCCGACTTTTTCCCCCAATTGCTCCGATAAATACCGAGCGATATTCCGCGCAGCCAATCGTCTTGGCTCCAACATGATAATTTTGCCCTTGACCAGTTGGTGCTGGAGCAGTTGGAGAGGAAAGTAAGTCGATTTACCCGCACCTGGCGCGGCTTTTAGGATGACCTGATGTTGATTTTCGACCGCGGCAAGTAGCTGAGGCATCACGGATTCAATCGGCAGTTGTGACAAAGGAAATACCTTGTGATGTAATGATGGCAACATTGTACATAAAAACGCGCCCGTCTAAATAAGCAAATGCATTTCGAACCCGCTTTAGAGTCAGCGACTCTGCTCAAACGCTACAAACGCTTCCTCGCCGATATTGAACTTGATAACGGTGAAATTCGCACCATCCATTGTGCCAACACCGGCGCGATGACAGGCTGCGCCACGCCAGGCAATAAAATTTGGTACTCGACGTCCGATAACCCTAAGCGCAAATACCCCAATAGCTGGGAGCTCAGCGAAACCAAGCTCGGCCATCGTATCTGTATCAATACCGCTCGCGCTAACCAATTAGCGATAGAGGCGATTGAAAACAATGTCATTTCAGAGCTTTGCGGTTACGATAAACTTCAAACGGAAGTGAAATATGGTCATGAAAATAGCCGAATTGATATCTTGCTCAGCGCAAGTGATAAACCAAAGTGCTATATAGAAGTAAAAAGCGTCACTCTTCTTGATGAGACTAGCTTGGACGGGCAAGGATACTTCCCCGACGCCGTCACTACCCGCGGACAAAAACACCTGCGAGAGCTCACAGAAATGGCACAAAATGGAAGTAGAGCCATACTTTTATTTACTGTTTTACATTCGGGTATTGAAAAAGTATCTGCGGCACACCATATAGACGCAAAATATTCACAATTACTCAAACAAGCACAAGACGCTGGAGTAGAAGTTCTCTGCTACAAAGCTGAACTGAGCAGTACTGACATATCGCTAATTTCTGCTGTTGATTTCATCAATTTATAGAAAAAATGATGTTATCTTCACATTGACGATAAGTTTGCAAAACAGTATTTGCTTGCACCGCCTCTTTTTGCTATAGATACCCGCCTTAAAGAGACTGCGTAGCAGTTGACTAGGTGTAAGTAGGAGATGCTGTATGCCAGAATCAAAGAAAAAAACGATTGGCATCCTAGCCATTGCAGGCGTGGAGCCATATCAGGAAAAACCTGGTGAAGAGTACATGTCACCAGAGCAGGTTGAACATTTTACGAAAATCCTAACGGCTTGGCGTGATCAACTAAGAGCTGAAGTGGACCGTACTGTTCACCATATGCAGGACGAAGCAGCAAACTTCCCTGATCCAGTGGACCGCGCCTCTCAAGAGGAAGAGTTCAGCCTAGAACTGCGTAATCGTGACCGTGAGCGCCGTTTGATCAAGAAGATTGAAAAGACGTTAGACAAAATCGAAGAAGATGACTTCGGCTTTTGTGAGTCTTGCGGCGTAGAGATCGGCATTCGCCGTCTTGAAGCACGCCCAACTGCCGATCTTTGTATCGACTGCAAAACGCTTGCAGAAATCAAAGAGAAGCAGATGCAAGGCTAATCACCACGCATTTTTATTATGGAAGGGAGCTCTGGCTCCCTTTTTGTTTTGGCTTATCTGTTCGAGATTCATACCCATGACAAGCTACGTTGGCCGATTTGCCCCATCTCCTTCAGGGCCATTGCATTTTGGCTCACTGGTAGCCGCCCTTGGTAGTTATTTTCAGGCCAAAGCCAACCATGGAACATGGTTGGTTCGCATAGAAGACCTCGATCCGCCAAGGGAAATGCCCGGCGCAACACAAGCTATTCTGCAAGCACTACAAGCTTACCAATTACATTGGGATGGTGAAGTGGTCTATCAGAGTCAGCGCCATCACCTCTACCAAGCTCAAATCGATACCTGGCTAGAAAATGGTGACGCGTACTATTGCCAGTGCACGCGCAAACAAATAAAACAGCATGGTGGGTTTTATCCGGGCACTTGCCGAGATAAAAACTTGAAAGAAGGCGCAATACGCCTAAAAATGACCAAACCTATCGCCAGTTTCAGCGACCTGAAACATGGAACCATAAAGATTCCGGAACAACTGGTAAATGAAGATTTCATTATTAAACGCCGAGATGGATTATTTGCTTATAATCTTGCGGTAGTATTGGATGACATCGACCAAGGGGTGACTGAAGTCGTTCGTGGCGCCGATTTAATCGAACCAACAGGGCGTCAGATCAGCTTGTACCAAATTCTAGGACAACCCGAAGTCAGTTACTTGCACTTACCATTGGCGATAGATGACAACGGCAATAAATTGTCGAAACAAAATCACGCGACGGCTATTGATATAGACAACCCCAAGCCAGCATTGCTAAAGGCGATGACGTTTTTGGGGTTTGATATACCAGACGAAATACAAGCCTCAGATATTGAGAATATTCTTCGTTGGGGCTGCGAGAACTGGCAGTTAGAACAGCTTCCAACCGAGATCGAAATCACAGCATGATTCTCAAATGGCGCTGTGTAGTGCTATCATTAGCCGCAAATCTGCCCGAGGGCACCAAAACTAACCAAAGCAAAATTGGATTAAACCCAGTTATTGCCAGATGCACATGAATACAAACGACTATACACCAAGCGAACCTGCCACAATCCCAGAGCTCGCTCTCAATGTAATAACTCGTGAAGAGCACAACATTTCGCGTAAGCAGATCAGTGATAATGCACTGAAGGTACTGTACCGCCTTAATGGTGCTGGTTTCGATGCTTTTCTTGTGGGTGGCGGGGTTCGAGATTTACTGCTGGGACAGAGACCAAAAGACTTTGATATTGCGACCAATGCAACACCAGAGCAGATAAAACAGCTGTTCAGAAACTGTCGCTTAATTGGCCGCCGTTTCCGCTTGGCCCACATCATGTTTGGCCGTGACATCATTGAAGTCGCGACCTTCCGTGGCCACCATCAAGAGCAGAAAAACAAAAGCATTTCTCAGCAATCAAAAGAAGGCATGCTGCTACGCGACAACGTGTACGGCACCATCGATGAAGATGCAGAACGCCGAGATTTCACGATCAACTCGATGTACTACAACATCGCTGATTACTCGATTCACGACTATGCCCGTGGTATCGAAGACTTAGAAGATCGCTTAATTCGCCTTATCGGCGATCCAGAAACTCGTTATCGCGAAGATCCCGTGCGTATGCTGCGTGCGATTCGATTCGCGGTAAAACTCGATTTTGATATCGAAGAGGATACAGCTGCGCCCATTGAAGAGATGGCGACACTGCTGCGTGATATCCCATCCGCGCGTCTTTTCGAGGAATCATTAAAGCTACTACAGTCTGGAAATGGTCTAGAAACCTACCACCTACTGCGTGAATACAACCTATTCCAGCAGCTTTTCCCGACCATTGCTGAGCACTTCACTGAAGATTACTCATCACACACAGAACAGATGCTGGATCTGGTCCTCGATTCCACAGATATGCGAATTGAAGATGGTAAACGCATCAACCCTGCATTTATGTTCGCAGCGATGCTGTGGTACCCACTGTGTTCCGTTGCCGAGAAACTGATGGAGCAACGCCATCTTGGTTACTACGATGCCATCATGGAAGCCAGTAACATCATCCTTGATGAGCAAGTTCGCACTATTGCCATCCCACGACGTCACACTGCGACTATCCGCGAGATTTGGCAACTGCAATTACGCTTGCCGCGACGCAATGGTAAGCGCGCCTCACGCCTAATGGAATTAAACAAGTTCCGCGCGGGATACGATTTCCTTGAAATGCGTGGCGAAATTGAAGGCGGTGAGACCGAGAAACTTGCCAAGTGGTGGGAAACTTTCCAGAATGCAGGCCGAGAAATGCGTCAGGCAATGGCAGCCGATCTCGATGAACAAGCACCAAAAGGCCAGCGTCGCCGTAAAAACTACCGTAAGAAAAA
Source organism: Vibrio sp. EA2 (assembly GCF_033042495.1). NCBI lineage: Bacteria > Pseudomonadati > Pseudomonadota > Gammaproteobacteria > Vibrionales > Vibrionaceae > Vibrio > Vibrio sp. EA2. The sequence goes on along the minus strand of NZ_JAWLID010000003.1, from coordinate 46,609 downwards.
GAGTAAGCCTAAATCATGATCACAGCGTACATTGCGGTAGGCAGTAACTTGGCTGATCCTGTCAGCCAAGCGAAGCAAGCGATCGAAGCGCTAAAAGCACTGCCTAATTCAACATTTGTTAAAGCGTCAGAGCTTTACAGCAGCACACCAATGGGTCAACAAAACCAGCCGGATTACATTAATGCGGTCGTGGCGATCCAAACCAATTTGACGCCTTTGCAACTGCTTGATTGCACCCAAGCCATCGAGCAAGAACAAGGGCGTGTCCGTAAAGATGAGCGTTGGGGGCCAAGAACATTGGACCTCGACATTGTACTTTATGGCAATGAGGTGATTAATTCCGAAAGACTGACCATTCCTCACTACGGAATGAAAGAACGCGAATTCGTGCTCTACCCTCTTGCGGAAATTGCACCAAATTTACAACTCCCTGATGGGACCGAGGTCTCTACACTACTCAAGCAGGTAGATAGAAACGGCCTCAATATTTGGCAGTCATAGCCAACTCCTAGTAAGGATAAAACAATGAAAAAAATGACCATCAACGACCTTATCAAATGCAAGCAAGAAGGTCGTAAATTTGCTACTTCAACAGCTTACGATGCAAGCTTCGCCCAACTGTTTGAAAGCCAGGAAATGCCCGTCCTGCTAGTGGGTGACTCACTAGGCATGGTTCTGCAAGGCGAAAACGATACGCTGCCAGTCACTGTAGAAGATATTGTTTACCACACTCGCTGCGTTCGCGCGGGTAGCCCAAATTGTTTGCTGATGTCTGACATGCCATTTATGAGCTACACCACGCCAGAGCAAGCCTGCGAAAATGCAGCAAAAATCATGCGTGCTGGTGCCAACATGGTGAAGATCGAAGGTGGTGAGTGGCTAGTCGATACTGTCAAAATGCTCACTGAGCGTGCGGTTCCAGTCTGTGCTCACCTAGGTCTGACACCTCAATCTGTGAACATCTTTGGTGGCTACAAAGTGCAGGGCCGAGATGAAGAAAACGCAGATCGCATGGTCAAAGATGCACTGGCACTACAAGAAGCTGGGGCTCAAATCATCCTACTTGAGTGTGTTCCTGCCTCTCTGGCAGAGCGCATCACTCAATTGCTTGACGTGCCAGTTATCGGTATCGGTGCAGGTAACGTGACTGATGGTCAAATTCTAGTCATGCATGATATGTTTGGCATTTCTGCTAACTACATGCCTAAATTCTCCAAAAACTTTCTTGCTGAAACAGGTGATATGCGCAAAGCCGTTGCAAAATACATGGAAGATGTTGCAAACGGTGTATTCCCAGACGACGCTCATACCATTGCTTAGAGGATAAGTGAATGCACACTTTTGCGGAAATTTCGGCGGTTCGTGAACAGGTAAAAACCTATAAGCGTGAAGGACGTAAAATCGCGTTTGTCCCAACCATGGGCAATCTTCATGACGGTCACTTAACGCTCGTTCGTAAGGCTCGCGAATACGCTGATGTTGTTGTCGTAAGTATCTTTGTTAATCCGATGCAGTTTGAACGTGCTGACGATTTAAATAACTACCCGCGAACATTGGATGAAGACCTTAGCAAACTCGCTGCTGAAGGGGTTGAATTGGTGTTCACTCCGACACCGGAAATTATCTATCCTGAAGGCTTAGATAAGCAGACTTTTGTCGATGTACCCGGTCTTTCGACTATTTTAGAAGGTGCTTCACGTCCAGGTCATTTTCGTGGCGTGACGACCATCGTCAATAAGCTGTTTAATATTGTCCAGCCAGATCTCGCTTGTTTTGGCGAAAAAGACTTCCAGCAACTCGCCGTTATTCGCAAGATGGTCGCTGACCTAGCAATGGATATTGAAATCGTCGGTGTACCGACCATTCGTGAAATGGACGGGCTTGCGATGAGTTCTCGTAATGGATTACTCACGCTGGATCAACGTCAACGTGCCCCCGTGCTTGCACGCACAATGCGTTGGATTAGCAGCACCATGCGTGGCGGGCGTGATGACTACGCTTCAATCATTGAAGATGCAAGCGATCAGCTTCGAGCTGCCGGACTGCATCCGGATGAAATCTTTATCCGTGATGCTCGCACTTTAGAAGAAATCACTGTAGACACAAAACAAGCGGTTATTCTGATGTCAGCATTTTTAGGTAATGTTCGCCTGATCGACAATCAAACCGTTGAGATGGCCGTTGAAGCTAAAGATAATTCTGATTCGAGCGATGCTAGCTCAGGGGATGCAGAGTAAGCAAAAGTCAAAAGAAAAGGTCGACTGCAAGTCGACCTTTTTTGTTGCACTTCATCAATAGCGTTTAGGTTCGTAAGCCTTTACCTTTGGTTACTAAGTAATGCGCCACGGCATACAGCAATACAACAAAGACACCAAGCACACTAAACGACGTCACGATACCTACATCCGATACGCCCAAAAACCCATAACGGAATGCGTTGACCATATAGACGATCGGGTTGATTTTAGACACGCCCTGCCAAAATTCTGGTAACAGGCTTATCGAATAAAAAACCCCGCCTAAGTAAGTTAATGGTGTCAGGACAAACGTAGGAACAATAGAAATATCATCAAACGTCTTAGCAAAGACAGCGTTGATTAATCCACCTAACGCAAAAACAACCGAAGTCATAAATACGGTCAGGAAGATAATTCCCCAATGATCCACATTCAAATCAACAAAGAATAGCGATACGAAAGTGACAAAGGTGCCAACCAACAAGCCTCGGGTAACCCCACCCATGACGTAACCCGCAATAATGACATAGTTAGGAACCGGAGCCACAAGCAATTCTTCGATATTCTTCTGCATTTTTGCACTGAAAAATGACGAAGCGACGTTTGAGTATGAGTTGGTAATCACCGACATCATGATTAAGCCAGGAACAATGTATTCCATATAGCTAAATCCGTTCATCTGGCCGATACGCGAACCTATAAGATTACCAAAGATGATGAAATACAAGCACATGGTAATCACTGGCGGAACTAAGGTTTGTACCCAAATACGCGTAAAGCGATTGATCTCTTTACCCAGCAAACTAACAAAAGCTGTCCAATAAATATGATACATACCGTTTCCTTAACTCTGCTCGCGAACAATACGGACAAACAACTCTTCCAAGCGGTTAGCCTTATTACGCATCGATAGTACTCTGACCCCTTGCTCAGTTAACTGAGTAAACACATGGTTCAAGCCTTCCGATTTCTCCAGCTCAATTTCTAGTGAGCCTTCTTTTACTGTTTGAGAAATGACGCCATCAAGAGGCTGAATACAGTTTTCATTTTCAACGTCCAACACAAATGTTTCGACTTGCAGTTTAGATAACAAGCCTTTCATCGTGGTGTTCTCAATCAGCTCTCCGCGATTAATAATACCAATGTTGCGACAAAGCATTTCCGCTTCTTCAAGATAGTGAGTGGTAAGAATAATCGTGATACCTTGAGCGTTGATCTTTTTAAGGAATTCCCACATTGAACGGCGCAATTCGATATCCACGCCAGCCGTTGGCTCATCCAGGATCAGTAATTTTGGTTCATGCATTAGCGCTCGGGCTATCATGAGTCGACGCTTCATACCACCTGATAGATTACGAGCGGCCTCTGCCCGCTTGTCCCAAAGGTCAAGTTGAGTCAGGTACTTCTGTGCTCGCTCTTTTGCAACCGCTTTTGGTACGCCGTAATACCCTGCTTGTTGAGTAACAATTTGCTCAACCGATTCAAATTGGTTGAAGTTGAACTCCTGAGGGACCAGACCTAAATTTTGTTTCGCCAATTCAAGATCGGTATCGATGTCATAACCGAAGACTTTAGTGGTTCCGGATGTTTTATTGACAAGCGAAGCGATAATACCGATTGTGGTTGATTTCCCTGCCCCATTTGGGCCGAGAAGCGCGTAAAAGTCACCCTGTTTAACTTGTAGACTGATGCCTTTTAACGCCTCAAAGCCGCCTGCGTACGTTTTACGTAGCTGTTCGATTTCTAATGCGTACATAGCGTAGTTGATTGCCGTCTGTTGTAATTCGTGATTGCGGATACCAAGTGAGAGTATTTGAACGATTAAGAGCCGATGCCCCAGAAACATCTTTCGGTATTGCAGTGAAGGATTATTAGTTTATCGTTGAATAACGATGATTACAATTAAACCTTTCGATAAACTTGGATGAGTTATCCACAGTAAGGTTATGGTTTTCTGAGCTTTGGGAAGTCGATAACAGAGGGAAATGAGGTTCTTGGAACAGGCAGTGAGATAACGAGCTCTGCCAAAAGGCTTGGCAGAGCTGAAAGTAGAAACTGAGTAAATTACGCAGTAATACGTTGGTATTGTGCTTCCTCAACATGCGCAACTGCGGCGTTCAAAGCTTCATAGCGGAATCGATAAATGTTGGCAGCCGGAACCAGATCGATCACGTGGAACTTTTCTAGTTGTTCACGCGTATGTTGATTTGGGCACAACAGATACACTTCACAATTTGCATCCAGAGCATCTTTAATTGCGTTTTCTAGCGCCAGTCCGACGGTCACATCAATCATTGGTACATCTGTGAGATCCAAAATCATCGCTTCGTAATCGGCGATACTTGAATGCTGACGAGAGATCGCTTTCGATACACTAAAGATCATTGGTCCGGAGAGGTAAAAGAACAGCACAGTGCCATTCGCTCGATCCAATAATCCTCTCTCACTATCAGTTAAAGGCACATCGTCTTCATCAGCATCACTAATCGCTTTAACCTGGCGAGCCTGTTCACGGCTCAGGCGTTCAATAATAATGATGTTGGAGATAAACACCCCAAGCCCAACGGCGACAATCAGATCGACGAATACAGTCAGCAGCATTACACCGTACATCACGGCCATGCCTGAAAAGCTGACCTTATGAGCACGCTGAATAAAGCTCCAGTCGAGAATATTAAAACCGACATATACGGCAATACCAGCCAGCACCGCCATTGGAATTGGCTCGGTCAATCCTCCAGCAACCAAGACCACTAACGCCAGCATCAATGCACGAATCACACCAGATAATGGTGATCGCGCCCCGACTTGAATGTTGGTCACGGTTCCCATCGTCGCACCTGCGCCCGGTAGTGCACCAAACAACCCGGAAATCATATTCGCCAAACCCTGACCACGTAGTTCTTTATCAGAGTCATGCTCTTTACGCGTTAGCGAGTCACCAATAACCGCCGTTAGTAGCGTATCAATGCAACCAAGGGTACCCAACACCAAAGCATCGATAACCATCTCAACAAACATATCCGGATTGATATGTGGGGCAACCAACGAAGGTAAGCCCGCTGGGATTTCACCAATACGACGAATGTCATCCGTATCAAACAGAATCACGGACAGCAAGGTCACAGCGACCAGAGCCACCAGCTGAGCAGGGACATACTTGCGATAGTGTTTGGGGAAGAAAAACAGAATCCCTAGCGTCAGCAAGCCTAAAAATAGCTCACTAAACTTCAAATTAGAAATGGTTTCAGGTAAGGCGGATAACGTTCCTAATACGCCACCTGAAGGCGCTGCATGCCCCAGCAGAGGTGAGAGCTGCAGGATTATCAATATGACGCCGATTCCTGACATAAACCCAGATATCACACTGTAGGGCATTAAGGTAACGTATTTACCCAGCTTTAGTGTCCCCAGCAAAATCTGAAACGCACCCGCCATCATGACAACAGTAAACGTCATCGCCATCCCTGTTTCCGGGTATTTCACCATCATGCTCGTCAAGACCGCGGTCATAATGACGGTCATCGGCCCGGTGGGCTCTGATATCAGTGTATTGGAACCACCAAATAGAGAGGCAAACAAACCGACCATGATCGCGCCCCATAAGCCCGCTTCTGCGCCTGCTCCTGAAGCAACACCAAATGCTAAAGCCAAAGGTAGCGAGATAATAGCGGTCGTGACACCACCAAAGATGTCCCCTTTGAAATTGATATCTTCAAAACGATTACCGAACAACACTTAATTCCCTTGTATTAATAACAAAACAAATTTCACCACTTTAACAAGCACTCCTTCAACCATAACGATTTCATGGGTTTTGAGGACTGATAAATAAACAAGCTCAATTGTACGAGTTTATTAGCAAGAACACGTCAGATGAGTCCTTCGCGACGAATATTTAACGGGATAGAAATTGTAACATTGTGTATAGTTGAAATTTTGATCGCTTGCTATATTCGAGGAGCTAAGCTATCAGTGCTTTTGTCATTTAAGGGAAGTTATTTGCAAGATGCCGGAAATTAAACAATTATTTGAAAATAATTCAAAATGGTCAGAAGAGATCAAATCTGATCGCCCTGAATATTTCGCTAAGCTAGCTGAAGGACAAAACCCCGACTTTTTATGGATTGGTTGTTCTGACAGTCGAGTTCCGGCAGAACGCCTAACGGGTCTGTACTCAGGAGAACTGTTCGTTCATCGTAATGTCGCTAATCTGGTTGTTCATACCGACTTAAACTGTTTGTCTGTGGTTCAATACGCAGTAGACGTATTAAAAGTGAAGCATATTATTATTTGTGGTCACTACGGATGTGGTGGTGTAAACGCTTCTATTGATAATCCTCAACTCGGGTTAATTAACAACTGGCTTCTGCATATCAGAGACTTGTACTACAAACATCGTAGTTATATTGAATCAATGCCGGAAGCGGATCGCTCAGACAAACTAGCTGAAATCAACGTTGCAGAGCAAGTTCATAATCTAAGTAACTCTACGATTCTGCAAAATGCCTGGGAACGTGGTCAGGAAATTGAAGTGCACGGTGTTGTTTACGGTATCGATGATGGGAAGCTGGAGTACATAGGTGTGCGCTGTCACTCCAGAGATACGGTAGTAGAGAGTTACAAAGCTGCGATGGAAAGGATTCTGAATCCAGAACATAAATTGCTTTGTCGTTAAGTTCTAGGTTGTTAAATTTTTCCTAGTTCCCCTCCCCTCTGGGAATTAGAGCTAAAAAACAAAATGCCCACTAACTAATGTGTGGGCATTTTTATTCGTACGTTAATCTGAATACAGGCCAATACCAACCCAGGTAAAAAGTGATCATTTTGGGCTTTGAAGAATCAACAAATTTTCCAGGTTAATATAAGTCTAGTATTTAGGTTTTAGAAGTGAGCTATTGTTGAGTCACAACTTGCCAGGTGCCATCCCGGTACTGGCTGACTTGATTCTGGCTATCGACGTGATAGAGGAATAACCAGTCATTATTGACCAATGATGCCACATCCTGATGCTGAGCCATAATGGCCTCAATGGCTAATTGGGGAGCCTGAATAAACACGCTAAGGCGCACCGGCTGATGGCGGTAATGGCGACCATCGTGAACCGATTGTTTTGAAAGCCCGATTCTCAGATCGCCACCGTTTCCTTCAAATACTCCAATATGTCCGCCAACTACGTTGTGTAGTAGTTTGTTACCGCTGCCAAATTTCTCCGGTGTGGTGACTGAGGCGTAATACTGCATGTTAATCCAGTTCATCACCAGTAATGGTGCGGTTAGAATCTTTTCCAACTGAGTAAATTCGGGATCTTGTTCGACATGGTATTCATGCAAAAAAGCACGTCCGGAAAAGTCTAAATTGCGCGTCAACGCTCTCGGAGCGATAAATACCCCGGCGTTATTACACAGTCCCCATTCCGGTCTCATTTGTGCCCAGTTGGTTGCTCGCTGTTTAAAGAAACGGTTAAGGTCACTTTTGCTTGGCGCTACTGGTGCATCGAATTGTTCAGCGCGAGCATGACGAGCCTGATGACTGGCATCAAGAATGGCCTGACGCCAATTGGCATCTGGCGCGTCAAACACAGTTAAACCGTCGGTCGTGGTATTATGCAGCGCAGCATAAAACTGGGTATCTTCAGGGATTGTCACCCCGAAGTTTTTCATCTCACAACGCACTTGCTCATCGTTTAGCAGTGATGCCAGGACTTTGACATTAACTTCACCGCTTTGGCCACCACACGCCCCACAATCCAGACTTGATGAAGTATGGTTGTTACAAGTTTGGCTACCGTGCCCGGTTAACAGCACGACGTTAGCGAGGCGCTTAGCTATGCCCATCGCGGTTAAAATACCTGCACCTAACTCGGCTTTTTCGGCTGTCGTTAACAAGGTTTGGTTGCGCTTCAACTCCCAAGTCTCATTGTTACGAAGATCTTTGTTAACGGGGTTTTCAGTCCCGTCTTGCATCACTACGCGTTTGAAAAGGCTGACCAATTTCAGCAAACCACCCGCTTCAACCATGCCCAAGTTAGACGATGGCTTATCCAGGCTATTCTGCCAGCCTAATTTAGTCAGACGCAGCCAGCGTTCTGGTTGTATACGAGTCTGTTGAGCCACCAAATCCGGGGCTAATAATCCGGGTAGTTGAGGACGTAAAATACTGCCGTCGTGATTCTGATAAGCAATAGGAATACCGAAGAACCCTGCAAAGCCGACGGTTTCAATATCATCGCCCTGCGCTTCCAAAGCACGGCGCATTGGCTCAGAACGAACATCAATACAAAACACCGCTTGCAACTGCGGACGATCACTCTCGATGCTTTCTTTCACGGAACTGACCTGATGGATCCACGAATTTTGCACGCTAAGCTCCAGTGCACGCTGCCAAATCCACATCGGTGCTAACTGCTGTTTGGCTAAAAAGTACAGCTGTTCGATATTGTTTGTCTGATGAGCTAATGTTTGACGAATTCGCTTGGCGGTTTGTGGATGCGTTTCTTCCAGCCACCTCATTAACACTTTGTCCCATGCCAACAAAATTGTGGTCAAACCCAGAGTGTGAGACAAGCTGCTTGGCTTCTGTGCCAGATTCGCTTGCCAGTCTAGCCAGGATTGCCACCCCGCCCAGCCAGATAACTGCTGCAATGATGCACGCATAAAAGCGTGGCAGCCAGTTTCGTTTTGCCAGGTCGGTTCCCAGGTTTCATAGATATCATCTAATGATTCAAACAATGACTTGGGTAGTTGTTGAAAATAAGGCAGCAGATCAACACCAAGCAGTGTTTTCATACCTTTGTCGCGACAGATAACTTCCAGCCAGCTTTGATATAAATGCTCGCCATCTTTGCCATCAGCATCAAAGCGATCCGGATACTGATGATAAAGTGCAATAAACTGACTCACCTGCTGAACGATTTCCTGCGCCCAACTGTGCCCTTGCTGTGATGGAATTTCCTCATCCATCAACATTGCCAGCGTTTTCCAGCGTATTAGGTCAGGCTCGCTACGCTGAAGATCCTCAATAACTTGCTCATAAGTGAGTATTGAGTCTGATTGTTCAATTGCCTGATCCAGATGTTCTGGCTGAATTTGCTGATGCCACAATTGACGAAAGTACGCTCTGGGCATCAGGCTGGTCTCACCCGTGATAACCGCTTGTTCAGCAAAGGTCGTTTCAATGGTGTTGTGACGCTGCGGCCACCATGGGTTAACCGCGATAGATTGATCCAGAGGCCAGACAGGTGCAATGGACGCTGCTACAGATTTGGCAATGTCGATATATGGCATACGCAGTTGTTGTTCAAACATTATTTAGCCTCCGGTTTTTCTTGCCACTGAGCATTTTGTAACGCAAGCAGTGACTGACTTGGCCACCACTTGAGGGTCAGGCGAGTTGCCCACTCATCGAGATAAACCCCAGCATTAAGCGCAATAAATAGACGTTTGACCCAGCTGATTTGAGGCCAGTATTGCAGCGCCATCGATAGGGCAAACAAACTGACAAAAAGCGCCGCCACAAATCCATCGGCCAGCAAATTCAGTGGAGCGTCAAGGCCAACCACCTTAGCCAGTGCGTGTTTGGCTGCGGTGTAAAGCGTAAGCAGTACTGAAGCAAAACATAGGGTAATAACAATACGTGGCAGGCTGGCTCGGTCCCAGCAAGTCACGCTTGGTAAAATCAGCGCGCTCAGCGCAAACCACACCAGGATGGTAGCTGCCAGACTGGTCATTACGGCAAATTGCCACTGGGCGATAGCAAGCATCAACAGTGACAGAGTCAGGGCGAGACACCAGTGGCCCAGTCTCGGTTTCACGTCGCCGGCCAGTTTCGCTGCCAGATAGTGGTTGACCGTATTGCCGCTATTAAGAAACGAGTACGCTTTGTAAAGCGAGTGCGCAAATAAGTGCAGCACAGCCATGTCGTAAAGACCTAATGCAATCTCAACCAGCATGAGTCCCATTTGTGAACTGGTGGACCACGCCAGCTTTACTTTAATAGAGATACGAGTGGTACTTACCAGACCTGCAATCACGGTGCTGATTCCCGACAGTACAATCAGAATGCCACACGCCAAAGAGCTTGACGCCAATATAGGAGCGAAGAAAAGTAGTAATATTCCACCAAGGTTTACAATGCCAGCGTGAAGCAGTGCCGATACCGGGGTCGGCGCTTCGACAACCTGTATCAACCAGCCATGGACAGGTAGCTGCGCGCACTTAATCAGTGCCACGATAGCAAGTAGTACGGCTGCTGCTTCAATTTTGCCACTGTGTGAAGTCACTCCTGCCTGAGCGACAATGTCATTGATGTAAGGGGTATTGAACTCAAGGTACAAAAGAACAAATGCCACCGCTAATAGCAGTTCACTAAACCGGGCGAGAAGAAACTTTTTGTGTGCCGCCAGTTGTGCGCGATTACGCTGCGGATAAAAAAGAATTAATCTGTTTAGCGAGAGGCTTACACTAACCCATGCTGCCCAGAAGATAAGCAGGTGATTACTGATGATCACCATAATGACGGCACAAAGTGTCATGACTAAAGCGCGTAGAAAACGCCCGCGATCCGCTTCACCCGCAAATGCCACCCAACTATAACGAATGATGGTGAATCCGAGTATGGCAATCAAACTGAGCAACATCAGCTTGAGCGGTGTAACCAAAAACACAGAGAACATGACCTACCTCACATTTAATAATATGATGCGTATTGTGAAAGTTAGTTACACTTAAGTAAAATATATAATAAGTTACAAACCATTCTGTTTTTTAGAACTATGAGTCGACTCAACTACCATCATCTGTATTATTTCTGGCAAGTAGCGAAGCAGGGTAACCTCACCCAGACTGCGCATAAATTGCATATTTCTCAGTCGGCGCTTTCCTCACAAATCAAGCAATTAGAGCAATCTTTAGATGTTGAATTGTTCATGAGGAAAGGGCGTACATTGACGCTTACGGAAAGTGGCTATCATGCACTGAGCTATGCCGATGAAATATTCAAAAATGGTGAAGAGCTGGAAAAGCTTCTGACCAGTGGAAAAGCGCTGCCGGGCGCAACGATTCGTATTGGGATCTTATCAACCATTTCGCGTAACTTTATCGAACAGTTTATTCAGCCATTGATCAATCAGAATGACTGCCGTTACACGCTACAGTCCATGAGCCAGACAGGCTTATTAACTGCGCTTAGTGAGCTCCAGCTGGATATGGCGCTGACCAATATTCCCGTGCGAGGCTCAAATAAACAGAACTGGCAAAGCAGAGTACTCGCCAGACAAGCGGTGGCGATTATTGGCCCTCCCGGACTGGAACTAGGGCAGGATTTGGGCAATAGTTATCGCAACCAGCGGTGGGTGCTGCCATATGGTGAAACCCCTTTGCGTTCCGCATTTGATGCCTTTGCAGCTCAGTATCAATTGCAGCCGGAGATCATTGCCGAATCGGATGATATGGCAATGTTACGACTATTAACTCGTGACACTGGCGCATTGGCTGTGATGCCAGAAGTGGTGGTGAAGGATGAGTTGGATAATGGGATTCTAAAAAGCTACATGTTGCTTCCGAACGTATACGAAAACTTTTATGCAGTCACAATGAAACGGCGAGTGGTACACCCAAAACTGGATATGTTGATTCGCCCTTTGACTTAGGGCGTGTCGATGCTTAATCGCGTCGTTTTTAAAAACGAAAAGCCATCGCTCAATATCACTTCTGCTGACAAAGCAGGTTAATGGCGATGGCTTAAAACGATCTCAGGTTAGGTTAAGAGATCAATTACTCTTGAGGCACAACTTTACCGATAAATGGTAAATGACGGTATTTCTGAGCATAATCGATACCTACACCAACCACAAACTCATCTGGAATTTCAAAGCCAATCCAATCCACTGGAACATTGACTTCACGGCGAGATGGTTTATCCAACAGAGTACAGATCGCGATAGACTTTGGCTCACGCAGAGACAGGATTTCACGAATCTTATTCAGCGTATTGCCCGTATCAATAATGTCTTCAACAAGCAGAACATCTTTGCCTTTGATATCGTCATCTAGGTCTTTCAGGATACGAACATCACGCGAGCTTTCCATCGTATTGCCGTAGCTTGATGCCGTCATGAAATCAACTTGGTGAGTCAGGTCAATGGCACGAGCTAAATCGGCCATAAAAACAAATGAACCACGCAATAAGCCAACCAAAACCAGATCTTCGCTACCTTGGTAACGCTCAGTAATTTGCTTGCCTATTTCACGAACTCGATCCTGAACGACTTCCTCAGAAATCATGACTTCTACTGTATGTTTCATACTTTGCTCAATTTATTTGGTGGGTTAAGGTCACCGCGCAAACGATCACCTAATCTTACGGCGTGTAGTGTATCACCACGCTCATTACGTTAAAAGTCACAACCCTTTGCGAGGGTTTCTTGGGTGCATAGCTTGAATTTCACAATATTCTGACGAAAAGCATCAACAATCAGAGCATTACTGTCTACAAATCACACAACAAATGTTGACCTTGAGTATATGCACCATTACACTCATCACTTGCTTTAAGCAATTATTAAAATAATCAATTAGGGGGATTTCCCCCATACAACGAAAAATGGCAAGGTAAATATAATGGACTCAATCGCTAAGAGAGCCCGTACTAGGCTTTCCCCAATTAAGCGCAAGCAACAACTCATGGAAATCGCATTAGAAGTATTTGCGCGCCGCGGTATTGGCCGTGGTGGTCATGCAGATATCGCTGAGATCGCGCAGGTTTCTGTTGCAACCGTTTTTAACTACTTCCCGACACGAGAAGATCTTGTCGATGAGGTACTGAACCACGTAGTACGTCAGTTCTCGAATTTCCTTTCAGATAACATCGATTTAGACCTGCACGCACGCGACAATATTACTAACATCACCAGTGCAATGATTGAGCTGGTTAACCAAGATTGCCACTGGCTGAAAGTTTGGTTTGAATGGAGTGCTTCAACGCGCGACGAAGTTTGGCCACTATTCGTGTCAACCAACCGCACAAATCAGCTATTAGTACAGAACATGTTTATCAAAGCGATTGAGCGTGGTGAAGTGTGCAACTCACACAAACCTGAACACTTAACTAACCTATTCCACGGTATTTGCTACTCATTGTTTGTTCAGGCTAACCGCTTTAAAGGTGAAGATGGACTGAAGAATCTGGTCAGCTCATATCTGGATATGCTTTGTATCTACGATAATAAGTAAGGCTCACCGAGAGTTGACAAAGCCTGGCTCATGCCAGGCTTTTTTGTGTTTGATACCTAGCTTTTAAAAACAAAAAAACCGCTGAATGTTCAGCGGTTTTTATTATTTAATCAGTAAAGAAACTTACTTCTTTTTAACTGCTTTTTTGTTTGGAAGGTCAGTGATAGAACCTTCAAATACTTCAGCAGCCAGACCAACCGACTCGTGTAGAGTTGGGTGAGCGTGGATAGTCAGAGCGATATCTTCTGCATCACAACCCATCTCGATCGCCAGACCGATTTCGCCCAGTAGTTCACCACCGTTAGTACCAACGATAGCACCACCGATTACGCGGTGAGTTTCTTTGTCGAAGATTAGCTTAGTCATACCGTCTGAACAGTCAGATGCGATTGCACGACCTGATGCAGCCCATGGGAATGTTGCCACTTCGTACTTGATGCCTTCTTCTTTCGCTTCTTTCTCAGTCTTACCAACCCAAGCCACTTCTGGCTCAGTGTACGCGATTGAAGGGATAACTTTAGGGTCGAAGTAGTGCTTCTTACCAGAGATAACTTCAGCCGCTACGTGACCTTCATGCACACCTTTGTGCGCAAGCATTGGTTGACCAACAACATCACCGATCGCGAAGATGTGAGGAACGTTAGTACGCATTTGCTTGTCAACGTTGATGAAGCCGCGCTCGTCGATTTCAAGACCTGCTTTTTCACCGTCGATTAGCTTACCATTTGGTACACGACCGATAGCAACAAGAACCGCATCGTAGCGCTCTGCTTCAGCAGGTGCTTTCTTGCCTTCCATTGAAACGTAGATACCGTCTTCTTTCGCTTCAACTGCTGTTACTTTGGTTTCTAGCATTAGCTTGAACTTGTCTTTGATACGCTTGGTGTAAACCTTAACGATATCTTTGTCTGCTGCAGGAATTACCTGGTCAAACATTTCAACAACTTCAACTTTAGAACCTAGAGATTGGTAAACCGTACCCATTTCCAGACCGATGATACCACCACCCATGATAAGCAGTTTTTCTGGCACTTCTTTCAGTTCAAGAGCGTCAGTAGAATCCCAAATACGTGGGTCTTCATGCGGGATAAATGGCAGTTGGATTGGACGAGAACCAGCAGCAATGATCGCGTTGTCGAAGTTAACAACGGTAGACTCGCCTTCACCTTCTACAAGGATAGAGTTAGGGCCAGTAAACTTACCGTAACCGTTCACAACGGTTACGTTACGCATCTTAGCCATGCCGCTTAGGCCGCCAGTTAGTTGGTTAACAACTTTTTCTTTCCAGATACGGATTTTGCTGATGTCTGTTTGTGGCTCGCCGAATACAACGCCGTGATCAGCCATCGCTTTCGCTTCTTCAATCACTTTAGAAACGTGTAGAAGTGCTTTAGATGGGATACAACCCACGTTCAGACACACACCACCTAGAGTGCTGTAACGTTCAACAAGTACAGTTTCAAGACCTAAATCCGCACAACGGAATGCTGCAGAGTAACCAGCAGGACCAGAACCAAGTACAACAACTTGGGCTTTAATTTCTTTGCTCATTTTGACCTCTTGTAGTCATTATCCCTAACAGGCTGAGTAATTTTTGATTCTTTTTGTTTAAGTAAGACTTTTAAACAGTGACTTTCAGACCGCTAACAGTTTACAGAGATGTTAATGGCGTGAAAAGTAAATCAATTTAGCCTGTGAGCTAGACAACAATTCGATTGTGAAAACCCTGAACTAAATAAGGCGGACAACCAAATTGCCGATAATTTTTATTCGTTATTCGCTATAAACAGAGGCGGCTAAATTGCCGCCTCTCTCTCATCCACTTCTATTAAAGAACTAGACGACGAATGTCAGATAGACATGAGTTTAGGTAAGTGATGAAACGCGCACCTTCCGCACCATCGATCACACGGTGATCGTATGATAGAGACAGTGGAAGTTGTAGACGCGGTTCGAACTCTTTACCGTTCCATACTGGTTTCATCTCAGACTTAGATACACCCAGGATACCCACTTCTGGCGCGTTTACGATTGGAGTAAACGCAGTACCACCGATGCCGCCAAGGCTTGAGATAGTGAAACAGCCACCTTGCATGTCAGCCGCAGTTAGCTTACCTGCACGTGCTTTCTTAGAAACAACCATTAGCTCTTCAGATAGCTCGTAGATGCCTTTCTTGTTCACGTCTTTAAATACAGGAACAACCAGACCGTTTGGCGTATCTACCGCGATACCAACGTTCACGTATTTCTTCAGAATTAGGCTCTCACCGTCTTCTGATAGAGAAGAGTTGAACGCAGGGAACGCTTCAAGTGCTTTAGCAACTGCTTTCATGATGAACACAAGTGGCGTGATCTTCATACCAGTGTCTTTCTTCGCTTCAATCGCGTTTTGCTCTTTACGGAATGCTTCAAGAGCCGTGATGTCTGCGTTATCCCACTGTGTAACGTGCGGGATCATTACCCAGTTACGGTGTAGGTTAGCACCAGAGATCTTCTTAATGCGAGATAGCGGTTGAACTTCTGTCTCACCGAACTTGCTGAAGTCCACTTTTGGCCATGGTAGTAGACCAAGAGCTGCACCGTCGCCTTTGCCAGATGCTGCTGCACCAGACTCAAGACGCTTAAGCGCTTCTTTCACGTAGTTCTGAACGTCTTCTTTCAGGATACGGCTCTTACGACCAGAACCTTTAACCTTAGAAAGGTTTACGCCGAACTCACGAGCTAGACGACGAACAACTGGAGACGCGTGAGCGTACTCGTCGTTCTCTTTGAAATCGCCTGTCGCTGCTGGAGCTGCTGCCGCTGGAGCTTCTGCTTTAGGAGCTGCTGCTGCAGGTGCTGCCGCTTGAGCTGGAGCCGCTGCAGGAGCTGCAGGAGCTGCGCCAGCCACTTCGAATACCATAATTAGAGAGCCAGTAGACACTTTGTCGCCAGCTGCAATCTTGATTTCTTTAACTGTACCAGCGAATGGTGCAGGAACTTCCATAGAAGCTTTGTCGCCTTCAACAGTGATCAGAGATTGCTCTTCTTCCACTGTATCGCCAACTGCAACCATGATTTCAGTAACTTCTACTTCGTCGCCACCGATATCTGGAACGTTAACTTCTTTCGCCGCAGATGCTGCTGGAGCTGCCGCCGCTGGTGCTTCTGCTGCCGCAGGAGCTGCTGCTGGAGCACCTGAACCTGCTACTTCGAATACCATGATAAGAGAGCCAGTCGATACTTTATCGCCTGCTGCTACTTTGATCTCTTTTAGCGTACCCGCGAATGGAGCCGGTACTTCCATAGAGGCTTTATCGCCTTCTACCGTGATCAGAGATTGCTCTTCTTCGATGCTGTCGCCGATAGCTACCATAATTTCAGTAACTTCAACTTCGTCGCCACCGATGTCTGGAACGTTCACTTCTTTCAATTCTGCCGCCGCTGCTGGAGCTGCTGCTGGAGCTGCTGCTGGAGCCGCTTCCGCCGCAGGAGCAGGCGCAGCTTCTGCTGCACCCGGAGCGCCGGCCGCCTCGGTTTCGAAAATCATGATTAGAGAACCAGTAGAAACCTTGTCGCCTTCTGCAACTTTGATTTCTTTAACGATACCCGCTTGAGAAGCAGGAACTTCCATAGAAGCTTTATCGCCTTCAACAGTGATCAGAGACTGTTCTTCTTCGACCTTGTCGCCAACGCTCACAAGAATCTCAGTAACTTCAACCTCATCCGCACCGATGTCTGGTACATTAATTTCGATTGCCATTTCTTCTCTACCTTCTTAATTAAGCGTATAGCGGGTTTGTTTTCTCAGTGTCGATGTCGAATTTCTTAATTGCTTCTGCAACTACAGATTTTTCAACTTCACCACGTTTCGCTAGTTCAGTTAGCGCTGCTACGACTACATAACCTGCGTTCACTTCGAAGTGACGACGTAGGTTTTCACGGCTGTCTGAGCGACCAAAGCCGTCAGTACCAAGAACTTTGTATGATTCAGCAGGGATGAATGCACGAACCTGCTCTGCGTAGTTCTTCATGTAGTCAGTTGCTGCGATAGCTGGCTCAGTACCCATTACCGTCTGGATGTAAGGTACTTGTGCTTCCGCTTCTGGGTGTAGCATGTTGTAACGCTCAGCTGCTTGACCGTCGCGAGTCACTTCGTTGAATGACGTTACAGAGTAAACGTCAGAAGCAACACCGTAGTCATCGCTTAGGATTTGAGCTGCTTTACGTACTTCGTTCATGATAGTACCAGAGCTCATTAGCTGAACTTTACCTTTAGAACCTGTGTAAGTTTCTAGCTTGTAGATACCTTTACGGATGCCTTCTTCAGCGCCTTCTGGCATTGCTGGCATTGCGTAGTTCTCGTTCATCAGCGTTAGGTAGTAGAACACGTTCTCTTGATCACCATACATGCGACGGATACCGTCTTGCATGATTACCGCAACTTCGTAAGCGAATGTTGGGTCGTAAGAGATACAGTTAGGAACCGTACCCGCCATGATGTGCGAGTGGCCATCTTCGTGCTGCAGACCTTCACCGTTCAGTGTTGTACGACCAGCAGTTGCACCTAGTAGGAAACCACGTGCTTGTTGGTCACCAGCCATCCACGCCATGTCGCCCACACGTTGGAAGCCGAACATTGAGTAGTAGATGTAGAACGGGATCATTGGTAGGTCGTTCGTGCTGTATGAAGTTGCCGCTGCAACCCATGAAGACATAGCACCTAGCTCGTTGATACCTTCTTGTAGAACCTGACCTGAAGTCGCTTCTTTGTAGTAAGAAACTACGCCACGGTCTTCTGGTGTGTAAGTCTGGCCGTGCGGGTTGTAAATACCGATTTGACGGAACAGACCTTCCATACCGAATGTACGAGCTTCGTCCGCAATGATAGGAACAATGTTTTGACCAATGTTCTTATTCTTAAGCAGAACGTTAAGTGAACGTACAAATGCCATCGTAGAAGAGATGTCACGCTTCTGCTCTTCTAGCAGAGGCTTGAACTCTTCTAGCTCAGGAACAACAAGTTCTTGAGTGAAGTTTGGCAGACGCTGAGGTGTGTAACCGTGTAGCGCTTTACGACGAGCGTGTAGGTACTCGTGCTCTTTTGAACCTTCTTCAAGTTTCAGGTACTTAAGCTCTTTCACTGCTTCGTCAGTCAGAAGATCTTGTAGACCTAGACGATCACGTAGTTGTAGTACGTGAGTCATGTCCATCTTCTTAACTTGGTGCGCGATGTTCTTACCTTCAGCCGCTTCACCCATGCCGTAACCTTTAACAGTCTTAGCTAGGATAACCGTTGGACGGCCTTTAGTTTCTTGTGCGTTTTTGTATGCCGCGTATAGCTTAGAAGACTCGTGACCACCACGCTTAAGTGCGAAGATTTCGTCATCAGTCATGTCAGCTACTAGTGCTGCAGTCTCTGGGTATTTACCAAAGAAGTGCTCACGTACGTACGCGCCATCTTTTGATTTAAATGTTTGGTAGTCGCCGTCAATCGTTTCGTTCATAAGCTGTAGAAGCTTACCCGTCGTATCTTTAGCTAGTAGAGAATCCCAGTTGTTACCCCAGATTACTTTTACTACGTTCCAGCCAGCACCCTTGAACAGACCTTCAAGTTCCTGAATGATCTTACCGTTACCCATTACAGGGCCGTCTAGACGCTGAAGGTTACAGTTGATTAGGAAACATAGGTTGTCTAGCTTCTCACGCGCCGCGAAAGAGATAGCACCACGTGATTCTGGCTCATCCATCTCACCGTCACCCAGGAACGCGTATACGCGCTGCTCAGAAGTGTCTTTCAGACCACGGCCTTCAAGGTACTTAAGGAAACGAGCTTGGTAGATAGAAGCGATTGGACCCAGACCCATAGATACCGTTGGGAACTGCCAGAATTCAGGCATTAGTTTAGGGTGTGGGTATGACGGGATACCTTTACCATCTACTTCTTGACGGAAGTTGTCTAGCTGCTCTTCAGTTAGACGGCCTTCAACGAATGCACGAGAGTAGATACCTGGTGAGATGTGACCTTGGTAGTAAACTAGGTCGCCACCATCCTTCTCGTTTGGAGCACGGAAGAAATGGTTGAAACATGTTTCGTAGAATGCAGCAGAAGACTGGAAAGACGCCATGTGGCCGCCTAGTTCTAGGTCTTTCTTCGATGCACGTAGAACGATCATAATTGCGTTCCAGCGGATGATGGAACGAATACGACGCTCAAGTGTTGTGTCACCTGGGTAAGCTGGTTCTTGATCTGCTGGAATCGTGTTGATGTAGTTCGTGGTGATTCCAGTTGGCATGTCAACACCGTCTAGACGTGCTTTATCTAGAACTTGCTCAAGTAGGAACTGAGCACGCTCTACGCCTTCTTCACGTACAACTGACTCAAGTGCCTGTAGCCATTCTTGAGTTTCCAGTGCATCTACGTCATGCTTCATATCAGACATGGCGATCTATCCTTCTGTTGGTTGGATCTATAAAACAAGCAAATCGTCGTTATGAGTCATTGCCCTGTTGCATTCGACGTAAAGAGCGTTCACGACGAGACTCTTCTCTGGTCAAATCCAACAATGTTTCTTCAATATAAGCTAAGTGTGAATGTGACATCTCACGCGCCTTTTCTGGCTGACCAGAAACAATCGCATCCACGATGTTAGCTCGGTGTTTACTTACTTTCTCGACCGCCTCAGGGCGGCGATGCAATAATTTAAAATTCTGTAGAATATTTTGCTCAAGCAAAGGTGCGAGGCTGCGCACAATGTGCAGGAGCACTACGTTATGAGCCGCTTCCGTTAAAGCAATTAAGAACTGCATGACTTCCGCCGATTCAGCGGCGACATCGTCATTGGATTGCGCTTGGCTGATTCGTTCAAGACAGGCTTGAATTCGAGCAAAATCTTCTTCGGTACCACGAACAGCTGCAAAGTAAGCGGCAATACCTTCCATCGCGTGACGCGTTTCCAGTAAATCCAGCTGAGTTTCAGAGTGACTAGACAATAAATTTAGCAGAGGATCGGAAAAACTTTTCCAGATGTTGTCGCTAACAAAAGTGCCACCACCCTGACGACGAGTAAGAAGACGCTTAGCTTCAAGGCGTTGAATTGCCTCACGGATCGACGGACGAGAAACATCAAACTGTTTTGCCAGTTCGCGCTCTGGTGGCAACTGCTGCCCCGGAGACAATGTTCCTTCCACAATCAACCTTTCTAACTCTTGTTCAATAACATCAGAGAGCTTTGGCTGACGAATCCTTTGATAAGCCATAATTTATTATTCTTCTACTCTTGCAGGTAATTGGTAATACCAATTTTAAGTTGGTGCAGAAATTAACATAATTAAAACGTCACTGTCCAGCCAAAAATTGACCTAAATCATAGAACAAGCCTAGCTAGAACACTCTGATAACAATTGACGGTTAAAACAGCAATAAAATTGGTCTTACCAATTACAATAACAAAACAAGTGGGGAAATGACGTGCTGACCATTTTGAAAGTAAAAGCATAAAATGACAAAACGATCAGGGCAAATACGGGCCACTTCCCTCGCTGAGCAGACAAAAATGTAGTTAATTTTCAACAAAAGTAATTATTTTTTGTATACAAAAAGGCATGGTTTACACCATGCCTTATTGATTTTATCTTTCAAAATTTACATATTTATCACAACCTGATTTCAAATCAGTCGTCGATATTTCACCCAATCAAAGCTTAAGCCGGGATCACTTTTTCGCAGCGGCGCAATGTATTGGTGACCCGTAATTCGTTGGGGAGTCAGGTTAGGATATTGCTGCATCACCGCTTGAGTTAACTCTGCAAGTGACTGATATTGCTCATCTGTATACGCTACAAACTCGGTCCCTTCCAGCTCAATACCGATTGAGTAATCATTGCATCCCGCTCGTCCGGCAAAACTTGACTGCCCCGCATGCCATGCTCTATCAAGAAAGGAAACAAACTGAACAACCTCGCCATTTCTCTTGATCAAACAATGAGCCGAAACTCTCATTTTGTGAATTATGTCAAAAAATGGATGCACTGCCGGATCCAGATTTCCACTGAAAAAATCTTCAATATAAGGGCCGCCAAACTGACCGGGCGGTAAACTGATGTTATGCACGACGAGTAGAGAGATATCAGTTATATCTGATCGCGCATCAAAAAAAGGCGATGGAACGTGCTTGGCTTGTGTCAGCCAGCCGTTCTCGGTTATTGGGGGCATATCAACCTCTCTAGTTTGCAAATTAACTGCTGAAATTATTGACACCGGAGAGTATCATTCGTTGCCATCTCCCTTTCAATACTAGATTTGCGATGAAGAACACACACAACAGCCAAGAACGCCTGGAATACCTGAAACAACAACTTCCTCTGGAGATCACTCGCTCCGTCGCCGACACCTTAAAAGAAGACCTCGGCGGCACAGTGGATATCAACAACGATATCACCGCATCTCTTATCCCTGCAGATGCTATTAATACGGCAACGCTCATCACTCGTGAGCACGGTGTGTTCTGCGGTCAGGCTTGGGCGGATGAAGTCTTTAAACAGTTGGGCGGTAAAGTCACTATCGAGTGGCATGTACAAGACGGTGACAAGGTTGAGCCAAACCAGACACTTTGCACACTTACAGGCCCTGCTCGTGACTTGCTTACCGGTGAACGTAATGCGATGAACTTTATTCAGACGCTTTCAGGTTGTGCGACCACAACGTCCGTGTACGCAGAAAAGATCGCGCACACAGAATGTCGTCTGTTAGATACACGCAAAACTATTCCAGGTCTGCGCAGCGCTCTAAAATACGCGGTCGCTTGTGGCGGTGGCTTCAACCACCGTATTGGTGTATTCGATGCGTACCTGATTAAAGAGAACCACATCATTGCCTGCGGCGGCATCACTCAAGCGATCACAACAGCAAAAGAGTTAAACCCAGGCAAACCAGTCGAAGTAGAAACAGAAAGCTTGGACGAGTTAAAAGAAGCGATTGAAGCCGGTGCGGACATCATCATGCTGGATAACTTTACCAAAGAGATGATGCGTGAAGCAGTAGAAATCAACGCAGGTCGCGCAGCATTAGAAAACTCTGGCAACATCACCTTAGACACTATCGCAGAATACGCAGAAACTGGCGTAGATTACATCTCTGTCGGCGCGCTAACCAAGCACCTGAAAGCGATGGATCTTTCGATGCGCTTCAAATAATCAATTGACAAAAACCATATTAGACAAACAAATTCAACAAGTTACAAAACAAACATTAAATAAAGGGCCCTTTGGCCCTTTATTTTTATCCGTAAAAAGCCAAATCAATCGCAATTCATTGCATATCAAATGTAATTAAGCATTAAAGATATCTATCTGACTCGATCACCCGCTGCCTGCCAGTTTTCACCACTTCTTACTCTCCATAATCTTGTGCCAATGCAACAGCATTATCTATCTCATGAGAAGGAAGAGAAAATGAATTCAAATAAACACAAAAAACAGCAAGGCTTTACGCTGATTGAATTAATGATTGTGGTGGCGATTATTGGGGTACTATCTGCTTTTGCTATCCCTGCATATTCTGACTATACACAGCGCACTAGAGTAGCAGGTGCAGCAGCCGGTATAAGTGGCTTCAAAACAGCAGTTGCAATGTGTGCTCAGGATTTAGGTCAACTTGCGGGTTGTGACCATAATAGTAATGGTATTCCAGACACAATAGCTACAGGTGACAACGGTGCAACTATTTCGTTTGTAGATGAACTTACCGTCGCAAATGGAGAGATAAATATGACTACGACTGGTGTTGATGGGAGCGGTAACAAACTGGCCTTGAAATTAACTCCTACTATTGGCAATGGTGTTGTTCAGTGGGATATTGACGGAACTGGTTGTACTACTGCCGGACGTAGTATCGACTGTTCAGGTAACTAATGAACTTCACCCTATCAACGATTCTTCGTCAATCAGGGTTGATCAATTTACCTCAAGAAGAATCGTTATTAGAGCAAATCAACGCTTCTAGTATGTCGATGCCGGAAGCGTTAGTCAA
Source organism: Vibrio sp. EA2 (assembly GCF_033042495.1). Classification (NCBI taxonomy): domain Bacteria; kingdom Pseudomonadati; phylum Pseudomonadota; class Gammaproteobacteria; order Vibrionales; family Vibrionaceae; genus Vibrio; species Vibrio sp. EA2. The sequence continues at coordinate 23,132 of NZ_JAWLID010000003.1, read as the reverse complement.
TTCTGGCTTATTTACTTCTAGTGAACTCGCGACTCACCTTAGTTCAATCTTTGGTTTACCCTGCGAATCCTTATCTCACTATGATTACACCGCCCTATGCCAAAAATTGGGGCTACGTGAACTGATCACCCGTCACAATGCCCTGCCACTGGAACGAACGCCTTCGACTTTAACTCTGGCCATTGCCGACCCAACGAACCAACAAGCTGAAGATGATTTTCGCTTTGCTACCGGATTACAGGTTGATCTTGTCATCGTAGATTTTTCTGAACTTGATGCTGCGATTCGCCGTTTGTACGGTCGCGCGTTAGGTCAGGAGAGAGCCGGCTTAAAAGAGATCAATCAAGAAGAATTGGCTAATTTGGTTGACGTCGGTGCTGATGAAATCGATAACATCGAAGATTTAAGTCAGGACGAGTCACCGGTTAGTCGCTATATCAACCAAATTTTGCTTGATGCTGTGCGTAAAGGCGCATCCGATATCCACTTTGAGCCTTATGAAAAAATGTACCGAGTCCGGCTGCGTTGCGACGGTATTCTGATTGAGACTCAACAGCCGCCAAACCATTTAAGTCGACGCTTATCTGCCCGAATCAAAATTCTGTCCAAGCTTGATATTGCTGAAAGGCGCATGCCGCAAGACGGTCGAATAAAGTTAAAGCTTAATCAAGACACTGCGATTGATATGCGAGTGTCCACCTTACCGACTCTATTCGGAGAAAAAATCGTATTGCGACTGCTCGACAGCAGCTCCGCTTCTCTGGATATTGATAAACTAGGCTACAGTGATCAGCAAAAACAGTTGTACTTAGATGCTCTGCGTCGTCCACAAGGCATGATTTTAATGACCGGCCCAACCGGCAGCGGCAAAACCGTCTCGTTGTACACAGGGCTGAGCATACTCAATAAACCAGAGATCAATATTTCTACGGCTGAAGACCCGGTCGAAATTAACCTCTCCGGAATTAATCAGGTTCAGGTTCAACCCAAGATTGGCTTTGGGTTTGCTGAGGCACTGCGCTCTTTCCTGCGCCAAGATCCTGATGTGGTCATGGTGGGAGAAATCCGCGATCTGGACACAGCAGAGATCGCAATTAAAGCCTCACAAACCGGGCACTTAGTCTTGTCGACACTCCACACAAACTCAGCCGCTGAAACCGTTATCCGCCTAACGAATATGGGCGTAGAAAGCTTTAACCTCGCCTCTTCGCTCAGCCTTATTATTGCCCAGCGCTTAGCTCGTAAACTTTGTCCCCACTGTAAACAGCCTCAAGAGATTACCGCCCCATTACAACATATCGGTATTAAAGCGACTGACCAGATTTATCAAGCTAACCTAAATGGTTGCAACCACTGTACACAAGGCTATTCGGGACGAACAGGCATCTATGAAGTGATGCGCTTCGATGAGTTTCTCTCAGAAGCACTGATTAAAGGAGCCTCGGTACATCAACTCGAAAAGCTCGCGATCCGTAACGGTATGAGCACGCTACAAATGTCGGGTATCGAAAAGCTTAAGCAAGGAGTCACAAGCTTTAGCGAACTGCAGCGTGTGCTCTATTTTTAATTTCACTTTGAATTAGCAGCCATTTAGCCTATGAAAACGACGACCCCACAACTCAAGAACTTCCGCTGGAAAGGCATTAATAGCTCAGGAAAAAAGACCTCAGGACAAACTCTGGCCATGAGCGAAGTGGAAGTTCGCGAACGCCTAAACTCCCAGCATATAAAAATCAAAAAACTGAAAAAAAGCAGTATTTCCTTTGTGACCAAACTGAGCCACCGGGTAAAAGGCAAAGACATCACCGTTTTTACTCGTCAAATTTCGACCATGCTGATTACTGGTGTTCCACTCGTTCAAGCGTTGAAATTGGTTTCCAATAACCATAAAAAAGCCGAGATGAAGTCTATTTTGATGAGCGTAACTCGAGCGGTTGAAGCCGGCACCCCCCTGTCTAAAGCAATGCGCACGGCAAGCACACACTTTGACTCACTTTATACAGACCTTATCTCTACCGGAGAACTCTCTGGTAATCTGCCAGAGGTGTTTGAGCGACTGGCCACCTACCGTGAGAAAAGTGAGGAACTAAGAGCGAAAGTCATTAAGGCCCTGATTTACCCGGCTATGGTCATTTTGGTTGCGCTCGGCGTGTCCTATCTCATGCTAACGAAGGTCATCCCCGAGTTTGAAAAAATGTTTTCCGGGTTTGGTGCTGATTTACCATGGTTCACCAGACAAGTGTTAGACTTGTCGGCGTGGATGCAAAATTGGGGTTCATTCATCGCTCTGGGGACATTAAGCTTAGTTATATCAGCAAGGATACTCGTACAACGTTCTGATTCTTTTCGCTTGATGATGGATCGCGCCATATTGAGAATCCCAGTACTTGGCCCTGTGTTGTCCAAAGCTGCTATTGCTAAATTTAGCCGCACCCTGGCCACCAGCTTTAACGCGGGTATTCCTATTCTGACCAGTTTAAAAACCACCTCAAAAACGTCAGGAAACCTGCACTATCAACTGGCAGTTGACGAGGTCTATCGTGATACTGCCGCTGGTATGCCGATGTATGTTGCAATGCGTAACTGCGATGTCTTCCCTGAATTGGTGCTACAAATGGTGATGATTGGGGAAGAGTCCGGACGGCTTGATGAGATGCTCAATAAAGTCGCGACTATTTATGAATTCGAGGTCGACAATACCGTCGATAACTTAAGCAAGATTCTTGAACCACTGATTATCGTTTTTCTTGGCGTCGTTGTTGGCGGATTAGTGACAGCAATGTACCTGCCAATCTTTAACTTAATGAGCGTATTAGGCTAAAATGAGGGCTGTAAATTAATCATCAAAACAGCACCTTGCCGTTTGATGCACCGCTCAAGAGACAAATATGGAAGTATTGCTGTACTACCCATGGTTATTCGTTGTATTCGCCGTGGTTTTTGGTTTGATCGTGGGAAGTTTTCTCAACGTCGTCATCTATCGACTGCCAAAAATCATGGAGCTGGAATGGCGCCGTGAATGTGCTGAGTCTTTTCCTGAATACAATATTGAATCACCTAAAGAAGTACTCACATTAAGCGTACCCCGCTCCTCTTGCCAACAATGCGGTACTCCGATTCGCATTCGCGATAACATCCCTGTGATCAGTTGGCTACTTCTAAAAGGTAAATGCCACAACTGTAGCGCACCGATCAGTGCCAGATATCCACTTGTAGAAATATTGACGGCAGCATGCTCTGGCTATGTTGCGTTTCATTTTGGCTTCAGTTATTACACTGTTGCACTAATATTCTTTACTTTCATTTTAATCGCAGCGACATTTATCGATCTCGATACCATGCTGCTGCCCGATCAATTAACATTGCCATTAACTTGGACTGGCATTGTCCTAGCATTGCTCGAAGTCAGTCCTGTTAGTCTGCAAGATGCCGTGATCGGTGCTATCGCCGGATACTTATGTCTCTGGTCTGTTTATTGGGGCTTCAAGCTTCTGACAGGCAAGGAAGGCATGGGTTATGGCGACTTTAAGCTACTCGCCGCGCTTGGCGCATGGCTGGGCTGGCAAGCCCTACCAATGATCATTTTGCTTTCTTCCATCGTAGGCGTCATATTTGGAATAATTCAACTACGATTGCAAAAGAAAGGGATCGAAATGGCCTTCCCTTTTGGTCCTTACTTAGCGATTGCCGGATGGGTAAGTTTACTCTGGGGCGATCAAATTCTAAATTGGTATTTTACATCAATTCTAGGAGTGTAAATGGCTTTGGTTATTGGCCTAACAGGCGGTATAGCCAGTGGAAAAACCACTGTAGCGAATCTGTTCAAGCAACAATTTAAAATCGACATCGTTGATGCAGATGTGGTTGCAAGAGAAGTCGTCGAGCCCGGCACACCGGGACTAGCAGCAATTATTGAACACTTTGGTAGCGACATTGTTCGTGATGACCAAATGCTCGATAGGGCGAAGTTAAGAGAGAAGATCTTTTCTAACCCAGAAGAAAAAGCATGGCTGAATAAGCTATTGCATCCGAACATTCGCGAAAAAATGGTAGAAGACTTACAGCAGGTCACCTCTGATTATGCGCTTTTGGTTGTACCGTTACTGGTAGAAAACCAACTTGAAAGCCTTTGTGACCGTGTTCTCGTGGTAGATGTCGCTCCTGAAACGCAAATATCCCGTACGATGAAACGTGATAATGTCAGTGAACAGCAAGCCCGAGCAATACTTGCCTCGCAGGCATCAAGACAGCAAAGGCTCGATATGGCGGACGATGTGGTTAAAAACAACCCGGACGACCAAGATCTTTTGCTTCAAATCACAGATTTGCATGAAAAGTACCTAGCCATGTGTAAGAAAAATCTGCAAAATTAGAATGAAACTCACCAAGGCTTATGTTGATGACCACGCACAAATTTGAACATCCATTAAATGAGAAAACTCGTATCTATCTAAGAGTAGAGTCTCTGCTGCGTCAGGCTCACTTGGCCTCTGGTTTTGCCGAAACTCACCAGTACCAGTTATTTTTCCGTGCGTTGTTTGATATGGTCGAGATCTTTGAGCAGCTACAACTGAAAAGTGAGCTAGCTAAAGACCTTGAAAAGCAGCGCCTGACTTATCGACACTGGCTTAATGTGGAAGGCGTGGATCAAGAAGCACTGACATCATTACTCAATGATATCGATGTGGTTCACAAACAGTTGATGGGAGCCGAAAGGTTTGGCCAGGCACTGAAAGATGATCGCTTTTTAAGTTCGATCCGACAAAGATTTAATCTGCCTGGTGGTTCTTGTTGCTTTGATTTACCGGCTTTGCATTACTGGTTGCATTTACCGCTTGAGCGAAAAAAGCAGGATGCGCAGAAATGGCTGGAAAGCTTAAAACCGCTTTCTGATGCGCTGAGTTTATGGCTAAAGTTAACCCGTGAAACCGGGCAGTTTAAAGCTCAAATCGGCCGCGCTGGCTTCTTCCAGAGTGATGCTGATGAAGCGAATATTCTTCGACTTCATATCCCTATGGACCATGGCGTCTACCCGATGATTTCGGGGCACAAGAACCGCTTTGCGATTAAGTTTATGTCGTTTGAAAGCGGCCAAGCTTATACCCAAGATGTCGAGTTTGAATTAGCAGTTTGTAGCTAGCCGCAACTCACTCTACTACAATTTTTATACCCTTCTTATCATCCAGATATTTGTTAGAACATAAAGGGACGAACCATCCATGTCTAAAATTACTATCGTTCAATGCCCTCAATGTGGAGCCGACGTAGAATGGGGAGAACAGAGCCCTCATCGACCATTCTGTAGCAAAAAATGCCAGATGATTGATTTTGGCGAATGGGCAGACGAAGAGAACACGATTCCAGGCGCACCAGATATGTCGGACAGTGACGGCTGGTCAGAAGATCAGTATTAAAAGGGGCTAGGTTCTAGGGCCCTAGGTCCTAGGAAAAGATATTGGGAATACAGAATACAGAATACGGGTTAAATTTCCCTTCTGTAATCTGGATTCCGTAAGCGAAGCTCCCTGTATTCCAAATACAACAAACACCTGAGCTTACGCTTCTCACTAAACGTACCGCAAACACATCTAGGACCCTAGGACCTTTCTTTACCTAGGACCTATAAATAAAAAAACGGAGCCCTAAAGGACTCCGTTTAATGAGAACGCTAGTTATAGCATTACTTCTTAGCAAGCTTCTCTTTGATACGAGCAGACTTACCAGAACGCTCACGTAGGTAGTACAGCTTGGCACGACGTACTGCACCACGGCGTTTAACTTCGATGCTATCAACGATTGGAGAGTGTGTTTGGAACGTACGCTCAACACCTTCACCGTTAGAGATCTTACGTACAGTGAAAGCAGAGTGTAGACCACGGTTACGGATTGCGATTACAACGCCTTCGAAAGCCTGTAGACGCTCACGGTCACCTTCTTTTACCTTAACTTGAACTACAACAGTGTCACCTGGTGCAAATTTAGGTAGGTCTGATTTCATTTGCTCTTGCTCAAGAGCTTTGATGATGTTACTCATTTTTAAAATTCCTAGAATAAACTGATACTAAATAAATTAGGTTACTTGTTCTGATGTTCTTTAACGGCTTTATGCTCATTAACAAACTCGGCAAGTAATTGTTCCTGTTCGTCAGTCAGAGCTAGGTTTTCCAGGAGCTCTGGTCTTCTTAGCCAAGTTCGGCCCAGCGACTGTTTGAGTCGCCATTGACGAATGTCCTTGTGATTACCTGACATCAGTACCGCTGGTACCTCTTTGCCATCCAACACTTCCGGACGCGTATAATGAGGGCAATCTAGCAAGCCATTAGCAAAAGAGTCTTCTTCTGCTGACGAAAAATCTCCAAGGACTCCCGGTATAAACCGAGAAACCGAATCAATTAACGTCATGGCTGGTATCTCGCCACCCGTCATCACAAAATCCCCAATCGACCATTCTTCGTCGACTTCAGATTGAATGATGCGCTCATCTACCCCTTCATATCGGCCACAGATAAGAAGTAAATTCTCATTTGTTGCCAGTTCTTCAACTCCGGTCTGGTCGAGTTTTCGACCTTGAGGAGAGAGGTAAATGACTTTCGTCTTACCCGGTGAGGCTTGCTTAGCAGTATGAATGGCATCGCGCAAAGGCTGCACCATCATTAACATACCAGGGCCACCACCGTAAGGTCGATCATCGACAGTTCGATGTTTGTCGTGAGTGAAATCTCGAGGATTCCAAGTCTCAATCGACAAAAGACCTTTTTTAACCGCTTGACCTGTTACTCCAAAATCAGTAACAGAACGGAACATTTCAGGAAACAGGCTAATAACGCCAACCCACATGTTTATCTCGCTCTGTAATTTTGGAGATTAGAATCCAGGATCCCAGTCAACTTCGATCCGTTGAGCTTCGCGATCAACATTAATGATCACTTGCTCTTCAAGGAACGGGATTAATCGTTCCTTTTGCCCGAAAGCATCTTTAAGATTTGCTTTAACAACCAGAACATCGTTTGAGCCAGTTTCTAGCATGTCAGTAACGACACCCAGATCGTAACCTTTAGTGGTTACTACTTGCATCCCAAACAATTCACGCCAGTAGAACTCATCTTCTGACAATTCAGGGAGTACTGCAGGGTCAATAGCAATTTCAAAGTTCGTCATTAAATGCGCGTCTTCACGAACATCCATGCCTTCCAGCTTAGCCACCATACCTTTGTTATGGCGCTTCCAGCTTTCTACTTTGTACTCAACCCATTTGCCCTTTTGGTTAATATACCAAGGGCTGTAATCGAAAATGCTTTCAGCATTGTCTGTGTAGGAAAAAACCTTAAGCCAACCTCGAATGCCGTAAGTAGCACCAAACTTGCCTACAACAATCTTTTCGTTGCTCATTGTTTCTTTACCTTTCATCGACATAAACTAGTTTCTACTTCTAACAGTAAAAAATTAAGCCGCTTTTTGAGCGTCTTTAACTAGCTTAGCAACGCGGTCAGATACAGACGCGCCTTGACCAACCCAGTGGTTAACGCGGTCTAGGTCTAGACGTAGACCTTCTTCTTGACCTTTAGCAGTTGGGTTAAAGAAACCAACTTTCTCGATGAAACGGCCAGTTGCAGCGTTGCGGCTGTCCGCTACTACGATTTGATAGAATGGACGCTTCTTAGCGCCGTGACGTGCCAAACGAATGGTTACCATGTCGTCCTCTTTGCTTTCTCAAAAATAAAATTAACCCCAAGAACCATTCATTAAATGAACAATTTGGGGCTCGTGCCAAAATAAAGCTCCGGAATTTTACTCTTATCCCGGAGCAATGCAAGGGGTTTAGTTACTTTTTCACCAACATAAATTGAAATTAAAGTTTGTGATGTAGCTAACACCCTGAAACTATAGTGTGGCCGGGTAATTATCGACCGAATGGATTGAAGCCACCGCCTCCGCCCATACCACCCATCATGCCTTGCATGTTGCGCATCATACCTTTCATGCCGCCTTTCTGCATTTTCTTCATCATCTTCTGCATCTGGGTGAACTGTTTTAGCAGACGGTTTACGTCCTGAACCTGTACACCTGAACCTGCAGCAATACGCTTCTTCCGCGAACCTTTGATGATTTCTGGGCGTTGACGCTCTTTCATCGTCATTGAGCTGATGATGGCTTCCATCTGCTTAAACATCTTGTCATCGACTTTATCTTTGACATTTTCAGGTAATTGAGACATGCCTGGAAGTTTATCCATCATGCCCATCATGCCACCCATGTTTTGCATCTGACCCAGCTGCTCACGGAAGTCTTCCAAATCGAAGCCTTTCTTCTCTTTGAATTTCTTCGCCAGTTTTTCTGCTTTATCTTGGTCAACGTTACGTTGCAGATCTTCAATCAACGACAGTACGTCACCCATGCCAAGAATACGTGATGCAACGCGGTCTGGATGGAAGGGTTCCAGTGCGTCAGTTTTCTCACCAACACCGAGGAATTTAATTGGTTTACCCGTTACATGGCGTACAGATAATGCCGCACCACCACGTGCATCACCGTCTACCTTGGTTAGAACCACACCAGTCAGCGGAAGTGCATCGCCAAACGCTTTAGCGGTATTCGCTGCATCCTGACCTGTCATTGCATCAACAACAAACAGTGTCTCTACCGGGTTAATCGCAGAGTGTAGATCTTTAATCTCACTCATCATCTGTTCGTCAATCGCCAAACGACCAGCGGTATCGACAATCAGAACGTCGTAGAATTTCTTCTTCGCGTGGTCGATGGCTGCATTCGCAATATCAATGGGCTTTTGGTCTGGTGAAGACGGGAAGAAATCGACGCCGATGTCTGATGCCAGCGTTTCTAGCTGTTTGATAGCCGCAGGACGGTAAACGTCGGCAGACACAACCAGAACTTTCTTCTTATCACGCTCTTTTAACAGCTTAGAGAGCTTACCTACCGATGTGGTTTTACCCGCACCTTGTAGACCCGCCATCAAAAGTACTGCTGGCGGCTGAGCAGCAAGGTTAAGAGCCTCGTTAGACTCACCCATTACCGCCTCAAGCTCAGCTTGAACGATCTTAATAAACTCTTGACCCGGGGTCAGAGATTTAGAAACTTCTACACCTACCGCTTTTTCTTTAACGCGGTTGACGAACTCACGAACAACTGGAAGCGCAACGTCTGCTTCCAGAAGCGCCATACGTACTTCACGCAGGGTTTCTTTAATGTTGTCTTCTGTCAGACGACCTTTGCCACTGATATTTTTCAGCGTTTTGGATAATCGATCCGTTAAATTCTCAAACATCTTTGTCTCTTCGCTAAAATGGCGATTAATTAGGGTGAGTATACCTTAGCCAAGGTCTGAGTCATACCCGTACCGCTGCTCTATTATTGTCTCTATTTCTATATGGAGGGGTAACTTATTAATTTCAATATCTCATCTATCGCGATTGTTGTCGCATAGAGCGTAGCCGCAAAGAGTAATGCAAGGTATAATTTCTCTATTGTGCACAACAACATTTAGGATTCATGGATAGCGTAATTGCCATCGCGGCCGCCATACTTTACGTATTAGCGATTGCGACGATCATACCCGGACTTTCACAGCAGTCAGTCATCAAAGCAAAAACCGTATTTGCCAGCGCTGCCTGTGCGCTTGTTTTCCATGCGTGGTTATTGAGTGATCTGATCCTCGATGGTTCTGGTCAGAATTTTAGTATTCTTAATGTCGCCTCTCTTATTAGCTTCATCATCTCCCTCGTAATGAGCGTTGCGATGCTAAAGAATCGGCTGTGGTTTTTGTTGCCCGTCGTTTATAGCTTTGCTGCCATCAACTTATCAGCAGCGGCTTTTTTACCGAGCACCTTCATCAAGCATTTAGAAAACGCTCCTAAGCTACTTATTCATATCTCTTTTGCTTTGTTTTCTTATGCCACGCTAAGTATTGGCGCACTATATGCTTTGCAACTAGCATGGCTTGACCACAAACTGAAAACTAAAAAGTCCCTGGCAATCAACCCTAACTTGCCGCCATTACTCATGGTTGAGCGTCAGCTGTTTAAAATTATTTTGATTGGTAATTTACTGCTGACGGCTACGCTTATTACAGGCTTTGTGTTTGTTCAAGATATGTTTGCAGAAGGAAAAGCGCATAAAGCCATTCTTTCTTTCATCGCCTGGATAATCTATTCAATATTATTGTGGGGCCATTATCAAAATGGCTGGCGTGGGAGAAAAGTAACCTGGTTTGCCGTAGCTGGAGCCACATTACTCACCCTGGCTTATTTCGGCAGCCGCTTTGTAAGAGAGATCATTTTGAATTAAGGCATTGATAAGCCCTTTATATTCAAAGTCAAATCAAATACAGTACCGTAAAACTATGACTTAGCAGTTATACATAGCTTTAAAAAAAACAACCCAATACTTACAAGGAACAGCAACGTTTTGGACGACATATCTACGGGTATCTTATTTGCGCTACTCGCGTGTCTTATCGTCATATCAGGTTACTTTTCCGGTTCAGAAACAGGGATGATGTCACTGAACCGTTATCGCTTGAAACACTTAGCCAAAAATGGGCATAAGGGAGCAAGGCGTGTCGAAAAATTATTAGACCGTCCGGATCGCCTGATCGGTCTTATTCTTATCGGCAATAACCTTGTGAATATCCTCGCTTCAGCAATTGCGACTATTATCGGCATGCGCCTCTACGGTGACATGGGTGTGGCGATTGCGACAGGTGCGCTCACCATGGTGGTTTTGGTGTTTGCCGAAGTGACGCCTAAAACCATCGCTGCTCTGTATCCGGAGCGCGTGTCTTACACCAGCAGTATTCTGTTAACAATCCTGATGAAGTTGCTTTCACCACTCGTGCTGTTAGTTAATTTCATTACCAATGGCTTCATTCGCCTGCTCGGAGTAAAGGCAGATCACTCGGTAGAAGATCACCTGAGTTCAGAAGAGCTACGTACAGTCGTAAATGAAGCGGGTGGCCTTATCCCTCGTCGTCACCAAGACATGTTGGTGTCGATTCTGGATCTCGAGCATGTCACCGTAAACGACATTATGGTGCCACGTAATGAAATTACCGGTATCGACATTAACGACGACTGGAAATCTATCGTTCGTCAGCTGACGCATTCACCGCACGGGCGTATCGTTTTTTACCGCGATCAAATTGATGAAGTAGTAGGCATGCTGCGCTTGCGTGAGGCTTACCGTCTGATGCTTGAAAAGAACGAGTTCACCAAAGAGACGTTACTGCGTGCGGCTGATGAGGTGTATTACATTCCCGAAGGGACGCCTCTGAATGTGCAGATGTTGAAGTTCCAGCGCAACAAGCAGCGTATTGGTCTTATCGTCGATGAGTATGGCGACATTATTGGTTTGGTGACACTTGAAGATATCCTGGAAGAAATCATTGGTGAATTTACCACTTCCATCTCACCAAGCTTATCTGATGAAATCAGCCCGCAAGGTGATGGCAGCTTCTTAATCGAAGGAAGTACGAATATTCGTGACATCAATAAAGGTCTGAAATGGCACCTGCCGACTGATGGCCCTCGTACACTGAACGGGTTAATCCTCGAGCACTTAGAAGACATTCCTGAAAGTCACCTAAGCGTGCAAGTATCTGGGCATCCAATGGAAATTGTCGAGATCGAAGAAAACCGAATTAAGTTGGTTCGCGTCTACCCCACGAGAAAGAAAGGCAGCAACTAACCCCCTCACAATGAGTTTCCTTGTAATGAAAAAATAGCCTGACAATGTCAGGCTATTTTGTTTATGGCGTTTGATAATAAGCTTAGAGCCTTAGTCGATACGAAGCTCTTTTAACATCGACTCTGGTAGAGCAAGCTCATCATTTTTGTTCACTGCCACACCCGAGTCCAGAATGTTTTTCGCAATTTGTTTTGCTTCATCCAATGAGTGCATTGCAGCGGTACCACACTGGTATTCATTCAGCTCAGGAATTTTGTTCTGGCTTTCTACTTTCAGCACGTCTTCCATTGATGCAACCCAAGCATCTGCGACTTGCTGCTCTGACGGAGTACCGATTAGGCTCATGTAGAATCCAGTACGACACCCCATCGGAGAGATATCAATAATCTCAACACTATCACCGTTTAGGTGGCTACGCATAAAGCCTGCGTACAGGTGCTCGAGTGTGTGGATACCTTTTTCAGAAAGGATGTCTTTGTTTGGTGCAGTAAAGCGTAAATCGAAGACAGTAATGGTGTCCCCTTTTGGGGTTTGCATGGTTTTCGCAACTCGCACAGCTGGTGCATTCATACGAGTGTGATCCACAGTAAAACTATCGAGTAAAGGCATTACATCTCTCCTGATTGTAATTCCAACACCTATTGGCATTGGTTATTCTATTCGTCCCTATTAGGGGGGCTAAAAGAACCAGCTGCTGTTGTCTTCCAGTTCCTGACGACATTGTTTCAGCTGCCAGCCATAATTCTTCGCGGTTTGTTCTACACGTCTCGCGACTTTAACTAAGCCAGGCTTCCTTTTATAGGTTCCGCGCTGATAACCGCCTCTCCCTTCATGATAGGCAAGATACTGGTTATATGGGTCCCATAAAGAGATACCAAGCTGGCGACGGGTTTCGTGGGTGTACCAACCAACAAACATCATAGCGTCATCAAAGTTAGTACGCGAGCCACCTTGCCCGGTCGAATCCTGAAAATCGTCCCAAGCGGGGTCTTGCGCTTGAGCATAGCCGTATGCACTACTGACTCTTCCCCAGGGGATAAAGCCAAGCACATAATCTTTGGGTGGTTTTGCGTCGTGTCGGTAAGCACTTTCTTGCTTGATAATTGCCATCGCGACCTGGATTGGAGTTCCCCACTCTTCTTCCATATCTTTGGCGTCATCATACCAGCCAGATTTCTCGCGGAATATCTCACAGAGATTATCTTGCTGCTGTGGTGGTGCCGTCGCACATCCAGCAAGCAACACACTACCTAAAAGCGAGACAACTACAGGTTTAATCTTCAACCCCACCCAATCCTTACTGTTCAGTGATTACTTTAAATAAGCAAAGTAGTCTTCCAGAAAGTCATCGAAGCTTAGCGTATCACTCTGCTCTGCTTGTTTCTGCTTCTCAACAGACGCCGCGACTTCCTGCTCCATCACATCTTGCGAGTAGTATTGATAGTTATGACTCAAGTTTTCTTCACGATGCTTGAGTCCAAATGTACAACCCACTTTGCCTAAACCGCCCAACTCTTTGGTGATTGCCAATAGCTGACCTGACGTGGTGAGCTCAGGCTCTTCAATCCATCCGGTTAGCTTATCGCAAACTTCTTGGTAAGCACTATCGCCGTTAACCTCGTCTATCGTTACGGCAATTTGTCGTAACTCTGCAAACACGCGATGAGCCCACTCTTGTAGAGGTAAGCGCTCTCCCTGGCAGCCGATCTGAAGCATCAAGCCTTTCTCACGACCCGATACAATGACCTTGCTCCAGTTATCACGCCAACACTCCAGCTCGCAGTTATCCATTGGTTCTGAGTCTGACAATGCTGCCCAAGTCAGGAACAGATCCAGGAAGCGTACTTGTTCTTCTGTGATACCGACTGGGCTGAATGGGTTCACATCCAGAGAGCGAACTTCAATATATTCAACACCCGCACGCTTTAAAGCCTCAGATGGTTTCTCACCACTTTTTGCTACGCGTTTTGGGCGAATCGGTGCGTAAAGTTCATTTTCAATTTGCAGAATATTCGAGTTAAGTTGACGATATTCTCCATCCACTTTCACGCCAATTTTCGCAAACTCTTCTGACGGACGACGAATGGCATCACTTAAGCCTTCTAGATACTGATCAATACTATTAAAGCCAATCTTCAGTGCGCTCTGTGCATTATTGGTGTAACCAAGATCACTCAGACGCAAAGAGGTTGATTTCGGCAGGAATAAAGTGCCACCCAGGCTTTCAAACGGTAAATCCGTTTCTCGACCTTGAATAAATGAACCACATAGCGCCGGTGAAGCACCGAAGAAGTACGGGATCATCCAGCCAAAGCGATAATAATTACGAATTAAGGCGAAATACGCGTCAGATTTCGTTTCCTGACGAGTTTCTTCATCCTGCTCACCATATAGCGAATCCCAAAACGATTCAGGGAATGAGAAGTTGAAGTGCACACCCGAGATAATCTGCATCAAACTACCGTAACGACGTTTTAAACCTTCTCGGTAGAGAGTTTTCATTCGAGCTGCGTTAGACGACCCGTACTGGGCAAGATTAATATTCTCTTCACCTGCTACGTAACATGGCATCGAAAGCGGCCACATTTTTTCTTCGCCCATTTTCGTTTGGGTAAAGTGATGAATATCTTTCAGTTGTGCCATTAGCTCCGGAATATCATGAGAAACCGGAGTAATAAACTCCAGTAGTGACTCAGAAAAATCCGTGGTAATCCATTGGTTTGTGAACGCTGAGCCCAACCCCTCTGGATGAGGTGTTGTTGCTAGCTGTCCATCCTGACGATAGCGCAAAGTTTCACGCTCAACACCGCGTCCAAACTGCTTAAATACTTCCGGGTTTGATGCAACTTTTTCCAGTCGCGCAGCAAAATCAGTCAAAATGAGGTTCGCTTATATTAGGAGCAGGCCACTTGCCATGCGGAGCAAGTGAAAGCTAAGTTATTGATATTTAGTTCATCTAGATAAAGAACCCATAAAAAGTCACTTATCTAGATGTATAGCGGAGAGCACGCCCTCCGCTATTAGATGTGTACTCTATCGAATGATTTCAAGCTCTTCTACGTCTTTCCCCAACTTTTCTAATTGAGGACGAAGTGATTTTGCGTCGCCAACCACAATGATTTGATAGTCATTTGGGTCAAACCACTTTTGTGCCAGGGTGTTAAGCGTCTGCTTATCCACTGTCTCCACAATCTCATTTCGCTGCTGTAGATAATCTTTATCGAGGTTGTACTTAAAGATATCACTGATGAGCTCCGCTTTTTGTGTTGGGGTTTCATATTTCAGTGCATCTTTTTGTCCTACGGCCTGACGCATAAACGTCAACTCATCGTCCGTCATACCAGCTTGAGAGAATTCGTTCAGCTCATTTTTCATCTCGATAATCGAAGCAATGGTCGAATCAGCACGCACTTGCGCGGTAAATACAACAGAGCCTGTTTCCGGGTTACCAGAGAAATAGCCATACGCACCATACGTGTAACCCTTGTCTTCACGTAGGTTTTGGTTGATACGGCTGTTAAAGTTACCTGCTAGGTTGAAGTTAGCCAACTGCCCTTGGAAAAACTCTCCCGTTGCATCGTAAGGCATTCCCTGGCGAACCATCATCACCACGCTTTGTGGTGCTCCAGGTTTATCAACAAGGTGAACTTTTTGCTGACCTAACGCAGGGATGCTTTGCGGCGCATACAATGGAGCTGCGTCATCCTGCCAGTTAGCCCAGAAGGCGAGTTTTTTCTCGATATCTTGCTTACTCACATCGCCAACGACCGTGATCTGAGCGCCATGTGGCGTGTAGTGCGTTGTATAAAACTCGCGGATATCATTAAGCGTCAGCGCTTTCATTCCAGCTTGAGTGCCATCTTTAGGACGCGCAAAAATGGAATCACCGTAAAGTACCTGACGACTTGCTTGCGCAGCCATCCAGCTCGGGCTTTGATGCTCATAAACTAACCCTTCCAGCGCTTGCTGTTTTACCCGCTCAAAGTCTTCTTGCTTGAATGCAGGAGACAACAGCATCTCTTCGACGATCTTCAGAGTTGGTTGTAAGTTTTTCTCTAATGCAGAGACACTGATATTGGTCGTATACCCGGTTGCATCGACAGAGATGACACTGCCGAGTTTATCGAGCTCAGCCTGAATCTCTTCCATACTGCGTTTCGTCGTGCCTTCCTGAAGCATTGATGCGGTAAGTTGTGCCAACCCTTCTTTGCCCTTTTCAACATAACGCGTGCCTGCAGGTAGGCTGAATTGCATCATAACGGTAGGCGTTTCATCGCTCACGGCGCCTAGAAGCTCAGAGCCATTATCGAAATGCACATCATACAGGTCTGGCATAGTTGCTTTTACCGGCTCACCCATTGGTGGCTGAACGGAACGGTCAAAGTCATCCGTAGCTCTGCGGTAAGCAAGTTGATCATCAGTGATCTTTTCATACTCAGGTAGTGTGCGCTCAGGTGTGACAAAAGTTGCCGGTTTCACAGCCAGGTCGGTTTTACCCGTAGGCACCACACTGAGCGTCACTTTTGATTTGCCCTGAATAAAATCACGGTAAACTTTATCAACAGACTCAGGCGTCACCGCGCGAATTTGCTCTAACTGTTTTTCAATTAAATCTGGCTGACCAAAGAACGTTTCGTTGGAGGCTAACTGTGTCACCTTACCTTTCACGCTTTCCAACGCAAAAATCGCATCGGCTTCAGCCTTACCAGTGAGCTGCTCCAGGCGATCTTCCGTTACACCAGTTTCAGAAAATTTATTCAAAGACTGCGCAAGGTCTGCATACAGCTGAGATAAATCGCCCTTGTCGCCAGAGTCTCCCATCGCATAGACAAAGAATGTACACGCCAGCTCCGCACAATCATGGAATGAACCCGCATCAACCGCTTTCTGGGTTTTCACCAGGTCTTGATAGAGCAAGCTGTTGGTTCCGCCACCAAGCACTTCGGATAAGGTATCCAGTGACGCTTGGCTCGCTTCACCATCGTAAGTGGTTGGCCAGGCGATCATCACCATTGGCTGCTGAATACGGTCTTCTAGCGTAATGTACTTGCTTTCGGTTAGTGTTGCTGGTTGTTTTGGTGCATTCTCAACTTCAGGACCACGAGGAATAGAACCAAAGTACTTGTTAACCCAAGTCAGCGTCTTCTCAACATCCAGGTCACCGCCTATCGTCAGTGTCGCATTATTTGGGCCATACCAACGTAAGAAGAAGGCCTTAAGATCATTCACATCGACGCGATCTAAGTCCTCCACATAGCCTATGGTTTGCCATGAATATGGGTGCCCTTCAGGGTATAACGCTTCTGAAATGCGTTCCCAGATCAAGCCATAAGGGCGGTTGTCGTAACGTTGAGCGCGTTCGTTCTTCACCGTTGAGCGTTGAATCTCAAACTTGTGCTGTGACACAGCATCAAGTAAGAACCCCATACGATCGGATTCGAGCCAAAGCATTTTTTCTAGTTGATTGGCAGGGACGGTTTCAAAATAATTGGTACGATCTCGGTTGGTCGTCCCATTGAGTGTCCCGCCTGCCTCAGTAATGATTTTGAAATGCTCTTGATCAGCAACGTTTTCCGATCCCTGGAACATCATGTGCTCAAAGAAGTGCGCAAATCCTGACTTACCAATTTCTTCACGAGCAGAACCAACGTGATAAGTCATATCCACATGTACCAGCGGATCGGAATCTTCTGGTGCGAGAATGACGGTCAATCCGTTATCAAGCTTGTATTTTTGGTATGGGATTTTAACTTTGCCTTCTTCCGCTTGAGATGACTCGACGAAAGTGACCCCCTCTGGCAGTGAAGAAACAGGGGATTGTGATGCACAACCCGTGATCACAAGCAGTGAACACGCGCCAACCAAAAACATTCTCATGTACTTTCCTTAAAATAATCCGAGATAGATGGCAGCTAGAAGGCTGTATCTAGCGGCCTTTCCAAAAAATATTAACATTACACACGGCAGGAATTTCATCCGTAACCATCCTGCCGCTAAGCACAACGGGTCACCAATAATAGGTAGCCAGCTGAAAAATAAAGCCCAGTAACCATATTTTGATAACCACTTTAACGCAGTATTGCCATGTTTTTCACCCTGGGTTTTATTTGGAATCCATAATCCGAGCCAGTAATTGGTTAAACCACCAAGGGTATTACCAATAGTCGCGACAACGATGATGGAAGAGACGGAGTATTGATTTAGAGAGAGGGTCGCGATGAGACTGGCTTCAGAGCCACCTGGAAGTAAGGTAGCACTGAGAAAGCCGGTCATAAAAAGCACCCACAATGCCGACCCAGAAAACCAAAGCGCGATGCTTTCAAAGCCAGCATTGAATGCTTCTAGCATGTCATATCAAGCAAAACCTTGCCTCGAGTGCGCCCAGACTCCACTTGCTCATGAGCTGCGACAACCTCGTCCATTGGGTACACCTGTTGAACCTCTGTTGTGAGTAGCCCAATATCCGCCATGTAGAGTAAAGAATCCAGTTGCTCTGGCTTAGGCTCAACTAACATACCGTTCGCTTCTAAGCCCAACTGTTTCGCTTGTTCGCAAATCTTCTCAGCGGTAATCGTAGGCACTGTCACTATTCTTGCGTTTGGCTTTAAACATTTGAGAGCGTCCAACGCCGCATCGCCACCCACTAAATCAATTAAAACATCTATGTCTTCAACACGTTCTGACACTGGCCCTAGTTGATAGTTCACTGCATGGGCACCAAGTGATGTGAGGTATTCGACATTTCGCTCACTGCAGGTTGTAAAGACTTCCGCCTTACTTGCCACAGCAAGTTGTACCGCAATGTGTCCTACACCACCCGCGCCAGCGAGAACTAAAACACGATCGCTTTCAGTGACATTGGCTTTTTCCAGCGCCTGAGCGGCGGTTTGACCTGCAAGAGGTAGTACCGCTGCCGCATCCAAACTGACATTAGTTGGTACGTGGCTCAGTTCTGACTCGGGTACACAGACATACTGACTGTATCCACCACCTCTGATCGGAAAACCAATAAATCCCGCAACCTTATCTCCAACAGCAAAACGGGACGTTTGATCACCACTTGATACGACTTCGCCTGAAACATCATATCCCGGAACCCAAGGCAGGTTATCTTTGTTTTGTGCTGCAGCCCAGCCCAGGCCTGCACGAGTCTTTACATCAATAGGGTTAATACCGGAAAAAGAGACTTTAATTAACACTTCACCTGACTGTGGTGACGGTGTTGGGGCGTGTTGAATCGCAAGTACGCTTGCATCTCCAAATTCAGTGATAACTATCTGTTTGTGTTCCATAAACCATTCCTTGAGAGACAAAAAGGGATGCCGAAGCATCCCTTTGACTATAAACCATTTTGTTTAACGAAGTTAATGGTGGCAAGTGGATAATTTAATCCCCAGCACACTCACTGCGTTAGTAGGGTATCGACACACTAACCAACCAGTGCCAATAGAATACCCGCCGCTACTGCGGAACCAAGAACACCAGCGACGTTCGGACCCATAGCGTGCATCAGCAAGAAGTTTTGCGGGTTTGCATCCAAGCCCACTTTGTTTACAACTCGCGCCGCCATTGGTACAGCAGAAACCCCGGCCGCACCAATCAGTGGGTTGATGTCTTCTTTCGAGAACTTGTTCAGCAGCTTCGCCATCAGAACACCCGCCGCAGTACCGATACTGAAAGCGACCGCACCCAGAGCCAAAATACCGAGCGTTTCCAGGTTAAGGAACTTATCAGCTTGCAACTTAGAGCCAACACCAAGACCAAGGAAGATGGTCACGACATTGATCAGCTCGTTTTGTGCCGTCTTCGATAAGCGATCCACAACCCCGGCTTCACGCATTAAGTTACCCAGACAGAACATCCCTACCAGAGGCGTTGCAGAAGGTAAAAACAGAATCGTCATCAGAAGCACTGCCATCGGGAAAATAACCTTTTCCCACTTACCGACATGGCGCAGCTGAGCCATTTTCACCTGACGCTCTTCCTTCGAAGTTAGCGCTTTCATGATTGGTGGCTGGATAATCGGCACCAACGCCATATAGCTATACGCCGCTACGGCAATCGCACCAAGTAAGTCCGGAGACAGTTTACTTGCCAGGAAAATAGCGGTTGGGCCATCAGCGCCACCTATAATCGCAATTGACGATGCGTCTGCCATGGAGAACTCCATACCAGGTACATAGTTAAGTAAAATTGCGCCAAATAGCGTTGCAAAAATACCAAACTGCGCCGCAGCGCCTAACCAAAGCGTTTTTGGGTTAGCAATCAATGCACCAAAGTCTGTCATTGCGCCCACACCCATAAAGATCAACAGCGGGAATACACCCGATTCAATCCCGATGTAGTAGACGTAGTACAACAAACCACCAGGCTCAGTAAAGCCCGCGTTAGGAATATTGGCTAAAATAGCACCAAAACCGATTGGAAGTAGCAGTAGTGGTTCAAAACCCTTTCGGATCGCCAAGAACAACAGAGTACAACCAACCAACATCATACAGATTTGGCCAAACTCAAAGTTAGCGATCCCTGTTTCTAACCATAGGGTCATCAATCCGTCCATGATACTCCCTTATGCCAGGCTAAGAAGAGGTGCACCTACGGTCACGGCATCACCTTCTTTCACATTTAATTCCTGAACGATACCACCGCGTGCAGCTCGAACTTCGGTTTCCATCTTCATCGCTTCTAAGATCAGCAGTACATCACCTTCCACAACTTCAGCACCTGGCTGTACATTGACTTTAAAGATGTTACCCGCAAGTGGCGCTGGAACTAATTCAGCAGAAGCGTTCGCAGGCGCAGGGGCTGCAGGAGCCGCCGCTTTTGCTGGCGCAGCGGATGGCGTTACTGACGTCAACTCACCTTGCGGTCCGACTTCTACTTCATAAACCTGTCCATCGACGCGGACACTGTATGCTTCAACGCCGCCCGCTGACGCTTGAACCGCTGGTGCCGGAGCAGGTTGAGCGCTTTCTAGAGTCGGAGCTGGTTCAAACGCCTCTGGGTTACCACGGTTCTTAAGGAACTTAAGTCCAACTTGAGGGAATAGTGCGTAAGTCAGAACGTCATCAACTTGCTCATTCGCCAGTTTAATGCCTTCTGATTTCGCTTTATCCATTAACTCAACCGACAACGCTTCCATTTCTGACTCCAACAAATCAGCTGGACGACATGTAATCGGCTCTTTGCCTTCAAGTACTTTAGCTTGTAGCTCTGCATTGACTGGTGCAGGTGTTTGACCATACTCACCCTTCAATAGGCCTGCTGTTTCCTTAGTAATGCTCTTGTAACGTTCGCCCGTCAATACGTTGATAACAGACTGAGTACCAACAATTTGCGAGGTTGGCGTTACCAATGGAATAAAGCCAAGGTCTTCACGAACACGAGGGATCTCTTCCAGTACTTCATCAAGACGATCTGCAGCGCCCTGCTCTTTAAGCTGACCTTCCATGTTGGTTAACATGCCGCCAGGAACCTGAGCAATCAGGATACGAGAATCCACGCCTTTCAATTGACCTTCCCACTTCGCGTATTTCTTACGAACTTCGCGGAAGTAAGCTGCAATGGGCTCTATCTCTTCCAGTTTCAGGTTAGTGTCACGCTCAGTACCCTGAAGCATCGCAACCACTGTTTCTGTTGGCGTATGGCCGTAGGTACTACTCATCGATGAAATCGCGGTATCAAGAATGTCGATACCCGCTTCAACCGCTTTGATTGCAGTTGCGGTTGAAAGACCAGTCGTTGCATGACAGTGCAGCGCGAGTGGCACATCACACGACGCTTTGATACGCGTGATCAGCTCTTCGGCCTCATAAGGTTTTAGAAGACCGGACATATCCTTAATACATAACGAATGGCAGCCTAAGTCTTCCAGACGTTTTGCCAGGTCAACCCACGTGTCTGCGTTGTGTACAGGGCTGGTTGTGTAAGACAAGGTTCCTTGTGCGTGAGCGCCCACATCCACGGTCGCTTTAACAGCGGCTTGGAAATTTCGCACATCATTCATCGCATCAAAAATACGGAAAACATCCATACCATTTGCATGTGCTCGCTCAACAAACTTCTCTACTACGTCATCAGCGTAATGGCGGTATCCTAAAAGGTTCTGACCACGCAGTAGCATTTGCATTGGGGTATTTGGCATCGCTTTTTTCAGCTCTCGCAAACGCTCCCACGGATCTTCTCCGAGGAATCGAATGCAGGAATCAAACGTTGCCCCGCCCCAAGTCTCGAGAGACCAATAACCAATCTTATCCAGTTCAGCCGCGATTGGCAGCATATCCTCGATACGCATACGCGTAGCAAACAGTGATTGATGGGCGTCTCTAAGGACCACATCTGTAATCGCTAGTGGTTTAGACATACTCTTAAACTCCTTTTTAATCCTATTTCGGCTACTTCGCGACAGAGGCGCGATGTTGATGAATCGCAGCCGATATCGCCGCCACGACTTGTGGACTAACAGCGGAAGAGGTTGATTGATTATTGGTATTAACTTTTGATGCAGCGATCGGCTCTAGTACTTCTTGTGGTACTAATCTCGACATAAGCCGAACGAGAAAAACAAGAATAGTGAGGAAAATAAACACGACCGCCATCCCAGTGATCATGAGAGTGGCCGCGTCTACTAGCAGGCTTCCTATATTAGTCATGTTGCTTCCTTTCTTTGTCATCCTGTCAGGCGCAGGACTTTAATTGTGTCATTTCCCGACCAAAGGATTATCTCGACTGGTTAAACTTTGTCAATTTTGTTTAAGGAAGGTTGGTAGTAATCCCGACAAATGATTATTCATTCACTACCCAGATCACATTTTCCATGCAAAAAATGTAGGCATCGTGGTTGATAAATTCATAAATAGATTACATAAAAGCGCATAGAAAAACTGCGAGAGGGCTTTCAAAACGGCGAGAGACAAAGTTTAATAATCTAATAATAAACAATAAGATAAGTCAATTTAACATTAATTAAACATAAATAAAACAAGACGTTTACGTGAGAACATAAAACAAGTGGATGTGAGGTTCAACAGCTAGAAAGCTCCATTTCCCCAGTTAAAAGTGCATCAAAAGACAAGGCCGTACGAATAGGCAGTTTTTGAATAAATCCGTAAAAACAGAAAGCCAAACTAAAGTGAGTCGAGATCGAAGAAAGAGGTAAATAGAAAAACAAAAAAGCCTCGCATAAGCGAGGCTTTGTAATAAGTGGCGCGTCCTGGAGGATTCGAACCTCCGACCGCCTGGTTCGTAGCCAGGTACTCTATCCAGCTGAGCTAAGGACGCGCAGTTTTCGATATCCAACGCCTGTAACAGGTGTTCAATATCAGGGCATTACCCTGTCTTTCATTTTCAAAAAATAGTGGCGCGTCCTGGAGGATTCGAACCTCCGACCGCCTGGTTCGTAGCCAGGTACTCTATCCAGCTGAGCTAAGGAC
>NZ_JAWLID010000029.1:0-19829 GCF_033042495.1 Vibrio sp. EA2 | reverse complement strand
GACTTGGGTATAGGACACCAACGGAGTATATTCATGCGCATCTATAGAAAGTGTCGCACTTCAAACTTGATACTAAGTGTTCCTGGGGTGGATTCACGGGCTAAAGAAGTATAGGTAATTAATTGGATGCAGTACGACGGCTCGTTCCAGACTTAGTTCTGCTACTCGTAGTCGCAGATTTGTTTGTCGACGGTGTTGTACTCTTTGTTACTTTTTTTGTTGTTGACGGTTCCGCTTTCGGAGCCGTTGTTTCAGGAACACTTTTATCTCCCCCTGCAGCTTTAGAGGCGTTTTGTGGCGATGAAGGCTTAACCTCCTTAGGTTCTGCTGCTGGTTTGTCTTTCACGGCGACGTCTTGTTCTGTTTGTACTGGTTCAACTTCTTGGACTTGCGTACCAACATTTTCACTAGCAGTAATAACAGATTCTAACCCTTCTGCCGTTCGGGCCAATACCTTATACGCATACACCTCTCCTATACGGGACGCTGCCGTAACACCGGCATCAACTGCGGCTTTCACTGCGCCAACATCACCGACAAGTTTTACCGTGTGCATGCCGTTACCTTTGGCGGCTTCATAACCTAGTAACTCTACGTTTGCTGACTTAATCGCAGCATCTGCAGCTTCGATTGCCGTCGCTAAGCCTATTGTTTCTATTAAGCCCAAACTTTGACCAGATATAGACATACCTTTCTCCTTAAAATTGAATTAGATTAAATTGGCTGAAGTTATTTATGTTCTACTTCGCAATCGTTCTGATATCGTCGTATCTTCCCAGGGGAAACCATCTCGTCCAAAGTGGCCATAGCATGCCGTTTTACGATATCGAGGAACCAGTAAATTTAAGTGCTGAATCATTTCGTACACACGAAGATTAAAATGTTCGTTAACGAGCTGATATAAGCGAGAAATTGGTACTGTTTCTGTACCAAATGTATTTATTTTCATTGAAATAGGCTCAGAAATACCAATCGCCCAGGCAAGCTGGATTTCACATTTTTTAACCAACTCAGCCGCAACCAGATTTTTGGCAATGTACCTCGCCATATACGCAGCAGAACGATCAACTTTTGACGGATCTTTACCTGAGAAGGCTCCGCCGCCATGACAAGCCGCACCACCATAAGTATCAACAATGATTTTTCTACCCGTTAGGCCGCAATCTGCAGTTGGCCCTCCAATAAGAAACTCTCCTGCCGGGTTAACTAAAAATTGAGTCTTAGGTGTTATCCAAGCAGTCGGAATAACTGGTTTGATAATTTCTTCAATTACAGCTTCCCGTAACGCTTTCAAAGAAATATCTGGTGAGTGTTGAGTGGAAACTAAAATAGTATGGGCTTGCTGAATACCATTATGATTATACTCAAGCGTAATTTGAGCTTTCGCATCTGGGAGTAAAAATGGCAGGGAATGGTTTTTTCGCAATAAGGCTTGTCTTTTCATTAGCTTATGCGAATAATTAATAGGAGCTGGCATTAGCTCTGTCGTTTCATTGCACGCATAGCCAAATGTGATGCCTTGGTCACCCGCACCTAATTCTGAAAAGCTAGAGCTTCGAATGCCTTCTGCTATATTGCTAGATTGGACGCCAAGTAAGTTGATAACGCCACAGGTATTCCCATCGAATCCGGCTAAAGAATTATTGTACCCACGGCTTATTATGGTACTTCGAACAATAGATTCTATATCAAGAGTAGCCGATGAGTTAATCTCGCCGGCAACAATCACCACACCTGACTTTATCAAGCATTCACATGCGACTTTTGCAAAAGGATCTTGGAGTAAAAAAGCATCCAGAATCGCATCAGAGACCTGATCAGCTAATTTATCAGGGTGACCTTCCGAAACTGACTCAGAACTAAATAGGTAGCTTTCCATCATCTATACTTTCATACTATCATTCATTTATATTGATAATATAGATAGATAAATAAACTTTCTTGCCCGTGTAGTGGACTATTTTGTTATAACCTTTCCCTCCTAGAGCAAGAAAATGCGATTATCTCGATGTTCATCTGTTGAGTCTACTATGCTTCTCGGTAATCAGAAGGAGATATACCAATCTCTTTTTTAAAGATTCTACAAAAGTAGTTTGAGTCTTTCCATGCAAGCTCTAAAGATATTTTATTTATTTTCAGGTTACTATATTTTAATAACGCACTTGCAATTGTTAGTTTTCTTTTTGTTATATAGTTAGAAAAACCAATACTCTCGTTCTTTTTAAATGCTCGGCTTAGATAGCAAGAGCTGACGAATGTTTTTTCTGCAATTTCATCCAAAGTGATATTTTTGAATATATCTTTTTCGATATGGAATTTTGCTCTGTTTATGAAATCAATACTAGATGGCTGTTTTTTAAGTGAGTTAGTGAAGATAACATCACCAACTTTAAACAAAGAAAAAACAAGTTGAGGGTATAGATCTTCTCTTAATCCTGAGCGACTTACTTCTTCTGATAGTGCGTATAATTTTGAACAACTGGATGAGTAATCATCACTTAAAGAGTCAAGGTAGATGCATAGTGTATCGATGAATTGTTTAACATTATCTCTATCATCGTTACCTTCTTTATTATTTAGATAGCTTTTATTTATTACATTTAATACAAAGTCATTCCAAATGGCGTAATTCTTTTGTTCGATAATACTTTCTATATTAATTTTTAATTCTTTAGACCTTTTTATGATATCTTCATCGAATCCTAATGCCTTTTGAATGGTATCAATTAGAATATTTTGCCGTACAGGTTTCAACAAGTAATCTTGAATCTGTAAGTGGAACATATTATGTAACATATCAAAATCATCATTCGCTGTCGTAACAATGACTTTAGCTTCTTTATGTTTAGATCTTAAATACTCGATAACTTCCTTTCCATTTGGAAGGGGGATATTGATATCAACGAGCATCATATCAATATTCTTAACTTCATCAATTAATTTTATTGCCTTTTTACCCGTCGATGCTTTATGAATAAAGGAATTATTTACGCACTGTAATACAATTCTCTCAATGGATTCCATTTCAATTAGTTCATCTTCAACTATTATTATATTATACATGAAATCTCTCTTTTATTTACTTACCATTGGAAATCTTAGAGTAATTTTAGTTCCTTGCATCGGCCTGTTTGGACTAGATATCTTAAGCCTATATTCTTCGCCATATAACATTTGAGATCTATTTATTATGTTATAAATGCCAATACTTCCATTGTTTGAATTTTTTTCTCCAGTGATAATTTCTTCTATTCTAACATCACTAATTCCATCGCCATTATCTTGCAATTCGATAAAAACATCTTCACCATCATCGAACGCAGAAATAGAGAGGCGACTAATCGTATCTCTTGGTTCAACCACATAGTTAAAAAAGTTCTCCACTAATGGTTGTAGCGTCAAGAAAGGACACGGTATATTTGAATATTTTTCAGGAACATCGCAAGAGTATTCAAACCTATCACCCATCCTTACTTTTTGAATAGACATATAGTTTTTAACGTAGTTTATTTCCTGGCCTATTGTTATTACTCCACGAGAGCTTTTCCTTAATAAATATCGCATCATATCCGAAAAGTTGTGCAGCATTGCTTCTGTTCTTTGCGCCTCTTCCAAATAAGCTAAGCGACCAATAGTATTAAGAACATTAAACAAAAAGTGTGGCCTAACCTGATAAGAAAGGGCTTTAAATTCTGCTTCACGAAGCGCCCTTTCCATCTCCATACTTTTCTGCAGTTCATTTTTTAGCTCTAACTCTTTATGGTGTAACTCATCTTGAACAATTCTCGAGTGTGCTTGTTCTACCAAATAAGATGCCACATCGAATAAGGTATTTGCTGTTGAAACAAACCTCTCGTAACCCATCTTTTTTGATTTATCGTACAACGCTGTCAACTCAGCATTGTCTTCCCATACTTTGTTATTCTCTAAAATGTGCGGTATTTTGTTTTTGTCACAGTCTTCGACTCTGACTTGACCTGAAATCATCGCGCCCAGATAGTGACCGTTGACCATAATTGGGACGGCACATTCTACAAAACCACAATAGCATCGATACACAACAGGCTTCCCAGTTTGCATCGCAACACGACCACCAGCATCATCACTCTCGTAACATCGCTTTTGCTTGTTTGGATCGCTTCTAGATCGAGCACAGTAGTCACAGAAGCCACTAGGTTTAGTTACCGGTTCTCCATAAGCATCAACTACGACCAGTGCGATTTCCATAGACTGGCTGAAGTTGTTTTGCAATGTTTGTATGCGGTCGATGTCTAGGTACTCTTGAAGTGTATACTGCATAATTCTCTACATCTTGTGACTGACGGCAAAGACGAATTATAATTTTTCGATTGGCTCGCAACCTGACACAGATCAATCAAGTTATGTATCATTAGTGCTGGGTGGCTGTTTTGAGATATTCGTTATAGTTTTCTATTTATACTTTTAAATAGCCCGTTAGTGCGTCTTTTCCTACACAAAGGTCGTTATAAAACTCAGTATACCGTTTAGGCAAGCACATAGGATTTCAGAACTCTATTCATCTTTCGATATCACGTTCATGAGTGGTTTTATTTTTTAAATTAGATACCTAAACTTATCAGTTCTTAAAAACAATGTAATACCTTAAATCACTTGATTTATCATCACAGCCAACATGAATTTCAACAATTCTTCATATCAACCATTTAAATGAATGTTCTAAAAACTTATCTATATTTCCTCTGATAATCTCACCATGAGACATAACTAATATATCAGGCTTCCAAGCAAATATCCGATTCAGGTGTCTGCGCGCATCGTTTTTTCCAAACATAAAGCTTAAACGCCAATCCAGAGGCATTTTTCCATTAGGGGCAAGAACCCCAACTCCTCGTGCAACAACTCTTTGCCAATATTTAAAGTTGTCGCCGGAGAAATTTTCTACTAAATCGGTAACGATTAACGTACTAGTGCCTTTATAGAAAAACACGCATTCTTCCATTGGCGGAGAGCCAGAAAATAGCTCTTGTTTAATGTCTTTGCTCCAAGCCCAGTTTTGCTTGCTATTGAGAGATTCACTAAACGACAGATCATTGCGTTTTTTGATTACCTCGCGAGTACCATATATCTCAGCACCAGGGTATGACGATATCCAATCCGATAAGAACAGATGGTGTAAATGGTTTGGCGCAATCAGATATTTTACATCCCCCAAACTTTCTATTTGCTCGGCAATTGATTCGGATAGTTTGATCGGGCTATGAATCCAAAGGTCTCCATTTGACAATCGGACAACCGTCATTCGCGTAGTAAAGGGCAAACCTAAAAACTGGACTGACTCTCCATCAAATATCCATATTTCATTCGCTAACTTTTTCATATTCCTCCAAACACTTTGTAAATAAGAAGCGAATTCAAACCAAAATCACCAATTGGCGAGAACTCTTCTTATACGCGTTGCTTGTCGCTATTTTATGTACGAGCGTCTTAGTAACGTAACCCCATTGAAAACGCCTGCTCCTCGGTAATGACTGCTTTCTTCTTTAACAGCCCTATTATTGAGTTAGGTTTTCTTGCGACACCTTGGGCGATTTCATCTAAAGGTACATTAGCTTGATATTGATTTATGACGTACTCAACGGCGTCATCTGTCCAGGGTAAACCATAGTTCTTCGGTAAACCTTTGGAGATATTTTCTTGCTGCTTTTCTTCGAGAGACTTCTTGTGTTTTTTCTGAGTCGGCTTATTACGTAGCACGTAAAAAAGTGCGCGAATAACATCAGGGTTATTATAAGGAGAATCATCTGGAAAACACTCTCCTGTATTGGGGTCAATGCCATTCGCTAAAGCATCAATGATTGGATATGCGCTTTCTTGGTCCATATTTATCTCCTAAAGTGTTGAAAGCTAACAGCTGCTAATAACCGTCTTGTTAGAGGGTAACCCGCGTAATACTGAATGCTCTGCATAACTCCCTTAATCACTAAACACCACGCAGAGCAAAAGTGCCGCGTGGTGAAAACCAGCCCTGAACAAAATGTTGACTCCTACTGTACGGTAGGACACTTATTGAAATTCTTTGCCGTGATTCTCTAGGGTCGATTTGCCACACTGAGTACAAACGATGTACCTATCAGTTAATTCCAATGAAGCACCAGCAGGCAAAGAAGCGGCAGAACCACTAAAGAAACCATCTAAAAATGCTTTGAACTGCTCCTTTTTAGATTTACCGTACTTAGAAGGCTTCTGTCTCATCGCCTCTTTATGCTCCGTATTATTCCCACATGTTTCACAAAACCGAATATTCATACTCCGCCCAAAAAAGTCAACGTACACAGTAGGCTACATAAATAGAAGCAAAATAATTGCGAGGCAGCACCAAATCCGCATTAAATATTTTGATCTTAAGACCATATCCAAAGCTAACTAAGGAATGACTCCAACAAGCGTATTCGAATAAGGAACTCCTGGTTTGTGCCTCTAACTAAACCACCATTTTTGCAAACATAATAACGACGCAAAAATATTAACCTTGAGATATGTGTGGATTTTTGATGCTAAAATCTATGACAATCTAATCTGATTGAACAAAACACATACAATGGAGTTGCTATGTCTTTTTCTTCAGAGCAAATACCCCCCATTCAGGCTAATCAGGACAGATCAAGAGGATGCTTGATAGGATTAGCGGTCGGTGACGCATTGGGCACTACATTAGAATTTCAACCACCCGGAACCTTTAAACCACTGACTGATATCGTTGGTGGAGGACACTTTTGTTTAAAAAAAGGGTACTGGACGGATGATACCTCTATGGCGTTATGTTTGGGCCATAGCTTGGTTGAATGCGAAGGTTTTGATGCCAGGGACCAAATGAACAAATACTGTGATTGGATGAATAAAGGTTATATGAGCAGTATTGGCGTTTGCTTCGACGTTGGTGTTGGCGTGTCATCGGCATTACGCCGTTTTCAAAAAACAGGTGATCCCTATGCAGGATCTAAAGCGCGCTGGAGCTCAGGAAATGGTTCGATTATGCGCCTTGCACCTGTTCCCATTTTTTATCAGCAATCACTCTCCGATGCGATGGAGTTTGCAGCAGAAAGCTCTCGTACGACTCACGGCTCTGAATTGTGCCTTGATGCCTGCCGTTTACTGTCCTCCATATTAGTTCATCTTATTAATGGTGGAGAAAAACACGGGTGCTTTGAACTTCAGTACCAACCCAAAACGGAAGAAGTTCGACTTATGAAATCGGGGGCTTTTGTCCACAAAACGTATACCAAACTAACAGGAAGTGGGTATGTCATAGAAAGTTTAGAGTCCGCGTTATGGTGTTTTATTAATACCGAGTCGTTTGAATCGTGTGTTCTGGCAGCCGCTAACCTTGGAAATGATGCGGATACAACAGCGGCTATAGCGGGTCAATTAGCTGGTGCTTACTACGGACACGGTGGGATACGCTCTGACTGGTTGGGTGTACTTCGTATGCACGATGATATTCTCGCGTTGGCAGATGAACTTTTCAAACTTTCCCAACAAGTTAATAAGGGGAAAACGGCGGAGGAACGTGAATGACAGAGTTGGCTATGTTGCAAACTACTCACTATTTTTGTTCTCCGGAAGAAAATGAGGTACTTCATCAAATATGCTTGCCTCTTAATCACTGTAATGTGCCCTCCTGGCTGCTCGCGAGCATCGCCTATCAGGATAACCCGATCCCTTTGGAAATAGACGGTATCCAACTTTGGTATTCCAAGTTATTTAACAACCTTAGAAGTATGGATAGTTATGGGACTCGGGCGGAGCATTTTAAGAACGTCATGACTCAACTGTTTCATTTATCGAAACATGATTACAACACGCAAGAGAACTCGGATCCGCCTCCCAGACCAAAAGTCAATTATCGGCGCTTGTTGTTGGGGTGGTTGTTTGATTCAGATAATGAACAAGGTGCGGCATGGCGTAGCTGGGTTGAATCACGCTTTGGTTTATTGACCTGTTTCCATAGAGAATCTCTGCATGGGCCTGATACGCCCGAATATCTGAGGTTCAGGCAGGCTTGTACCCGAGCGACATACAATACTAACGAGCTTTATGCACAGCTAGATTTGCTTTATTGCTTTTGTCAGCATGAGTTGCGTTTGCGATATAAGGGCCGTGAACACGTAACTTTATATCGCGGCTGTACTGAACTGCCTGAACACACTATTGATGGGCAGGCAGTCAAGCTGTTCAACAATCTGAGTTCATTTACGGCTGATGAAGAAAGCGCACTTCGTTTTGGCTCTAAAGTCTATGCCGTTGAAGTGCCTCTTGCCAAAATCGCCTGCTTTGAATCCTTACTCCCCCAAAGTCTACAAGGAGAGCAAGAATTTATGGTTTTAGGCGGACTATACAAAGTTGAGCGATTAAAACTGTAAAACTTAAAGCACCGTATGTTTCGAATCAATTTTAAACGCTTTGTTGGGTGTAAGCCTAGTTTGTTCTTATATCCAGCCTTGAATCCATTTGTCTCTGTTTTTCAATTCAGTCCAATCTATTAAATACTCGTTTTTGGACAAAACCGCTTCTAATTTACACGAAATCACAGAGCCATCCTCTTCAAACTCCACCTCTGATATTAAGAAGTGTTTTTCTCGATTCATTGACTTTACTGCCGTCCATTTGCTGTTGTGTAATTTAGCAGGGTTAATTCGGTTCATATCAACTCCCAAAAAACATTCTATCTGTAAATATTTCTACGAAGGTTTTAAGACTGAAGCTCAGTACTGTTGAGCATCAACAAAAACACCTAACACCGTATCAAAGCATCAGAAACGCTAAAACATCACAGACTGAGCATGTATGCAATAAACACGCAAGGCAAGCTTCAAACGAATATCATCAAGTATTGTGAATCATTCTTGCACGCTTTGCTGTGTACTTTTTACGAGCTTTATGTGTTTAACTAAGTTTGCATACAAAAAGCAAGTCCAAAGAACAATAATACTAACACTGAAAGGAGTTGATACAGGCATCTCATTTTCTACGCCTAAAGCCGTGCCGTACATTTGAAGAGCAAAGACTATTGGAAATAGCAGAACCGAAAATCGAATGGTTACGACAAAGCCAAGACTGAAATATCGCCCTAAAAAATCGCTTCCGCTGCTAGCACCATTAACCCTGTACGTAAAATAGGTTCCCACTAGAACTACCACCACATTGGCAATTGACTCTATTTGATCCCATATATTTGAATATTCAGTGGCGCTGCCTTGAAAATACTCGAAAGCAGCGACACTGAATACAATATAAATCAGAGCGTATATAAACCTATCTTTCTCTGTAAGTCTGCCACCGACAATGTCACGTTTTAAAGCCTCAATATTCCAAAAGTACATCATGTTTTCCTCACTCTTGTAAATACCCACAGAGTATTACCGATTGAATCTAACTACTTATAAAATATTAATTTTTTCGAGAGATTTCACGACACTGAAGAGTTTCATAATACCGCAATGAGAATTGACAAATTTTTTGTGAGTCACCTTAAACGCTTGTTAGCTATATGGCTCACCACTATAAGCTAAACTCTTCTAACGCTGTTATACCGAAGCCGCCGCATACCACCCAATAACGAAAACTGACGCATGATAAAAATGCCACATGTTGAATCCCACTTGAACCGTTTGTTAGTTTTATTGCTGACGACTGAGTAACAGGTTAGCACCCGACACTGCCAAAAAGGCAGCACAAGCTCTATTAAAACGCTTCGCCATTTGGGGCTTTGTAAACCATTGCCTTAAATAAATTCCGAACATGGCATAGAGGGATATTGCCGTCATTTCCAATACTAAGAACGTAAAGCCTAGAACGAAGAACTGTTCATTTACACTGTGAGAAATATCAACAAACTGCGGTAGAAACGCTGTGAAGATTAAAATGGCCTTGGGGTTGCCAGCGGCGAGTACAAACTCTTGCTTCGCTAAGCCTAAATGGTTTCGATTGTTCTCTATTTTCGTGATTGGGCTAGCTTCCGAACGCCAAAGATTTAATGCAATCCACAGCAAGTAAGTAGCACCTAATAGTTTAATCACGAAAAATAGGCTCTCAGATGCGTAAAGCACCACCGCTAAACCTGAAGCGGCTAACGCGATCATTACTGTAAACGCTGCAATCCGACCAAGACCAGCAATGAACGCAGACTTGAAGCCATAACAACGAGCATTGTTCATTGCTAACAGGTTATTTGGTCCTGGCGTCATATTGAGCGCAAAACACGCAGGTATAAAGAACAGTAACTTCCAGATTTCCAAAATATTTCCTCCATGAAAACTAACATCGCATTGAGTGTGAGCAACGCTACCACCCAACCTAGACCATTGCACTATCAACACAAAACCCAACGATGGAATGGAAAATGCCATACGTTGGAAATTACTCTTGAACAGTTTGTTAGCCGCTCATCCCCGAGGGTTATTGCTTACTCAACAGGAACTTACGTAAGTCTCTCTCAGCACGCATAACAAACAAAACAAATACTTTGTCACCGTCTTGTTTATAGAAAACACGGCACGGATTAACGACAACTTCACGATAACTTAGATGTTCTAGTTCTGGCGGAGTGCGACCTGATTCAGGAAAAGCTTCTAGGCGTTCAATTTTAGCGAAGATCGTTTGAACCAATTGCTTTGCAGCTACGACATTTTCAAGTGCAATGTATTCAGCGATATCATTGAGGTCAGACAGCGCTGGCTCAGTCCAGATTATTTCAGCCATTTTGACATTTTGTCCTTGGCTTCATCGTGACTTACCACTTTACCGTCAGCTAATGCGCGTTCGCCTCGTGCAATGCCCTCCAAAATCGCCAAACGATTTTGCATAAACTCATAATCGTCAACATCTACTAGATATGCCGATGGCTTACCATGTTCGGTAATCAACACTGGCTCTTTGGTATCGTGTAGATCGGCTAGGATCTTAGTTGCTTGACGTTTGAGTGATGTAACTAGTTCTACTTTCATGAGAGCTGCTCCAAAGGAATACTAAAGTGATACTATTCTATCACTTTGAGTATAGCAAGTACCATGACGGCTAACGAACTATGGTTGACAAAAGAGGGAGGCCATGTGGCCCAATTAAGGTTGAGGTACGCAATACCGATGCTGCCGGATACACCTTAATCACTGAAACCAACGCATAGTAAAAATGCCACGCCTGCCAAATCACTCTTAAATTGTTTGTTAGTTACCCATCCCCAACGCTAGTGCTAACATTTGTACGCACATCAATAAAGGAATACATCATGGACACTAGAATTCAATTTCGTGTTGATAAAGAAACAAAACGCCTAGCTCAACAAATGGCTGAAAGCCAAGGTCGCACACTGAGTGATGCTTGCCGTGAACTTACTGAGCAACAAAGAAAAACATTATCTCACGATGCATGGCTAGCTGAACAAGTAAACCTAGCATTTGAGAAGTTTGACTCAGGAAAATCCGTTTTCGTTGAGCACCAATCTGCTAAATCTCGAATGGAAGAACGCAAAGCCAGAATTCGTAATAGAGTTAAGCAATGATTTTATGGGAAGAAGAGTCACTTAATGATCGTGAAAAGATCTTTGAGTTTCTCTATGACTTTAACCCTGATGTGGCAGAAAAAGCTGACATCCTCATTGAAGCAAAAGTAGAAAACTTGCTAGAGCCGTCTCTTATGGGGGTACAGCGAAAGGGCATTCGCGGACGATTACTTATAGTTCCTGAGATTTCGATGAACGTATCTTACTGGGTTGAAGGCGATATCATCCGTATTATGCGCGTACCCCACCAAAAGCAAAAATTCCCTATGGATTGATTACTTCCTCAGGGCAACTAACGAATGACATGGATTCCCCCTCCCGAGGATCGACCACACTTATGTGGTACTTATTTGCACTGGAGGCACCATGTCTGATTATTCTTATTTTGGCGGTATCGACTTAGCTAAAAATCACTTCAGTATTCATGTTGTAAACTCGCAAGGTAAAGTCATCCTGCATAAATCCGTTACCCGCTCTAAACTACTGCCTACATTAGCAAATATGCCACCTATGCGTATCGGCTTAGAAGCGCGCGGTGGAGCGCATTACTGGGCAAGGACACTCCATGGGCTTGGCCATGATGCTCGCATCATGGCGGTTAAGTATGTCGTCCTACACCGTACAAAAGGTAAAAATGACCTCAATGATGCGGTTGCTATTTGCCAAGCTGTACAACATTCATCTACCCGCTTCGTACCCGTAAAATCCACTAAGCAACAAGCCATTTTGTCGGTGCACCGTATGAGAGAACATTGGGTTCGCGAACAAACTGCTTTAATGAATCGTATCCGAGCGCTGCTTTCCGAATTCGGACTAATCATACCTGTTGGACGCTCATCACTGATGAAGCAAGTTCCCCTCAGGCTCGAAGACGCCGAAAACGAACTACCTCATTTAGCTAGGACGGTTATTGCTGACGCTTACCATCATCTTGAAGCTTTAAACCAACGTATTGCTGACACAGAACAGATATTAAGATTATGAAATCGACATCTTTAGTAGAAGCATAATCTGCAAGCTGAGATAACATTGAAGAGCCAATACCTTTACCTTGATGAGCACTGTCGATACAAAAATCGATCACACCTAAGACTTTGTAGGTTTCTTCTCCCACGGCTATCACTCGATAGTCTAAGCCCATGTAACCAACAAGTTGATTACCTTTATATTTCAGGGCTCTCATGTGAGGAAGTTGCTTGTAATAAGAGCGTGTCACTTGATCTTCAGGAAACGACTGGTTTCTCAAAGACTGAATCTCAGAATGCTGCTCTCGCGATAATTCTATTTCCGGGTAAATATCCATATTTGACCTTTAAAAGCTACCACTGTGTTAAAGCGCCGCATAGCTACATTATCAAAACTTAACCCAAAAATGAGTCCCCCTGAAACATCAACATCACAGCCGCGTTCATTCCAGTAGACTCTGCCATCAACTCTTTTACGACTTAGCTGCTTGTAGTATCAGCTAGGGTTTTTGACCGCAGGCCGCCATACAAAGGCCCTGGTGCATCTGCTGCATAAGACAGAGCATCAATTGTCAGACTGATGCTCTGTTCATTCCACTCCTCGGCAGTTCCTCCTTAAGAACTTATTTCACCGGCTCTTCCAACTCACCTTGAATTAGCAGCTGAGGGGTATAATTACCGCCACTGTGCTCTTTGGTAGATAAACCGACATAACCGCCTTGACCTTTCTCGTCGATATTAACCAGCAGCAGATCCAGTGAACGCTTGCTGTCCAATTTGTTGACGATATCAGTTACATCCAGCTCAATCCATTTCTGGCTTTGACCATGGCTGGCTGTGGCAATGCCAGATGCTGTGGCGCCATCGGTAGAAGGTAGAGTATTCCAAGTGATGCTTTCTTTTTCAACCCAATCGCCGGCGTCTGCAGAAAAGGCCTGCAAGCGGGTATCTTTATTACCGCCAGTTTTGTCTGGACGGGTGTCAACACCTCGGATATGCAACTTTAATTTGGCGGAAGTCGCTTTTAAGCCCGTCAGGCCGTTTGTATCAAAGCGAAGAATACTTATATGATCCAGTGCCGGGTTATTGTAGTGATTTTCTACCCCCATGAACCCCCAGCCAATACCGTCGAATTTGTCAGCCTGATTACCACCGCGCACATAAGCGTCTTGAGTCACTTTCAGCTCTAGTCCGCCAGCTGCCAAATCTTGCTTGGCCTTAGCTCTGGCTTCTGCATCAGCTTTTGCTTCGGCTTCAGATGCCTGTTTGGCTGCAGCTTCCGCTTTGGCAACAACTGCGGCTTGGGCTTCAGCTGCGACTCTTGCTTCTTCTTCTGCTTGCCTGATTTCATCCCTGAAGGCTTGGTTTATCTTCTCCGCACCTTGGTAGAACGGGAAGGTTACGCTGTTACCTTGTTCCGCAGTTTTGCCGTGTGTCATCACCATGCGAGTTACCGCTTCGCCCTTGGCTTTAGAGTCCAGCGTCAGCTTAACTTCGGCGTAAGACAAACCTGGAGTGGATAAGGTTACAATCGGTTCAGCACCACTTTCATCTACCAGCAATACGCTCGGTTTATCTACAGAAACCGTAAGATCGTCGCTGATCACTACGCTGCCGGCCTGATGGAAAACGACACCAGTGATCATAAGATCGGAATTACGCACGGCCTGTACGCTGGTGCTATTCTGCAGCACGGTCACTGGCATCATCTGCTGATAGGACGCCGTCTGCTCTGCGGTCAGCTCAGGCACAATAATGTACTGGTAGTCGGCGTCACTTGGCTTCACGCCGTGGCTGATATGCAGGGTGAAGACATCCTTAGAGACTTCATTGGCGGAAGATCCACTGCGGATCCGTTTCCAGTCACCTTTCTGCGTCTGGTTGGATAGGTGGCGTTCGCCGTTTTTCGGGAATATATAACCTACGCCATCATGGTGCACCCAATTGGCAGAGCTGATCTCGCGTACACCGTTTTCAACTTCCACACCATCAACCGTCACCTTACCGTTGAGCAGGGTCTGGTTGAGAGTAGTGTTCACATTTTCAGCGGATGTTGAAGAGATGCCAGCGCCTAACGCAACTATCTCGTTTTTAAAGCTGAACCATGATTTCTTCGCTTTAGTGTTGAATGCATCACCTTTGGCGGGACTGGTATCCAGGTTCATATCCATGGTTGTTACGCCATAATTGCCGTTAGACACGCCACCCACGAAAGCAACTTCCGGCTGTTCAACCTTACCCCAGTCATCCGGCAAGCCTTGATATTCAGGCGCGGTTACGCCCGGCACCAACTTCCAGTTCCATACCGGGAAAATGTTGTGGTATTCGTCGCCGCGCTGTTCCAGGAATGTGCTGCCGAAGCCCAGCCAATAGCCCAACAGGTTTTCACCGTTACCACTTTCATTAGGGTAGGTTCGCTGGGAGTTCATACGAATGCCGAAGAAGTGACCATCGGCCATTTTGGTGGAGTAATCACTGCGCCAGAAGTGTTTAAAGCCATTTAAACCCGAAGGTTCGCCATATCTGGCACCTGTAACGTGCGCTTTAAAGGCCATAGCTTCAGCTGCGCGTTCAGGAGTTAATGCCGCCACCATATCCATCTGGGTGATACTATTGCTTGGTTTTAACGGCGGTAACTCAGCCAGAGGAGTTAGTTCTGGTTTGCTACGGCTGATACCGCGTCCCCAGGTGTTGTAGTCCAGACGGCTGCCGCGCTTCATCCAGCGCCAGCCATCCAGGAAGAAATTGGTGAGAATATCAGCCTTCTCTTGGCTAAACCGCCATTCGGTATTGCGGACCATATAGGCGACTCGCAAGGTTGCGCCAAACCAGACTTCGCCATAGCCTGCACTGTATAATTGAGCGCCGTGCTGATGGAAAGAGTAATCCGCCTGGATGCCTTCGCCATTGGTGAGTTTGACGGTATTTTCCATGTCTTTTACTGCGGCGCCAACCAGAGATTTGCTATGGATCAGTAGGCCGCGGTAGATTACGACCAGGTTGATGTCACTGCGGTTACCGCCAGTTGTCTCAGCATTATCACTCTTACGGACTCCAGGAGTATCTGACATGATCATCGCGGTTTGAAAGCGCAGCTCCATCGGCAGCAGGTCACCCAACATTAGAGCAACTTCACCCAGAAATTGAGGCTGACCAATGTCTGCCCACCACCAACCGGTTTTGAAATCTTGTTGATACCAATAGGTCAAGCCACGGATAGCCGCATCCGCCAAATCGGCATTATTTGATTGCACGAAAGCGGCACCGAGCATCCGCAGGCGTCTTAGGTGATCTCCGGCTTGCCAACCAGTTGGATCTTCGTCGGCATATTCAATATCATCCCAACTGCCATTCGCGGCCATGCTGTCAGCATACTCTTGCGCTAGCTCCGACACTGATTTCTGTTGTTTAGCGGCTATGTCGGTTTGGCGCTCAACAAAACCACTCAGCATATTCTGGCGCACCAGCTCGAACTCATTGGCTGCCTGAGATTGAACTTCGGAAGCATGTTGACTTTCGACTTCTTTGATTATTCCATTACATCCAGTAATGGCTAGCACCGATGCGGTAATTACCGATAATTTGAACTTCTTCAACTTCAACTCCACATTTATTCTGACAAAAGAACAAAGGAAACCTGAAACAACGTTTCTCTTGTGGTGAAACAATAAATGTTTTATTAACTTGTATTAGTTCTGATGAAGATAACGCGAAGCAGATCAAATCATCCTGGCCGTCTGTAGTGATTTTAATCACAAAAGGTACCGTGTTGAGTAACAACCTCTTTTTTGAAATGTGCCATTTACGGATAAAATGGGCATCATACATTTCTGATCACCAAGCTATTCTGTCGTGAGTTGCATTGCCTCCGTTTTGCACAAACTCCCCCTTCCCAAAAGTAATGGACAAAAGCAACGGACTGATCAGATTCGAGGCTTTCAGAGTAACTTGTGAAATATAACGTTCTATTTAGGGGTGAACGACGCAATACCAAAACCGCCGCATTCCACCTAAAACTCCAAACGCAACGCATAGTAAAAATGCCACGCGTTGCGAATCCCTCTTGAACCGTTTGTTATGTGTTAAGCCACATATGTAACTGAATTTGCTTCACACCAATCTTTCAGAGCTTGTTTTGTGGCTAAACTTTGAAACTGATACCACTGCTCTGTTGCGCCAATTTGTTCTAAACGATGCTTAAATTTAGTAAAAGCACCTTTTCGACTGAAGTAATCAGATATCAAATCGTATTCACTTGGCAGCTCTCGGGAAACAAATTCGAGAACGGTTCTTCGACCTAAACCTAAATCACGCTTACTCGGAATACAAAGGTAATGTTCTGAGTCCTCGATATCGTCAGGTACAGCCTCATCTACGCCATCACCGATGTAGTGAATTTGCCCTGACTGCGTATTCAAATACGCCTCAGCACCAAAACTCAAATCTCCAGAAACAAACTCCATTGCCATTTCCAAGTCATTAAGATCTACCTGCATATTGACTCTCCATTTACTCCTGACACATAACACAGTTTAGGGGTAAGCAACGCTACCACCTTACCTAATCCATTGTGCCGTAAAAACTAAAGTTGAAATCAAACCGAAAATGCCGGGCGTTGGGAATCCGCCTTAAACGCCTTGTTAGGTTTGTCTTACAACAACAGAGCCAGCTATGTAGTCATGTACCGCTCGCCTTTTCTCATTGAATAGCATGGAGACGCTTTCCAAGACAACCCACCCAATCATTGCGAAGCCAATAATGGTAAATAATACCCCTTGCTCCAGGCTGTCCCAAGTATGCCCGTAGAACGCGAGCTGGGCATAAGCATATATGTTAAATGGAACCATGATAATAGGGACAATGTCGCGCATACATGACTGTTTTATAGTTAAGTTTCGGCTTTCAGATACATCGACAACTTTAACCTTCGTAACCATCTTACCGATGGTTTGTCCATATTTCGCATGCATAATGACGTAATATGAAATACCTAGTATCGAGCTACCTACACACCAAATAAAAATGCCTCCTGAGCTGAACACTCCAGATTGGATATATTTATCGATCCACTGTAGTGGTAAGAAAACGAACCCATCGATAATGATGGCGAACAAGCGCCTCCAAAAATTCGAGTATTTATAGGGATACACATTCACTCCTTGGAATTAAATCAGTTAGTTGAAGCTAAAATGTACACCACTTAACAATTACTAAAGTTAAACAAAGGATATTTTGCGAGGCGGAATATAAAACACAGCTCACATGCAAATTGAACAGCTCGTGCGGACAAACCTAACGCCGCGTTAAGGGGTGAACAACGCAAGCCACCAAACCTAAATTATTGTGCCATAAACACAAAAGCTAAACTTAGAACCAAAATTGCCATGCGTTGAGAATCCCTCTTGAATGCTTTGTTAGTTGCCCCTCTCGCACACTGGTGCTAACATTTGTGTGTACGCAATTTTTTTAGGAACTACACATGGATACTAGAATTCAATTTCGTGTTGATGACGAAACAAAACGTCTAGCTCAACAAATGGCTGAAAGCCAAGGTCGCACACTTAGCGATGCATGCCGTGAACTTACAGAACAAATGGCAGAGCAACAAAGAAAGACTTTATCCCATGACGCTTGGCTAACAGAACAAGTAAATCTTGCTTTTGAGAAGTACGACTCTAGTAAAGCCGTGTTTGTTGACAATGCATCAGCTAAATCTCGTATGGAAGCCCGAAAAGCAAGAATTCGTAACCGAGGCCAACAATGATTCTATGGGAAGAAGAATCCCTTAATGATCGAGAAAAAATCTTTGAGTTTCTGTACGACTTTAATCCTGACGTAGCTGAGCGAACCGATAACATTATTGAAGCTAAAGCTGAAAGTTTACTCGAACAGCCGCTCATGGGCGTACAGCGTGATGGAGTTCGAGGAAGACTCTTAATTATTCCTGAAGTTTCGATGATTGTTTCATATTGGGTCGAAGGTTCAATAATTCGCATAATGCGAGTTCTACACCAGAAACAAAAATTCCCTACGGACTAATGCGGTATACGGCAACTAACGCTTTGCTAAGGTGTGAGTCATTTTACTTGCTCCCAGTTGCCTAACGCCGCATTAAGGAGTGAGCAACGCAGACCACTGCATTTAAAATATTGTGCCGTAAACACTTAACCCGAAGCAAACCAAAAATGCCAAGCGTTGGGAATCCGTCTTAAACGCTTTGTTATGCAGTTACTCAAAGGGGGGCACGGAGATCAATTTGTTTAATGTCAAAGCCTAATATAAACATTGCCTTATCCATTTGCCTAAAGTTTGCTTGAGTAACCTCGCCATACTCCAGCTTACACAAATACCTCAGAAACCACGATGCCACTTTATTTGCTGTAAAGTTACGCTTATCGTCCGATGACTTCATTTTAACCCCTAACATTCCACGAAGTTCACTATTTAAACATCGAACTCGTGTCCCAGAACCTTTAAATGAAACAAGGTGCTTTGTTATCATTGTTAGTTCTGATTTCTGTTTCAGACTTTCTAGCGAGTCGAAAAAGCTAGCGAATATATAATTAATATATGCAGCAACTCTTGAATCATAGATAGTTGTGAGCTCGAACATGAATGAGAAAACTTTTGTCCAACCACTAGACCAACTTAGCTTGTCGAGATCGACTATCAAATCATCATCATTTTCAAACCAAACTTTACACCCCGTAAGGTACGGTTTCAGTTCATTTTTTCGATGAAGATTAATAGCATCAATAATGTTTGATGCTTGAACGCCACCCCAATCAAAAACCTCAACGCATTGCAAAATGAGTTCAGCATTTGGAGTTTCTTCTAGAGTATCTAACTGACGGTCAATGCTTACGGAATATTTCCCAGAGGACTCATAAGTGTATTGTTCAGCTGCTGATTTAATGGATGTAAAATCTATTTTTCCCTTTCGCTTACCAAAATCTACCTGACATTGTGCATTGCTTATTTTATTAAAATAGAAATCAGAGAAGCTCAAACGGTCTAAAATCTGAGTCAATTCATTATAGGAGTTCATAATTTTCTCTCTGCTGCATAACGCCCAATTAAGGGGTGAACAACGCCTCCACCCAACCCTAAAGCATTGTGCCATAAACACTAAAACTGAAGTAGAAGCAAAAGTGCCAAGCGTTGTGAATCCCTCTTGAACTGTTTGTTA
The DNA here is from genome assembly GCF_033042495.1 of Vibrio sp. EA2. Classification (NCBI taxonomy): domain Bacteria; kingdom Pseudomonadati; phylum Pseudomonadota; class Gammaproteobacteria; order Vibrionales; family Vibrionaceae; genus Vibrio; species Vibrio sp. EA2. The sequence goes on along the minus strand of NZ_JAWLID010000029.1, from coordinate 136 downwards.
TAACTCAGTTTTACACGTCGTCTTCCGTCAAAATCTGACGACAATTACGAACTGTTAACACACGAATTTCGTGGCTTAAACTGTAAATAATACGATAGTGACCGAAAATGATTTCACGATAGTTTGTATGGGGCAT
>NZ_JAWLID010000028.1:0-20326 GCF_033042495.1 Vibrio sp. EA2 | reverse complement strand
TGTTACTGCTATGAACAATAAAAACCACTCTAACTTGTAACTTCTATGTTTCATATAGCTCCTTTAAACCTAACGCCCAATTAAGGGGTGAGTAACGCAACACCGACGCCACCGCAAACCACCTTAATCACTAAAGTTAACGCATAGTAAAAATGCCACGCGTTACGAATCCCTCTTGAATTGTTTGTTAGTACGCTGCCCTTAAAGCCTTTGGCATACACCAAGATATTGAAATATAGCACGAAAGTTATGACTTAAAACGCTGACACCAAAGGGACAACTGCCAAACTAGAACTCACTCTCAAAACGCAAGTTGGCGAGAAGAAAAATATGCTTAACTGCCCTATTGTCGCCGTTTTCAAATTAGCAAAGGATACAGGTTACAGAACTACACGGCAGCGCAAAAGAAACTCAGTGTTTGACGAGAATTTCCCAGCATCAAAGAAGCCGCACCAGAGAAATAGCCCGAAAGTTAGAAACCGTAAACGATGAACTCAAAGCGAAAACTTCACATCTAGTGCCACCGGAGCGAACGTGAAAGGCACATTTGACCAGGTGTAAAGCTAGGGAAAGAAACCGATAAACTCCGAAAATTTTACCGTTGATGCCAATCCAGTACTAACGCCGCGTTAAGGGGTGAGACAACGCTACCGCCAAAGCGGATATGACCGCCTTAATCACTTAAATCGATTTGAAGTGAAAGTGCCACGCGTTGGCGAATCCCTCTTAAACACTTTGTTATACGAATTTTTGGACACCTACAGAGTTTATCTGTGATGCATATAAAGAAGCCCCGTTATCGTCTGGAGTTTGTGGAAAATCTAACCGAGGATGAGACACAAAGTCTACTGTGATCTGAGTTAGTTCGTCCCCTCCTACCTTTTTGTTTGGCAGCAATTTAGGCAGTGAAATATTGATCTCTTCTGGTACATTCCAAACAACCCAAAATGCTAAGGGAAAAAATTTCAAAACATCACCGACGACTGGATTTACACCCCATTTAAAACTACGACCAAAAGATTTTAAGACTTTCATGTCTCTAGATGGGTAGAACCAATAATAGATTTCTACATTATCTGGGAGTGGCGCATCTCCGTCCTTAAAATATTCGACTAAGTCACTGTATATTCCACTATGCGCTGTTGGCTCTGATAATGTTGAAATTGAATTCGCCGCGATAATATGACCAATAACCGAACGAGCTATTTTTTGTGGTTTAACAAAAAACGTCTTGTGACTAGGTAAGGCTAATTGATTGGATTGAATAGAATTAGATAGATCTTTCATTTCTCGGTATAGCTTGATTAACTCAGGATCGTAGCTAATACCTAAACGGTCATTGTTACATTTGTGGCAAGTAGAGCCAAATGTAAGACCTCCTTGAGACACTACAGAGTGACGTTTATCTTTAGACCCAATTTTACTCAAAGACTTTAGGACTACATTGCTAACATTACCGCAACCCGCAGGTGGAACATGTTCTCGAGTGAGTTTCCCATGCTCACGGCATATAGCGCAGTACCCATGCTTAGGCCCTTTCGTTAAGATTCTTTCCGCTAGTTTCTGTGCATGGTTCCCCATACATACTCCCAATTCGTATAACGCTTTGTTAAGGGGTGAGCCAACGCAATACCGATGCGTCCGCATACCACCTTAATCACCAAAATCAACGCATAGTAAAAATGCCACGCGTTGCGAATCCCTCTTGAGCAACTTGTTATATGCTTGTCTTGCACCTATAATTTATGCGCACACACAATACGCACAGGTTACTATCATGAGAAACTTACATAGTACGCAAGCACCAAAAAAAGCTACGAACTTAAGCTTAAACAGTGAGTTACTCGCTGAGGCTAAACGCCTAAATATAAACCTTTCAGCAACAATGGAAAAGGCACTTGAAAAAGAAGTAAGCCAACGCCTTAAAGCTGAATGGTTAGAGCAAAATGCTGATGCCATTAATGCTTGTAACGAGTTAACTGAAAACCACGGACTATTTTCCGATTCTTACCGAGTATTCTAATGCCACAATTTTTACTATACAAAAACAACGATAAGAGCACTGCAACTGCGTACCCATACTTTGTCGACGTTCAAAGTGAATTGCTAGATACACTGAACACTCGATTAGTGATTCCATTGACGCCTGCAGAATTATTAGAGAAAAAAGCACCAAGTCACCTATGTCCAATAATACATATTGATGAAGGTGACTTCGTAATTCTTACTCATCAAATGGCGAGTGTTCCCACCAAAATTCTACGAGAACCAGTGAATAATCTCAGCACTTTTAGAAACGAGATCATCTCTGCTATCGACTTTCTGATTACTGGCATATAACGCCCAATTAAGGTGTGAACCACGCAACCACAAAACACAATATTAGCGCCCTAATCACTTAACTAGACCCAAACCAAAAACGCCAAGCGTGGTGAATCACTCTTAAATTGTTTGTTAGAAATTGATTTTCGTTATACTTTCAACTTCCCACCCAGAAAAGCCAATGCCATCATCGACAAGTAAGGATTTTGGCTCTAGCTCAAAAGGATTGACCCCGCTCATTATTAAGCTCTCCACTTTTTCCTTGTGAGAAGAAGACAAACTATCCCACCAGCTAGGAGACGTGAAAGTATTTTCTGCAACACCATAAAAGAACCGAACTAATTTTGAAAAGAGCTCTTCTTGCGAACCAGTCAATAAGGTACCGATGAAATCTTGTACGATTGATTCACCCTTAAACCAACTCAAAACCGCATAGCCTTTTCCATCACTAGAAAATGAGTTGAACACCAAGTACTGAGGTACAAACTTTAAGTCACCTAAGTCTTTTATCAAATTACCATCAAAGTCCGATACAGGCGCAACAATTGAGGAAACAACAACTGGAATTGGCTTGGATGAACTAAGTATCAAATGACACATGTCATTAGTTGTCTGACCAAGAAGTTGTGAATCAAGTTTACTCTTAAATTCTGACAATTCTTTGATCGCCGTTTTGACCCCCAATTGATTGTCTGACGCAAACTTTTGAATAAATAATTGGTCAATAGGTTGTTTACCCTTATCACCTTGCTTCAACAGTTCTGAGCTAACGAGGCTACCCTCTTTGGCATATAGCTCTTTTGCAACAGAGCGATACATCAAAGCAAAACACTGCTCTTCGTCGTTAGTGAAGTGGCGATCTTCAACGCAAGCAAATAGAGATTTGTCATGATGAGAGCAAAAGCCTTTGAAGGTAGACGCTTGGTTGACACCAATTTTTTCTGGGACAAGCTTTCCGTTGTTCTTAAAAAGGTTAGATAGATTAATTTTCAAACCCAAAACATGATTTGTTTCATCAGCAATGGAAATCAAACTACTGCTTTTGGAGATAGTATGAGCATTTATGATGTTTTTACTACAATCCCCTTTGAGTTCATCAGGGACATAACAACACTTACGCTGAGCAATTTTGTTTGAGTGCGCTATAGCGTCGCCTTTTGTGACAGCCTTTTGACTCTCTCTTCCATAATGGCAATGCTTATACTTTTTATCAGAGCCGCACCAGCATTTTTCATTTCGACCAATTTTCATAAAAATCACCTACAACTTTAATAGTGAAGTTAAATAAAATTTCTAACGCCGCATTAAGGTGAAAGCATAGTTTAATTTAACACTTATAAATCAATACCTTAAAAGGACCACTATAGTTTATTGAAAGTACCATGTAGCGAATATGTAGCTTTTGAATTGTACGTTTTTCATTAAAACCCTAGACAGTCCAAAAAGGCTTTCTGACTCATTTTTGGACATAAACAAGTTAGGGACTTTGCTAAATTAGTAGCTCATGGATAATTTCAGGTATTGCAAACTTCAAATTAAGAGACCAAGTTCACTCAGCTACTACAAAAGTATAACGCTTGATTCAGTTGCGCCATGTAGGCGTCAGCTCGAACTACTTTTTAAACACCTAGACTTGAGTCGCATCAGGGACATCATAGATATTATCTGTTATCTCACTCATAAGTCTGTGATCAAGCAGAACGTTAATGATGGTGCTTACTGTGCTTTCACAAGGAATTATAGTGTTATTTGTTGGATGAAAGTTAATCCCCCAGTTTCTTGTTGTATTTACTCTTTGCAGAGTCGAAATAAAATTTGGTCTGTTGTAAATACCTTTTTCTTCGATAACCGCCATGCGTCTCAACTGTATGGAATTTTTGCCAACATATTCGATAATAGGATTTATGTCAGAAAATAAGCCACTAAATGCAGGGGTTTGTTGGAGCTGTGCAAATGCCTGAACATATGCAGTTCTATGTTGCATAGCCGACTCAAAGCCACGTTTGTTAGCTATGAAAACAGTATTATTAATCACATAGAAATCAAAGTTTTTCTCTATAGAGAAGCTGTTGTCTTCAACCCCTGATAATTCACCATTAGAAAAAATCATATTAATGTATTTTTTAGGGTAGGATGTCTTCCACGTAGAAGTGGATCGTTTTACCGCATAAACTGTAGTCCCATTTGAGGTGAATTTGACCACGTATCCTTTTGCACCTTTCAGATCTTTTGCATCTGTAATTCTATGCTCACTTTCAAGTCGATCAACTAGTGCTTTCAGTTGCGGAAAATCTGTGCTTGTAGGATCAATAGACAAGCAACTATTCTCATTTGTCTGAGATATGTAAGTGTAACGATTATGTTCAGTGATTCTACCAATTTCTGTCGCAATGAAATCCTTTAACTGCGTGTTTAGACCATCTTCAGTTTGCACATAAAATGTTCTGAAGCGTGCCGCACTACTACTGTCCTTGAAAACCCACAAATGCGGTGTTGAATTTCCAAAATCAAACGATTTTAAGGATTGAAAGTCAGTTGTTGTCATTAGTTTTCCCGTGCAATATAAAAATCTTGAATCGTTTGGACTCTATAATTTCCAGGGGTTAAATTCCCTTTTTTTAGAATCCTTACATCTCTAGACTGTCCGTTGATATTGACCTTTGCCTCGTACAATTTCCAGCCAAACATTAGCAAAAGTGGGTTCATAATAATCTGCCCAGACTTGTATGTTATTGCAAACATCCAAAATAAGAAAACGGCAAACCCTAATAGCTTTTCTGGAGCCTCATAGCTTATCCCCATAAATGAAACAACATATGGAAACACATAATTAATAATGTCATTTGGTATTGTTTTAGAGTTTTCTACATGCGCATTAAATGGAAATGATATTTTTTTTAGGGATAGATTTGAAACAACTACAGATACGATAGTTACAACAATAAATATGATCGACAAATACGGGCTATTAAAAGGGTTAAATGAGCAATCTCCTAAGTCTGATAAATCACAAATTGACTTGCTCCACCACGACATAGGAATATCTTGCACTGCGAGAATTAGAGCCAGTGGCAAATATGAGCCTATAAAAATTATAAAGGCAGATAGAACTCTAAATTGCATTTCCTATTACCACTTTTATATTCTCCAAGAAGCGAATGACTGGTAGCGCTTAACACTTAAGTACCATCAAACCAGTAGACCCAAAACTATCTTACATTGCTCAACAAAGAGCATATTGATTCATTATGAAAATTTAGTCAAACGTGCATTATCAGGGCTGTGACGAGCATTAACTCTAAACTTAAAAGGGGCACTTTTGCGTTAAAAAGTGCCCACTGTGAAAGTTCTGTACATAAGTAAGCTAGAAACGTGAGCTCAAATCCTCAAATAGAGGTAGCACTTGCGCTATCCGATTGCTTTTTGGACTTGTCAGCTTCTGTTGTACTTGAGCCCAGAATACTAATAACTAACTCCTGTAAAGTCTCTGACTTTAAGCCCGCTTTCCAAGCGCTCTCTAGAGCCCTTGAGACGGCTAAGGGATTTTTCTTTAATCCACCTGCATTCCCATAATAGGCAGCTGCTTGATCTTCATGTCGTTTCCAATCTTCACCAAACTCAGGCCCTATAGTGTTTGTTATATTTGTTTTCCACATTCTAAGGTTAGATTTTTTAACATCCTTACTTGGCCAATGTTCGTCTTTGTTATGACCTAATAGATGCAAAATAGCAGCATTATCGTTTTTGTGTTTGCTTATTTCAGACTCTCTTATTTTGTCGGTGTCAGCATCACAAACTACAAACACTTCGATATCAAGTAATTTTGCTATTGCTAACGGTTTTATTAATTCATTTTTCCCACCAACTGGAATTATATGGTAACCATAGCGCCTAAATTCTGACAATTTACCCATCAATTGAATATAAGAGGTTAAATAAGCGACATCCTCAATTCCTTCGACTAATATCAGTTTCTTGCTAAAAAACATTTCACTAATTTCAGGACGTAGTGTTGGATAAAGCTTAGCGATCATGCCGCTTTCTTTAACGGCTTTCTCCCCAGCATCCTTTAGCTCTTTTACTAAATCGTCATACTTTAATGAGGTTACTGATGAAGAAACCGGAGAACCAACCTCTCTGACCATTCTCACCGTATGGAAATCATCACTTGGTATAAAATATGGACTATGCGAGCATACAACGATTTGAGAATTATCATTAGCTAGGTCTTGTAAAACTTCTGACAAATACCTCGCTTGGGGTGGATGTTGATATAACTCAGGCTCTTCAATCGCCATAACTAGCGTAGGGACGTTTTCGTCATCAATGTCAGCTAATTCTTGCAGTAGAGTTAACAGATATGATCTCTGCATTCCATGACCAAAGCGAGCTAATTCACTTTCAAAGCCTTTTTCCCCAATTTGTATGTGAGCAAATGGCTCTTCAATTTTAATGGCTTTATCAGCATCACTTTTCCAGAGAACTTTTGCAGTTGCGTTTGGATTTGCCCAAAGCTTTAGCTTAGTTTCCAATGAATCAGATATGCTCGAAAGAACTCCCTGTTCTGCTTCAAGCATTGATTGATAGTTTTGTTTTAGATCATTTCTTAAACCGACAACTTTTTCTGTGAAATTGACCTTCGATCTTATGGCCCGTGATAATAGCTGTCCAAGTGCAGAATTTTTGTTTTCCTCTGCTTCTTCTGAGAAATCTTTTGACGCGGATACAAATACCCACTGTAAATGCGGGGCAAGTCTGTTCGCACCTTTTGAAACACCATAAAACTGATCCTCACTTGGGATAAGGCTACAAATCTCAGGGTGAGCGGCCTCAAATGAGTTGAGTGCTGAAGCCATGTCGGCTTTAGAACTTGCTGTTGATATATCAGGCCACTGGTCTCTCAAGCTAGCAAATATATCTTTTAGTTCCTTTGCTGATTTCTTAGCTTTTTCAGCCTCAAACCAAACTTTAAACTCGGTCATACCCAGTCTATTACCAAATTGCTTTACTTCAGCTCTTTCTGTTCCCTCGTCATATTCAGCCTTAGCCGTCACAACTAATTTGTCCTGTCTTACATAATCAGCTAGCCCGTTTAGCTTGCGTCGAAAGGTCTTTGAAAGTCACAGTAATTGATATTGGTTCATCCGTATTTTTATGGTGAAAGTCATCAACAGAAAGTTTGCTTAAGTCAGTTTTAGAGTCTTTATGCTGACGAAAAAAAACATTCAGTGCATTCATTACTGTTGATTTTCCGGCACCATTTGGACCGACAAAGCAGTTGTAATCATCGAAGTTTATAGTTTCGTCTTTAAAAGACCGGAAGTTTTGAATTCGTACTGACTCTAATTTCATGTTCATCCTTATTTAAGAAGCTAGCATCTTATTCAATAGCTTTACGCTCTGTTTAAACAAAGCATCCTCTACCACTGTGAATCTTTCACACACTACTAAATTAAATGCATCTGATTGCATTGTCACAACTGTACACGCTGCATGGTCAATCAAACGTGATGAAATTTGCAAAAATAAGGGAAGAAGCCATATAACGACCTAAACTAGACTGCTGGCCAAAATGACTTTGGGGCATTTTCGACTTCAAGCGACTCTAGAGACTAGCCAAAGAAGTTTGAATAAACTCTCTTCCAGAAGTCGTGAACAAGCCAATGAGTACACAGATATTAAAAACTATTGTTACCCATAGTATCGATTTAAATGGTTGTTTTCTTGATTTGTGTCGCAATAGGTATTGTGCCCACAACGCTCCAGGCCACCCACCGATTAGAGAAAGGAGATGAAGAGTATTTTCAGATGTTCTCCAATTCCCACTCAGAGCCGCTTGTTTGTCCCATGCAAACATAAGATAAGTGAATAGGCTCGCGACTAAATACAACGGTAACAGAAACATCTCACCGTCAAAAACAAATATAGATGCGGCAAGGACAACCAGAAAAATAGAACTGAATAGAATGGTTATAGGTACACCATGTACACCTTCAATGTACACATTCTTAGCGTTTATGCGACCTTGATTATCTTTACCCAAATCAAAAGTCACATGGTCATTAAGTTTTGGGCGACGATTTATACTCTCTACCGAGGACACATGGAAAAAAACTCTATGCTCACAATCCAAAGCAGATATAAACCCATAACCTTTTGAATCGTCCCACTTTACTATTTGACCTTTCATCATAATCCTCAATTAATACTCTAATAGAAAACCACTTTATAAGTATTTTGTCTCATATGGCAGTATTAGATAAGTTAAGCCAAAGAGCAACGGAAGGTACTATTGAAACTGACAGCTCTAGCAAACTTTGAGGCATAAATGATTTGAAATCATTATTTTAGGGGATCATCATCTGGCAATGCATTGTGAATCCATATGGCTAAGCGTTTCTTAATGTTCACACCGTCCAATTTGTCTGCTGGTAATGGTGTGATTTGCTTAGCTTCAACCAAGAACAGGTACACAGCTTTCGCTAGAGTCGGTTGGGAGTGTTGAGGTAGTTCAAAACCTTGCATTTTTGCCAGCTTTGAACCCACTTCTAATGCTTTCTTGACGAGCTTATCTTCGTTACGCATTTTTGTTACTTTGGACATGCTTTAGTCTCCTCAGCGTCAATCCGCTCGAAACCACTATATATCCGCAATATCATCGCTCGCAACTGATGGTTTCCTAAATTGCAAAGTAAATCATTTTTGGTTAATCCATTGGGTTTTTAGTTAAAAATACAGTTATTCACAGAACTCCAAGTTAGAGAGCAAAGCGCACGCTTGAAGATACCTGCCACTGAAAGACTCTTGTGATGAACTGTTGACCAGCTATGGCTACGCCTTTTAATGCCCGCATTAGCTCGCTCGCGCAGTACAAACTGGTTTTGATAACCCCCGTCGCTTTATCCACTGAAAACTCATAATGTGGCTTGAATACCTGCTCTTTACGTTTGCTAAACACACCGCCCATTTTTTGGGTAAACGTCTTCCAATCGCCTTTATCTGCCGCTTCAATGATGGTCTTCGCGTGGTCAGGTAGGTCTTGAGTATCTTTAAGACGTCTTAGCTCTCTCCATACAGTCACGGAACAGCCACCTAACTGTTGAAACTGACGAATACCCCAACACGATGCCCATGCATCAACACGTGCCGCCGCATCTAACGGGTCTTCTCCGTAAATGCCATCTTCTAGATCTGCGCCATCAATGTTCTTGGAAATGTATTTGGCGATGTAACCTGTAGCGCTCCCTTTTGATGGGTCTATCTTCACTTCGGTAAAACGGTGTTGCTCTGCGCCCTTTTCCTCTCCATCTTCTCGCATTGAGTATTCACGCATGGTTTGAGTCATCGCTTCATAGTCTTTAGCTTCGACAAACAACAACAGGTGCCAATGTGGTGTACCATCATGCTGCGGCTCTGCTACACGAAAACCATAGAAACGAACGTCTAAGCGGTTCAGCTTTGAGCGGATAAGTTTCCATGTCTCATTGAGGTAGGATTGACCGTCTAATGGGGTGTAGCCCTCCCACTTAGGGTTGATGTGTCCGGACTTTGAATAGCTTCTGTGGTACTTGGAGGGACAGGTTATGGTTAGAAATGTTGCTACATGACCTAGCTCATTGGCTAAGTCTTCAAACCCTCTTGCTCTTACCATTAACTCCCCTTTGCGTATCTTCGGGTCTGATACCCCTTTTTGCGATAGCTCAAGCAGTGAGAAGCTCTGCCCAAGCTCGTTGGTCGCGATGGTGTTTTCTAGGTACGCTTTTTGGTATGCCTTTTGATTGAGTCGAGCAATAAGCGTTGGCTGGGAGCAATAGAGACTCTTTTGCTTATTAACTTGATTGAGATGATGCAACACGGTCTCGATATTACGCCTTAACGCCTTCCTAAGCCCTCTCAACCACCAATTTTTGTGGCTGTAACGCGCCACCTCCCCTATCAGGGAATATTGTCCCTGATAGGGGGTTAAGCCTTTTCGAGTAACATAGTCTCGTAATGGTTGAAGCGCGGACTCGTCATTAAGATAGCGGCGACGTCGGTCTAAGACCTCTTGGGCAAGTTGCTTCGCTTTAGCTCTCAAGTCTTCTTCGGTTAGGTTTAACTCAATCTTATCGATTGGCAAAGATAAGTTCGCGGCGATAGTGTTGGTCGTGACTCTGAGATAAGTATTTCGCTCGAATTTCGTTGGCTGGCCCAGATATTCATTAAACAAAATACGTTGAATTTCTTCCGAAAACGGAGAAAGCCTTTGCTGAACAAAGGCTCTGTCATCTCGGTCAACGCACAAAAGGTTGATGCTCATCATAGGTGCGTTTTCCCCTTACTCGTTAAGGAAAACACATCCCAACGTAAACCAAAGTACTTCTGGCTCGCATATTCAATCAAGCCTTCTTTAACGAGCTTGTGAATGGTCTTTTGATGCAACTGAATAGGCAACCGCGACTTTGGCTGAACGTCGCCCTGAGTTGGACAGTAATCCGAACACACTTGGAAAGTGCGTCCGGTCTTCATCCATTTGATGAGCATGATTTGCTCTTGAGTCAGATTAGCCATGAGCCGCACCTCCCTGACACAAATGCTCAAGCTTGGTGTGATTATCTAGCCATGCATCTAAATCTTCTTTTAAATAACGGACAGCGCGGCCAATTTTAATAAATGGAGGGGCGATAGTTCGGTTATTGCGCTGGCCTTCCATTCTCGCTTGTCTTAAGTAAGAGCGGCTCATGCCAATGTAAGTTGCGGTTTCTTGCTCAGTATAAGCGCGCTTTTCAACGTTTGAATCTGTCATTACGGTATCTCTTTGATGTGAAGTTGATACCACGGTAAACAGTCGTAAACGTCACCTGACGATTTGGTTGACGATACGGTTGACGCCTCCCCTCTACTTTTGCGGCAGACTTAACATATTAATAGTTTCAAACGGATTTCTTGGCGTGGTTGCAGGGATTGAATAACGACGAAATCGTGTCTAACAGGTATCTCAAAGTTAACGACGGTTAACTTCAGTTGTTCAACAGAGACTTTCAACCAAGAGTAGAGTTCTCATCGCTTACTAAGCATTAAAGTAACACTTTATACAGTGCTACACAGCGGTTAATTCAACCGTTAGAAAATTATGATGAAACCTTTAAATACAAGGCTTAAGCACAACTTCTGCACTCAATATCATGTAGCAACGTTAATGTATTAACTGTTAGTCCAGTATGTGTTGAGAGTTTCGGCTGAGTGAGTCAGAAAAGTGCTGAAAACCGTGAGCCTCCATCACGCTAAACTTTCAACACACATCCAACCGATAAGCCAACCGAATCGCAACCGATCTAGTCAGAATTCTCTCTTATCGCTTTTCTTACCAACGGGAGGTGTTTCTTACGAAAGGACTGATACCCTAAGCTATTCTCGGTTCCTTTATTATCCAACCAAAGAATACTGTCTTTCATCACTTCTATAATGTAGCCGTCAATATCGAATTGCTTTTTAACCTCTTCCAGTGAGTCTTTCTTAATTAACTCCCACACCTTGGGCGCGTCTTGGTCACCGTAGGTTTCCAATACGCGATAAGCAATCTTTTCAATGGGGTGTGACAACGCCACTTCATGAAGTCTTGAGCTACTTTGTTTTACTGGTTCAACCGTGGATGTCGGTTGAATGGTACTAAGCTAGCGGTTGATGCCTTCAACCTCTACCCGCAGTTGCTCAGGGTTAATGAGTACGGGTTTAGCGTTTAAACGCACGGCTTGTGCGGTTGAATCGTTAATATTCAGGTTCAATAATGCGTCTTGGAGTTTCGTGTGCTGCTCATCTTCTTTGGGGTTCAAGAAAGCCGATGCGAACTTAGAAACGACATTTTCAACGGTTGGCGTGGCACTGAGTTCGGCAATAGCACTGATGGGAGTGGTTGGAAGCTCAGGGCATTGTTTGGTGTAGTGTAGATTTGTCTTTTGGATGTTCGGGAAAACATCATCCACTGACGACCAACCTGTGATTCGTTCCGGCTCTATCGCCAAGAGCACTGAGATTTCAGTGGGCTTCATTAGACGGATAATTCGCGCGGCATCTTTCGACTTGAGTTGAACCATGCCCTGATAATCAAACACGGCATACACGACTTTTTGGTTGTCTCTCGTGCCATAGGCACCAAGGCGTTTCGCTTCAAAATAGGCAAACAAGGTTAACTGATTGTCCTCTATGGCCGCCATCACATCGCCTTGTGTGGCACTGGTTTTCTCAGGTATCTCACTCAATCGAATAAATCGACGGGTTAACTGCTCCATGAATCGCCTTTTGTCTTCTTACTAGAGAGGCAATTTAAACACTAAACTGAGTCTTGGCTTACTCTAGCCGCCAGTAAGCCAACTGTTTTTCAGCGCGGTTCACAACACTAACCAATCAGGTTCACCGCAGATGCTTTGTGTTCTGGTGCTAAGTGGGCATAGCGCAACGTCATCTTTAAATCGGCATGACCAAGAAGCTCCCGAACGGTATTCAAATCCACCGCTGCCATGACAAGCTTGCTGGCGAAGTGATGGCGTAAGTCGTGAAAACGGAAGTTATGAATATTGGCGTCTTTCAGTAATTGCTCCCATTGATATTGGTAGGTATCAATCGGCTTTCCATTTGAGGTAAACACGAGCCCACTTTCCTCACTATAGTTCTGAGCCTTCCAATCGTTCAGCATGGAGAAAACGGTATCGTTTAAAGGAATGGTTCGGCGTTTCTTCGACTTCGCATTTGCTGAGGTAATCGTAAGATAACGATTTTCGAAGTTAACGTGCTCCCAACATAATGACAGCATTTCCCCCTTTCGCATGCCCGTATTAATCGCCATCACGACTAAAGGCTCTAAATAATCCGCATACCGCAGCTTGGGCACTTCTTGACGATGGGCTTGCTTCTGATTTTCCCTCAGGCGAATGTCACGCACTTTCAAGGAGTCTAATAACGCTGTTTCTTCTGCCGTAGACAGATAACGAATACGCTGGTCATCTTCTTTGACTATCTTCACACTACTGAGCGTATGAGAATCAATGAAGTCCCATTCAACAGCTCGGTTAAACGCGGCTTTCAAGCGATTGTAGGCGTATGAAATGGTTGATGATGCCCTACCCAACTTGCGCTTTTCAGATACCCATTGTTGAACGTCCCAAGCCGTAATTTCAGACATGGGTTTATGCGCTAAATGCCTGAAGCTGCTTTTTATGCACATAAAGGATTGTTTGGCTGTTTTAGGGTTTAGAGCCTGTAAGTAACTCTCGTAATGTTCATCAAGAAATCGTTCTAGGGTCAGTGTCTTTCTCAACGCTTCACGTTTGGCCTCAAAACGTGTTTCCTGAACATCTTGCCCACCCGCGACAAGACCTGCTTTTTCTTTTGCTAAATCTCGGGCTTGGGCAGGCGTTAAAGAAGTTGCCGCCCCCAAGAGGTAGTTTCTCTGCTTTCCATTCAGGCGATAGTAAAAGTAGTATTTGATGATGCCTTTTGGGGAGATACGAGCGTGAAAACCGCTGATCTCAGTGTCGTTCAAACGCTTGTCATCGACCTTAAAACTCTTGATTGAGGTGTTAGTAATCTTTTGCTTGATAGCCATCGTAATTTCATCCGTGTAGCTTTTATGTAGCAAAATGATTGTATAAGGATGGCTAAAAAAGAACAGGGATGAACAAACAAATCATACTTAAATCATTGTTTTACATGGCACTACGAGTCATATTTGTTCATTGTGGTTTATAGAGAAATACTACCAAAACACAGCATTAAGGGGTGAACAACGCCCGCACCCGACCTAAAGTATTGTACCGTAAACACTAAATTTGAAGTAGATACAAAAATGCCAAGCGTTGAGAATCCCTCTTAAATGCTTTGTTAGGCAAATTTTTACGGATTAAATGAAAAATAGCTTAATGTCTTACTTAACTGACTATTATCACCAGTTGTTATAGTAGAGATGAAACTTGGGGATTTAGGTAAACCTTTCCATTGCACCGTACCATAATCTAAACGTTTAACTTCATTACCGAAAAGGTCATGCCCATATTTATAATAACACTGCTCAAGATCCTGAACTGTTGAACCAGAAATTTTACAGTGTTCTTGATATTTAATTGGGATATTTAAAGCAAGAACAATTACTTGAGCCTCGTGAGCATTTATAGAAAGCGGTAATTGAAGAGGAACTAGATTTCTGTCAAATGTACCTATTGATAGATCGCTGTAGTCAATTAATCCGACAACAACTTAGTCTCTAGCTCTTTGATAGTTACGGTTCTATCTAAGCTATTGTACGCGGTAAATTCCCAGAAAAATGGACCCGATAATTTACGAACTTCTTCAGATAAACCATCTTGAAACTCAATGTATTCATTTAGTGGCTGAGTACTCGGAACTGATACAACTTCGATATCAAGCTGATCAGAAGGTGGAACAAACTGATGGTACGCTGTTATCGAAGCGATCAATAAACCTAACACGCCAATAATAGAGTTAACTGTTTCATGCTTCATTAATTAATCCTGAACTCAAAATTTATGGCATTTGCCTAACGCCGCGTTAAGTAGTGAGCAACGCTACCACCTAACTTAATCTATTGTGACGTAAACACTTAAGCTGAATTGAACCAAAAATGCCACGCGTTGCGAATCTGTCTTAAACGCTTTGTTAGCTGTATTTTTCCATGACAAAGTTTCTTAGTTTTTGACCACGAATTTCCACTTCTTGGACCTGAACTACTTTAAAACCAAAGTGTTCGTAAAATGGACGAGCAGTGATACTAACTTCAGAAAAATAACGTTTTATACCCTGTAAACTGCCAACCTTAAAAACGTGATTCATTAGAGCTTTACCTACACCTTTGCCTTGATACTCATGGTGACAAAAGAAATGGTCTATAAGTCCGTTAGCTTGCAAATCTGTGTAGCCAACAACAACACCATCTATTTCAGCAACAAACGGAGATAAGCCTTTCATTCGTTTTTCCCAGACTGAAAAATCTAGATGCTCTGGAGCCCAAGCTTCGACTTGAGCTTGAGAATAGTCACGAATATTAATATTCCTAATTGTATAAAACTGAATATCCCAGAGTACTTTGGCCTCTTCTACTCTGTAATTTCTAATTGTAATCATCGTGCCGACTCCGTAATACAGCTAACGCCCAGTTAAGGGGTGAAGCACGCAATGACCAAGCCACCGCATAGCACTTCAACACCAAAATCAACGCATACCAAAAATGCCACGCGTGCTGAATCCCTCTTGAACTGTTTGTTAGCCCTATGGCTGATAGCGAATTTTAGGGACTATGGTTAAAAAATAGAACTCGGAATATAAAATAGCGCAAGCTCGACAAAATGCATGTCTTGGATCTGTTATCTTTTCGTTTTGTATGCAAGACAATTGCATACAGCGGTCACTTATACTTGCGTTATTAAAAGACAACTCCTCAAGATTTTTGTCTGTCAACTTATGAGCAAACTCATTTCTAATTCTTCTTATTTTTTCCAAATCTTGGTACTGAGATTTATCAACGAGTTTCAGCATGTAAGACAAATCAATACAAGAAGAAAAGTCTGACAGTCGACCATTCTGAAAAAGTCGTTTATATACGACTTCATCATCTAATAAATTCGCTTTCAAAGCCGCCTTTAGTTCTTCTTCCACCCAAGCGGCACCAACGATTGCAGTACCTCGATCCGATTGCGATTCGATTTCTTGCAATAAAACCATCTGCCGCTTCATATCGTTCTCAGTAAAACTCATTTTATCTCCGAATAGGGCTAACGCCGCGTTAAGGGGTGAACAACGCAGACCACCCAACCTAAACCATTGTGCCGTAATCACTAAAGCTGAATCAAACCCAAAATGCCGAGCGTTGGGAATCCCTCTTGAACGCTTTGTTATGTGAATTTTTCATACGCCCAAAAGAGGCAAATGTTTACGCTGCTGATAGGTTAAAGCTAACTCTAAACAGGACTTGATTGCTGTTTCTGGTAACGCTTTCGCTAAGGACAAAACTATTGCTCTGTTTCCCTGAAACACCAGTTCTTCACCATACAATTCTCGAAATGTATCGACTAACTTAGTTTGGCAATTAAAGAACAGGTAATAATTGTTAGGAGATTTCAGCTTCCAGTCCATTCTTAGCGGGCTGCCTGTTTTTACACTATAGCTAGGTTCGCCCCGCTTTAGAGTTTCATCGACTTCACCCAGATCCAAATCAGATGCGATTTGAAAGACTAGATTTCGTAACTCCTCTAGCCTAATACGAGCGTTTTCCGGATATTCGTCGAAGCGTTCTTTGACTACCTTGTTCACTGGAACCTCCTATTCACATAACGCCGCGTTAAGGGGTGCAGGCACGCAATACATAAGTTTCTGGAATACGCCTTAAACGCTCAACTCAACGCAAACTAAAAATGCCACGCGTGCCAAATCCCTCTTAAACGCTTTGTTATGTACGCACTCACTATTTATCCAAAATAACGTCAAAACCGCCATAAATGATGCGCTTACCATCAAACGGCATTGGGTTATTTTCAGGACTCATTCTAGGGTCATCCATTATTTGCTGCCAGGCTGAATCTCGGATTTCTTTTGAGGGCCAGACTACCCATGAAAATACTACCGTTTCGTTGTCTTGAGCTTTAACAGACATTGGAAATGAAGTTACTTCACCATCTGGCACTTCATTTCCCCAAGTTTCAACAACCTTTAAAGCACCAAAATCTTTGAACATTTCTGCTGCTATTTCTATGTGTGCAATGTACTGCTCTTTATTCGCTGTTGGTACAGCTGCTACAAATCCATCGACATATGACATAAATAAACTCCTTTAACTGGAGTTATAACCATAGTTCAACGACGCAAGAGGACATAACGCCCTGTTAAGGGGTGAGCAACGCAATACCAATGCCGCCGCATACCACCTTAAACACTAAAACCAACGCATAGTAAAAATGCCACGCGTTGCGAATCCCTCTTGAACAGTTTGTTAGTTTGCAAACCCAAAGGGCTGATTTTACGTTGTTTTAAACTTTGCAAACAATAAACTTTATGTGTTTTGATGCACTTAAGTCAGGCGTAGTCTCAAAGCGGCTAGTCAATGAAACCACGTGGAACAAACAACGCCGCAGTAAACGAACTCACAACGCCAGAAACCGCTTTTGGAAAGGCAATCTCACAATGCGGACTTTCAACAAAGCCACTGAAACCACGTGAACTTACCACACCAGAGAAAACGTCGTTTCAGCGAGTAAATCGGCTTTTGTACCAACAAACTCAACGAGCAGAGCTTCAGCAAAAAAGTTCAACTCAGTTAACCCAAAAGTCGCCGCGCCAAAGAACAAATTTACCCTTGAAACGATGCCAATTTTGGATTTTTACCACGCTAATTAACACTGAAATTGAACACCGATACGACAATTTCAACTTTGAGCTTTTACCGCTAGATCTTGCGAGATAGCTGCGTTTTTCCTCTTGCAAACTAACGCCGCGTTAAGTGGTGAGCAACGCATACCACTACATTTAAAGTATTGTGCCGTAAATACCAAACATGAAGCAAACCGAAAATGCCGAGCGTTGGGAATCCGTCTTAAACGCCTTGTTATACCGCTTGGTTGAAGCTAAAATGACCAACATAAAGACCATTTAAGAGACCTATTATATGACCACTAGAATTTTAGCCGATGTTGCTGCAAGCATTACTGAGTTGAAAGCTAACCCTATGAAAGTTGCAACTAGTGCTTACGGCGAACCTGTTGCTGTACTAAACCGAAATGAGCCAGCATTTTATTGTGTACCTGCCGAAGCGTACGAAATGATGATGGACAGACTCGAAGATCTTGAACTACTAGCTATCGCTAAAGAGCGTGAATCTGAAGAGAGCATTTCGGTAAATATTGATGACCTATAAACTCAACTTTAAGAAGAGCGCACTCAAAGAGTGGAAAAAGCTTGGATCTACTCTGCAACAACAATTTAAGAAAAAGCTAATCGAGCGCTTAGATAACCCACATGTCCAGGCTTCAAAGCTTTCTGGAGCTGACAACATGTATAAAATTAAGCTGCGTCAATCGGGCTACCGTCTAGTCTACAAAGTTGAAGACGATGTCATCATTGTAACTGTCTTAGCTGTCGGAAAACGTGAACGTAGCGATGTTTACCGTAAAGCTATGAAAAGGTTAGATGATTGATTGCGGTATAACGCCCTGTTAAGGGGTGAGCAACGCAATACGAAAGCCGCCGCATACCACCTTAAACACAAAAACCAACGCATAGTAAAAATGCCACGCGTTGCGAATCCCTCTTGAACAGTTTGTTATGTATCGGGGCTGTCTGTCTCTTGATTTAACACCCTTCTTAGCTCCACAACTCTTAACTCAGTAATTATTGTCGTAAGAAAGAAGACCATTGTTAGAACTGCCTTCGATACTGCACCAATCTGATCCCCATCAATAATACTATCCACCGTAAACGCAGCCCAAAAAACTGAAAGGCATGGGTAATTGTTTGCCTATAAGAATAGTTAAGACGTTGATGACTAAAATCCCAAGAAACAGATACTTTATTGGCAAAGCCACCTAGCTTCACATGGAATATTCCATTAACGAAATCAAAATCATATCCATTAGCACTTAAAACTTTATCAAGAGATGAAATTTTCACTTTTGATATCCTTACCGACATTTCAATGAGATACATAACGCCCTGTTAAGGGGTGAACAACGCAATGCCGAAGCCGCTGCAAACCGCCTTAAACACTAAAACCAACGCATAGTAAAAATGCCACGCGTTGTGAATCCCTCTTGAACAGTTTGTTAGTACGCTGCCCGTTAACCTTTGGCACACGCCAAGATACTGAAATATAGCACGAAACTTCTGGCTTAAAACTCTGACGCTAAAGGGACAACTGCCAAACTAGAACTCACTCTCAAAACGCGAGTTGGCCAGAAGAAAAATATGCAAAACTGCCCTGATTTCTCCGTGTTCAAATTAACAAAGGATACGGGCTTCAGAACTAAACAACCTCACCAAAGAAATTCGTTTTTTGACGAAAATCTCTCAACACCAAAGAAGCCACACCAGAGAAATAGCCCGAAAGTTAGAAACCGTAAACGGTGAAATCAACGCGAACACAACTCATATAGTGCCACCGGAGAGAACGTGAAAGGCACATTTGACCAGGTGTAAAGCAAGGAAAAGAAACCAATAAACACCGAAACTTTAACCTTTGATGCCCATCCAGTACTAACGCCCAGTTAAGGGGTGAAGCACGCAATGACCAAGCCACCGCATAGCACTTCAACACAAAAATCAACGCATACTAAAAATGCCACGCGTGCTGAATCCCTCTTAAACTGTTTGTTATGTTAAATTTTCCCATTGTTTTCTTTATCAAAACAATACAATTGCTCGTCAATGTCTCTTAAGGGTCTATTCAAAATTTGAGCTAGACGATGTAACTCAACTGCGTAACTAATGTACCCGTCATAGGTATAGCTCGAGTAGTAAGGCTTTTTACCTGTAAGAGCACGATATGCCCTTACGTCAATGATTGGAAATAAATTGGGATTTATAAACTTTAGAACCGCGCTTGCCATTGGAAAGCCAATACCTTGTGACAGGACTAATCGTTCAATAACTTCTTTAACTAACGGCGACTCTAGAGTTAAATTAGATACCGAACCTAACTGATTTAAACAAGCTAGAGTGTCACTATCGACATTTAATACTCGGTTCGATTTCCATAGAGAAACTCTTCGTAAGTCGTTGATAGTAACTTCGGTTGATCCATTTAATTTTTGGTGTAGCTCATCCGTTTCAACGGTATTGTAATTAAAATCGTACTCCAAGCGATCAACTTCGACATCAAATACTTTCACAGACTTTCTCCTTTAACATAACGCCCGCTTAAGTGGTGAGCAACGCAATACGGTGCTTCCGCATACCACCTTAATCACTAAAATCAACGCATAGTAAAAATGCCACGCGTTGCGAATCCGCCTTGAAGCGTTTGTTAGGT
>NZ_JAWLID010000027.1:0-22169 GCF_033042495.1 Vibrio sp. EA2 | reverse complement strand
TCCTCCTGCTGGGCTCGAACCAGCGACCTGCGGATTAACAGTCCGTCGCTCTACCAACTGAGCTAAGGAGGAATTGTTCTTTTAACAACAAAAAGTTGTTTGTGTCTTGCCAATCAGTTTAGATTAAGCAAGTGCACCAAATAATGGTGCCTCGAGGCGGAATCGAACCACCGACACGAGGATTTTCAATCCTCTGCTCTACCGACTGAGCTATCGAGGCAAAAGAATGGTGCCGACTACCGGAATCGAACTGGTGACCTACTGATTACAAGTCAGTTGCTCTACCTACTGAGCTAAGTCGGCACACTTTATTCTTTTAACTATTGTCCGTGCTAAGCACCAACAATTAATAAACTGTGGTGCCCGGAGGCGGAATCGAACCACCGACACGAGGATTTTCAATCCTCTGCTCTACCGACTGAGCTATCCGGGCAACGGAGCGCTATTAAACGGATTTTCCCGCTTTGCGTCAACCACTTTTTTTAAATAATTTCAAAAAAGCGGTTGTTCGAACGCTTTTTGCTCAACTGGTGCTAGAAAGTGTGCACAGAGTTAAATTCCTTTTTGAAATTTGTAACTTTTTCTAGGTAGCGTCGTGCTTCTGCATTGGGATGTTTATTGGTTAATGCCCAATAAACTTGATTGGGTCGTAGCGAATTTAAGTCATTCATTGCCCGCTTTCTATTGTTCCTATCGAAAGTGTTCAAAACGCCACCAGTTCCGCCGTTGTATGCGGATATCATGCTGTATTCGAGCGACGTTGGGTGGCTGACATCTTTCAAATAACGGTTTTTCAAGATGTAGAAGTAAGCCGTTCCGGTATCAATGTTGTTTTCTGGGTTGAACAGATACTCCGGGCTAGGCTGTCCTGAGCGGTTTTTTACCAGAGTAAATACATCACGTCCTGCGGTTTTCGGTACGACTTGCATCAAGCCATAGGCATTCGCCCAACTGACGGCATATGGATTAAAACTGCTTTCAGTTTTGATTATGGCGTAAATCAAGTCTTCGGCAATATCGTATTTCTCCGAAGCGCGGCGTACGATGCTGGCATATTGATAGCTGCGTTGGATGAAGTGATCTTCCACCATCGGGATCTCTACGTAGTACGCTTTTTTGAAGTCGACGTCTTTGGTTTTTATTTCGTGACTAATCAGGTAATCGGCAAAGCGGTTAGCTCGCCATGACCACTGAATAGGCTTGTTATCCTGGTCAACGACCTGTTTATAGAGAAAAGGTTGACCTTCGAGTTTGATATCTTTGGAAGAAAACAGATCGACATTCGCCGGGTCATCGGGAGTAAGTAGGGTGGTGATGATAGCGTTTTTGAGGTGCTTTTGTGGTTCGGTCGGAGACACGGTCTCAATGGTGATCACACCTTTTTGGAAGTCGACTTCGGCTCGACTGAGGTAGTTATCGATATATTTTACGTAATTGCTTTTACCTGCGAGCTTAACTTCTCGTTTCCCCCACTTTTTTTGGATATTACCTGAGAAACTACTAATTAATGAATCGAGAGCCGCGGTGTCTTTCTCAAATTGTCCTGGTAACTCGGCTAAGTTATTGGCGAAACGGTTGGTCGGTTCGTAATCGACAGCGTAAAACTTTTCGACAACCTCGCGACTGCAACCTGTTGTTAATAGAAGGGCTGCAACGATAACGGCAATTTTTTTCATGGCTAATTATTTGATGGGATGGCGTGTCAATGACACCACAAGTTTTTATGTGATGTCATTGTTTTTGAATAAACTTACTTTATTAGAACAAAGTGTTTTATTCGCTAGGCGGTGTGTAACCATCGATGTGAACGTCTTTACCTTCAAACAGGAAGTTCACCATTTCAGTTTCGATCAGTTTACGGTGCTCAGGATCCATCATGTTGAGCTTCTTTTCGTTGATCAACATGGTTTGTTTGTGTTGCCACTCAGCCCAGGCTTCTTTAGAGATATTGTCAAAAATACGTTTACCTAGCTCACCTGGGTAAAGTTGAAAGTCTAGACCTTCGCCTTCTTTCTTTAGTCGAGCACAAAACACAGTGCGGCTCATAATGACTCCTTGCATTCAATTATCGAAGTTCGTGGGGTAGCGTTTCCAGCAATAGTTTAACTGGCGCGGCTAAGCCTACTTCTTCAGGTTTAGATAAGTTATACCAAAGACCTTTGTTGGCTTCCATTATCACATTGGGTTGCTTTGACAGGTCAATCAAAATTGGGGTGATATCGAGATGGTAATGACTGAAGGTATGGCGAAAAGTGATCAGCGTTTGCTGCTGTTTAATGTCATTGGTTTGAATGCCGCGTTGTTCCAACAGCAAATCAATATCGCTTTCGACATCAACATGTTCGGTTTGTGGAAAGCAGAATAACCCGCCCCAAATTCCAGTTTGAGGTCTTTGTTCCAGCCATACTTCGTCATTATGATGAAGCATCACAAATCGGGTTTGCTTCACCGGTTTATCTTTCTTGGGCTTTTTACCCGGATAGTCGAGGACATTGTCTTGTTTTTTCGCCACACATAGATCAGCCACAGGACATAAAGTGCATTTAGGTTTGCTGCGTGTGCAGACCATGGCGCCCATATCCATCATGGCTTGATTGTACTTGTCGACGTCAGTTTGCGGAGTGTGTGTCTCGGCAATGTCCCAGAGCTGGTTTTCCACTTTTTTCTGCCCTGGCCATCCTGCAACCGCAAAGCTTCGGGAAAGCGTACGCTTAACGTTACCATCGAGAATCGCATGGGGCTGTTTATGTACCGATGAAAGTATTGCTGCTGCGGTTGAACGACCAATTCCTGGCAGCGCATTCATTTGTTCGACATCAAGGGGAAACTCACCGTTGTATTTTTGGGCAACCTCTTTGGCCGCTTTATGCAGGTTACGAGCGCGCGCGTAGTAACCGAGACCAGTCCACAGGTGAAGCACTTCATCTTGCTCTGCGTTGGCAAGGTCAATCACGGTCGGAAATCGCTCCAAAAAACGTTGGAAGTAGGGAATTACCGTAGTGACCTGAGTTTGCTGAAGCATGATTTCAGACAACCAGACACTGTATGCGGTTTTGTTTTGTTGCCATGGAAGGTCTTTTCTTCCATATGCGTCATACCACTCTAAAATGGCACTGGCGAAAGGGGTCACGACTTGCTCTGTATTCTATTATTGGTTTGGGGCAAAATTGCACCACGAATGGGTGATAAGTACAACTGTTAAAGTGTGGGGATATTACAGGGAGCTGTATAGCTTTTGAGTCGTGGCAGACCAAGAGCTCAACAAAAACTTGCACCCGAGTAAATTCTTTGGATAATCCCCGCTTTGATTAATCAATGTGCAGGCAAAATCAATGAGTGAAGTAACCACTAACGAATACAACGAAGACGGCAAGCTGATCCGTAAAATCCGCAGTTTCGTTCGTCGCGAAGGCCGCCTAACCAAGGGCCAAGAGAGCGCGATGAATGAGTGCTGGCCAACAATGGGTATCGATTACAAAGCAGAACTTCTTGATTGGAAAGAGGTCTTTGGTAACGACAACCCGGTTGTACTTGAAATCGGTTTTGGTATGGGTGCTTCACTGGTTGAAATGGCAAAGAACGCACCTGAAAAAAACTTTATTGGTATTGAAGTACACAGCCCGGGTGTCGGTGCTTGTCTTTCTGATGCTCGTGAAGCGGGTGTTACTAACCTGCGTGTTATGTGTCATGACGCGGTAGAAGTGTTTGAGCACATGATCCCGAATGATAGCCTGGCAACACTGCAGCTGTTCTTCCCAGACCCGTGGCACAAAAAACGTCACCATAAACGTCGTATCGTGCAGTTAGCTTTTGCAGAAATGGTTCGTGAGAAGCTTATCCCTAATGAAGGTGTGTTCCACATGGCCACAGACTGGGAAAACTACGCTGAGCACATGATTGAAGTCATGAACCAAGCACCAGGTTTTGAAAACATTGCTAAAGACGGTGATTTTGTTCCTCGTCCAGACGATCGTCCGCTAACCAAGTTTGAAGCTCGTGGTCACCGTCTTGGTCACGGTGTGTGGGATATTAAATACAAGCGTATTGCGTAACCAGAGGAGTTCATGGGATGTACCATTACGCGATATTAGCGAATCCGGGTCATAACCGAATTTACTTTGATAGCGCAATGACCATCGCCTGTTCGGAACTAAAAGCGATTTTAGCTTCACAAGGCGTGGATGTGACAGAGATTGGTAGTAAAGAGGTTGGCCTACCTGCCGCGCTGGTGTTTTCTTGTCAGGAAGCGCTAAGTGATGAGCAGACGCGAAGAATCGCGGCCTCTTCTATTTACTATGCACTATTTGAAGTACGTGAAGATGGTTTGCTTCGACCAATTCAAGCGCCTGCATTCAATACTTTCCCGGAGAGCATGAGCCAGATCTTGCGTTATACCGGGAAAACAAACGAACAGTTTACCCGTTTGATGGTGAATATTGGCATTAGTGCGTCCAATACAGGAAGTAAGCAACTGACCTTAATGGACCCGATGTGTGGTAAAGGTACAACCCTGTTCGAAGGTTTGATTCATGGCTTGAACGTGGTGGGTGTGGAGATCAACGCTAAATGGGTGCAAGAGATCCAAACCTTCATCGTTAAGTTTATGAAAAACGGCCGCTTTAAGCATAAAGTGAGCAAAGAGAAGCGCACTTCTGCTGGTAAGAAAGTGGCCGATGGTTTCGTGGTGGAAGCTGCAGCGAACAAAGAGGATTACAACCAGGGTAATCTTCAGAGTATGAAGCTGTACTCGGCGGATACGCGTATTGCTGACCAAGTTGTGAAGAAAAACTCGGTTGACGTTATGGTGTCTGACTTGCCTTATGGTGTGCAGCATGGCAGTAAAAATGCCAAAGACAGTAAACTGAACCGCAGCCCAATAGAGCTTTTAAAAGAAGCTTTGCCTGCATGGAAAGTGGTGCTGAAAAAGCAAGGTTCTGTGGTGTTGTCTTTCAATGAATTCACTCTGAAATGGAAAGATGTCGCGGCACTGTTTGAAGAGCAAGGGTGGAAGGTGCTTTCAGAAGAGCCTTACATCGGTTACCTTCACCGTGTGGATCAATCCATAAACCGCAATATTATTGTGGCCGTGAAACCATAATCGATTGTTCGATAACGAATCTTTGAAAAGCCAACATTCTGTTGGCTTTTTTTACCTCTGAATGAAATCAGCGATAATAAGGTGAACAATGAAACCTACAGTGGAAATTTTGACAGATATTCTGACCGAAGTTCGTCCTTTGATCGGTCAGGGAAAAGTAGCAAATTACATTCCCGCTCTGGCAAAAGTACCCAGCAACAAGTTAGGTATTGCGGTATACACCAACGAAGGTGAAGTGATTAAGGCGGGAGACGCCGATGAGCCTTTCTCTATCCAGTCTATTTCTAAAGCGTTGAGTCTGACACTGGCAATGTGCTTGTATAAGCAAGAAGAGATATGGACAAGAGTGGGGAAAGAGCCATCAGGTCAGGCCTTTAACTCTTTAATTCAGTTAGAGATGGAACAGGGCATTCCGCGCAACCCGTTCATCAACGCTGGAGCGATAGTGGTTGCTGATCTGCTACAAAGTCGTCTGTCTGCGCCTCGTCAGCGCTTGCTTGAGTTTGTTCGCCAGCTTTCCGGCGATACCCACATTGTGTATGACAAAGTGGTGGCGGCTTCAGAGATGATGCATGGTGACCGCAACGCGGCGATTGCTTACCTGATGCGCTCATTTGGTAACTTCGACAATGAAGTCATACCCGTGCTGCAAAATTACTTCCATGCCTGTGCCTTGAAGATGAGCTGTGTGGATTTGGCCAAAACCTTTAGCTATTTAGCCAATAAAGGTACGTCGGTACAAACAGGCAAGCCGATTGTCTCACCAACTCAAACCAAGCAATTGAATGCGCTGCTTGCGACGTGTGGGCTTTATGACGGCGCTGGTGAGTTTGCCTACCGTGTCGGTATGCCGGGTAAATCTGGCGTGGGCGGTGGAATTATTGCTGTCGTACCGGGGGATATGACGATTGCAGTTTGGTCTCCGGAGCTCGACCCTGCTGGTAACTCATTAGCGGGCACTAAAGCTTTGGAATTGCTTTCTGAGCGGATCGGTCGTTCTATTTTCTAGAGTTGTTTATTTGAATCAGCACAAATAAAAATGGTTCTCGCACAGAGAAAATACTTTTCGCTTAAGAACTCTCATCGGGTCATTCCAGCGAGCTCTAGCGAGACTAGGAATCTAAGATCAGCGTGTTGAGAATAGATAGAAAACTCTTTTACAACAAAGTTCTTGGATAGAAGATCCTGAATCACGCTCCTTCGTCGCTGTTAAGGATGACGGGAGACTTAAAAATGCCGTTCGCTTTGAAACGAACGGCATTCCTCATATAGAGAGGTATTTTTATGCTTTATTTTCTGTCGATGTTACTCGTCTTCTTCTGCCATAAACGCTTCGAGTAAGTCGTTTAAGAACAGCTTACCTTTCTCAGTGATCTGCCAGTGTGTCTCGGTCTCACTCAAGTAACCCAGCGCCAACGCCCAGTTGATGGTGTCTTGAATGCTACTCAGTGGTAATCCTGTAGTATCGATAAAGTCTTGTTTCGGACACGCTTCCATTAAACGAAAACGGTTCATGAAAAACTCAAACGGGCGGTCTTCATCTTCTACAAACTGTTCGGTATGCAGGTAAGGCTTAACCATATTTTGGTATGCGGCCAAATATCCACGAGGGTGCTTCACTTTCGTAGTACGAATGATTCGTCCGTCAGAGAAGCTCAGTTTACCGTGTGAGCCACAGCCGATGCCCAGGTAATCCCCAAAGCGCCAGTAATTGAGATTATGCTGGCACTGGAAACCCGGCTTACTGTAACCAGAAATTTCGTACTGTACGTACCCAGCTGCTGCCAGCTTTTGGTGGCCCAGCTCGAAGATGTCCCATAAGTCATCGTCGTCAGGTAGCGTCGGTGGCTTATAGTAGAACATGGTGTTTGGCTCGATGGTGAGCTGATACCAAGACAGGTGCGGCGGTGCCAGCTCAATTGCTTTATCCAAGTCAGCCAAAGCCTGCTCAATGCTTTGATCGGGCAGACCATGCATTAAATCCAAGTTAAAGCTGTTTAAGCCGATTTGATGGGCAAGCTTAGCGGCATTAACGGCTTCGTCCTGACCATGAATACGACCAAGGCGTTCCAGCTTCTCTTCCTCGAAACTTTGCACACCAATGGAAATTCGCGTGACACCTGCTTTACGGTAGCCAGCAAAACGTTCCGCTTCAATCGTTCCTGGGTTGGCTTCCATGGTAATTTCGATATCGGGTTTGAACGGAATACGTGCTTCAATGCCTTGTAACAGTCGTTCAATCCCTTCCGCTGAAATCAGGCTTGGCGTACCACCACCAATGAATATTGAGTGCAGCGGGCGCGGCACATCGTTTACGCCGTATTTCTCAATATCGGTATCCAGATCTTCCAGAAGAGCGTTGATGTATTGCTCTTCTGGGATTTCTGCTTTGAGTTCATGCGAGTTGAAATCACAATACGGACACTTTTGTACACACCAAGGGATGTGGACATACAAACTGAGTGCGGGGGGCGTTAACATGGATAAACTCGCTTAATATAACTTTGCTGTGTGCTTACTGAGCTGTTTTTGCCGACAGCTGAGCGAACAGAGATTTTAGTGCTTTACCACGGTGTGATAGCTGCTTTTTACGTGCAGGCTCTAGCTCTGCTGATGCACAATCGTCTTCTGGTACGAAGAAAATAGGGTCGTAGCCAAAGCCGTTCTCACCTTGAGCTTCTGTGAGGATACGACCTTCCCACATACCGTGACAGACAACTGGGGTTGGATCGTCTTTATGACGCATCAATACCAATACACAGTGGAAACGTGCTGTGCGCTCCGCCTCTGGTACACCTTCCATTGCTTTTAATAGCTTGTCTAAGTTCTCTTGATCTGTCGCACCTTCGCCAGCGTAACGCGCAGAATAGATGCCAGGTGCGCCGTTAAGGAAGTCGACTTCTAAGCCAGAATCGTCCGCGATAGCAGGCAAGCCGGTTTCTTGCGCGGCATGGCGGGCTTTAATGATCGCGTTTTCAATAAACGTGGTGCCAGTTTCTGCAACGTCAGAGACGTTGAACTCACTTTGAGCTAATACTTCGAATCCGAAATCGGATAGCAAATCAGCCATCTCACGTACTTTGCCTTGGTTGCCTGTTGCTAACACAATTTTTTTCATGAGGTTCTCTTTTCATTGCGATAAGGAGAACATGTTGTTCTCCTTATCTTTTCATTTCAACTTTAGAAGGCTTTTGGCCTGCCGGTGTCCAAAAGCTTTTAGATCATCATGATCCAACTACTCTTCGACATATCACTCTTCAACAAAAAATTTCTGGGTGAATTTAAGCTTACCTGAGCCTTTGTTTCCAGCTTTTACATCAATATCGATGGTAAAAGTTTCTTCATGCGTCACTGGTAACTCGGCTAAGTAGTAAATGGCGTCACCCTCTTTCACCTCTCGGAAGGTTAATTGCTGAGTTTGACCAATCAGGTTTTTAGCTTGCCCGCCGACTTGCGCTGCTAACGCTGGTTTTCCCAGAGATGCTCTATCCAACACACTGATATTTATGATTGCAAGGTAGCCATTACGTTTGATGTCATAGCTTCGGGCTATTTTGGGCGTCAGAAAGGTAGAGTTAAACGCCACGTAATGTACTTCGATGTCTTTCATGTTTTTGAACTGCTCGGCGAGAGTCGGGAAAGACAGCAGGCTGATTAGTAATGCGGTAATCCATTTGTTCATCGTGAAATCCTCAAAAAGACACTTCCATTTAAGTTTAATGTAAATAACCCGTTCTAAGATTAAATAAAAAGCCATCATAAGATGGCTTTTATGTCAGCAGGTATCTGAGAGGGCGATTCTATCCGAATTTGTTTGTGCCGTCCCAGTTCGCCTTTTTCTATGTGAACCAAACCCTTTGCAACTTTAAATTGCTTAGCCAGGAACTTGGTGAGGTGGGCATTTGCTTTGCCATCGACAGGCGGTGCAGTAATGGCGATTTTTAACTCTTCTCCGTGCAAGCCAACGACTTTATCGCGGCTTGCTTTGGGTTGAATATAGAGCTTTAGGACGATGTCCTCGCCATCACGCCAAACTGCGGCTGACACTACAGTTGGAACCAGATTGGGCCCACAATGTCACCCATTAGGAAGTTGGCGAATTGTAGACCGATAAACAGAACCAAGACGCTAAGATCAAGGCCACCAATCGCTGGAATAATGCGGCGGATTGGTGCACACATTGGTTCGGTTAGCTGGTGGAATACATACTCAATCGGGCTACGGCCCTGGCTAACCCAGCTTAGGATGGCACGAATCAGCAGTACCCAGAATAACAAGCCGCCAGCCGCTTTAATCAGAGACAGTAAGCCCAGGAACAGGAACTCGACACTGAAAGAAACCGCACCGCTTGATGCGATTAGGATCAGCGCAACGAACTTAAGTACACACAACAGGTACGCAAAGAGAACGGTAGCCAGGTCGATGTTACCGACAGACGGAATAAAACGACGCAGAGGACCAATCACAGGCTGAGTAGCTTTGACGATAAATTGCGAGAAAGGGTTGTAGAAGTCTGCACGCGCAGCTTGCAACCAAATACGCAATATAACGACCATGATATACAGGTCAAATAGGGTTGAGATGAGAAAACTCATTGAATTCATAAGGTACCCTTAACAAGTGGTGGATGGCTTTTTCTCTATAAGCATCCAGGTAATTAAAATAGTTTTTCCATTTCTTCCGCACGAGCAACCGCTGCCTGCATTGCTTTTGCTACGATATCAGAAAGTTGATGTTCGTTGAATGTACGTAGTGCTTCAGCGGTTGTACCACCTTTGGAAGTCACATTTTCACGCAGTGTAGATAGCTCAGTTTCAGGATTGTTTACCACCATGCTGGCTGCGCCTAATGCCGCTTGCTGAACCAACAGACGAGCTGTCTCTTTGTCAAAACCCTGCGCGATAGCTTCTGTTTGCATCGCTTCCATGAACAAGAAGAAATAAGCTGGAGCACTGCCTGCTGCGGCAATTACATTATTAATGCCGGACTCCTGTTCAACCCAGCACACTTTACCTACGGCTTCCATTAATTGAGCCGCAAAGTCTTTATCTTGCTGATTGACATGTTCTGGAGCGAAAAGCCCGCTCATACCTAAACCCAGTTGAGAAGGGGTATTTGGCATTACGCGAACCAAGTTTAGCTTCGTGGCCAGTATCTCATTCAAACGTGAACAATTGATGCCAGCAGCGATAGAAATCACCAACTTGTTGCTGAAGTCGATAGATTGCAGCGGCTTACATACTTCCGCCATCATTTGTGGTTTGACAGACAGAACCACCACATCCGCTTCTGTAGCCGCCTGGATATTATCGTTGGTGGTACGGATGCCAAAATCTTGCTCGAGTGGCAAGCGGCGTGTTTCTGAAGGAGCGGTTGCCACAATGTTTTGCGCTGGGTAACCGTTTGACACTAAGCCAGAAATAATGGCTCTCACCATGTTACCTGCACCAATAAAGGCAATCTTTTTATGTTCCATTTGTCTGATTTCCATTGTGATACTTTACAATTTATAATGCGCCAGAGTGCATAATGGCAATTAAGTATTACTGCTTAACTTTGGCGGTGAGAAGATTGAGTTATGTTCTCTATTCGATGATGGCTATTCACTTTTGGTGCTATAGTCACGTGCACCAAAAATCGCCGTTCCGATACGAACCATCGTGCTGCCTGCTTCTATCGCTGCGGTCATATCACCGCTCATACCCATGGACAAGGTATCTATCTCTGGGTATTGCTGCTGTAGCGTTTGCTTCAATGCTGCCAGCTTCTGGAATTCATGAAGTTGTGCATCATAGTCGGCTACGTTCGCTGGGATAGACATCAATCCTCTTAACGTGAGGTTGGGAAGACGAGAAATCAACTCAGCCAGCTCGAATATTTCTGCATCGGTGACGCCAGACTTTGAGTCTTCGCCACTGGTGTTCACTTGAATCAGTACCTGTAAGGGTTTTAATTCGCTAGGGCGTTGATCATTAAGGCGTTGCGCAATCTTTGTGCGGTCGATGGTGTGAACCCAATCGAAATGTTCAGCGACAAGACGTGATTTATTGGACTGAATCGGGCCGATGAAGTGCCATTCTATGCAATTATCTGGATAATGCTGATTGAAGTGCTGAACTTTATTCACGCCCTCCTGAACATAGTTTTCACCAAATGCGTTCTGGCCTGCTTGGTTAGCTTCAAGAATGGCTTCAACGGGTTTGGTTTTACTTACCGCTAGAAGTTGCACTGACTCAGGAGCACGACCACATTTTTGTTCGTCGTTGCGAATTTGAGAGGTGATATGTTCAATATTTTGTTGAATACTACTCATAGCTGTACTTTAGACTTAAGGAATTTAAATGGATATCACTGAGTTACTGGATTTTAGTGTAAAACATAATGCCTCAGATCTACATCTTTCTGCAGGTGTAGCACCAATGGTCAGAATTGATGGTGATGTGAGAAAGCTCGGTATTCCTGCATTTACACACCAAGAGGTACACCGCTTGGTGTTCGAAATCATGAATGACGCTCAGCGCAGTGAGTTCGAAGAAAAGCTCGAAGTCGATTTCTCTTTTGAACTACAGAACGTCGGTCGCTTTCGTGTCAACGCATTTAACCAGTCCCGTGGCTGCGCAGCGGTCTTTCGTACCATTCCAAGTAGCATTCCAACACTTGATGAACTTGAAGCGCCAGACATCTTCACAAAGATAGCAAGCGGACAAAAAGGCTTGGTTCTGGTCACGGGGCCTACTGGTTCCGGTAAATCAACGACCTTAGCTGCCATTGTCGACTACATTAATCGTAATCACAATAAGCACATTCTCACAATTGAAGATCCAATTGAATTTGTTCACACCAACAACAAATGTTTGATCAACCAGCGTGAAGTTCACCGTGACACCCACAGTTTCCAAAATGCCCTGCGTAGCGCGTTACGTGAGGACCCGGATGTCATCCTGGTTGGAGAGATGCGTGACAAAGAAACCATCAGCCTTGCGTTGACTGCCGCAGAGACCGGCCATTTGGTTTTTGGAACGCTTCACACCAGCTCCGCAGCGAAAACCATTGACCGTATTATCGATGTCTTTCCGGGCAGTGATAAAGACATGGTGCGTTCAATGTTATCGGAGTCGTTACGTTCTGTTATAGCCCAGAAGCTATTGAAACGTAATGGTGGTGGCCGTGTGGCCTGTCACGAAATCATGATGGCGACACCTGCAATCCGTAACCTGATTCGTGAAGATAAAGTGGCTCAGATGTACTCGATAATTCAGACCGGCGCCGCGCATGGGATGCAGACGATGGAGCAAAATGCTCGTCAGTTATTAGCTCAAGGTATTGTTTCTCACGAAGAGGCTGACAGTAAAGTCGGGCTTGATGTGCAGCAATTCTCGTAACATTCATATCAGTAAGGGTGAATACGGAAGATGGACCTGAATAAGTTTCTTGAAGGTATGTTGGCGCAGAAAGCGTCGGATCTTTATATCACTGTCGGCGCACCTATTTTATTTCGAGTGGATGGTGAATTACGTTCACAGGGGAACAAGCTGACAGAAAGTGATGTGGCGCAGTTACTCGATAACGCAATGGAGCCAGAACGTCGTCAGGAGTTTCGGAAAAGTCGAGAGTCCAACTTTGCTATTGTCAGAGACTGTGGTCGCTTCCGTGTCAGTGCCTTTTTCCAACGAGAATTACCGGGTGCAGTAATTCGTCGTATTGAAACTGAAATCCCTACTTTTGAACAACTTAAACTGCCTTTAGTGTTGCAAGATTTGGCGATCGCCAAGCGAGGCCTAGTGCTGGTGGTGGGTGCCACAGGCTCTGGTAAGTCAACCACGATGGCGGCGATGACGGGTTACCGAAACAACAACAAAACCGGGCATATTTTGACGGTAGAAGATCCGATTGAATTTGTGCATGAACACCAGCGTTGTATTGTCACTCAGCGTGAAGTGGGCTTAGATACAGAAAGTTACGAAGTCGCTTTGAAGAACTCTCTGCGTCAGGCTCCGGATATGATCTTGATCGGCGAAATCCGTAGTAGAGAGACAATGGAGTATGCGATGACCTTTGCCGAAACAGGGCACTTGTGTATGGCGACGCTCCACGCGAACAACGCCAACCAGGCGTTGGAGCGTATTCTTCACTTGGTGCCTAAAGATCAAAAAGAGCAGTTCTTGTTTGATCTTTCTATGAACTTAAAAGGGGTGATTGGCCAGCAGTTGATCCGTGATAAAAGTGGCCAGGGCCGTCATGGTGTTTTTGAGATCTTGTTAAACAGCCCGCGAGTATCGGATCTGATCCGTCGAGGTGATTTGCATGAATTGAAGTCGACCATGGCTCGTTCAAATGAGTTTGGTATGCTGACCTTTGACCAGTCGCTCTACAAATTAGTGATGCAAGGAAAGATCAGTGAAGAAGATGCATTGCACAGTGCAGACTCGGCGAATGATCTGCGTCTCATGTTGAAAACTCAGCGCGGTGAACCTCTGGCAACAGGCAGTTTGGCGAACGTTAAGATCGATATGGATTAGTGCGTTACAGACACTAAAAAGGTTGGCAGAAGCCAACCTTTTCTATTTGAGCCAGTTTATACCAATCCGGAAAATTAACTGGTCAGGGAACAGGGTTCGATAAACAAACTCGATTTGCCATGGATGGCAAATCGAAGCCCCATGGATGGGTTCATGCGTGTTTGTGTTCGATGCCTGTTTTCTGGTTCTCTATAATTAAGTATGACCACTTTCTTACTTAGGTCGGTTGGTATTACTCATTCCACAGGTTTTCAAACCAGCTTTCGAGAATAACGACTGCGGATTGGCAATCGACATTCCCTTTTGACAGCGCTTTATAGCCGCCCATTTCGAACAAGTCTGCACGCGCTTCAGTTGTGGACAAACGCTCATCATGAAGTTCAACGGGCAAACCATAACGACCATGTAAACGATTCGCGAACTTCTTTGCTCGCGGAGTAATGGTGTCCAGAGCTTTGCCATGTAGGTCTGTCGGCAAACCTACCACCAGTAAATCGGGTTGCCATTCTTTGATCTGCTTTTCGATGTCGTCCCAGTTTGGAATGCCATCGTTGGCTTTAAAAGCTTTGAGTGGGGAAGCGGTACCAGTAATTTCCTGGCCAATGGCGCTGCCGATGCTTTTGGTTCCAAAATCAAAAGCCATAATTGTACGTGACATAGGGTGTCTCAAATCTCAATCTAGGGTAACGGTCTGGCCTATCAGGCATGACCTGCATCAGAAGAAAGCTGACTCGGATCGATTCCGAGTTTTTCTACTGCTTTTTTCCAACGGTCTGTAATTGGGGTATCAAAGATGATTTCTGGCGTAGCTTCAATGGTCAGCCAGGAGTTTTCAACTAACTCATTTTCCAGCTGCCCTGCGCTCCAGCCTGCGTAACCCAAAGCAACTAAATAGTCGCTTGGCTCTGCTTCGGTCCCCAACACAGTCAGAATGTCTCGCGAGGTTGTGACGGCAAGATCATCGGTCATTTGAATACTGGATTCATAGTAATCTTTTGGTTTATGCAGAATAAAACCACGATCTTCTGATATTGGACCGCCGTTGTATACCGGCTTGTCTAGGCTAGCCTCGAACAGCCGCGGGTGTACAGGTTGTACTTTGACTTGCTTAAGCATGTTGCCCACAGTGATGTCGACTGGCGCATTGATTATCAACCCCATTGCGCCTTCTTCATTGTGCTCGCAGACGTAGATCACGCTGTTCTGGAAATAGGGATCTTTCATTCCAGGCATGGCAACTAAAAAATGGTTTGTGAGGTTCATATTCATACTGATCCTTAGGACTCAGAAATGAACTTAAGCAAGCCAGCAGTATATGCATGAATTTGCTTAAGTTATCATTTTGGCTCTCTACTATAACTGTACTATAAATTCAGTTATTCGCCTTTTACTCGGCGTTCAATGGCATCCATTAATTTGCCGGTGATTGAAACATCAAATGCAGCTTCGATTTCACGGATACACGTTGGGCTGGTTACATTGATTTCTGTCAGCTTATCGCCAATCACATCAAGGCCGACAAAAATAAGCCCTTTTTCTTTGAGTGTCGGGGCGACGGTTTGAGCAATTTTAATGTCTGTCTCACTGAGAGGACGTGCTACACCTGTACCGCCTGCAGCAAGGTTACCACGCGTTTCGCCTTTCGCAGGAATACGCGCCAGGCAGTAAGGCATTGGTTCGCCATCAACCACAAGAATGCGTTTGTCGCCATTGCTGATGTCGGGTACGAACGTTTGTGCCATGGCGTAATACTGGCCGTGATTAGTTAGAGTTTCGATGATCACCGATACGTTTGGATCGTTCTCTTTCACGCGGAAAATAGACGCACCACCCATGCCATCAAGCGGTTTTAAGATCACATCACCGTGTTTTTCACGGAACTCTTTAATCTTTTCGGCTTTACGAGTCACGATAGTTGTTGGCGTCAATTCAGGGAACCAAGCCGTAAATAGCTTCTCGTTACAGTCACGAAGGCTCTGAGGCTTATTGACGATTAATGTACCTTGCTCTTCAGCACGCTCCAGAATGTAAGTCGCGTAGATGTACTCAGTGTCAAACGGAGGATCTTTACGCATCAGGACGGCGTCTAACTCAGACAGCTCGATAGTTTGCTCTGACTTGAACTCGTACCAGCCGTTTGGATCTTCTTTGAGTTCGACCACTTTAGTGTCAGCAATGGCCACACCCTGATCGAGGTGAAGATCGTTCATTTCCATGTAGTGGATTTCGTAGCCGCGGCGTTGCGCTTCAAGCATCATGGCAAAGCTAGAGTCTTTCTTGATGTTAATGGACGAAATTGGGTCCATTACAATGCCGAGTTTGATCATTATTTTTCTCCGTTTTAACCAAGATCGCCGAAACGAACTTGTAAAGCTGTAATTGCAGTAAGAGCCGCAGTTTCGGTGCGCAATACACGCGGCCCGAGGAGCGTCTCTTCAAATTGGTATTCGCGAGTCATGTCGATTTCTTCCGACGATAAACCGCCTTCTGGGCCGATCAGCAGACGAACTTTTTCAACTGGCGTTGGTAGGGTGTTGATCGAGTATTTAGCTCTAGGATGAAGGTTAAGCTTAAGCCCATCGTACTCTTCTTTGCTCCACTCTTCCAAGCTCATGATTGGGCGAATTTCCGGAACGATGTTACGCCCACACTGTTCACAAGCACTGATGGCGATCTTCTGCCACTGGGCCAGTTTCTTCTCAAAACGTTTTTGATCGAGTTTTACACCACAACGCTCTGAAATAAGAGGAGTGATGGTGTTAACCCCAAGCTCCACCGACTTTTGAATGGTGAACTCCATCTTGTCGCCACGTGAAATCACTTGTCCTAAGTGGAGGTCTAAAGGGGATTCGATGCTGTTCTCAACGCGCTCAGTGATATCCACCAGAACATTCTTTTTACTGACTTCGGTGATCACTGCCGGGAACTCTGCGCCACTGCCATCAAATAGGAGAACTTCCTGACCTTCCTTCATACGAAGTACGCGGCCTATATGGCCAGCGGCGTCGTCACTTAAAGGGGTGATGCCAAGTTGGTGAATGGTTTCCGGATGATAAATTCGAGGGATACGCATGAGATTTCCAGCAAGAGAATAAACTTAGTTCCTAACATGGATGCTTTCCATCGAAAAAACAAGGGGCAAGAGGCGTTTCAAGTGGAGTTAATGAAACGCCTTAATAGTAAAGATTGGCGATTGTCGCTATTGGCGATGATTACAGTGCGCGACAGGCCTCTTGAACGAATGGATTGTGGTTCCCTTGGACTTTGGCAATGCGCTTGTCGCGTTCACATTCCCACTTATCAGCCGGGTAGGTTTTGTTCCAGGCGCTCATGAGTTGCGTTTGTTGCTTAGACAGTTTGAAACCATACTCTTTGCTCATATAAAGGTAGGTGCGAGCGATAGAACCGCGTGCGCGATCGGGCGGCATGACTTTGCGCTGCTTGAAGTTCACCTGGACTTCACAACGTCCATAAGTTGCGCCATCGATCCCATTCCACTGACTGAAACTGTAGTTGGAACGGTCACCATTGACTTCACCAACCGCTGGAGTCAGGTTGTGCAAGTCGGCTTCCATTGAACGGAATACTTTGTCATGTCGTGTGCAGTTTTTGCGCCCGCCGTTTTGCCAGCATTGTCGTTGGTGTCCAAATTGCCAGGCGGGTACGACGTGTTCCCACTCGATGCGTGAAGCACGTCTTTCTTGTTTCCGGATCTGGTAGCCACACGAGGCAAGATCAGGTAATCCTTTCTTGCCTTGCCATTGAATATTGCAACCACAGTAAAAGCTGGTGGGGTTATCGTGGTAAATTTTTACAGCTTCGCGCTTAGCGGCAGAAAATGAACTTGGTGGCGCGGCCACGGCGGCACTGGATAGCGCGAGAATAAATAAAGAGAACAGGTATTTCATGGTTAAAGTCTTTAAAAAGTATGACTTTATCCATTCTATCACTCAGATATTAGCTTTCGTAATAAGCAAGTTAATAATTAAAAAAGAACCTGATTGGTGATTGCTTTGTCCTGCTCTAAGTTAGCTGAACGCCTGTGAAGCTCAGAGGCTGACGACATTTCTGGCATGAATACACGGCTTGTTTGCGAAGTACCTTGTTATGGCGGCGAACGGACAGAGGATAGGTGGTACAGCGACAACGATACTCGAAGGTTTTGCCTTGAACGGAAGAGACTTCGAAACTATGTGTGGTTTTGGCCGGAACGTTAAATACGGACTCCATTACGGTTTGCCACTCTTTGCCATGAGGGCGTACGCGACCATATAGCTGATACGTGACCAGGTGAGCGACCTCATGTGGTATTACTTCTTGCAAGAAAGCTTGGGTGTTTTCTTTAAATAAAACCGGGTTGAGACGAATTTCATTGAGCTGAAGATACGCTTTGCCGGCCGCTTTACCACGCACATTAAACGTAATACCAGGAAGAGGGAATGAGCGCTTAAAAGCATGTTCAGCTAATGAGATGTAGTGCGCCATCACCTGTTTTGCTTGGTAGCTTAGTTCTATGTCCACGCTTTCCTCACCCATTCAATAAAAAGCCCCCGCAGTTGCGAGGGCTAGAGCATAACATTACTGATTTACGGTGTGTGTTTTTTCTTGATCGTTGCATGATAAGCATGCCAGGTGCCGTAGCCGAGAATAGGCATAGTAAACAGCATACCGATTCCGTAGGTGGCGAAACCAATTAAGATACCCCCACAGATGATGGCAGCCCACACTATCATTGCTGGAATGTTGGATTTAACCGCATTAAAGCTGGTGAACACAGCCGTCATCATGTCGACTCTGCGCTCCATCATTAATGGAATTGAGAAGGCTGAAATGCTAAACACCACACTTGCCAGTACAAAACCAATCAACGAGCCAATCACCAAGAAAGGCAAGAACTCGGTCAAAGGCGCACCTTGTACCGATGGATACAACGCATGTAGAAGTGAGGCAATACGCATCCAGAAAATCATACAAACGGCAAGAAGAACCGCAAATGCCCATTGAGACGTCGAGTTGCGGCCTATCGCTTTCATTGAGTGAAATAGGCGAGGTTTGTGTCCGCGTTCTCGCTCCCAACTGGCATCATACAAGCCCAAAGCTAAAAATGGACCGATAAGCATATAGACGATTAAACTCGGCATCACGACGAGATGGGTGCCTTGCCATTGTACAAGTAATACGATTCCGATTGCTGCCGCCATGAAGCACAGCCCATAAAAAGCACTAATCAGCGGCATTCGTACGAAATCATGTAACCCCAGAGCTAGCCAGTGGAACGGCGCACTCAGATTAACCGTATTGCACGGAATGGTTCTAGCGTATTCGTTATCAGGGACTTCCTTTCGTTTGCTGTGGAAGTCGGATGAATTGACTGTTCGAGGCATAACTCCTCCTTGGCTTATTCCTACGCAGTTATCTGAAACATGACCTAACCAACCCCTACTAGGTTTAAGTCATAAAAGATGCCTGGCTAACGCTTTTCCCAAGGTTGCAGTAGTCACATTAGCTTACATCAGCGTTGTTATTGCAATGTCAGTTAACAATATTTTAACTATTGGCGGAGTTGAGACAATTTACAACTATTTGGTCGAAATTTGTTCGTAATCGCTGAGGCTGGTGGATCAGAGAAGAAGAGAATAGGAGAAAACAAAAAGCCCCCGCCATGTGGCGAGGGCTTTGGAGAACCTGAGCTGGCTGGTTTATTTGATGCCAGCGAATTCGCGAAGAAGTGCTGCTTTATCAGTCGCTTCCCATGGGAACTCTTCACGACCAAAGTGGCCGTATGCTGCTGTCTTCTTGTACATTGGCTGCAGAAGGTTAAGCATTTCTTGTAGACCGTATGGACGTAGGTCGAAGAACTGACGTACAGCTTCGATGATGATGTCGTGAGAGACTTTCTCAGTACCAAACGTTTCCACCATGATTGATGTTGGATCTGCAACACCGATAGCGTAAGAAAGTTGGATTTCACAACGATCAGCCATGCCAGCTGCAACGATGTTTTTCGCTACGTAACGCGCTGCGTATGCGGCACTACGGTCAACTTTTGATGGATCTTTACCAGAGAACGCACCACCACCATGACGAGCTGCGCCACCGTAAGTATCTACGATAATTTTACGACCAGTCAGACCACAGTCACCCATTGGACCACCGATTACGAAACGGCCGGTTGGGTTGATGAAGAAGTTTGTCTCTTTATTGATCCACTCTGAAGGCAGTACAGGCTTGATGATCTCTTCCATTACCGCTTCGCGCAGATCTGGCGTAGAGATAGAATCACAATGCTGAGTTGACAGAACAACGGCATCGATACCAACGATCTTGCCTTGGTCGTACTGGAACGTTACCTGAGATTTCGCGTCTGGACGCAACCAAGGTAGTGTACCGTTCTTACGTACTTCCGCTTGTTTTTCAACAAGGCGGTGAGAGTAGGTAATTGGAGCTGGCATCAGAACTTCAGTTTCGTTACATGCGTAACCGAACATAATACCTTGGTCACCAGCGCCTTGCTCTTTTGGATCTGCTTTATCAACACCTTGGTTGATATCTGGCGACTGTTTACCAATTGTGTTGAGTACTGCACAAGAGTCAGCGTCAAAACCCATGTCTGAGTGTACGTAGCCGATTTCACGAACGGTTTGACGAGTTAGCTCTTCAATGTCAACCCATGCTGAAGTCGTGACTTCACCACCCACCATAACCATACCGGTTTTAACGTAAGTCTCACATGCAACACGAGCCTTTGGATCTTGCTCTAGAATCGCGTCAAGAACCGCATCAGAAATCTGGTCTGCAATTTTATCTGGATGACCTTCTGATACTGACTCAGAAGTAAACAGGTGCTTAGCCATGTTAGCTCCACTATATCTGGTTTAAAACTGGAGCATGATAAACGCTCCAGCGCAAAATAATACTAATATATGCAGGTGTATCTACATCTAGACGGCTATTCTAAGTTTGATTGCTCGAATTACAAGCTCTTTTTTGGTTTTTGTCACAACTAAACGTTTGCCTGCGATATTTATTATTTTGGGAGGTTCGGGGGATTTAAATTCAAAGATGTCATATTTGTGAGGTTTTAGGATGGAAATCGATTGCACACCCTGAGGGGCTTTGAGAGAATTATGACCAATTTTTTCGTTTCGCTTAACGTACTCAGGAGCAGACATGTCGTCTCGTAAACATCTTGCCAATGCAATCCGTGCTCTTAGCATGGATGGTGTTCAACAAGCTAACTCTGGTCACCCAGGTGCACCTATGGGTATGGCTGATATCGCTGAAGTTCTTTGGCGCTCTCACCTAAACCACAACCCAGCAAACCCTGAATGGGCTGATCGCGACCGTTTTGTACTTTCAAATGGTCATGGCTCAATGTTGATTTACTCGCTACTACACCTAACGGGTTACGAGCTATCAATCGATGATCTGAAAAACTTCCGTCAGCTTCATTCAAAAACTCCGGGTCACCCAGAGTACGGTTACGCACCGGGTATTGAGACAACAACAGGTCCTCTAGGCCAAGGCATTACTAACGCGGTTGGTATGGCAATGGCTGAAAAAGCACTGGCGGCTCAGTTCAACAAAGAAGGCCACGACATCGTTGACCACTTCACTTATGCATTCATGGGTGACGGCTGTCTGATGGAAGGTATCTCTCACGAAGCATGCTCTCTAGCCGGTACACTAGGCCTAGGTAAACTGATCGCATTCTGGGATGACAACGGTATCTCTATCGATGGTCACCTTGAAGGCTGGTTCTCTGATGATACACCTAAGCGTTTTGAAGCGTACGGCTGGCACGTAATCCCAGCAGTAGATGGTCACGATCCGGAAGCGATCAACGCTGCAATCGAAGCAGCAAAAGCTGACCCACGTCCAACGCTAATCTGTACTAAGACGATCATTGGTTTCGGCTCTCCTAACAAATCTGGCTCTCACGACTGTCATGGCGCACCTCTGGGCCAAGACGAAGTTCAAGCGGCACGTGAGTACCTTGGTTGGGAATTTGGTCCATTTGAAATCCCTGCAGACGTATACGCAGAGTGGGATGCAAAAGAAGCTGGCGCAGCTAAAGAAGCGGCTTGGAACGAGAAATTTGATGCTTATGCTGCGGCTTACCCAGCAGAAGCGGCAGAGCTTAAGCGTCGTCTAAACGGTGAGCTACCTTCACAGTGGGAAGAGAAAGCGAACCAAATCATTGCTGATCTTCAATCAAACCCAGCAAACATTGCGTCACGTAAAGCCTCTCAAAATGCTCTAGAAGCATTTGGTCAAATGCTTCCTGAATTCATGGGTGGCTCTGCGGACCTTGCGCCTTCAAACCTAACTATGTGGTCTGGCTCTAAATCTCTGGAAGCAGACGACTTTTCAGGTAACTACATCCACTACGGTGTACGTGAATTCGGTATGACAGCTATCATGAACGGTATCGCGTTACACGGCGGTTTTGTTCCTTACGGCGCAACGTTCCTGATGTTCATGGAATACGCTCGTAACGCGATGCGCATGGCTGCTCTGATGAAAGTTCAGAACATCCAGGTTTACACGCA
>NZ_JAWLID010000026.1:0-24964 GCF_033042495.1 Vibrio sp. EA2 | reverse complement strand
AAGGTCTACGTTTCGCGATCCGTGAAGGTGGCCGTACAGTAGGTGCTGGTGTTGTTGCTAAGATCTTCGACTAATTCATAGCGAATTAGACGGATGCTTTCGGAAAATCTTGAATTAGATTTGACGAACCAGTAGCAAAAAGGGCATCATTTGATGCCCTTTTTCTGCACTCAACATAATTTTTGCTGTTTTCTTGTTCAGAAGTTACTGAGTGCGGAGCAAGATTAAGCAAACGGGCTTAATCTTATTAAGAGTACGCTGATTTTTTCAGCGATATGGAGTTTGCCCTGCAACAGCGGGGTTGTTGTCGTCTATATTAAGACTTGAAACAGGTTGGTTTTATGAAAGCAAATAATGCTGAAACTCCTGATAGCTCAAATGCAGCAGATACGTTTAAGTGGATCGTCGCTTTCGTATTGGCAGCTGCCGCTGTTGTGGGTAATTACCTGTATGGTGAAATGTCTGTAGTGATTCGCGCTGCAGGCGTTGTTGTTCTTATTGCAGCTGCTCTAGGCGTTGCAGCAACAACGACTAAAGGTAAAGCAGCGATCAGTTTTGCAAAAGAATCGCGTATGGAAGTACGCAAAGTTGTTTGGCCTACACGCCAAGAAACCATGCAAACAACACTGATCGTTTTAGCTGTAAGTATTGTAATGGCTCTAGTGCTATGGGGTATTGACGGAATTATGGTTCGTCTAGTAGCTCTAGCGACTGGGGTATAGAGGGTTTTAATTCATGAGTGAAGCTCCAAAAAAACGCTGGTATGTGGTTCAAGCCTTCTCTGGATTTGAAGGTCGTGTGGCTCAATCTCTGCGCGAGCATATCAAGATGCACGGCATGGAAGAGCTATTCGGTGAAGTACTAGTTCCTACTGAAGAAGTAGTAGAAATGCGCGCGGGTCAGCGCCGCAAATCTGAGCGTAAGTTCTTCCCAGGTTACGTCCTTGTTCAGATGATTATGAACGATGAATCATGGCACCTTGTACGCAGTGTGCCGCGTGTCATGGGCTTCATTGGTGGTACCTCGGACCGTCCTGCACCTATCACAGACAAAGAAGCTGACGCGATTCTTAACCGTCTCGAGAAAGCGAGTGAAGCACCTCGTCCACGTACTATGTACGAAGCGGGTGAAGTGGTACGTGTTAATGAAGGTCCATTTGCTGACTTCA
The DNA here is from genome assembly GCF_033042495.1 of Vibrio sp. EA2. Classification (NCBI taxonomy): domain Bacteria; kingdom Pseudomonadati; phylum Pseudomonadota; class Gammaproteobacteria; order Vibrionales; family Vibrionaceae; genus Vibrio; species Vibrio sp. EA2. The sequence continues at coordinate 23,796 of NZ_JAWLID010000026.1, read as the reverse complement.
ACGGTACAGTTGAAGAAGTGGATTACGAGAAGAGCCGCCTGAAAGTGTCTGTATCGATCTTTGGTCGTGCAACACCAGTTGAGCTTGAATTTGGTCAGGTTGAAAAACTAGACTAAGACTCTTAAATAAAGAGTATAAAAAATCACCTTTTTAGGGTTGTATAAGGCGCGGATTATGACTATAATTTCGCGCCTTTTTGCTTCTGGTGAAGTAAAAAGTTTTTTACATAAACGGGGAGCTGATCAGTGATTAGCGATTGTACCCAAATTTAGGAATTATTATGGCTAAGAAAGTTGAAGCTTACATCAAGCTACAAGTTGCTGCTGGTATGGCTAACCCTAGTCCACCAGTAGGTCCTGCACTAGGTCAACACGGTGTTAACATCATGGAATTCTGTAAAGCGTTTAACGCGAAAACAGAATCTATCGAGAAAGGTCTACCGACTCCAGTAGTTATCACTGTTTACAACGACCGTTCTTTCACGTTCGTAACTAAGACTCCACCTGCTGCTGTTCTACTTAAGAAAGCTGCTGGCGTTAAGTCTGGTTCAGGTCGTCCAAACACTGAAAAAGTTGGTACTGTAACTGACGCTCAAATCCAAGAAATCGCAGAAACTAAAGCTGCTGATATGACTGGTGCTGACATCGAAGCGATGAAACGCTCAATCGCTGGTACTGCTCGTTCAATGGGCCTAGTGGTAGAGGGTTAAGATCATGGCAAAACTAACTAAGCGCATGCGCGTAATCCGCGAAAAAGTTGACGTAACTAAAGAATACGAAATCAACGAAGCTGTTGCTCTTCTTCAAGAACTAGCAACTGCTAAATTTGTTGAGTCTGTAGACGTTGCTGTTAACCTTGGCATCGATGCTCGTAAATCTGACCAGAACGTACGTGGTGCAACTGTACTACCTCACGGTACTGGCCGCGAAATCCGCGTTGCAGTGTTCACTCAAGGTGCAAACGCTGAAGCAGCTAAAGAAGCTGGCGCAGACATCGTTGGTATGGAAGATCTTGCTGAGCAAGTGAAGAAAGGCGAAATGAACTTTGACGTAGTTGTTGCTTCTCCAGATGCAATGCGCGTTGTAGGTCAACTAGGTACTATCCTAGGTCCTCGCGGTCTAATGCCAAACCCTAAAGTTGGTACTGTAACTCCTAACGTTGCTGAAGCAGTTAAGAACGCTAAAGCTGGTCAGGTTCGTTACCGTAACGACAAAAACGGCATCATCCACACTACTATCGGTAAAGCTACTTTCTCTGCAGAGCAGATCAAAGAGAACCTAGAAGCACTTCTAGTTGCTCTTAAGAAAGCTAAACCATCTTCAGCGAAAGGTACTTTCCTGAAGAAAGTAAGCATCTCTACTACTATGGGTGCTGGTGTTGCTGTTGATCAGGCTAGCCTGAACACTCAAGCATAATTTATTTGCTTAGGTGCAAAATTAGTGTATAATTTTGCGCCTAATATTTGTGGTTGGGGCTGAACTTTGGTTCTTTGAACTGTCTCCTAGTTCGAATTGAATTAAGACCCAGTCTCCGTCCAAGACCGTAGGTGTTTGTTCATTAGCAAACTTAATTGCCCTACGTAGATGGTGCCCGAACTGACAGAAAGCTCTATATTTTAATAGTTAACTTTCTTCTGGGAAGCACCTAAATAGCTCTCACTGTCGTGATGATAGTGAGTGGTGTAACGACAACCAGGAGTAAATCCAAGATGGCTTTAAACCTTCAAGACAAAAAAGCAATTGTTGCTGAAGTCAACGAAGCTGCCAGTGGTGCACTTTCTGCAGTTGTAGCTGATTCTCGTGGCGTTCAAGTTGGCGCGATGACTTCTCTACGTAAACAAGCTCGTGAAGCGGGTGTTTACATGAGAGTTGTTCGTAACACTCTTGCTCGTCGTGCGGTTGAAGGTACTGAGTACGAGTGTCTAACTGACACTTTCACTGGTCCTACTCTAATCGCGTTCTCTAACGAGCACCCAGGTGCTGCAGCGCGTCTTTTTAAAGACTTCGCTAAAGAGAACAAAGACTTCGAGATCAAAGCTGCTGCATTTGAAGGCGCGCTAACTGACGCTGAAGTACTAGCGACACTACCAACTTACGACGAAGCAATCGCACGCCTAATGATGTGCATGAAAGAAGCTTCTGCTGGCAAGCTGGCACGTACGTTCGCTGCTATCCGCGATCAAAAAGAAGAAGCAGCGGCATAAGCCTTGCTTTTTACTGGTTGCTTAATAAACTTATTGTTGACTTAAAAGAGAATTGTTATGTCTATTACTAACGAGCAAATCCTAGACGCAGTTGCAGAAATGTCTGTAATGCAAGTTGTTGAACTAATCGAAGCAATGGAAGAGAAATTCGGTGTTTCTGCTGCTGCTGCTGTTGTAGCTGGCGGTGCTGCTGCAGGCGAAGCTGCTGCTGAGCAAACTGAATTCGACGTAATCCTAGAAGCTGCTGGCGGTAACAAAGTTGCTGTAATCAAAGCAGTACGTGGCGCAACTGGCCTAGGTCTTAAAGAAGCTAAAGCTCTTGTAGACGGCGCTCCAGCACCTCTTAAAGAAGGTGTTGAGAAAGCAGAAGCTGAAGCTCTTAAAGCTCAGCTAGAAGAAGCTGGTGCAACTGTTGCTGTTAAGTAATTATTGCATAGTTTCTTAGCCTAACGGCTAACTGGCTGGTGGTTTTTTAACCACCGGCCTTTTTGCGCTGTAGGGTATAGGTGAATTTTCCCGCTGTTTAAGCGCCTCATACCCATGCAAAAAACATTTCATTCTATCGAAATGAAATGTCACTACAGTAAACAGCTATTTAGTCACTGTCCCTTACCCCCCTTAAGTAACTAGGAGCGGGCGGACAGTTTGGGTCACTTATCAGCGAGCTGAGGAACCCCATGGTTTACTCTTATACCGAGAAAAAGCGCATCCGTAAGGACTTTGGTACTCGTCCACAAGTTTTGGACATTCCATACCTGCTATCGATCCAGCTCGATTCGTTCGACAAATTTATCGAACAGGATCCTGAAGGTCAATACGGTCTTGAAGCTGCTTTCCGTTCTGTATTTCCAATTCAGAGCTACAACGGCAATTCTGAGCTGCAATACGTTAGCTACCGTCTTGGTGAGCCAGTTTTTGACGTTAAAGAATGTCAAATCCGCGGTGTAACTTACTCAAAGCCACTACGTGTAAAACTACGCCTAGTTATCTTTGATAAAGACGCGCCAGCAGGTACTGTAAAAGACATTAAAGAACAAGAAGTCTACATGGGTGAAATCCCACTCATGACAGATAATGGTACCTTCGTAATCAACGGTACCGAGAGGGTTATCGTATCCCAGCTGCACCGAAGCCCAGGCGTGTTCTTCGACAGCGATAAGGGTAAGACCCACTCATCAGGTAAAGTTCTATACAACGCACGTGTTATTCCTTACCGTGGTTCATGGCTTGATTTCGAGTTTGATCCTAAGGATAACCTGTACGTACGTATCGACCGCCGTCGTAAGCTACCAGCATCGATCATCCTTCGTGCACTAGGTAAATCGTCTGAAGAAATCCTAGATATCTTCTTCGAGAAAGTGAACTTCGAAGTGAAAGACCAAACTCTACTGATGGAGTTGGTTCCAGATCGTCTACGTGGTGAAACTGCGTCATTCGACATCGAAGCTGATGGTAAAGTTTACGTTGAGCAAGGTCGTCGCGTAACAGCTCGCCATATCCGCCAATTAGAGAAAGATGGCGTTGATCACATCGAAGTACCTGTTGAGTACATCGTTGGTAAAGTTGCATCGAAAGATTACATCAACGAAGCAACAGGCGAGATCATTGTTAATGCTAACCAGGAAATCAGCCTGGAAGCACTAGCGAACCTATCTCAGGCTGGCCACAAAGCACTAGAAGTTCTATTTACGAACGATCTAGACCACGGTCCGTTCATGTCAGAAACACTACGTATCGACAGCACGGTTGATCGTATTTCTGCACTGGTAGAAATCTACCGCATGATGCGCCCTGGTGAGCCGCCAACAAAAGAAGCTGCAGAAGCACTATTCGAAAGCCTATTCTTCTCTGAAGAGCGTTACGATCTATCGACTGTTGGTCGTATGAAGTTCAACAGCTCTATCGGTCGTGAAGATGCTCAAGAGCAAGGCACACTTGACGAAACTGATATCGTTGAAGTGATGAAGAAGCTTATCGCGATCCGTAACGGTAAAGGCGAAGTGGACGATATCGACCACCTAGGTAACCGTCGTATCCGTTCTGTAGGCGAAATGGCTGAGAACCAATTCCGTGTAGGTCTAGTACGTGTTGAGCGTGCAGTTAAAGAGCGTCTAAGTTTAGGCGACCTTGACGCAATCATGCCTCAAGACTTGATCAACGCGAAGCCAATTTCTGCAGCCGTTAAAGAATTCTTTGGCTCTTCACAGCTTTCACAGTTCATGGACCAAAACAACCCACTATCAGAAGTCACGCACAAGCGTCGTATTTCTGCATTGGGTCCTGGCGGTCTGACTCGTGAACGTGCTGGCTTCGAAGTTCGAGACGTACACGTAACGCACTACGGTCGTCTATGTCCTATCGAAACGCCTGAAGGTCCAAACATCGGTCTGATCAACTCTCTATCTGCGTTTGCGCGTTGTAACGAGTACGGTTTCCTAGAGACTCCATACCGTCGCGTTGTAGATGGCGTTGTGACAGACGAAGTAGATTACCTATCTGCAATCGAAGAAGGCCAATTCGTTATCGCTCAGGCTAACGCTGCGTTAACTGAAGAAGGTACGTTTGCAGATGAGCTGATCACAGCTCGTCAGAAAGGTGAATCTGGTCTACACCCTCGTGAGCACGCTCAGTACATGGACGTTGCGACAAACCAGGTTGTATCTATCGCTGCATCGCTTATCCCGTTCCTAGAACACGATGATGCGAACCGTGCATTGATGGGTGCGAACATGCAACGTCAGGCAGTTCCAACACTGAAAGCTGACAAACCGCTTGTTGGTACTGGTATTGAACGTAACGTAGCCGTTGACTCAGGTGTAACTGCAGTTGCGAAACGTGGTGGTGTAATCCAGTCTGTAGATGCTTCTCGTATCGTTGTTAAAGTTAACGATGAAGAGCTGGTACCTGGCGAAGCGGGTATCGACATCTACAACCTAACTAAATACACACGTTCTAACCAGAACACATGTATCAACCAGCGCCCATGTGTGATGCCAGGTGAACCTGTATCACGCGGTGACGTACTTGCTGATGGTCCATCAACAGACCTTGGTGAGCTAGCGCTTGGTCAAAACATGCGTATCGCGTTCATGCCTTGGAACGGTTACAACTTCGAGGACTCGATCTTAGTATCTGAGCGCGTAGTTCAAGAAGACCGCTTCACGACTATCCACATTCAAGAACTAACTTGTGTGGCACGTGATACTAAGCTGGGTTCTGAAGAGATCACAGCGGATATTCCAAACGTAGGTGAGTCTGCTCTGTCTAAACTAGACGAGTCAGGTATCGTTTACATTGGTGCTGAAGTTAAGGGTGGCGACATCCTGGTTGGTAAAGTAACCCCTAAAGGTGAAACTCAGCTAACGCCTGAAGAGAAGCTACTGCGTGCTATCTTCGGTGAGAAAGCATCAGACGTTAAAGATACGTCACTACGTGTACCTAACTCGGTATCTGGTACGATCATCGACGTTCAAGTCTTCACTCGCGATGGCGTAGAGAAAGACAAGCGTGCGCTTGAAATCGAACAGATGCAGCTGAAAGAAGCGAAGAAAGACCTAACTGAAGAATTCCAGATTCTTGAGGGTGGCCTTCTAAACCGTGTTAAAGCTGTTCTGATTGAAGGCGGTTACTCTGAAGCGAAGCTAGAGTCTACTGATCGTAAGAAGTGGCTAGAGCTAACGCTTGAAGATGACGCACTGCAAACTCAGCTAGAGCAACTTGCTGAGCAGTGGGACGAGATCAAAGCTGACTTCGATAAGAAGTTCGAAACGAAGCGTCGTAAGATCACTCAAGGTGATGATCTAGCACCTGGCGTACTGAAGATCGTTAAGGTTTACCTAGCGGTTAAACGTCGTATCCAGCCTGGTGATAAGATGGCCGGTCGTCACGGTAACAAGGGTGTAATCTCTAAGATCAACCCTGTTGAAGACATGCCATACGATGAAAAAGGTCAGCCTGTAGACATCGTACTTAACCCACTGGGTGTACCTTCACGTATGAACATCGGTCAGATCCTAGAAGTTCACTTAGGTCTGGCAGCGAAAGGTATCGGTGACAAGATCAACCAGATGGTTAAAGAGCAGCAAGAACTGGCGAAATTCCGCGAGTTCCTACAAAAAGTTTACGACCTAGGCGAAACTCGCCAGAAAGTAGACGTTGCTTCTCTGTCTGACGACGAAGTACGTACACTGATCAAGAACCTGCGTGGTGGTCTACCAATCGCGACTCCAGTATTTGACGGTGCGAATGAATCTTCAATCAAAGAGCTTCTAAAACTAGGTGACCTACCAGAATCTGGTCAGCTAACGCTGTTTGATGGTCGCACAGGTGATGCGTTTGAGCGTCCTGTAACGGTTGGTTACATGTACATGCTGAAACTAAACCACCTTGTTGATGACAAGATGCACGCTCGTTCAACTGGTTCGTACAGCCTAGTAACTCAGCAACCACTTGGTGGTAAAGCTCAGTTCGGTGGTCAGCGTTTCGGTGAGATGGAAGTATGGGCACTGGAAGCATACGGTGCTGCTTACACGCTACAAGAAATGCTAACTGTTAAGTCGGATGACGTTAACGGCCGTACTAAGATGTACAAGAACATCGTAGACGGAAGCCATAGCATGGAACCTGGTATGCCAGAATCGTTCAACGTACTGTTGAAAGAGATCCGCTCGCTAGGTATCAACATCGAGCTAGAAGACGAAGAGTAATCTCTTTCCCTAATAGAGAAAGCTGATTATCGGTAGAAAGGTGCTCACTTTTATAGGTGGGCTCCTTTTAACTCCTTACAGGAGCTGATTGTGAAAGACTTATTAAACTTTCTAAAAGCACAGCATAAGACCGAAGAATTTGATGCAATCAAAATCGGTCTATCTTCACCAGACATGATCCGTTCATGGTCTTTCGGTGAAGTTAAAAAACCTGAAACGATCAACTATCGTACGTTCAAGCCTGAACGCGATGGTTTGTTCTGTGCGCGTATCTTTGGTCCAGTTAAAGACTACGAATGTCTTTGTGGTAAATACAAGCGCTTGAAGCACCGTGGTGTTATCTGTGAGAAGTGTGGTGTAGAAGTTACACAAACTAAAGTTCGTCGTGACCGTATGGGCCACATCGAGCTTGCTTCACCAGTAGCTCACATCTGGTTCCTAAAATCGCTACCGTCTCGTATCGGTCTACTAATGGATATCCCTCTACGTGATATCGAACGTGTTCTTTACTTCGAAATGTACGTAGTAACTGAGCCAGGTATGACTGATCTAGAAAAGAGTCAGATGCTTACTGAAGAAGAGTATCTAGACCGTCTGGAAGAGTGGGGCGACGAGTTCACTGCTAAGATGGGTGCAGAAGCTATCAAGGACCTACTAGGTTCTATGGATATGCACGCTGAAGCAGAACTAATGCGCGAAGAGCTAGAGTCTACAAACTCTGAAACTAAGCGTAAGAAAGTCACTAAGCGTCTTAAACTGGTAGAAGCGTTCATCGCATCGGGTAACAACCCAGAGTGGATGATCCTAACGGTACTTCCAGTACTTCCGCCAGATCTACGCCCTCTAGTACCACTAGATGGCGGTCGTTTTGCGACTTCTGATCTGAACGATCTATACCGTCGTGTGATCAACCGTAACAACCGTTTGAAGCGTCTTCTAGAGCTAGCGGCTCCGGACATCATCGTACGTAACGAAAAACGTATGCTGCAAGAGTCTGTTGATGCGCTACTAGATAACGGTCGTCGTGGTCGTGCGATCACAGGTTCGAACAAGCGTCCTCTGAAATCTCTTGCTGATATGATCAAGGGTAAACAAGGTCGTTTCCGTCAGAACCTTCTAGGTAAACGTGTAGACTACTCTGGCCGTTCTGTAATCACAGTAGGTCCATACCTTCGTCTACACCAGTGTGGTCTTCCTAAGAAGATGGCACTTGAGCTATTCAAACCATTCATCTACAGCAAGCTAGAGACTCGTGGCCTAGCGACGACAATCAAAGCTGCTAAGAAGATGGTAGAGCGTGAAGAAGCGGTTGTTTGGGATATCCTGGACGAAGTCATCCGTGAACACCCAGTACTATTGAACCGTGCACCTACACTTCACCGTCTAGGTATCCAGGCGTTCGAACCAGTACTTATCGAAGGTAAAGCGATCCAGTTACACCCACTTGTTTGTGCGGCGTACAACGCGGACTTCGATGGTGACCAAATGGCGGTTCACGTACCTCTAACTCTAGAGGCACAGCTTGAAGCTCGTACTCTGATGATGTCGACAAACAACATTCTGTCGCCAGCGTCAGGTGATCCGATCATCGTACCTTCTCAGGACGTTGTATTGGGTCTGTACTACATGACTCGTGAAAAGATCAACGTGAAAGGTGAAGGCATGTACCTTTCTGGCCCAGCAGAGGCTGAGAAAGCATACCGCACCAAACAAGCTGAACTTCACGCACGCGTTAAAGTACGTATTACTGAAACAGTCGTAGACGAAGACGGCAACAGCACAACATCTACTGGTATGGTTGATACCACTATCGGTCGTGCAATGCTATGGCAAATCGTGCCAGCTGGTCTACCGTACAGCATCGTTAACCAAAAGCTAGGTAAGAAGCAAATCTCTAACCTACTTAACGAGGCGTACCGTAAGCTAGGTCTGAAAGACACAGTAATCTTCGCTGACCAAATCATGTACGCTGGTTTCGCTTATGCGGCACTATCTGGTGTATCTGTTGGTATCGACGATATGGTTGTACCGGCAGCTAAGTACACTGAAATCGCAGAAGCGGAAGAAGAAGTACGTGAAATCCAGGAACAGTACCAATCTGGTCTTGTTACTGCGGGCGAACGCTACAACAAAGTTATCGATATCTGGGCATCGACCAACGACCGCGTTGCGAAAGCAATGATGGAGAACCTGTCATCTGAAACGGTAGTTAACCGTGACGGTGAAGAGGAACAACAAGAGTCGTTCAACAGCATCTACATGATGGCGGACTCCGGTGCTCGTGGTTCTGCAGCACAGATTCGTCAGCTTGCTGGTATGCGTGGTCTGATGGCGCGTCCAGATGGTTCAATCATCGAAACGCCGATCACAGCGAACTTTAAAGAAGGTCTAAACGTACTTCAGTACTTTATCTCAACGCACGGTGCTCGTAAGGGTCTTGCGGATACGGCACTGAAAACAGCGAACTCGGGTTACCTAACTCGTCGTCTAGTAGACGTTGCTCAAGACGTTGTTGTAACTGAACATGACTGTGGCACTCACGAGGGTGTTGACATGATGCCTCATATCGAGGGTGGTGATGTTAAAGTTGCACTGTCTGAGCTAGCGCTTGGTCGTGTTGTTGCTGAAGACGTTCTAAAACCTGGTACTGAAGATGTTCTTATTCCACGTAACACCCTGATCGATGAGAAGTGGTGTCAAATCATGGAAGAGAACTCAGTAGACAGCATGAAAGTACGTTCAGTTGTTACTTGTGATTCTGACTTCGGTTGTTGTGCACAGTGTTACGGTCGTGACCTAGCACGTGGTCACCTAGTGAACCAAGGTGAAGCAGTAGGTGTTATCGCTGCTCAGTCTATCGGTGAACCGGGTACACAGCTTACGATGCGTACGTTCCACATCGGTGGTGCAGCATCGACAGCAGCAGCTGAAAACAGCGTTCAAGCTAAGAACAACGGTTCTATCAAGCTACACAACGCTAAGTCAGTAGTGGCAGATGACGGTAAGATTGTTATCACTTCTCGTGCAACTGAACTAACCATCATTGATGAGTTTGGCCGTACTAAAGAGAAGCACAAACTGCCTTACGGTACACTACTAAGCAAAGGTGACGGTGACTCAGTTCAAGCTGGTGAAACGGTCGCTAACTGGGAAGCGCACACACTACCAATCATTACTGAAGTAGCGGGTCGCATCCAGTTCGTAGACATGATCGACGGTGTAACCGTTTCTCGCCAAACAGATGATCTAACCGGTCTATCTTCAAGCGAAGTAACTGACGCAGCCGCTCGTCCATCTGCAGGTAAAGATATGCGTCCAGCTATCAAACTTGTCGATGAGCAAGGTAACGATGTAATGATCCCTGGTACTGATATGCCAGCTCACTACTTCCTACCTGGTAAAGCGATTGTTAACATCGAAGATGGCGCAGCTGTAGGCGTAGGTGCAACACTTGCACGTATTCCTCAGAAATCTGGTGGTAACAAAGATATCACCGGTGGTCTTCCACGAGTTGCTGACCTGTTCGAAGCACGTAAGCCAAAAGAGCCTGCGATACTTGCTGAACACACAGGTACAGTTAGCTTTGGTAAAGAGACCAAAGGTAAGCGTCGTCTAGTGATCACTCGCGACAGCGGTGAAGCTTACGAAGAGATGATTCCTAAGCATCGTCAGCTTAACGTTTTCGAAGGTGAGAAGGTTGAACGTGGTGATGTCATCGCTGATGGCCCAGAGTCTCCACATGACATCCTACGTCTACGTGGCGTACACGCGGTAACTCAGTACATCGCGAACGAAGTACAAGAAGTTTACCGTCTACAAGGCGTTAAGATTAACGATAAGCACATTGAGACTATCGTTCGTCAAATGCTACGTAAGTGTACTATCACATTCGCTGGTGATTCTGAGTTCCTACCTGGTGAGCAAGTTGAGTACTCACAAGTTAAGATTGCTAACCGTAATCTGGAAGCTGAAGGCAAAGAGCCTGCACGTTTCGAACGTGAACTTCTAGGTATTACCAAAGCGTCTCTAGCAACTGAGTCGTTCATCTCTGCGGCATCGTTCCAGGAGACAACTCGCGTACTAACAGAAGCTGCGGTTTCTGGTAAGCGTGATGATCTACGTGGTCTGAAAGAGAACGTAATTGTTGGTCGTCTGATCCCAGCTGGTACTGGTTTCGCATACCACCAAGATCGTCAAGCTAAACGTACTGAAGCGCAAGAAGGCCCGTCTGCTGAACAAGCAACGGATAACCTGGCGGCACTTCTAAACGCTGGCTTCTCTTCTGAAGAATAAGCGTCTGACGAGTTATCGTTAAGAGTGAAAAAAGGCACCCTCGGGTGCCTTTTTTAATGTCTCAATTTTTAATACCTAAAAAGGGCTGATGCTTTCACATCAACCCTTCTTCTATAGATTATCTAGAGTTCGCTTACGCACCTGGCGGCATCGCTAAGCTATCAGAAATCTGTTGAATCAACTGATCTTCTACTTCGAAACGCGTCTCAAGAATCTCTCCAACGAGTGACATGTCTGAGTTGAAGTCCGGCAGTTCATCGTCTTCTGTGACCTCAGAATATTTATCGTTAAAGTTCAGCAGTGGCTCAGTGGTAATGACGATTTGTCCATAAGTCTGATTGATTTCATCGGTCACGACAAAGCCTGTCGATTTCCAGCGATCCATGACCATATCGTAAATTTTGAAATGGCCTTCAGAGATATAGTCGACCAGGTGTTGGCAGAAGTTTTGCAGCTCGGAAGGGGTAGGAAGTTCAATCACATTAGTTTTCGAACAAGGTTGCAGTGCTGCAAGCTTACAGTATTCAACGATCAGCGATTGTCTCGTGTCTAACCAGTGATCAATGACATCATTGGAGCCACCCCACTGGTCTTGTGTTTTTTTGAATTTTTTTAGCATGACCATGCCCTCATGATCTGATCGCCCGATGGCGAACGTATCCTTTGCATAGCAAAGTTAGTAAAGTAATTACAAACTCTTGTCCTGACTAAAATTTATAGTTGCAAAGTCCTTAACGATAAACTCTAGTATGAAATTAGATTGCCAGTAAAATGGTTGAACTTCAAGCAAAGGGAGGGTGTGATGTTAAGAAAAGGTGATGTTAAGCGCGTAGAAAATGCGCATTGGTGTGTTGTTTCAGGAAGTGAAATTTGGCTGGTGGATGGTGCTGTTCCTATTGGTTCGGCGGAACAATTAGGCTTGCCAGAAGCAAGTGCAAGACAAATTGGTGAGTATCAACAGCAGCCATTTATGTGGATAAACCTGGCCGACCTCGATCAGGATTTACCTATGACGCCATTGCGAGATTGTTTGCACTTTCCTGAAGCGCTTTTTTTGTTGCTAAGTAAGGCCATTCAATATGGGCACATGACGCAAAGTTTACGCTTTTGTCCTCAGTGTGGTGGCCGGAACTTTATCAATAATAATCAGTTAGCCATGCAGTGTGGTGAGTGTCGAACGTTACACTATCCACGTATTTTTCCATGCATTATTGTCGCTGTGCGTAAAGATAAGCAGATTCTTTTGGCACAGCACCCAAGACATCGAAGTGGTATCTACACCGTGATAGCAGGCTTTCTGGAGGTCGGAGAGACATTAGAAGAGTGTGTCGCGCGTGAAATACACGAAGAAACTGGCATCTACGTAAAAAATATTCGTTATTTTGGTAGCCAGCCTTGGGCATTCCCATCAAGTATGATGATGGCATTCTTAGCCGACTATGACTCTGGGGAAGTGACCCCCGATTATACTGAATTAGCGGATGCACAGTGGTTCAATGTGGATGAAATCCCTCCTGTTGCTCCAAAAGGTACGATTGCCCGAGCTCTCATAGAGCAAACTCTGCAAGATATTAAAGCGGACTGCTTGGATCAATAGACAAAAAAAAACCCTCCGAGAGGGAGGGGGTAAGTAAGATGTCGTTATGAGATGCTGAGTACCAAGTACTCAGTTTATAATTGTAGTTTTCGCTAGCGAACAAATTTTTAACACTGATACGGGGTGGTTGCAAATTAAGCATTGATTTAAAAGTTAATAACTTGATCCAGGTTGCAAAGCACACATCAATTGGCCTTAAATCAGTGATAGAATACTCCCTTTAAAAGAAAGCTTAACAATTGGAATTACGGAATGACTGAATTAAAAAATGATCGCTATCTACGCGCTCTAATGAAAGAGCCGGTAGATTACACGCCAGTATGGATGATGCGTCAGGCAGGTCGTTATCTACCAGAATACAAAGCGACGCGTGCACAAGCGGGCGATTTCATGTCTTTGTGCCGAAATGCAGAATTGGCCTCTGAAGTGACACTCCAACCTCTACGCCGTTTTCCTCTTGATGCAGCAATCTTGTTCTCTGATATCCTGACTATCCCTGATGCAATGGGGCTTGGTCTGCGCTTTGCTGCGGGTGAAGGCCCAGTGTTTGATAATCCAATCACTTGCAAAGCGGACGTGGAAAAAATTGGCCTTCCGGATCCAGAAGGTGAGCTGCAATACGTGATGAACGCTGTGCGTCAGATCCGCAAAGACCTGAACGGTGAAGTGCCATTAATTGGTTTCTCTGGCAGCCCGTGGACACTGGCAACTTACATGGTCGAAGGTAGCAGCTCAAAAGCGTTCACTAAGATTAAGAAGATGATGTACGCAGAGCCACAAACTCTGCATCTATTGCTCGATAAGCTTGCTGATAGTGTTATTGAATACCTGAATGCACAAATTAAAGCGGGTGCGCAATCCGTGATGGTATTCGATACATGGGGTGGGGTACTGACTCCTCGTGACTACAATCTATTCTCGCTGCAATACATGCATAAAATCGTCGATGGTCTGATTCGTGAAAACGATGGTCGTCGTGTGCCTGTGACTCTATTTACTAAGAATGGCGGTATGTGGTTAGAACAAATCGCAGCAACCGGCTGTGACGCGGTTGGTCTGGACTGGACGATTAACATTGCCGACGCAAAAGCACGCATCGGTGACAAAGTAGCGTTGCAAGGTAATATGGATCCATCGATGCTTTACGCATCACCTGAGCGTATCCGTGAAGAAGTTGCTGACATTCTGGAAGGCTTCGGTGATACAGGCACGGGCCATGTGTTCAACCTTGGTCACGGCATTCATCTGGATGTTCCGCCAGAAAACGCCGGTGTATTTGTGGAAGCGGTACACGAGCTATCCAAGCCATACCATAAATAATCTCGACTTCTAGAAATCAATACCGGCATCTATTGCCGGTATTTTTTTGTCTGAAATTTATCGATGTACAGCTTATATAGTATTTAGCCTACCATGATCTAATTACTTGATAATCTGTACGTAATATTTATTTGTATTTAAAAACAATTATTTATGGGTTTGAGTTGCTTGTGTCTTTTTGCTCTGTACAGGTAAGGCAGTATTTAGATCATAGGTAACCTAAAGCATCGCATGAATGCGACTTTGCAGGTAAGGGACAACATCGGTTTCAAACCATGGGTTCTTCTTAAGCCATAACGTATTACGTGGCGAAGGGTGAGGTAGAGGGATAAAGTCCGGTTCCCAGTCCTGCCAATGTTGAACGGTTTCGGTCAGTGTTTTGGGCTTATTAGTCAGGTAGTAGTTTTGTGAATATTGACCAATGAGTAATGTCAGCTCGATATTGGGCAGTTGTTGCAGCAGCTTTTGATGCCAGGTTGGTGCACATTCCTTACGGGGAGGCAGGTCTCCGGACCTTCCCTTGCCGGGATAACAAAATCCCATCGGAATAATGGCAACTTTGGTCGGATCGTAGAAGGTATCTTTATCCATATCCAACCACTGGCGTAGCCTATCACCACTCGGGTCATTCCAGGGGATAGATGTTTTATGGACCCGGGTGCCCGGTGCCTGACCAATAATCAATAAGCGAGCTTCTTTACTCGCTTGTATGACCGGGTTGGCGCCTAATGGTAAATCGCTAGCGCAAAGCTGACAGGCGCGAACGTGTTTCAGTAGTGCATCTAGAGACATCAGTGCTTTAGTACCCTTTATCGAAATCGACTTGGTAATTGAGGGTGAACCCATCCCGCCAACGTCGGTAATTTTCGGCAAATATCTCCGCTACCTGTTCTGGGAAACTAAGCGCAGCAATGTGTGGCGTGATAGTCACTTGTTGTAGCTTCCAGAAAGGGTGCGATTGAGGAAGAGGCTCTTGCTCAAAGACATCCAGAATCGCGTGTTCTACCCAGCGGTTTTTAAGTGCTAACAACAGCCCCTCATCCTCTAGTACGTCACCTCGTCCCACATTAATCAGTATGGCTTGGTTTAGATGACTGAGCGTTTCGCTATTCAGTAGGTAAAGGGTCTCTGGTGTACTTGGCAAAGTATTGACGACAATATCTGACTGTTTTAAAGCATTCGCCAGTTCATTGATATGGAAAGTCTGGTCAAACTCTCCTCCTGACGTCGGAATGCCGGTACGATTAATACCAATGGTCTTTATTCCCATAGCTCGAACCGTGTTTGCTAAGTAACAACCGATGCTACCCGTGCCGAGAATCACCATGGTTTTGTTCTGCAGAGAGCCATATAGGTGTGGCTGCCACTGTCGATTTTGCTGCTGCTGGTGGTAGCGGCTAAAGTGACGATAGTGGGCGATACAGTAACCAATGACATATTCGGCAATGAGTGGGCCAAAGATCCCTCGCACATTCGTCAGGGTATAATCGCGACGCAAATCCTGCTGTATTAAGGTATTCACTCCTGCAAAGGTAGATTGTACCCAGTCAAGTTGTGAAAACTCGTCTAACCTTTGTGATAGCAGAGGCGGATCCGCCAGAACAATCTGAGCGTCATTCGGATTATCCGTAACGCTAAGATCGGGCAGGTTTTTCTCTGCCAATAAGGCTTGGTAGGTGCTTTGATGCTCTGAGAGCAGGAAAATCTTATTTGGTTGCGGCATTAACTTTTTTCCCTGTGATGAATCAAGTACACTTTCGCTGTTTTTTTCTTCAATGATTGAGTGACTATGCTTAAGAATCCTCTTCAGGTTCGTTTGGAAAAACTAGAACCTTGGCAACAAATTACCTTTATGGCGTGTCTGTGCGAGCGCATGTATCCAAACTACGCAATGTTTTGTGAGAATACAGAATTTGCGGAACCGCGCGCTTACCGAGCGATTCTTGATAGTGTATGGGAAATTCTGACAGTTAAGAGCGCAAAAGTGAACTTTGAGCGTCAACTAGAAAAGCTGGAAGAGTTATTCCCAAGTGCTGATGAGTTTGATTTTTACGGGGTATACCCAGCGATGGACGCGTGTCAGGCGCTGTCTACATTGTTGCATGGTCTGTTGGATCGCGATTACCTGTTCGATTCGATGATTAAAGTGAGTCAACAGTCGGTACAAACCGTGGCGGATCTTGAGCAAGCTCAGGGCAGCGAGCCAATCACTAATGACAATCAAAAAGAAAACCAGGCCGTGTGTGAAGAGTGGGATGTTCAGTGGGCTATTTTCCGTCCACTACGTGAAGCCACCGAGCGTGATATTAGTTTGATTAAAGATCTGCGTGAAGAATTACGAGAAGAGGGTGTAAGCAATATTGGTGTTGCGCTTTAACCCTTGCGAGAAATGAAAAAAGGCATCCAACTGGATGCCTTTTTACTGTCCGTATTCTAATAACGATTAAGATTCTTTAGAATCTGGTTTCGCTGTTTCAGCGGACTCATTCTTGGGTTCCTGATTCTCCGTCTCCGGCTCTATTTCTTCTTCGTCATCCCGGCTCTCTATCACACCGTGCTTCTCTTTCCAGCTTTCCCAGCGTTGATAGGCTAGCTCTTGCATGTCTGTGCTCTTGTCTGCTTCGTCGATGATCTCTTCACCTACCAGGTGCTCAAAGATGTCCTCCAGTGTCACCAGGCCTTGCACAGTGCCGTATTCATCAACGATGAGGGCTAACTGCAGGCGATGGGTCATCATCTGATCAAACACTTTAGGTAGCGCTGTATTATTCAGTACTACCTGAATTGGACGCATCACCGCGCCCAGCTGTTTCTGACCGCAACCAGATTGTTGCAGTTTAAACAACTCCAAACGATGCACAAAGCCGATGATGTTGTCTTTCTGTTCGCTGTAAATCAACGGACGAGAGAAAGGCGTATCCTTGTGTTTCTCCAAAAATTGGTCAATCGTCTTGGTTGCGTTAACGCGAAACACCACAGGGCGAGGTGTCATCACCTGGGTAACAGGCACATCCTGAATACCAAGCAGGTTACTCAGAATTTTTGACTCACCTTCGGCAAACTCGCCGCTTTCACGAGCAAGAATCGCCATTGCGGATAACTCATCACGCATCTTAGGTGCAACGTGATTGCGAGATAGACGTTTGGTGATTTGCTCAGAGAACCAAACGAAAGGCGTTAATGCCCATACCATCCAGCGTAAAGATACCGCTGCGGTAGGAGCGAGCTGACGCCAGTAAGTTGCACCAATGGTCTTAGGCACAATTTCAGAGAAAACCAATATAGCTAATGTCAGTACCGCAGAGAAAATACCAAGCGCTTCACTACCGAAAACCACTGTGGCTTGCGCACCAGCGGTTGCCGCACCAATGGTATGCGCGATGGTGTTAAGCGTCAAAATCGAAGCTAATGGACGGTCAATGTCGGATTTGAGTTTAGAAAGCTGCCCAGCAGCAGGGTGCCCCTGTTGATTGAGTTGTGCGATGTAGCTTGGACTGATACTCAGTAATACTGCCTCCAGTACCGAACAGATAAATGAAATGCCGATAGCAATAGAGATATAAATGGATAACAGCAGCATAGTTGCCCTTGAAAGTAATTAAATAGTCGTTGTTTGCAGCCATTATAGCCGCGTATGTGGGATATAAATTGCGCCAAATACGTTGGAAAGCAAGGGGATTCGGGCCTTATGTGGTAACAAATTGTGAGTTAATACTCATATTATGGCTAAAAGTACGTCATAAAATCGAAAGTTCACCCACAAACCTTTGCCAGATGGGGCATTTATGTTTTAGAGTGAGACGAATTCGATAACCTATAAGAAGGGAAACCTAATGAACAAGACCCAATTAATCGACTTTATCGCAGAGAAAGCAGATCTATCAAAAGCACAAGCAAAGGCTGCTCTTGAAGCGACTCTTGAAGGTGTAACAGGCGCACTGAAA
Source organism: Vibrio sp. EA2 (assembly GCF_033042495.1). Classification (NCBI taxonomy): domain Bacteria; kingdom Pseudomonadati; phylum Pseudomonadota; class Gammaproteobacteria; order Vibrionales; family Vibrionaceae; genus Vibrio; species Vibrio sp. EA2. The sequence goes on along the minus strand of NZ_JAWLID010000026.1, from coordinate 5,733 downwards.
GAGGGTGACCAAGTTCAACTAATTGGTTTTGGTACATTCAAAGTAAACCACCGTGCTGCACGTACTGGCCGTAACCCTAAGACTGGCGATGAGATTCAAATCGCAGCGGCTAACGTTCCTGCATTCGTAGCAGGTAAAGCACTGAAAGAATCAGTAAACTAAGTTAGAATGCACCGAGGTATCCTGCCTCGGTGCAATTTTATGAACAAACATCTCTTCACTACGCTTCTCCTTTCTGGTCTTTCCCTTGTTGGCTGTTCATCAGTTGAAACCCCTAATCTAGAACAATTTACTCATTTCACTGGTGGCAAAACCGAGGGTGATGCAAGTAGTTTGTATTGGATGACTGAACGGCTGACCCGTGTCAGTACGGCAGCAGACTATGTAACATCGGGGGAGTACGGTTGGTACCAGAGTGATTATCGCTGGGATGAAGGGGAATTGCGGGAGTTGAATCGAAAGGGCGATCAGATTGATGCCAAGCACGGCATGGTGCCTTTTCAAATCCACATCCGTTTTAATAAAGATGGTGAGGCTGTTTATCAGCAATACCGACTCAATAACAAAGTCCTACCTTTACAACCTGATCAATTAGCGCGTTTTAAACAAGAAGCTAACGATGTTGTTACCTCTGTGAAAGCGCGTTCTCGCAATGGTCAGAGCCTGATTCAAGGCTATTGGAATGGGGAACTGCTAGAAGCTTGCGATGGCAAAGAATTCACGACATTAGAGTTTAATCAAACGTTGCCAAAATTTGTCATTGACCGATTGGCATCGGTTGATAGTTACATTGCCTTTATTGGTAGAGAGTCCCGCAATAAGGTGACGATCGATGAATTACTGTTGCTCAAAGGTGATGACTTTGACTGTGTTCAGCGGCCTCAACTGATCGCAGAGTAGAAACATTTTGCTGTGAAAAATAAAAAGGCGCTTTACGCGCCTTGTTATTTATAGCCAACTTATGTTGTTTTTATTTTGATTGCTCGCGCGCAATAGCACGATAGCCAATATCATTACGATGGAACATGCCATCCCAGCTGATTTGTTTCGCTAGCTTATACGCGCGTTGCTGAGCTTCTGAAACAGTGTGGCCAAGAGCTGTAGCACATAGAACTCGACCACCGTTTGTCACTACATCGCCGTCTTTGTTCTCAGTACCCGCGTGGAAGACTTTCTCACCTTCAATTTCGGTCTGAGGTAGGCCTGAAATCACATCACCTTTGTTGTACGCCGCTGGGTAACCACCTGCGGCAAGAACAATACCGATAGACGCGCGTGGATCCCATTTCGATTCCACTTGATCCAGTTTCTTGTCTACAGCAGCCAGACAAAGTTCAACTAAATCTGATTGCATGCGCATCATGATTGGTTGAGTTTCAGGATCGCCAAATCGACAGTTATATTCGATCACTTTTGGCGTGCCGTCTGTATCGATCATCAGGCCAGCGTATAGGAAGCCTGTGTATGGGTGACCTTCTTCCGCCATACCGCGAACGGTTGGATAAATCACTTCTTCCATGATGCGGTTGTGGATTTCAGGTGTAACGACTGGTGCTGGAGAGTAAGCTCCCATGCCACCTGTGTTAGGGCCAGTATCTTTGTCACCAACACGTTTGTGGTCTTGGCTGGTGGCCATTGGTAGTACGTTCTCACCGTCTACCATCACGATGAAGCTTGCTTCTTCGCCGTCTAAGAATTCTTCAATAACCACGCGACTGCCAGCATCACCAAAAGCGTTACCAGCAAGCATGTCTTTGATTGCGTCTTCCGCTTCTTCCAGTGTCATGGCAACGATAACGCCTTTACCTGCAGCAAGGCCGTCAGCTTTCACAACGATTGGTGCGCCTTGCTCACGAACGTAAGCCAATGCAGGTTCAATCTCGGTAAAATTAGCGTAAGAACCCGTTGGGATCTTATGGCGAGCAAGAAAGTCTTTGGTGAACGCTTTTGAGCCTTCAAGCTGAGCAGCAGCCTGAGTTGGGCCGAAAATTGGCAGGCCAGCTTCATTAAACGCATCAACGACACCAATCACAAGTGGTGCTTCAGGGCCAACAATAGTCAGTTCAATCGCGTTTTCTTTCGCAAAAGTAACAAGAGCAGCCGTGTCTTCAACATCGATGTCGACGTTTTTCAGTTTAGGCTCAAGTGCAGTACCCGCGTTACCAGGGGCAACAAAGACGGTTTCAACATTTGGGTTCTGAGCGGCTTTCCAACCCAGTGCGTGTTCACGACCGCCGGCACCGATAATTAATACATTCATTTTTAATCCTTTTTATCACGGTGGTGATAAGAATACAGAACGCTTCGCTTACAGAACACAGAAGAGCAATCATCCATTCTGTATTCTCGAAGGGCGCGTCGTGGCGCCCGCTCTGTATTCTGTATTTTCAATTAGTGACGGAAGTGACGCATACCAGTAAAGATCATCGCCATATCGTGCTCATCTGCAGCTGCAATAACTTCGTCATCACGCATAGAGCCACCTGGCTGAATCACACACTTAATGCCTGCTTCTGCTGCCGCATCAATACCATCACGGAATGGGAAGAATGCGTCCGATGCCATTACGCTACCAGCGACTTCCAGACCTTCGTCTGCTGCCTTGATGCCTGCGATTTTAGCAGAGTAAACGCGGCTCATTTGGCCTGCGCCTACACCAATAGTCATGTCACCTTTTGCGTAAACGATCGCGTTTGATTTCACAAATTTCGCTACCTTCCAGCAGAATAGCGCGTCTTTTAGTTCTTCTTCTGTTGGCTGACGCTTAGAGACCACTTTAAGGTCGTCCAGGCTAACCATGCCTTGATCACGGTCTTGAACCAGTAGGCCACCGTTAACGCGTTTAACGTCAAAGCCTGTTGTTTTAGTTGTCCACTCACCACACTCAAGCAGACGAACGTTTTTCTTCGCTGCAACCACTTCTACCGCTTCCGCTGATACTGAAGGTGCGATAATCACTTCAACGAATTGACGCTCAACGATAGCTGAAGCGGTTTCTGCGTCTAGCTCTTTGTTGAATGCGATGATGCCGCCGAATGCTGATGTTGGATCAGTTTGGTAAGCGCGGTTGTACGCCTCTAGGATGTCTTTACCTAGTGCTACACCACATGGGTTTGCGTGTTTCACGATCACACATGCTGGCTCGTCGAACTCTTTCACACATTCAAGTGCTGCATCAGTGTCAGCGATGTTGTTGTAAGAAAGTGCTTTGCCTTGAATTTGGCGTGCTGTAGAAACTGACGCTTCTTCTGGGTTTGCTTCAACATAGAACGCTGCGTCTTGGTGACTGTTCTCACCGTAGCGCATGTCTTGCTTTTTCAGGAACTGTTGATTGAAAGTGCGTGGGAACTTCGACTCTTCATCACCTTCTTTGTTCTCACCGTAAGATGGAACCATAGTGCCGAAGTAGTTCGCGATCATGCCGTCGTAAGAAGCAGTATGTTCGAATGCGGCAATAGCAAGGTCGAAGCGAGTTTCTAGAGTCAGAGACTTGTCGTTTGTATCCATTTCAGCGACTACGCGGTCGTAATCTGAAGCGTTAACAACGATAGTTACGTCTTTGTGGTTTTTCGCTGCAGAGCGAACCATTGTTGGACCACCGATATCGATGTTCTCAACAGCGTCTTCAAGAGTACAGCCGTCTTTAGCAACGGTTTCTGCAAATGGGTATAGGTTCACGACAACCATGTCGATAGGATTGATGCCGTGCTGTTCCATCACTTCATCGTCTTGACCGCGACGGCCTAGTACGCCACCGTGAACTTTCGGGTGAAGCGTCTTAACGCGACCATCCATCATTTCTGGGAAACCAGTGTAGTCAGAGACTTCAGTTACTGCGATACCTTGCTCAGCAAGTAGACGAGCGGTACCACCAGTAGATAGGATATCGACACCACGTTCAGCAAGAGCTTGCGCAAACTCAACAATACCTGTTTTGTCTGATACGCTGATTAGCGCGCGGCGAATAGGACGAGCGTTGTTCATGCTTCCATTTTCCTCAAATTCACGGAGTTAAAGATGTTTGCCAAAAATGAACTTGTTTTTACCTCTTGGGGGTAAAATATTGGCCAGTTTTGGTAAAGACCTTTTGAGGTGTTTTCCGGTCAGAAAACAGTCTCCACTATTTGATGGCGCGTATTCTAACCAATTTATTACAAAAAAGCTCGCGCAATCGTTTGGCATCTCAAAAATAATTGCAAAAAAGTCGACCTTTAGCTTTAAAAGTAACGAGATAGTTAATAAGGACAGTTATGTTTCAGATAGGTGAATTGGCGAAACGCTGTGGTGTGAGCACGGATACATTACGATTCTACGAAAAAAATGGGCTAATTAAGCCAGCCGGACGAAGTGAATCAGGCTATCGCTTGTATAATGAAGAGAATAAAAAGCAAGTGCGGTTTATCCTAAAAGCGAAAGATCTTGGCTTAAGCTTGGGGGAGATTAAAGACCTGTTGGAAATTAAGCTTGAAGCGACGGAACATAGCTGTGCTGAAGTGAAAGCGATTACGTCGGCTAAGTTAGAGCTGGTGGATGAAAAGATTAATGAACTGACTAAAATTCGCCAGGCACTCAAAAAGATTAATGACGCCTGTTGCGGTCATGTCTATGAAGATGCCAGTCACTGCTCCATCTTAGCTGCCTTGGAATAGTTCCTGGTTTACGAGCATCAACCTTTGGCGATATTGTGAGAAAGCAAACTCTGTCTCAGGCTCTTAAGCTGCTTGATACCGTTCTGTCTTATATTATTCTTGGCAAACAGACGCCGTGGAATAAAGACGTAGAATTAGCGAACAAGCTATATTTCCAAACCCTCTATAGATAGATATGTCTTTAAAGACTGACTTATTATGTGAGTCGTTAGTTTTTAAAAGTGACATTGAGCTAGGCTACGCCACACCACCAAACACTCCTCTATTCATAGGTGACATTATATAAGCGCCTACCACTAAGCGTGTCAGCCCTTCACATTGGTGAGGCATGCCCATAAAAGAGGTCTCTTTAACTGTGTAATGATGAATACCACATATAAGATGACAAAAGATCACGATGAATGACCGAAAATAATCGGTAGAGACGTCAGTGAGGAAATAACGGTTGGTTCTTTTATTACGTAGCAATGGCCTTTATCAGCAGAAAAGAGCCGTATCGATCAAGAAAAATCGCCCAAATCGGTCCCTATTTATACAAAGTGTTTATTGTTTGCTCGCTTGAAAGTTTTTTTGCAAAAAACGCTTGTGCTAATTTCTCAACTCCCTATACTGCGCATCCACCGACACGGAGTGAGACGAAAGTCACACAGCGAGTCGGAAAGAGAGAAAAAAGAAATTTGAAAAAATGCTTGACTCTCTTACGGTGCGGAGTAAGATACGCACCCCTAACGACGAGCAACTAGGTTGCTAAGAAAGTTAGAAAAGCTCTTTAACAATATAGACCTATCAATCTGTGTGGGCACTCGTTGATGATAATCCAATTAGAAATTTCCTCTAAATAAAGAGGGGTTTCAAATTAGGTTTCAATGAACTGAGTGACCAAAACAAATAACTTCGGTTATTTGGCACAGTCAATTCAGTAGTGAATAGAATCTAGACTCTAGGGTCCTAGGTCCTAGGTCCTAGGAACTACAAATCAGTATTCATTGAGCCGAACAAAATCTTAAATTGAAGAGTTTGATCATGGCTCAGATTGAACGCTGGCGGCAGGCCTAACACATGCAAGTCGAGCGGAAACGAGTTA
>NZ_JAWLID010000025.1:0-31080 GCF_033042495.1 Vibrio sp. EA2 | reverse complement strand
GCGAAAGGCAATGTACCTGGTGCAATTTTTAATGCTTCGCTATCGAGTGTCATCGGTGTTGCTTTGACTCCACTATTGCTGGAACTACTTACAGGGGAAGCAAGTGAGTCAATGCCGTTAATTGAGACGATTTTGTCAATAACAAAAATCATATTAGTACCAATGATAATAGGACAATTAAGCCGTCCTTTATTATCCTCAATATTAAATAACTACCGTAATGTTATTAATCGTATCGATAAGTTGGTGATAATTTTCATTGTTTTCAATGCTTTTAGTGATGCGGTAGTAGAAGATGTCTGGAAGAGTTTTTCTCTCAGTACTCTGTCTCTTTGCATTATTGTCTGTTTAGTCGTGATATTTTTTATTACTCACTTCATAAGGAGAACAGCGCAATATTTCAATATGCATCGAGATGATGAGATAGCTGCCTTGTTCTGTGGCACTAAGAAAACGCTTTCTGCCGGGATCCCTATGGCAAAGGTTATTTTCTCTGCCAATCCAAATCTGGGAATGATTCTATTACCGATAATGCTATATCATCCGATTCAGCTATTTTATTGTTCCGTTATTGCCAGAAAATATGAAAAGACATAAGCTTTTTTTCCTAATTAGAGTTCCGTTAAAAACGTCTCTAATTATGACTAATTGTTAGGCTATCACCATCGTTTCAGGCATACCGAGCGCTGTGAGCTTGTTTAACGCCTTTATCGTGGCGTACACCAATCTGAGCATTGTAATTTCTTAAGTTTAATGTTCCACCGAGCAGTTTCTTCACACGGAACATCGCCGTCTCTGAGAGCGAACGCTTATGGTAGCCGTAGCCGAACTTATTTTACCAATACTTACTTGGACCATTTAGTTTTGGCGCCCGACAGCTAGATTATGAGGATGGCTTCTTAGTACAACCTTGTGTCATAGGCACCATCGTCAGATACCTCTATGATTCTTCGTTGAGTCTTTTTGATTAAATTAGGAAGCTCTCTGTGAGTGTCTAATGCATGAATAATGAGGGTATGACAAAGGCAGTTAAGGCAGTTGAGTAAGCTTAAAAATAGAGTTAATGAACCCTCGAAGACCTCTCAACGGCATTGAAAATACCTGCTTAACTATAAAAACCGTCGTAATGGCTAAATCATTAAACAAGCGAGGTCTTCCATGGTTTCTCCTATTTAATTTGACTCCATAGCTGAATGGCTTCTTCCATCAATCCAAAATGTCAGTGGACCGCGATTAACTAAAGCTTGGCTATATTGTTTCCAGTTAGTTGCTTTGTAGCGAGGTTTAGACATGAAGTTACGACGATTAATGGGCGTAACCGATGAGATCGTAGCTTATTGATTTAGTCTCATTGATTTAAGTAACAAATCCTTCTGAAATTGTGGTGCATGGAAGAAGGAAGGGTGGTGCCGAGCTGATAAGAAATTAATTCAGAATCGCCACTTATGGTAGGCAGTCGATGCTCTTCGATCCGAAAAGTATCTCGATGTCGAAAAGGTTAGACCGCATTCTGGTGTCAGAGTTAATGAGATTGGGGACTCGCTAGCAGTTGATGCTACTAGAAGTGATATCGGTTGATGCAACAGTACAGCTTGTAGGTTTTAGGTTTATACCTACAAGCCGCTATTACCTGTTATTTGCGTTTTTCTAGATAACATATATCTACATTTAGATATACTGGGATATAGAGCACAACTGGGAGCCTAGTAATATCAACGATGGCATTGCTTAAGGCTACTTATCATTGCCATCAGTAAAGAGCTGTATTGATCTTTACCTGGAGCGATATTAGCACCAATAGGATCCATTGTACCTATTGTGGTTACTGTAGATTTCTCAAATACAGTGTTAACCAATTCAGGGTTAAACTGAGGTTCGGTAAACACACATGTAACACCTAAATCTTTCACTGTTTGGCGAATTTCTGAGATGCGTGCCGGACTTGGCTTTGATGCATCAGAAATAGAAATCGCACCAGATGCTAGCAGTTGGAATCGCTGCTCAAAATATTGGTAAGCATCGTGAAATACAATGAACTTGATACCGTTGAGTGACTGGGCCTGTTTTTTAATCTCAGCATTCAATTGGTGTAAACGAATAATAGTTGCTTTTGCATTGTCTTTATAAACATGCGCATGTTCAGCATCAACGTTAGACAATGTGCTGGCGATGGCTTCTACCCAAACCTCAGCATTTTTAGGATCCAGCCAGACGTGTGGGTCATGGTCACCATGATGATGGTGACCATGATGTGCGTCATGATCATGTTCTTCATGTTCATGGTGTTCGTCGTGTCCCTCTTCGCTATGTACATGCGCTTCGAATGTTGCACCTTCTCGGAAGCCATACAGTGTGGTTCCTTCGACTTCCATCATTTCAACCTTAGTCGCTGAACTTGCTAGGCTTGAAAGTGGTTTTTCTAACCAAGGTGTTAGCCCTTCTCCAATCCAAAACACGACATCTGCCTGTGAAAGCGCTTTGGCTTCTGATGGGCGTAGGTGATAGTTATGAGGTGAGGCTTCGGGGCGAATGAGCAAGTCGGGTTCACCAACACCATCCATGACTTGAGTAACTAAAGAATGTAACGGTGCGATGTCAACGGCCACTTTCGGGACTTGAGCATAAGCCTGAGAGGCAGCTGCTAAAGCGATGACAATGCCAGATAAAGCTTGTTTGAGCATGATGTTCTCCTGATTATTTTTAATCAAACATGGTACACATTGCAAATTACGACTGTTATGTTATAACATATCTATTGGTTTGAGAAACCCATACTTCGCTGTTTAAAAATTTATCGCGCAGCGAGTAGTAACCCCAATGAGAGAAAGTAGATGTTGATTTCTTCACAAGCGTTGTCTGTCCGGTTCGGGCAACACCTGATTTTAGATCGGGTCAACATGTCGGTGAATCAGGGCGAAATCGTAACGATTGTAGGACCCAATGGTTCTGGGAAATCAACGTTATTAAAAACCTTAATTGGGTCGGTGCTTCCAACGAGTGGTCAAGTGATACGTGCTGACCACTTGAAGATAGGTTACGTACCACAAAGACTTCACATTGATGAAACTTTACCGATAACGGTGAATCGATTTTTAACACTGCCATTACGTCATTCAAAACTGGCTATTCAGGAAGCGTTAGGGCGGGCTGGTGTTGAAAGGTTGGAGAAACAGCAACTGATGTCCTTATCAGGAGGACAATTGCAACGAGTTTTACTGGCTCGTGCATTGTTAGAAGAACCATCACTATTGCTGCTTGATGAAGCGACTCAAGGACTTGATCAGCGAGGAACTGTGGGGTTTTATCAACAAATCGAGGCCATTCGTCAGGAGAGCGGCTGTGCTGTCATAATGGTCAGCCATGATCTGCATGTGGTGATGAAACGAACCGACCGCGTTATCTGTTTAAACGGTCGAGTATGTTGTGAAGGTGTTCCGGAAACGGTGAGTCAATCTCCAGAATACAAAGCACTTTTTGGTCTAGATGGCAATGATGTCCTTGGAGTCTACCGACATCAGAGCTCCGTACACAACATTAGTGGAGACTCATTACATGTTGGATGATTTTCTTTGGCGCGCAGGTTTAGCTGGTGTTGGTGTAACGTTGGCAGCGGCGCCTTTAGGATGCTTTATTGTTTGGCGTCGCATGGCTTATTTCGGTGATGCAACGGCCCATGCTTCGATGCTGGGTGTCGCATTGTCGCTCTCTTTTTCGCTGCCGATTTTCCCTGGCGTATTGTTTATTGCGTTACTCATGGCTATCACGGTTTCTTCATTCACGGGTCGAGGGTTCGCGATGGATACGCTGTTAGGGGTAATGGCGCATTCGGCGCTGGCGTTTGGCCTAGTGGCTGTTTCATTTCTCTCCGGTATTCGAATGGATCTGATGGCCTACTTGTTTGGCGACATTCTGGCCGTGAGTAAAACGGATTTGCTGATTATCTGGATAGGCACGGTATTAGTTATTGGCTTGATTCGATTGCGTTGGTCTGGGCTTCTTCTATCGACGCTAAACAAAGATCTGGCATTAGCGAGTGGTTTTTCACCAAAACGAGAGCAACTGATTCTCACTATCGCACTCGCCGTTGTGGTCGCCGTGGCCATTAAAGTGGTGGGTGTATTGCTGATTGTCGCCATGCTTATCATTCCAGCAGCGACCGCTCGGCCATTTAGTCAAACGCCTGAAATGATGGTGATACTTGCTGCGCTGATTGGCAGTAGTGCCAGTGTGATTGGTCTACGTGCCTCTTATCTACTAGATACCCCGACTGGACCAACGATGGTTTGTATCGCCACTGGATTATTTATTTTATCGAGCATTATTTGGGTCGTCCGGCATAAGTTGCGAGCAAACACAGAGCGTCGACAAGAAACATAAAATAATCATATCAAACTTTGGAGTGAGCAAAATGAGTCAGAAAAAAATTACTGTGACTGTACTTTCCGGCTTTCTTGGGGCAGGAAAAACGACTGTGCTGAGTCATGTTCTGAATAATCGCGAAGGCAAGCGAGTCGCGGTGATTGTTAACGATATGAGTGAAATCAATATTGATTCAGCGACGGTGAAAAACGAAGTATCGCTCAATCACAAAGAAGAAAAATTGGTGGAAATGAGTAATGGCTGTATTTGCTGCACGCTTCGTGAAGATCTGCTGATAGAAGTGACCAAACTGGCTCAAGAAGGCCGCTTCGATAATCTCGTGATCGAATCTACAGGTATTTCTGAGCCACTCCCCGTGGCTGAAACCTTTACCTTTGCTGACGAAAATGGCGTATCACTGTCTGATGTCGCCACATTAGATACCATGGTGACAGTCGTAGACGCAGTGAACTTTTTGCGTGACTACGAAGCTGCGCAATCTCTTCAGGAGACAGGCGAGCATTTAGGCGAAGAAGACCATCGCAGTGTTTCTGATTTATTGATAGATCAAGTTGAGTTTGCGGATGTCATTTTGATCAGTAAAACCGATCTCGCTCGTACCGAAGATGTCGAGCGTTTGAAAGCTATTTTGAGAACGCTAAACACACATGCTCGCATTATTTCCATACAAAATGGGCAGGTGGATATCTCTGATATATTGGATACGGGTTTATTTAATTTCGAACGCGCACAGCAAGCCCCGGGTTGGCTAAAAGAACTGCGAGGTGAACACGTTCCGGAGACCGAAGAGTATGGAATCAGCAGTTTTAGCTATCAGGCACGACGTCCATTTCACCCTGAAAAATTTTATCAGTTTCTACACAGCACCACTCATTTTGGAAAACTGATCCGCTCAAAAGGATATTTCTGGTTGGCTTCTCGCCCTGAGTTTGCCGGGCAGTGGAATCAAGCGGGCGGTATTGCTCATTACGGTTTTGCCGGAATGTTTTGGAAAGCCATCCCTAAAGAGCAATGGCCGACTGACCCTGAATATCTCAAAGCCATAGAAGAAAACTGGGTCGAGCCATTTGGTGATATGCGCCAAGAACTGGTGTTTATTGGTCAAGGCCTAGACAAGGCCGCCATGATTGAAGCACTTGAACAATGCCTGCTGACAGAAGAAGAACTGCTTGCGGGTCAAACATTGTGGCAAACCCTACCGGATCCTTTTAGTGCCTGGGAGGAAGAGGTATGAGCATTGATATCGTTGAGGATCCGGCCAGTGTCCAAAGAGCGTCATCGATAGCGATATCAACATCAGCGCACATACTTAGCAACATATACAGACCAGAGCACAATATTGCCATATGGCAGCGAACGCTCTCAAAAGAGCTGACGAAAAACATTGATCTGATGTTGGCTCAGGAGCCTAGATTGGCACTGGTACAAAGTGTCACGCCAGATGATGCTGCACAATGGGTGCGAAGCAAGTTAGAGGGCTATGTGTGCGCGGATGCATTGAGTGAAGATATTGCCTTAATCGTCGATATGTTCTGTTGTTTGTTTGATGTGAAAGAAGCAGGTTTGAGGTTAACTCGTCTAGATAGCCCAATGTGCCCGAAATTTCACTTTGATCGCGTGCCTTGCAGACTGGTCACCACTTATACCGGTCGAGCGACGGAGTGGCTGACTAACGACGTTATTGATCGCACTAAACTTGGTGCAGGTAGCCTTGGACAACCAGATCACCTATCGGGCTTATACGACTCTGAAAGTGCAATACGACAAATGCAGCCCGGCGATGTTGCCCTGCTCAAAGGAAGTGGTTGGGAAGGCAATGAAGCCACTGGACTTATACATCGCTCTCCTCATGTTGCAGACAATGAACGTCGCTTACTACTCACATTGGATTTCATCTAGGGATATGAGAAAGCTCAAAACGGTAGATGACGTCATGAAGCAGGTAGAGAAAATCTGCCTGCTGCGAGGTAAACAACTCACTACTAAACGGAAATTGATACTGACTTCGCTGCTACATGCGGAGAAGCCGCTTTCTGCCTACGAACTGGTTGACTACTGCAATCACAACTTTTCCCAAAACATTCAAGCGATGTCGGTTTATCGAATACTAGATTTCCTTGAAGCAGAGCACTTTGTCCATAAGCTCAATACATCTAGTAAATACGTCGTTTGTTCTCAAATCGCGTGCGATCAGGAGCATGGCGTTCCACAGTTTTTGATTTGCTCTCAGTGTGGAAAGGTTAGTGAAATAGCGGCTGAAGCCAATGTTATTTCTAGCGTATGTGCGAACGCCATACAAGAAGGTTTCACTGTTCTTAGCCCACAATTTGAGATTTCCTGTGTTTGCGATGAATGCGTAAAGCGCCTCCTATGAGACGGGACCACGATCTCTCCTTCATAGCGTCACAAGGTGGCCGAGTATTGGTTACCTTTTCAAATTATCTAAAAGAATGAATTATGTCAGCAACATTGATTAAAAACGCTCAGGTGGTCAACGAAGGCTCCATTACCGAAACAGATTTACGTATTGTTGATCAAAGAATTGACAAGATTGCTACTAATATATCTGTACAACCCGGAGATAGGTTGATTGACTCTCAAGGAGCTTACTTACTGCCTGGTATGATTGACGATCAAGTGCATTTCCGAGAGCCTGGATTAACACACAAAGGTACGATTGCAAGTGAGTCGCGGGCAGCGGTAGCCGGTGGTATTACAAGCTACATGGAAATGCCCAATGTCAGTCCTGCCACGACGACTATTGACTCGCTAGAGAGCAAGTTCGCTCTCGCTAAAGAAAGCTCGTTTGCGAATTATTCTTTCTACCTTGGTGCAACCGAAGACAATCTTGAACAGATTAAACAACTTAACCCCAAACAACATTGTGGTGTGAAAGTGTTTATGGGGGCATCAACGGGAAATTTGTTGGTCGAAGACCCGCAAGCGTTAGAGTCCATTTTTCGTGACTCTCCAGTACTGATTGTGACTCACTGTGAAAGTGGGGCTGTTATTAAACAAAATCATCAAAAGCAACGGCTTAAAACGTCTGAGTTTACCATCCAAGACCACCCCATTTTGCGGGACGAAGAGGCCTGTTATGCTTCATCTTCTTATGCGGTAGGACTTGCCAAAAAGCATCAAAGCCAACTGCATGTGCTGCATATTACCACAGCGAAAGAGCTCGCACTTTTTGATGCTGGAGACATTCGAGATAAATCAATCACCGCGGAGGCTTGTGTTCATCACCTCTGGTTCAGTCGCAAAGATTATGCAGAGCTCGGTAACCTGATCAAATGTAATCCCTCAATCAAATCCTCTAATGACCGCGACGCGCTATTGGCAGCGTTAAATACTGGTCAAATAGATATCATTGCAACAGATCACGCGCCTCATACTTGGCAAGAAAAACAAGTGCCTTACGAGCAGGCGCCAGCGGGGTTGCCGTTAGTTCAGCATGCGTTACTTACACTCTTCGATCATGTTCGTTTGGGCCATATGAGCTTGACTCAAGTAGTCGAAAAAACCGCGCACAATCCAGCCATTCGCTATGGCATTCAAGGCAGAGGTTTTATTCGCGAAGGTTACTACGCCGATTTGGTGTTAGTTGATGCTCATACCCCAACACGAGTCAGCCACGAAAACAGTTTATACCACTGTGGCTGGTCGCCTTTTGCTGGACATGAATTTTCAGCTCAAATTAAAAAGACTTGGGTCAATGGCGTGCTGGTTTATGCCAATAACAAAGTCATCGATAAACCTGCCGCAGCGATGCGTTTATCCTTCAATCGTTAAGTTACTTACCACAAAGAAAGAAACATGAACAAACTGGAAACATTATGTTAAGAAGAAACCCAACGGGCCATATGCCACAGGTGTCCTCAACAGCCTTTATTGATCCAACCGCTATTATCTGTGGCAAAGTCATTATTGAGGACAACGTTTTTATTGGGCCGTATGCAGTTATCCGAGCTGACGAAGTTAATAACCATGGAGACATGGAAGCTATCGTGATCAAACGTGACACCAATATCCAAGATGGTGTCGTGATTCATTCTAAGGCAGGGGCTGCGGTGACCATCGGAGAGCGCTCATCCATCGCTCATCGTTCGATTATTCATGGGCCTTGCCAGGTTTGTGATGATGTTTTCATTGGCTTCAACTCCGTCGTATTCAATAGTGTCATTGGTGAGAAGTGCGTTATTCGTCATAACTGTGTCGTTGATGGCCTCGATTTACCCGCTTGTTTCCATGTACCGCCAATGACCAATATTGGTGTCGGTTTTGATTTAGAGAGCATCTCTAAAGTTCCACCAGAATATTCTGCTTTTTCCGAATCCGTCGTTTCTGCCAACCATGAGCTAGTCCAAGGCTATCGGAGAATTGCCAATGAACTGTAATAAGCCTCTGATTTCGAGAGTGCCGACGAACATCATCACCGGCTTTCTTGGGGTGGGGAAAACATCAGCAATAATGCACTTATTGGCCCATAAACCAAGCCATGAACGTTGGGCTGTATTGGTCAATGAATTTGGCGAAGTTGGTATTGATAGCTGCTTGTTACAAGGCCAAAAAAAACAACAAGACCAAGTGTTTATTCGAGAGGTCCCTGGGGGATGTATGTGCTGCGCAGCAGGTCTTCCGATGCAAATCGCCTTAAATCAATTATTGTCTGAAGCAAGACCAGATCGATTGTTGATTGAGCCTACAGGCCTTGGTCATCCTAAAGAAGTACTGCAAGTGCTATCGACCGAGTACTATCGTCAAATTCTCGCGTTGCAAAAAAACATTACTTTAGTCGATGCACGTAAACTATCAGATCCCAAGTACACTGAGCATGAAACGTTTAACCAGCAAATCGCTATCGCAGATACAGTGGTAGGAAATAAGCGCGATCTTTATCAAGATGGAGATGAGCAAAAGCTAACAACCTATATAGTAAAGCTCGGTTTGCGAGAAACAAAAGTGATTTTTGCTGAGCATGGCGCTATCCCTTTTCATGAATTTGAGGGATCGACTCATATTGACGTGCAAAAAACGCTCCCTGTTCTTTATCGTGAACGAGAGAAAAAGTCGCTTGTTCCTGAGTTGCCTATGCCTGAGAGCGGTATTCTAAAAGCGATCAATCAGGGGGAAGGCTTCTACAGTATCGGTTGGCGTATCTCCGCTGAGAAAGTGTTCGATCATCAAAAGCTGAGATTGTTGCTGCTCGACCTCAAGGTCGAACGAATGAAAGCGGTTTTTATCACGGGAAGCGGTATTTTTGGTTACAACCTAACATCAGATGGACTCACAGAGTTTGAACTAGACGAGTGTTCAGAAAGCCGCCTTGAACTGATCTCTTCCGGTCTAGATGACCATTTTGAAGATAGATTATGTCGATGTTTGGAGAAGTCATCATGATCTTAAAGATACATTTTATTATCAAGCGTCAACTCAATATGGATATGGTCCGATGATGAGATTTCTTTTAGAAATGCGCTTACAACATATTTACTGCCGTATCGGGTTAGGGTTAGTCATCGTATTTTTTGCCTTTACGGTTCAGGCTCATCCGCATTCATGGGTTGAGATGAAAACATACATTCAAGGTAAAGATGGCATGATTACTGGCTTTAAGATGGAATGGTCTTTTGACCCGATGACGTCTGCCTATATGCTTGATGGAGAAGATATGTCTCCTAACCATGAGCAAGAGACACTGCGGAAATTGGCCGCCTCGGTACTGGGTAATATGTTGTATGAGCATTACTTCACTTATTTTTATGATGGGGACATGCCTATCAAATATAGTGTTGCTCACAGCGAAAAACTGAAGAGAAATCGAGCAAAGTTAGTGCTTAGCTTTGAGTTACCACTTTCCAAACCAACCCCCGTTACGAGAGATTCATTACGTTTACTGATTATGGACCCGAGCTATTACATTGATATGGCGTGGGTATCTGTCAGCGATATTCAATTGTCTGACGAACTTTCTCGACAATGTAAATTGACTCTGGTAGCGCCAAATCCAACGCCAGAACAAGTGAGCTATGCTATGTCTCTCGCCGTTGATGAGGATCCTGACTATACGTTGGGTCAATTTTTTACGCAAACAGTGAACTTCCATTGTGCAAGTGTTCCACAAGCCCATTGAACAACAAACTATCAGAGATAGAAATGAAACAACTGAATTCATTTTCACCGCGCAATGAAATGAAACGTCCTGCGCATAACTGGTGCCGCTATATTGTTGCCTTTATGGCTTGTATGTTTATGGTGATGAGTGTGTATCAATTCTGGCTGGCGTGGCCTTCACTGATAATAGCGAGTTTACAGTGGCAACGAGAAGTGAATAGCGAACTAGCAGATTTATTATACGATGCACAAGCCCATCCTTGGATGGCCGGAGGCTATTTGGTTGGAGTGAGTTTTTTGTATGGGATGCTTCATTCGTTAGGACCTGGGCATGGCAAAGTCATTGTTACGACTTACTTAGCCACTCATCCCACCAAAGTAAAAAATAGCTTGCTCTTAACCACCTTCTCAGCATTATGTCAGGCATTAGTAGCGATTGCGTTGGTGAGCATTCTGTTATGGGGCTTCAATTCCTCAATGCGAGTGGTTAATCAACAAGCAAATTTTTTTGTTTCACTGAGTTTTGCATTAGTGGTGATGCTCGGATGTTTAATCTGTTGGAAAGCAGCTAGGAAGCTTTACCGTACAATGAGGCCTGTGAAAATAAAGTTCGTTCGTATGACACCACTCACGATTAAGGCTGGTTCAGATCAGTCGTTACTTGGTAATAAAAACGGTGTTTATCCTTTGACTCAACGAGCGCCACTGGTAATGAGCAATCAACAGAAAACTAACATGGAGATCTGTGGATGTGGGCATCAACATGTTGCCAGTGCAAAAGCGATCAACAATGCCGCAAATTGGCGAGAGTATGTTGGAATTGTTGTAAGTATTGGAATTCGTCCTTGTACAGGCGCTATTATGGTGTTGTTGTTTGCCAATATGGTTGGTTTGTACTGGATGGGGGTAGCTAGCGCGATAGTCATGGCGATAGGTACTGCATTTACAACATCCATCATCGCGGTAATGACCTTAACCAGTAAGCAATTGGTCAAACGTTACTTGACTGCTTCGAAAAGAAACACCAACCCAAATTGGGTGTATGTAGGTTATTTTCTACAATTTATCGGTGGCGTATTGCTGATTATGCTTGGGCTCATACTGATTGGCGGGCAGAGTTACGGTATGTCTCCGATATTATAATTTGTCCATGTAAGCAAGGGGTTTTAAAACCGTAACGCTTACATGGCTTTACTTATCTTACATGTTTGTGGTGTTGCTCAAGAACCGTCCCACTAGACTCAATTTGTTGGCGCTACAGTCAAGAATTGCCCAGATGTATCTTGGAGTTATATAGGAGAAACACGACGTTGTTCTGCGAGAGCCATTGCAATGTTGGCTTTGTTGTAGGCGCTCTCATTGATAAAGTGCGGGTAAATATCCCCTTGTCCATTCCAATGAATATCGTAACCAGCGAAAGTCGCTAAAATTGGTGCTCCTGGCTTGACTCTCTCAAAATCTCTGCCACAAATAGTAGGGTGCACTAAGGCTTGTCGCATACCCTCTTGATCTAGTGAAATTTTGATTTCTTCAGTGTAAAAAAAAGCGTCGTACTCGCTCAGTAGGCCTATTCTGTTGAGGTTGTGTTTTTCAACATAGTCCAATACAGCAGTAAGCATCTGTTTCATCAACTCTAACGTGCTATAATTTAGTGCACCATGCGCTTGCGGCCCGACTTCAATCATTATTCCATATTGCCTGCTAGTACAAAGGTAAGGCTGCTCTTGCCATTCTTTTCGCTCCTCGAAAAGGATATGTGATGACGGCATTCGCTGTTTAACATACGCGCCCAATTTCCTATAAAACACATCATTGGAAAGCAAA
The DNA here is from genome assembly GCF_033042495.1 of Vibrio sp. EA2. Taxonomy (NCBI): domain Bacteria; kingdom Pseudomonadati; phylum Pseudomonadota; class Gammaproteobacteria; order Vibrionales; family Vibrionaceae; genus Vibrio; species Vibrio sp. EA2. Next base: position 18,762 of record NZ_JAWLID010000025.1, on the reverse strand, counting down.
ATTAAAGTTGCCCCCATATTACTTGTTGTATTGTGCAGATCAATAATGAGTTGATTACTGCTGTGTGTGTACTTATCAATAAATTGACGAGCGATGATGTTCTCATGCGAATTAGAATTACTTGCCTTCTCATTTAATGCAGAGAACTCTCGATTCAAGTCGCTATCAATGTAACGGACACCTTGCTTCACCGCTTCTTGGTTGGCAATGACCGAATATGTAGAAAAAGTCGTTCTATCAACAGGATAATATCCTCTCTGGATCAATTTATGCAGATAAATGCCAGATAATTCATTTCCATGTGTTCCAGCGACAAGCAGAATATTATTGATTTTTTCCTTCATCAGCACTTCTCCCATTTAGCTTTGGCGATGAGTTTAGTTAAGTCTATTTACCCAAACTCTGTAATTCAACCATTCGTTATGTTATAACATAACGAATGGTTGAATTGTCAATATAGTTTTCTTTATGAATAAATTTACAAGCGTTGCTTTAGTCGTAGCTGTGCTGTCATTTTCAAGTGCTACATGGTTATCTATGAGGAGTGAGACCGAGCCAGAACCAGAACCGGTTGTAGATCTGATAGCTAATAATCAACATGAGTACAATATACCCATTGATGTGGATTTGGACCCAGCGCCAAAAGAACATCAAATTTACTATACAGTGAAAGCAGGAGACTCACTGAGCAGCATTTTTTCTGAAAAGGGGATCCCTTATAGCGTTCTGCAAGAGGTTCTTTCTGTTGATCAGGACCACTTACATCTTGATATGATTCAGCCCGGTGAGCTCTTAGAGTTAGACTTGGATGATTCAGGGAAGTTAAAAAAGTTAGTGTATAACATGACCTTGGTAGAAAAAGCCATTTATTCGCGGGGGGAGGATGGCTCGTTTTCTTATGAATTTATTGAAGTTCCAGGAGTTTGGCATGACATATTGTTATCAGGTGAGATTCACGGTAGTTTTTCAGAATCAGCGCATAATTTAGGGTTAACTTCTACACAGATTGCGAATATCACTCGTGTACTCAAAGATAAAGTAGATTTTAAACGTAGTCTAAGAGCAGGGGATCGATTTGAGATACTGATTAAAAAGCAGTATTTAGGTGATCATGAAACGGGTAATAGTGAAATAAAGGCAATATCATTTAAACTTGTAAAAGGTGAGGTTGATGCTTTTTTAGCAAGTGATGGACGATTTTATGATCGAGAAGGAAATAGCCTTGAACGTGCCTTTAATCGTTATCCTATGCATAAGCCCTTTAGACGGATTACTTCCCCATTTAATCCTAGACGAAAGCATCCAGTGACTGGAAAAATCACTCCTCACAATGGCACTGATTTCGCAGCACCAGTAGGAACGCCTATATATTCGACGGGAGATGGAAAAGTTATTGCCGTTCGAAGTCACCCTTTTGCTGGGAACTATCTTGTCATCGAACACAATAGCGTCTACAAAACCCGTTATCTTCACTTAAGTAAGTTCTTAGTAAAGAAAGGGCAGTATGTTAAACGAGGACAAAAAATCGCATTGTCTGGGGCTACAGGTCGTGTTACTGGGCCTCATTTGCATTTCGAAGTTCTAGTTCGTAATAGGCCCGTCAATTCAATGAAAGTTGACTTACCAATTGCAACAACAATTCCGATTGATGATAAAGCTTCCTTCTTTGCTAGCATCAGTGAATTCGATTCACTTGTAGCAAAGAGTCATAAAAGCAGTTGACTGTGTATAACGCTTGAGTGTTTTACGAAATTAGTAAACGTTCAGATGTGTTAAAGATAAAGGCTGAGGGAACGAAACATTCCCTCAGCCTTTATGTCACAGTTTTGGTTTAGCGTGATTAAATAAAAATCACTTTAACCGCTAGCGATAATAGAATCATACCTGATATTTTATCAATCATAGATGCTTTAGCTCGGATTCTTTCTATCAATTTGCTACTTGAAAGAATAATCGCTATCAATGTATACCAAAGACCATCTAGTAATGGCGGAATAACTGAAATTATCGTCTTATCTTGTACAGTTTGGGACACTCCAATAAATTGGCTAAATAATGCTATGAAAAACAGTGCTATTTTGGGGTTTAAAATCGATATAGCAAACCCATCTCTTATTGCTTCGAATATGCTACTTTTTTCTCCAGACTTCAGTTTGTCCGCTATTCCCCCTTTTGATAAAAGGGAACGAATACCTAAATAAGCCAAATAAGCAGCGCCTAAATACGTTATGGATTTGAACACAAAAGGTGAATGTTCAAGCACTATGGATAAGCCACTCATCGTCAATATCGCATAAATTAATATGCCTAATGAATGCGACCATGCAGATGCAACCCCGTATAAACGCCCCCCAGAAAGCGAATGCTTAGCTACAACAGCAAGGCTAGGGCCGGGAGACATTGCGCCGAGCAAAGAAATACTTAATAAGGTACTAAAGAATGTTAGTGTCATGATTATCTCCTTTTTAGGTAAGGATAATTAAGCCAGACCATGCAAGGAAATCATAATTAATCATGATTGGTATGATTTAGGGTAATGCTATTATTAATTTGGATCTATTTAGATCCATTACGATAGATGGATAGAATTTTCGCTATCTTGCATTGAAAGTGCAATTTGCTCTCTTAGCCATCTATGGCTAACGTCATTATCAAATTTTGGATGCCAAATTAACCAGTATTTATTGATATCCACATCAAAGGGTAGACTTTTATGCGTTATAGGCGAGAACTTTGATAGGTTTTTAGCGATGTGCAATGGAACAACCATTAAAGCATCAGTTTGTATCAATCGACTGACAGCTGCGGTAAAAAACGGTACCTGAAGGTAAATTTCTCGGTGTAGGTTCAATGAGCTTAACTGCTGATCAACCGTTGAGTCTTTATCTGCTCCTCCTGTAATTTTTATATGAGGGTATGAGAGTAACTCATTCACACTTATATTGTTTTTACTCGATAATGGATGCTGTTTGCGCATTACGAGAACCGAATGGTCGCTGCCTATGAATAGACTTGATACTCCGTTGGGCTTTTCTGGAAGCATTGTTGACGCAATATCGATACCTAACTCATGTAATTGGTCGATATTTACTGGATGCCATAGTTGGTAATTGATTTTCAGTTTTGGGGCTAATAAATTAAGCCTAGAACAAATGTCGGGTAAGACGTATTGAGCAACATAATCACTGGATGAAATGATCAATTCTCCTGACCAGTTTTCAGGTTCAAATGTTATGTCAGATAATAAGTGTTCAAAATCCCCAAAGAATGAGTCTAATTTTGCTTTAAGTATTTCTGCTTTAGGAGTCAGCACAAAATAATTTGAACTGCGCACTAACAAGTCGTCGTTACACATTTCCCTTAACTGAGCTAACTGTCGGCTAACTGCTGATTGGGTGATGTGAAGCCGTTTTGCTGCATTGCTTACATGAGCTTCTTGCAACAGGATATGCAGTGATTTCAATAAATTTAGATTGGTATTTTGAAACATAATTTAGGCGCTTAACCATCCTAACTCTTTGTTTATTATGAGTTATGTACAACTACTGAGCTTGTGCTACCAATATTGATGTTATCATGTAAATAAACATTTAGTATCGAAAGAGATCTGAATCAGTGATTTAAGACATGTTAGATAGTGGTGAACTGTACGAGGCACTGTTCTGTTGTTACTACTAAAACAATTTGACCAGAGTTTTGTCATACTCTCATGAAATTCGTATAGTATCTCTATGGTTCTTTATTTAGGTTCGATATGAGTCGGTTCATCGTTGATACAGCAGCGACAATAGTTTTTTTCACCCTATTAGCGGCTTTTACTGAATATTATATTGCCGGTATGGACTTTGACGAGGTGTTAATCACTCGGCTATTAATGGTGCCAATGATGATTGTGACTGGTCGTCCATATGGATTATGGCGAGACTGGTTGTTCCTCAAGTTACTTCCGTCTGCACCATGGGGTAAAGCAGTCGTTGACTGTATCGCTTTCCTTGCGTTTCAGGTACCCACTTATGCAGTTACTTTGATGATAGCAGGAGCAGATTATAAAGAGATTATCACTCTTCTTATCTCAGCAACGGTGACTATGATAATAATCAGTCGTCCATTTGGACTTTTTCTTGAAACGGTCAGAGTTTGGGCGAGAGTCGCTTAGATGCTTGTTTAAACCTTAGATGAAAGGCGGAATGTCGTGTAGAGCTACAGGTATGTCATTTGGAGAATGGTTGACGGCTGAGCGACTATACTTGGCTCAGGTCTACTTGTATCTACAGATTTGTCTATTGAAAAGATTGTTGTAAAAACAGGGTTTCGCTCAGTTCTCATGTTCAGAGATAAATTTATATAGTGTTATGAAGTGACACCTAATCGATGGAGAAAAACGTTCCACCAATAGCCTTAGATTAATATTCGGCGGTCCAAGTAAACTTTGCCATACATTTCCTCATATCAATTTTGACTGCTAGGGACGCCTGCGTAGCTCACTTTTATCCAAAAATTAGCTTAGAAGTCTGGCTTATTGATTTGTACCGATTATGTATAGAAACAAAAAAAGAATGGGGAGCGTAATTGCTCCCCATTGTCATTTTTTATCGTTGCTGGTGGTATTACTTTTCTGTGATGGCCTCACAGCCTTCAGGAACGGTGATGCTCGCTACGTTCTTACCTTTCTGTTGTGCCTCTTTCATATCCATTTTGTATTGAGTGCATTTGCCCACACTGACGTTGACGGCTCCCGAATCTGCGGATGGATTACCGCCCAGTGTTCCACCAGCAAAGGCGGAGGAGGCAGAGAAAGCTAACGCTGCTGTGATGAGTAGAGAGGATTTTTTCATAGTTGATCCTTACGAGTTGGTTGAGTGTGTTATTTGGGAATTGAAAGTTAGAAGGTGTAGACAAAAGTGCCAGCACTGGAGGTGACTTCGATTTCTTTCACGCTGTCTACGGTGCAGTTGTTGCTGTATCCGGTGTAGGTTTGGCCGAAGTTTAATGAAACGTTTCTTGATAGCTCTGAGGTTGTACCTGCGGGTAATCGGCAGTTGCCACGGTTAATCACTACATTACTTACTACGGTGTTGTCGGTGATGGCTTGCAGGTCAAAGACCAATGTTCCCCAATGAGGGTTAGTTGATATCGACACTTCAATATCTGCCGTTGCTGCTTGAGTTTCTTCTTGGTCGCCGCAAGCGGTGAGCCCAATAAACAGGATGGTCATAGTGGCGTATCGGAGTAGGGTGTTGATTAATGTCATAATGGTGCTCTCCTTATCGGTGAGTGAAATTCAGGGCGCATTGATTCCATCGTGTTCACGCATGAACCGTTCAATATTGAAATCAGTGGGGTAGATAAAAGAAAACGTCGATACACTGGCCTCATCAATCAAAGGCAAAGCTAGGGTGCGTATCTTGTTTTGACCGGTTAAACGAAAGAGCAGCAAGAGCGCGTCACACTGAACTGAGAGTCCCAGAGGTTCAATGAGCGCCTTCTCTTGCTGCAATACTTGGCTAGATATCTTGAGCATACGGTTGTGCAGTAATGCCGTGTGTATCGCATTCAACACTTGCCGTTGCTCGTCACTCCACTCGCGAATAGTGGGCAAAGCCACATGTACTTTTGACAACCATTCTTGCTCTTTTGAATGTGCTGAACCCTTGTGGGACAAGGGTTTGTCTCTCTCCGAGGAGGACCCTTGACCATAATTCAGTGCATCAGGAACTAGTGGTAGTAAGTACTTGTTGGTCAGTTGCCAATAGAGCATTTCCTGTTTGTTGAGTTTCAGTAATTGCTCTGAGGTTTTCCGATAAACATGGGGCATGCTCATCGAATCACACTCCACGTTAAACACTTCCACAATAACTTCATCAAGGTAACGTTTAATGCTGCGCGTGGTGCGGTGGATATCGAGTAGGGCTAACTGCTGCTGCAACTCCCTAACGGTGATCCATCGATGTTGAGGAATAAGCATCAGCGTGTGCAGCAAAGCGGATAACCCTTCAATGCTGGTTTTATTGCTCATGACTACGCTCTCAATACATCAAAGCTCCACACCGGAGTCGGACATTTAATGTCGGGAGAATAGAGGTGGGTCAGACACATAATGTCCAACGGTTAAAATGCAATCAATTCGTTTCATAAAAGTGTGAATTGATTAACATTAACGAGGGTTATGCTTATCACTGAGTTCGGCAATCGCTACCAATAACCCAATCAACAGCACCACCAGAAACCCTAAAGTGGATAGGGCTCCAATGGCACCGAAGAACGGAGAAAGGGAGAACAGCGTGATGAGGGCAGTGACAAGTTTGATGATTTGTAGAAGAAGGGAAGTCATGAGTTATTGCGAGGTGATGGCTATCTCGTTGTAGGAGTCCATATCGACATAGGCCAGAAAGTTATTCTCCCATAGCCGATACAGCTCTTTGGCATCACGGCTACCTTGCATTGGTAGCCAGCCACGATAGGCCACAAAGAACTGTCCAACCCGAAAATCAAAATCCAAGTTGCGCTCTAGCTCTGGGTAGTAGTTTCCCATATAAGCAAAATCGGTGATGTACTCAATGCTCCACGCACCTGCTGCGGTCTGGCAAATCGCCATCTCAACCGGATGGAAGCCGCCTTCTTCCGCGCTGTAACTTTTATCGCGAAAGTTAAACACCAGATAACGGCTGGTGGTCAGTGCTTCATTACTCAGCAAATGAGCGGTGAGTTGTTCACTTAGCAGCTTATGCAGTTTCTTTGACACAGGTAGTAGTGATGCAGTGAAGTTTAATTTGGACATAGTGAGTCCTCCTTGTTTCAGGATTAAAGTAAGAAATAACAGAGTGAGAATTATTGGAATGTACCGACCATCGTCAGTTGCACGTCATCAAAGACGTTTCGAGATAGGTGGCGAGCAAAGGCTTTCATCCATACCGAGAGCAGCTCTTGTACCTCTGGGTGGGATAAATCCGTGCTCCCCACATCGGGTTGATAGCACCAGCGATTAGCAAGGTGAAAGTACAACTCAGGTTCAACGATTGTGCTGTTGTCATCGGGATAAGAGAAGCTGGCAAAGAACACCACCAACCAAGGACTAGAGGCTGACTCACGTTTAAGTTGCACCTCAATGGGATGTAAACCTTGTCGATGTCGGTAGTAACTCATTTGGCGACAGTTCAGCACGAGTCGTTCAGCGTTCTCTGGGAGAGTGTACCGATTCATAAGTGCTTCCAGTGACGTATGTAAAGCGTCATCAATAGAAAGCTCACCGTAGTGTTGCTCAATCATAACCATCCCCTTTCAGCAAATGAAGTGCAGGTATCGCCTGTCACGATATGGTCAAGTACGCGCACATCCACCAGCGCTAAAGCGTCCTTGAGTCTTTCGGTTATGCGTCTATCGGCTTGAGAAGGCTTTGAGTCTCCAGATGGATGGTTATGGGCAAATATCACCGCTGCGGCATTGACTTCCAACACCGCTTTCACCACTTCACGTGGGTAGACGCTGGCCGCATCGACCGTTCCTTGAAACAGCTCTTTAAACTCAATCAGTCGGTTTTGGTTATCCAGTAACAATAAGGCAAACACTTCACGCTCATAGCTGCCTAGCTTACAGCGCACATACTCTTTGGTGGAATCAGGGTTGATTAGAGCATCACCACGCACGTAGCGCGTAGCCAGTATCTCAGCGGCATGCTCTAGGATTTCATTTTCTTGATAGCGTTGCTGCTTTTGGTAATCGGAAGTTTTGGGATTCATTTCGGGCTCCTGTCGGAATCAATGATGAGTATTCACATTGATGACATATGCCTGAAGATTTTTGGATTGAAGGTGATAACGTTTTTACCTAGTGCGTATGTAAAAAATATAATCAATTCAATATCAGTAAAAACATGATGTTGGTTGAATTCTGCTCTCATAGCCCTCATTCTATTTATGGATATATTTTCTTGTTTGTGGTTCCCAATGGTGGAACTTTGTTGATTTTTATTTTTGCTAGTGCAATAATGTTCCCAAATGGAGAACCTTGATGCGTTTGATAGGTATAGAAAGGCTCAACGCCATTAAAGGTATCAGTAACGAAATTGATATCTGGATTTCAGCTTGGGTGGCAGAGATTAACCATGCGAGTTGGAGAAGTGATATGGAATTGATCGATGCTTTTCCAAGAGTTGAGCATGTAGAAGATTTTTCTTATATGTTTCCTATTTTTGGTTATGACCATATAAGCATCAAAGTCACTTTCTGTTTTAACGGAGGTATTGCTGTGATTCATGAAGTGATAAACAAATGAGTAAGTCTCAACCAAGAGTGATTAGAACTCAGGACCAATATCAAGAGTATATGTCTGAAGTTGAGTCACTAATTGTACAAAAATTAACACCTGGTTCCGATGACGCTGAGAGATTGGAATTGCTAACCGTTTTGATTGAAAGCTATGAGTCTTCCAATTATGCAATCGAGCCAGTAGATCCTATTGATGCTATTAAATTTAGAATGGCTGAGAAAGGGTTAAAGCAAATTGATTTAGCTCCGTATTTTGGAACAAAGAGCAGAGTATCAGAGGTGCTTTCAGGTAAACGGCCGTTAACTGTTCCGATGATAAAGGCCTTATCAGTTGGCTTGGGTATAGCTCCTCAAACATTGTTGGGACTAGATACGGATGATAGAGCTGTTACGGAAAATCCGTCTAAAGCCGAGTTCAACTGGTCAAAATTTCCGATTAAAGAAATGCTGTCAAGAGGTTGGATTGAGGATACAGGTGCTAAGGTAAAGAAGAATGTTGAAGAGCAGGTAAAAGACTTTATCAGTAGCCTTGGGGGATCGACCGCGAGCGCATCCTTCAAAAGAACTTTGTCAGGTGATGCTTATTCACCTTTGAGTCAATATAAGCTTTATGCTTGGGTAGCTAGAGTTATACAGAAAGCTCGCACTCGAAACCTAGAGTATCCATTCGACGCTAGCGTTTTAGGAAAAGAATTTTTAAAGGATTTAGCGCATTTAAGCTGGTCTGAATATGGTCCATTACTCGCGGTAGAATATCTAGAGAAGAATGGTATTTGTGTTGTTATTGAGCCGGCTTTAAAAGGCACTTCGGTGGATGGTGCAGCACTAAAAGATGCTGATGGCAGGCCTATAATTGCTCTGTCACTACGACAAGATAGGCTGGATAACTTTTGGTTTACCTTGCTTCACGAAGTTGTACATATCTGGAAGCATGTCGACCTAGATAAAACATTTGTAGATGATTTAGAAAATCATACCGAGAGTAAAGATAAGCTCGAAGCTGAGGCGAATAGATATGCCAGAGATACTTTCATTCCGAGAGTTGTTTGGAAGCGGAGTAAAGCATACCTAAATCCGAGTAGTGCAACTATCGATGCTTTGTCTAGAGAATTGAACATTCATCCAGCCATCATCGCTGGAAGGTTAAGACGAGAATCTGGCAAATATAATCAGTTCTCTGAATTGGTTGGTTACGGGGAGGTTAGAAAGCACTTCCCTTCTAAATATTGGTAAGTGAGGCGAGTTATGGCTCCTAAGTACGTTCCTATTTTAAAAGCGAAAAAAGGCGAGTTTGATGCATATAAGAATTTGCCTCGCACAGTTCAACTACACACTCTACCTGTATTTGAACTTCCGACTCTAACAAGTAAAATGTTAGAAACAACGTACTTAGGGGTTAGTAATCCTAGAGAGCAGTTTATAAACAAATGTGCTGTAGGCTTAAGCTCTTCTATCTCAGTACCTACTATTGGCGTCGATATCCATTCATGGGCACCAGACTCTACAATTGAGAATGGCGAGCACGTATTGTCAGTCTTCACTAGTTGCCTTTCTAACGAAGGATGTGAAGTTTTACCTGTTATCGGGTATGACCGGTGGGAAGATGTAGAATACTCTACAGTATTACAGCTTCTTGCTCAGTCAAAGGATCGTTTTATTCTTCGTTTGGATTCATATGCCTTTGAAGATATGGTCGAGGAAGAGCCGTTTTTAGACACTATCGAAGATATCGTCTCGTCTATGGGGTTAGACACCCGTAAGTGCTCTGTGATTCTAGACTTTGGAGATGTTTCAAAAGATACAATAGTTGATATTCAAGAGCAGGTAGATACGGCATTATCACTTCTTGAAGACTATCAGTTTAGCTTTGTATCTATCGCTGGTTGTTCAATTACTTCTGATATTAACGGAATGGTGCCTAAGAAAAATTCTACAGGTATCGTTGTAAGAAAAGAATTCAAAGTATGGAAGTCAGTACGATCATTTAACCCAAGTATGAAGTTTGTGTTCGGTGACTATGGTATAGCCAATCCAAATGTTGGTGATGAGACTATTGCACCAGATGCCAATGGGAAAATCAGATACACCATAGAGGATAGTTACTTTGTCGTTCGAGGTTATTCTAGAAGACAAGGAGAGAAAGGCGCACAAATGCATGGGCTATGTAAATCTCTAGTTGGTTCTGGCTATTTCTGTGGTTCAGAATTCAGCTGGGGAGATATGATGATCGAAAAATGTGCCAATTATGGAATGGTAAAAGGGAAAGTTTTTGTGGGTAACCCCACTAGCTGGGTTGCGATTGATACCGCGCACCATATGACTTATGTGACTCAAGAAGTGGTTGAGTTTGAAAAAACAGTTTCTACAGCCATTCATCTTCGTTCTATTAAGACTGGTCGTTAAGAACTTTTTAGTACTACATGTTCTGAACTCACCTTAGTGAATGAACTATAGCAAGAATGAGGATGCGATTATGCATCCTCTTTTTTATTTTATCGTCAGAGATCTCGAATTAGTCTTTCACAAGAGAGGAGCGGAACAAGTACTTTGTTTATGAGCTTAGTGATCCAAAATTGTCACAATCAGGTCGCTTAATTTTGCGAACGAGCATCTAACTGTGAATAAAATTACTGTCTTTAAATACAGCAATGGTTTACACTTTTGATGTTGCATCGACTGGATTATGTAAACTATTTAGACGAAATTGGAATAAGAAGATGAAAGCATATCACACATACAGTGCTGTAGACGTTGCATGGAGCTTGCTTAAGCATGCGAAAGAGCAAGGTAAATGCTTCTCCAATTTGCAGCTACAAAAACTTACCTATGTTTGCCACGGTTTATCATTGGCACACTTCCAGCGTCCTCTTGTTGTGGATGACGTATTTGCTTGGAAATTTGGTCCCGTAGTCCCTTCTGTCTATTTTCGCTTTAAATCGTATGGCAGTAACGTGATCACCGAACAATGTGATGTGGTGTTAGATCATGAAAGTGAATCTATTGTCAAAGATGTAGTATCACAACTGGGACATTTAACAGGCCCGCAGCTTGTAGATCTGACTCACCGTGAGGGCAGTCCATGGCATCAAGTATGGGATGGCACACATCAAAAAGTGATTCCTGACCATTTGATTCAAGCTCATTACACTCAGATCAAACAATCAGGGCGAACAGCTAGCCTGTGAGTGATAAAGAAAAACGTGTCGTCAGTTTTCAAATTGACGACACTCCCACCGCCGAACAGGCATCAAAAAACTTCCAAGACGACTATGAGCTGTGCTTCCAAGATTTTCTTGAAAGAACGGTTGATGAAAGTGCCGCTGAAGATTTCTCATACTCCAATAACGGAGTTAAGAAAGCAGGGCGGCGACTACGCAAAAAAGAAGGCGATCTAAAATCCGCGACTGCGACCATCCAGCAGTTTCGTGCCGCCCATGAAAAACCACTGAATACTATCGCCTACCTTGTTGGTCGATGTTGTCGAGAGCTTGGGATAGATGTTAAACCAGTGACACGACTGAAGCGTTTAGAAACCATAGTAGATAAGCTACAGCGTAAATCTCTTGATGGTGAAACTACGAATGCGACCTGTGTAACCAATATGAACGATATTGGTGGTTGTCGGGCAATTTTCCCTGATCTTGAATCGTTGGAGAAAGCAAAAGAGCGTCTGCAAGTTACCGTAGAAAAAGTAGGTCGAATTAAGATCAAGGACATTGATGACTACATCACTAATCCTAAACCTAATGACTGCGGATACCGAAGTTTGCATGTTATATATCGTTATGACCATGCCAGCGGAAAAAGTTTTAATATAGAAGCTCAGCTACGTACTCGTCTTCAGCATCTTTGGGCGACAACGGTAGAAATCGTCGATATTTTGGAAGGTACTAAGATTAAGACGCATTCCCATAGCCCAGATGAAGACAAAGAAAAGTTGCAGGTTCAGTGGGAAGAGCTACTTTCCATCATGAGTCAGTATATTGCTGACGCTGAAGGTGCTATAGAGTTAAGCAATGACAATAGGACTCAGTTTTCAAATAGACTGATTGAATTAAATCGTGAAATCAATGCATTGAGTCGGTTGAGAAGCTTTAAAATCTTATCTGAAAAAGTTGAAGGCTGTCGTGATGGCTCAATAGAACATGTTCTGTTAGTTATTGACGAAACTTCATTAGAAATGATTTTTAGTGAAGAGTTTGAGAATTATACCCAAGCTATCTCGGTTTATAACGCAGCTGAGAAAATGACTCGTAGTCATGCGAGATTAAACACCCTTCTTATATCTACGAAAAATATGGGGCAACTATCAGAAGCATACCCCAACTATTTAGGTGACTGCGCTTCATTCATCACTCTGCTTGAAGACGCTATGCAATCGGGCCAGAATTAAAACATATCCTGTCTTTTTATTCGCGATAGCTGTATTGCCTCATATCACAATTGGTCGAACGTACTGGTTTTTGCCTTCAATGAAGGGGAAAGCTAATTTTTTGTTTTAGGCTGAAAATCTTTATCAAACTTACAACTAGATGACAAAGAACTTTATGTTATGGCGTGAAGTCGGTTTTTAATGTTGCCGTACCCCACGCCGTACCCAGGTTGATTTTTATTGAATATATAACTCGTCAAATGCCTTGTTTAATGCGTTCTAGCATCACACCCGCTTCCATATGGTGGGTATATGGGAACTGATCGAACAGAGCAAAACGCGTTACTTTGTGGGTTTCGCTCAATATGTCCAAGTTCTCTTTTAGTGTTTCAGGGTTGCATGAGATGTACATGATACGCTCGTAACCTTGCACCATCTTGCAGGTGTCCACATCCATACCTGAACGCGGTGGATCAACGAAAATCGTGTTGCAGTTGTAGCTCTTCAAATCCACGCCAGCATCTTGCAAGCGGCGGAACTCACGTTTACCTTCGATTGCCTGAGTAAACTCTTCTGCTGAAAGACGCAGGATTTGTACGTTATCAATCTCATTCGCTGCGATATTGTATTGAGCAGATACCACAGAAGGCTTCGCCAGTTCGGTTGCCAAAACGCGGTCGAAGTTTTGTGCCAACGCCAGCGAGAAGTTACCGTTACCACAGTAAAGCTCTAATAGGTCGCCAGTGCTGTCTTGAGTGCAGTCTACCGCCCATTCCAGCATCTTCTCTGCCACTTTACCGTTTGGTTGTGTAAAGCTGTTTTCTACTTGTTGGTAAATGTACGACTGACCGTTCACATCTAATTTCTCGATGACATAGTCTTGATCGAGGACGATTTTCATCTTGCGTGCGCGACCGATGATGTTGAGGTTAAAGCCTTCATCATTCAGACGTTGTTTCATCGCTTTCGCATTTTCAATCCACTCATCATCCAACTGGCGATGGTAAAGCAGAGAAACCAGTATCTCACCGCTAAGTGTGGAGAGAAAATCCACCTGGAATAATTTACGACGCAGGGAGTCGTTGTCTTTCATCGCTTCAATCAGTAGTGGCATCAAGTCATTAATCAAACGGCTTGCTGCTGGAAATTGGTCTACGCGGTATTTTTCACGAGTTTCCTGATTGAACATGATGTAGTAAAGGTCTTCACCCTCATGCCAAACACGGAACTCAGCACGCATACGGTAGTGCTGCTCTGGTGATTCAAACACTTCCAGCTCTGGCACGTTGTATGGCGTGAACATATCAGTGAGACGTTCAACTTTTTCCGCCAGTTGTTCTTGGTAGTGTTGTGGGTTTACATCAAGAGTAGCCATGATCTTACCTTTTATGGTGCATTCAATTTAAGAGCGCAGATTTTATTCAATCTCAACAGTATGTCCAGTTTTGTACCGGAATTGATTTAAAGATAGTGTGTATAGGTAAAGGAGAAAGTAAAAATAATCAAAACGTTACAATTTATAAGGGCAATATTGGCTGGACAAATAATCAATAGCTGAATAAGATCTGCCACAAGCTGGTGCTATCTAGCAATCTAGATGGCTGAAATGGGAATCTGGTGGAATTCCAGAACTGACGCGCAGCGGTAAAAGAGAACGAAAGCTTATATAAGACACTGCATTGGTTGATGTGGGAAGTCGAGCGAGTAGGAGGGTAAAACCAGGCTCTTAAGTCCGAATACCTGCCAGCAACTGAGCCACAGCACTGGACTGCCATTAAATGGCAGGGCTCGGAAGGAATTACGCGATTTAGGACAATATAATGAAAAAATCCGCATTGGCGATCACTCTGGCATCGCTGCTTTCACCTGTCTCTTATCTACAGGCCCAAGAAACCTCCGCTGACGAAACGATGGTTGTTACCGCTAACCGATTTGAACAAAGCACTGAAAGTGTTGTCGCTCAAGTTGAAGTAGTGACACGCCAAGATATAGCTCGTATTCAAGCTAAGTCATTAACAGACGTGTTTAGAAGGTTAACGGGTATCCAAGTTTCACAAAATGGAGGCCGAGGACAGCAAGCTTCGATCTATGTTAGAGGAGCTGAGTCAGATCAAGTTCTAGTTCTAATTGATGGTATTCGTTTTGCTCGAGCAGCAAAAGGTGGAGTCGATTTTAGTCAGTTACCAATTACATTTGTCGATAGAGTAGAATACGTTCGTGGTGCTCGCGCTGCTATGTATGGTTCTGAAGCTATTGGTGGTGTCATTAATATCATTACAGTTGCAAACTCTGACAATGAAAGAACAGCGTTAAGTGCTGGACTAGGAAGCATGGATTATGAAGAGCTTAGTTTTGTTAGTGGTACTAAGGTTGGTGAAAATGGTCATTTGAACATCTCCGTTGGTTATGACTCTGATGAGGGGTACAACGTTCACCCTATGCCTGGAATAAACGATGGTGATCGCCATGGTTTTGAATCTCGTAACGTACTCGTTGGCTATGTCCATGATTTTGATCAGCAATGGAGTGGCTTCGCGAATTTCCGCATGTTTGAGAATATTTCTCAATATGATGGATCGTATGTTGATTATTTTACGGGAGCACCTATCTACTCTTACAAAGAAGCTGAAGTTCAAAACTCTACCTTTGCGGTGGGAGCTAAATTTAGTGGCAATGAACTTAAGTCAGATTTTCTAGTTAACTATCAAAATCAAGATAACTGGGATTATGAGCAGTCATCGGGTAAAAACTCAGCATTTGCAACATCTGATGAGCTTGAGCAACTCAACGTTCAATGGGTGAATTCATACAAAGTTACTTCAGCACTGACACTAAGTGGTGGTGTTGATTGGCGAGATGAGGCTTACATAGTGAAGCCTTCGAATACAGAATATGACAGAACCAATGTTGCATATTTTGCAGCAGTAAATGCCGATGCGGATAAAGTGTTTGGTGAGCTGAGTCTTCGTCTTGATGATAATGAACAGTTTGGTACGGAGACAACTTACAATACAGGCTTAGGCTATCGTTTTTCGGAATGGCTTATTGTTAAGGCCGCTTATGGCACTTCTTTCAAGGCTCCTAACTTGTATCAACTATATAGTTCGTATGGTAACGAGCAGTTAGAAGCGGAAAAAGCTGATTCGGTAGAGCTGACTTTTAGTGGCTTATTTGACGGTGTTGATTGGTCGGTTACTGGATATGATACGAACGTTGAAGATCTAATTGACTACAACTTCGCGACTAGCAAGTACTACAACACGGATGGTGCAAGCCAATTACGTGGTGTGGAAATGGTTGTTGGATTTGATACTAGCTTTATTAACCACCAAGTCAGCGCTAATTTCCAAGATCCTGAAGATCAATCTGGTGAGCAACTGATACGCCGTGCTAAGAAAATTTACAAGTATAATGCGGTTGCTAGTGTCAATGACGTTGATGTTTCGTTGGGTTACCAATATGTAGGTGAGCGACCAGGTTTATCTGAAGATCTTACAGCGTATAGTTTGTTTGATGTTTCAGTTAACTATTATGCGAATGAAAACCTTACTTTAAATGGTCGAGTTGATAACTTGACTGATGAAGAGTATGAGACTGCTGGTGGGTATACATCTCCAGAACGTACATATTATGTGAATGCTACTTACCAATTCTAATCACCTTAAACCGCCTTCGGGCGGTTTTTGCTTTCTTTACTCTGTATGGAGACATCATGAGTACACCTAAACGAGTCGTGATCAGTTGGTCGAGCGGTAAAGATTCCACATTGACGTTAGAAAGGTTGCAACAAGACCCAAACTACGAAGTGGTTGGGCTCTACACAACTTATGTCGACGATGAAGTTCCCTTTCAGGCGACACCTCTTGAAGTTGTGCAGATGCAGGCTGACTTACTTGGCCTTCCATTGCTCACCATTGAGTTGCCAGCCGTTTTCCCAAGTAATGACATCTACCAATCTACGATTGTCACCGCATTGGCAGAGAGTGAGTTAAATATACAAGCTGTCGCTTTCGGTGACATGTTTTGCAATGGTATTGCCGATTATCGACGTAGTTATATAGAGCCTGCTGGCTGGGAATGTGTATTCCCTCTGTTAGGGGAGAGCAGCAAGAGTCTGGCTTTGGAAATTATCGAGCGTGGTATTAAAACGATGCTGATCACCACTGATGGAGAAGCCTTGTCATCAGATTGGTGTGGGCGTTGGTATGACAAATCGTTGGTTGATTCGCTACCTAGCCATGTTGATCCGTGTGGAGAAAATGGCGAGTTTCATACCTTGGTGACATCTGCCCCTTCATTTCAAGGTCATCTAGAACTGTTTAAGCTAGAGGTCGAGATAGGGGAAAGGTTTAGTCATCAAAGATACTGCGCCAAATCATTGCCAAAACAAATCTAACCAGTATGATCGCAGCGTTTGTATTGCTTAGGTATGACTCGTGCGAGTAGCGAATAAGAAAAAGGTTCTGGTGTTTGACTCTGGTGTTGGAGGTCTTTCTGTATTTAAAGAAATACATCGCCTTTTACCACAACTGGATTACCTTTATTTATTCGACAATCAAGCTTACCCATACGGAGAACTCGAACAGAGTGTTCTTATCTCACGGGTCAACCAATACGTTTCGATGCTGGTTAATGCCTATCAGGTCGATATCGTTGTTATTGCGTGTAACACCGCCAGCACCATCGTGCTTCCCTCATTACGTAAAAAGCTTTCTATTCCGGTTGTTGGGGTAGTGCCAGCGATCAAGCCTGCGTCATTACTTGCTTCTCAAGGCGTCGGTCTTATTGCTACTCCTGCTACGGTGACGCGACAATATACACACCGATTGATTCGTGACTATGCTCAGGGAAAATCGGTCGAGCTATTGGGTTCCACCCGCCTGGTCGATATAGCGGAAGAAAAGTTGCGTGGTAAAGATGTTTGTATTGACGAATTAAAAGGAATTTTAGAACCGCTGCGCAACAAAGTGGATGTTGCTGTATTAGGTTGTACTCACTTTCCACTTATCAAACAAGAAATCTATCAAGCCCTCGATGGCAAAGTGACCTTAGTTGATTCAGGTGAAGCGATAGCGCGTCGAGTGAATACGCTACTGTGTTGTGGTCAGAGTATGGATACTGGAGAAGAGGGAACTAAGCGAATTTTTGCCAGTGCACCTCCTTGGCAAGAAGATGCACTGAATGTGTGTTTGGCGAAGTTAGGTTTTAGTCCTGTTCAGGTTTATCGCCTTCCGGATGTTTTGGATCGTTAGCAATACGCACTTTAAGCGTACGCTCCATATATAGCTTTTCATTTAACTTGGCGATGGCTGGCTTAGCATCGGCAGCTGCCATCACAACAAATCCAAATCCTCTTCTTTTTCCAGTTCGTTTATCTTTCATTAAACGAACTGCATAGACTTGTCCATATTCCGCAAATAAATCGCGAACGTGACTCTCATTTGCTTTATAGGGTAGGTTTCCGACATACAAGGTTTTCGTTGATGGGTCAGAGTCGGTTGATTGATCAATTGGTGTCTGGCTAGAAAATGAAAACAGAAAAGCAGTAGCGACAACACCGATAAGAAAGCTCAGTACGGGTGAAATGGCGAATTGAGAGAATATCACTCCCCCAATGACGGCCAACCCGGCACATAAAATCAGATTTTTTTTAGACGTCATTTTGATTACTACACATAGGTGATAAAGAGATTGTTTGCCTATTAACATAATAGACACATGAATCTTACGTATATGGTTGGTGTTTTTCCAACCAATTGCTGTGATATGTCTCAAATGTGTCGAAGAAATATGCGAATTTCACCGTTTTGGTTAATAACTGACCACTTAAAAGTTTTTTTAGAAAAAAGAGTTGCGCTCCTCAAACATCTCCCTATAATGCCGCCTCACCGACACGGAGTGCGACGACAGTCACACAGCGAGTTGGAAAGAGAGAAAAAAGAAATTTGAAAAAACGCTTGACTCTCTCACGGTGCGGAGTAAGATACGCACCCCTAACGACGAGCAACCAAGTTGCTGAGAAAGTTAGAAAAGCTCTTTAAAAATAAGAACCTATCAATCTGTGTGGGCACTCGTTGATGATAATCCAAATTAGATACCTCGGTATCAAATTAGATTTCAATGAAC